>CADAYP010000001.1:0-79479 GCA_902792235.1 Ruminococcus flavefaciens
ATACTGTATAGCGCCTCTCTTGTAGCCGTCGAGGTGCTGCTTGCTGAAGCTTATGAGAATATTCGGGATAAACACAGCTCCCACAAATGAGAGGAAGAATCCCTTGAATTCGACCTTTTCGGCGTACTTGACAAGGAAAATAACAAATGCAGTGCAGATGAGTATATTCTTCACCCAGCCGAGGAGCGGAACAGCTCCGAGAATATTCATTAGGGGCTGAGCAGATATACGTGCGATGCGCTCAGCGTCGTGTACAGGAATATACGAAGTTGAGTACTCGATAGTAGCCTGAATACTTGTGATAGGCTCATCGAGGTAGAGGGAAGTTCCCGCGTAGTCACTGGGATAGAAATGCTGCCATGTAAAGTAGACGATGCAGTAGGCGATACCGGTGATAGTATGCGGGATAACTGTCTTGAACAGATACCACAGATATTTTACGAAGGGTATCTTCTGCTTGTTGCCGGTTCTTGCGGTCATGAGCACGAACACGAGCAGATATGGGAGGAATGCCTCGTATATCATGCATGAGAACAGGAAAAGTATGGTGCTGATTACCGTGTACCTGGTCTTCTTCTCCTCAATGCCTTTCAGATAGAAATGGAGTGAGAGTATTATGAACACGAGAGGGAGCTGATGACAGAATGCGTAAGAGATAAAGAGGTTGTGGTTGGCAGAAATGCTTGCAAGTGACATATAAAGCGCAGCACATAGCCATGAAAGGTGCTTGTCGATGTGCTCATAAACGAATAGCCACATCGCCCATACACCGGCGATAGTAGTAGCGTAGGAAACGAGCTTATAGAACCATACTTTATTAAGAATGAACGGAAAGCCGAGCAATTCATGGTTCCAAAGGTGAGTAATTCTTCCGCTTTTTGCCGAATGAACAGCATTGCTGACAAGGTCACCGCTGCGAACGAGGGTGTAGATTCTCATATCATCGTGAACGGACATGATGATAGTGTAGATTCTTCCGAAGAAAAGCAGTGCTGAAAAAACAAATACAGCAAAGAAGAAAATATCAGCTTTGCTCATATCTTTGATTTTTTGCTTCATTTTGTACTCCTTTTTACATTTATGTTATGATAATTTGCAGCAATTAACGCTACAATATTATATTCTATCATACATTTACCAAAAAAGCAATAGCATAGAAAAAAATGAAATGAGCCCATATTTCCATGGGCTCACAGAAGTCATTATTTCTTCTTCTTTTTCTTTGAATTACCGTTAGCAGGCTTATAAGCAGTCTTTGCAGCGGGAGCGGGTGCTTCCTCTTTTATCTCAGGAACGTCCGACTCAAACCACTTGTAAATAAGGGCAGCAACAGCAGCACCTGCGAGAGGTCCTACGATGAATACCCAAACGTACTTGAGAGCGTCTCCGCCAGCGAAGATAGCGGGTCCGATGCTTCTTGCAGGGTTAACGGAAGTACCTGTAAGACCGATACCGAAGATATGTACGAGTGTAAGTGTGAGACCAATGATGAGTCCGCCGAATGAACCGTGCTTGAACTTCTTTGATGTTACACCGAGAATAGTGAGCACGAAAATGAATGTGAGAAGGAACTCAACGAGAAGACCTGCACAAATGCTTTCACCTGTAATGTTACCAGCGCCGTCAGCAAGACTGCCGAGTCCGTTTGAGCCGAGACCGCCGGTCATATCAGTGAGTGAACCGAGGCTGAAAATGCCCTTGAGTGTGAGTGCACCAAGAGTAGCTCCGATAGTCTGAGAAACGACATATCCGCAGAAATCAGCGCCGGTCATACCGCCTGTCATGAGAACTCCGAGAGATACAGCAGGGTTGATGTGACAGCCGGAAATGTTACCGATACAATAAGCCATTCCGACGATTACGAGACCGAACGCGAGTGCTGTAAGGATATAACCTCCTCCGTTAGCAGAATCACAGCCAACGAGCATAGCTGTTCCGCAGCCGAGCAGTACGAGCACGAAAGTGCCGATACATTCAGCCACATACTTTTTGATTGATGACATGATGATTGCCTCCTTATAAATATAGAATACGGAAAACCGATATTTTAATTATATCATCTGAAAACGGCGTCGTCAACAATTTTTGTATTATTTTTGTATTTGTTATTTTATAAACAAAGTTGGATTACTACTCTTTGATGTATTATCAACACTAATTTTATATAGTTCAACAAAATTTTGTGAAAACTATTGAAATCGTGTGACCGTTATGTTATAATAACGTTAAAGTGTTCAGAAATCAGCATAAGGAGGTATCGTTATGAACAGAAGAATGTCTGAACAGGAACTGCTTGCCAGATTTGACGACGCTTTGCAGTATGGACACATTTTTGTATGCTATCAGCCCAAAATGAACCACGCTACCGGCAGAATGATAGGCGCAGAAGCGCTTATGCGCTGGAAAGACCCGAACTGCGGAATGCAGTATCCTTCAGATTTTATCCCTCTCCTTGAACGTCACGACCTCATATGCCGTGCAGACCTTCATGTATTTGAGACAGTCTGCCAGTTTCAGAAACGGTGCCTTGACAAAGGTATATCGGCAGTACCGATATCAATAAATATGTCGCGTTATGACATATACCATAATAATTATATTGACGAAATTGAAAATATCCGCAGAAAATACGATATACCGGTCCGGCTTCTTCACATCGAGATAACTGAGTCGTCAGCTATCGGAGGTATGGAGCTTGTGGCGAGTGTACTTGAAAAGCTCCATGGATTCGGGTATATTGTCGAAATGGACGATTTCGGAAGCGGCTACTCGTCCCTTAACGTGCTCAAAGACCTCAACGTCGATGTCATAAAGCTTGATATGCGCTTCCTCAGCGGAAACGTCGGAGGCAGAGGCGGTACTATAATAAGTGCAATGGTGCAGATGACTAAATGGCTGAATACTCCGGTCGTAGCTGAAGGTGTCGAGACTATGGAGCAGGCTGACTACATGAAAAGCATCGGATGCAGTTATGTGCAGGGATACCTCTATTCAAAGCCGATAAACGAGGAAGAATTCATCGAAAAGCTCAAGACAATTGACCACGAACCTGTTTCTCAGGCTATAAAGCTCCTGACCGAAATGGACTCCGGAAAATTCTGGGACCCAAATTCACTCGAAACTCTTATATTCAACAACTTTGTCGGCGGTGCGGCTATCTTCACATACAGCGGCGGCGAGATAGAGATACTCCGAGTGAATAAAAAGTACATGAAAGAAGTGGGTATGAACATGACCGAAAAAGAGGTCCTTGATTCTGACCCTTGGTCCTATTTCGACGAAAAAAGTCATGTTCTTTTTGAAGATACACTATTGAAAGCCATTGAGTCCGGTGATGAGGAGACCTGTGAAACGTGGCGAAAGGTCTGCTCAAAGATATGCGGCGAGGAAAAGATATGCCTGCGCAGTAATATCCGCCTGATAGGCAAGGCAGGTGACCAGTACATCTTCTATGCGATGATTCAGAATATCACGGCAGAAAAGAAACGATTCGACGAAGTATCAGAGAGTGAACGTCGTTTCAGGTTTGCAAGTGAACAGGTAAACGTATACGCATGGGAGTACGAAGTTGCAACAAAGCGTATGAAGCCTTGCTTCCGCTGTATGCGCGACCTCGGTGTACCGCCTGTTGTCGAAAACTATCCGGAACCGCTCATCGAGAACGGCTTGTTCCCGCCTGACTATGCCGATATGTACCGCGACTGGATACACCAGATAGACGAGGGCCTCATAGACCATATCGAGGGCATTATCCCTCTCACAGTCGGCAGAGTCCCATTCCATGTACGTCTTACGACCGAATTCGACGAAAACGGCAAACCACTGAAAGCTTACGGCTCTGCGGCTCTTGTAGTTGACAACGTCGATGAACAGATGAATATTTCAGACTGATCCACGCATTTATATAAATTTTGTGATATCCCTTGAAATATACTCGGATATGTAGTATAATATTCACTATAAGCTTGCGAAAGGACGGTCATAAATGGAACGTAACAGGTTAATAGCAATTGTGTGTGCGATAATTGCCACAGCATTAGTAATAATCGCAGGCAAAAGCTGTGCAGACGATGCAATAAAAAACGGCCGTAAAAACCATCAGGAAAACGAGCATCAAGCACGGCCCGGTGTTTCATACTCGTTCAGCGAAGGTTCAACTTCTGCCGAACCTACCGAAACAGATGTTTTCGGAAAACCTGTCACTACGCAGGCTCAGACTGAAGAGGTATCGTACGATATTTTTGGTAAGCCGATTACGACCGCACCAACAAGTGAAGTGCCGGAACCGGGAGTTGTTATAACATATGACGAGAACGGCGACATTGTTTCATCAATAGTCCCCGAAACTCAGCCTTACAACTCTACCGTAACAGCAGTATCCGAACCGACAGAAGCTGTGCCGGTCGAAACTGACCCCGCACAAACCACTATTCCGCCGTATCTGAACGGTTTCGACCACAACAGATACGATCCGGAGGGAAACACAGTCCCAACGATGCCTTCTGATTTCACGATCATTATTAATTAACGGAGGAACACTATGGTTATTATCGAAATGGCAAACGGAAAGAAGATCAAACTTGAGCTTTACCCTGATATTGCACCTATTTCATGCGAAAACTTTGAAAAGCTCGTTAAGCAGGGATTCTATGACGGACTTATCTTCCACAGAGTTATCTCAGGCTTTATGATACAGGGCGGCTGTCCTAACGGAACAGGAACAGGCGGTCCCGGCTGGCACATCAAGGGTGAGTTTTCGGCTAACGGAGTAAAGAACGACCTCAAGCATACAAGAGGAGTTCTTTCAATGGCAAGAGCTCAGAACCCCGATTCAGCCGGTTCACAGTTCTTCATCATGCATGAGGACGCTCCCTACCTCGACGGTCAGTACGCTGCATTCGGCAAGGTCGTAGAGGGTATGGACGTCGTTGATGAGATCGCTGCAACCGCAACCGATTACAGTGACAAGCCACTTGAACCTCAGGTAATGAAAAAAGTAACTATCGAATAATAAAAAGCAGCTGCCAACGGAACTCCGTTGGCAGCCTTTCTTTTATAATACCGTCATATATCGAATTTTTCCGGATGTTTGGATTTGCGCTTGTACACCTTTTTATTGTCCTGCGCAACGCGCGTAACAGGGTTGAGACCATTCCAGTCACGGCGCTTTTCAGCGTTGAGCTTTTTCTGCTCTTTCTTGCTGAGCTTTTCAAAAGATGTAAATTTAGTCATTTCAGTCTCCTTTCAAATTGTCGTACTGATCTCAAAAAGCTGTTCGGTACCGCCGTATATCGTTTCAAAGTCGCCAATCTTCGTAAAACCATACTTTTCGTAAAGTCCGACCTCTCCGCTCATGATATAGACCTTTTCAAAGCCGATTTCATCAGCATATCCTATAGCAGACTTTATCATCTTCTCCGACACTCTTCTGCCGCGGTATCGTTCGTCCACAAACACAAATCCGACAAACGGAGTGAACGGATACTCAGGCGGCATCTCGTCCCTTTCGGTGAGAGTGCAGAATCCGGCTATTTCTCCGTTTTCGCAGGCGGCAAATACCCTCTCCCATTCCTTGAATCCGTCCTCACGCATGAGACGAGCAAGTTCTTTTCCGGCACCCCATGAACAGTTTTCAGCATAGGATATCACAACATCTTTCAGCTTGTCGTCAACAATAGTTATATCCATTATTCCTCACCTGCTTTGAAGTTGTAGATAGGCTTGATTATCTCGTTGATTTCAACAGTATCGCCGATATTGTCAACGATATCATCTATCGACTTGTAAGCCATCGGACACTCGTCAAGAGTCTGCGCATTGACCGACGTTGTATAGATACCATTCATCTGCTTCCTGAACTCCGACACGGTAAAACTCTGCTTCGCCTGTGAACGTGACATGAGTCGTCCTGCACCATGAGGAGCGGAGCAATTCCAGTCCGCATTCCCCTTGCCTGTGCAAATAAGGCTGCCGTCACGCATATTTATCGGTATAAGCAGTTTTTCACCTGCCTGAGCGGAAACCGCACCCTTGCGCAGAATCATATTCTCTGTGTCAATGTAGTTATGTATAGCAGTGAACTGCTCTGCAATGTGCAGGTGCATACCCTTGATTATCTCGTCCATCATCGCCTGACGGCTTAGCATCGCGAATTCCTGAACTATTTTCATATCGTGGATATACTGCTCAAACAGCTCCCATTCACAGTAGGCAAGATGCTTTGGAATGTCTGTAAATTTCGTATTCTGAAGCTTCTTTATCTCTGACTGTATCTGCTTTTCCCTGCCTTCCGACTTCATACGCGCGATAAGAGCGTCAACATCATTTTTAGATCTTCCGTTAAGACGTCTGAAAGCTTCCTCCTGATAGTACTTTGCAGTTTCAACACCGAGATGGCGTGAGCCTGAGTGGATAACGATGTATATACTGCCGTCTTCGCCTTTATCGGCTTCGATGAAGTGGTTGCCTCCTCCGAGAGTGCCGATACTGCGCTCAGCACGAATGGGGTTTATATGGTCATAACAGAAGAGCTTGGTCAGGTCGATTTTCTCGCAGTAGCGGTGAGCTTTTTCACGAATATCGAATCCTGACGGAATCTTCGCGTAGATAAGCTTGTCAAGTTTTTGCAGTTCGATGTGTTTTTCCTTCAGCTTTACTGTTTCCATTCCGCATCCTATATCAACTCCGACGAGATTGGGTACTGCTTTGTCGGTGATATGCATAGTAGTGCCGATAGTACAGCCTGCTCCGGCGTGAACATCGGGCATTATCCTAATATGCGAATCCTTGCTCATAGGCTGATTGCAGAGTTCTATTATCTGTGAAACAGCGGTAGGGTCGATTGTTTCGGTAAAGACTTTAGCTGAAGCGTATTTTCCGTTCAGTTCAATCATTTTTTCCTTTCCGAGCCGCCCGAATGCACAAAAAAAGCACTCCCGCAGGAGTGCAGAATGCTTATAGGTGTGCAGAATCAGCACATGGCTGAACATATCGGGCAAACTCCATGCTTTAAGATAGTAATATTAAGTTTAGGCATCTGATAGTTATTATTGCGTATTGTCATGGTGTTCACCGTCCTTTCGTAGAATATGAGACTATTATATACTCTGTCTCTGCATTTGTCAAGTACTTTTATGAAAAAATTTTCCGACACACAAAAACCGGAAGTATCGTTATACTTCCGGTCGCTCATTATATAAATGCCTGCTTTTTAAGGACTGAGGTTATCACTCTTCCGAGAATAGTAAAATAATTCATATCAGTTACCGACCACTTCTTGAAGCGGTCGATATAACAGAATGAGATAAGTCCCTTTATCATGGTATCATCGGTCATAAGGTACTGCACCGCACCGCCGATGTGTTCATCAGTCAGCTGACGGAAAGCGTTGTCCTCGCGCCCTTCGAGTTCATTAACATTGTCAATAGCGAATAGTCCGTCACCGTTAAAATGCTCAGTATATCCGCTGTCAAACAGGTACTCCGCATTACGAGAAGCTGAATTACCACAGCTTAGCATGAGTTCCATGTCTTTACCGGCGAAAACGCATATATCATCAAGACCGAAAACTGAACGTATCTGCTCAAGAAGTACGGAAATATCGGGGATACGTCCGAAAACAAGACTCTCGGACAGAAGTGCCGCAAATGAAAGCTTTTCCGAGGTGTCTTTCTGACCGCTCAGAAATGCTATCCTGTTATCGAGGTCTTTTTCAACAGGACCATGCTTCTCAATATCATATATGACATATCTGTTCTGACCCTTCTGCTGAGCGATATACAGTGCTTTATCCGCCTGCATAAAGAGTTCCTCATAGTCCATGCTGTCGATAGGATAAGTAGAAACGCCCATAGAACAGGTAACGCGCAGATTCTCAAATCTGTCGCTGAAAGCGAGTTCCGTATTAGTTCTGATAGCACGCAGGATTCCACGCAAATCCTCCTCATTCCGGGTATTCTCAAGAATTATCAGGAAGCCTCCGCCGCTGATACGTCCGGCAAATCCTCGTGTACCTATCTGATTCTTGATGATATTCGCAACGGTATAGATGACCTCATCGCCGAAAAGGTGACCATAACCAGTGTTTATGTCCGTAAAATTGTCGATATCGAGGATAACGAAGTTTACGTTATGAGTTGGCTTCGAGGAAAGAATGTCCTCAGCAAACGATGTGACCGTGCGTTTATTGAGAAGTCCGGACAGCGAATCCTTGTTTGCTTCAAGGGCCAGGTTGATGTCCTTAGCCTTCTGACGCGCATTTACTACGGAAACAAGTCCGCTTACTCTCTTAATATCCGGAGCGTCATAGCGCGTTATACCACGGAACAGACACATTTCCCTGTTTTTTCCGCCTGTAAGTATCGACGACTCAAACTCGTAGTCAAACCGATAAACTCCGTTCTTGATATCGCGGCAGAGAGTATTGAAAGTTTCGATGTATCTTGAAAGTACCCACCCATTGTCTATTGCCTGTTTCTGCCATTTATCGAGTTCCTCATCAGCAAGGACTATCTCACGGCAGCAGTCGAACATATAAATGCGTATATGGCGTGTCTGAAAGTTATACTCAAACGCAAGGTCTGAAACAAGGCTGAGAATATAGCGGTACTCACTAAGACGGCGCTCGCTATCAGCAGTTATGCCTTCAAGAGAAAAAACGTCGCTGAAATCGATTGAATACAGTGCCGACTCTCCCCTTCCGGAAACAAGTCTTACAGCCGCAAGAATCCACCGAAGTTCACCGTTTACACCTCTCATACGTATCACGGTACGCAGTGTGACCCCTGCTGCGACCTTATCAAGGCACTCTTCAAGCCGTGGAAAGTCCTCTTCGTCGATAGTACGTCTTATGGAATATGTAACGTCGTTACCGAAATAGCTGAAAAAAGCCTCGCTTCCTGTCTGAGTATGCAGACTCTTGTCAACTATCACGTTTCCGACGGAATATAGCTGTTTACCTGAAGAAATGATATTTGCCTTCAAATAACTCACCTCACTTAATAATAAGTATAACATAATCATCTGAAAATATCAATACAATAAAAAAATAATGCACATAATCTGTTCACAGAAAATTAACAATTTCACTGGTGACATTGACATCATAGTGTTGTATAATTATAGTGAAAAATAATATTCACAGGAGGCGCGGCAGTCTGCCGCAGCATATCATGGAAAAGAAAGAATTAAGACGCTACATAGTCATTGCAATACTCGCTATAGCTGTTTGCTTCATCGTACAGAATTTCGCGATGTTCACCAAAATCATCTCCGCCGCCTGCGGTGCACTTTATCCGCTCGCCCTCGGAGCAGTCATGGCATACATCATAAACATAATAATGAAATGGTTTGAGGTACACTATTTCCCCAAAAAAGATACCAAATTTATAACTGTCTCCCGCAGACCCGTATGCCTTGTGCTGTCACTGCTCAGCGTTGCCGCGATACTCGCCCTTGTACTAAATATCATAGTACCCGAGATAATCAACGCTGTTAAACTCATAAGCTTAAAACTTCCGCCGCTTTTCAACGACATAAAGGCATTCATCATCAAAAAACTCGGCGAATACCCCGAATTACAGGAACAGGCTATCAAAATCTTCAACGAATTCGACTTCAAGGAGCTCGACTGGGCTTCACTTACCGAAAAAATCTCAGACTTCCTGCAAAATGGTGTATTCAGCTTTATCAGCTCGGCTGTAGGATTTGTGGGTGCATTGCTCAGCACCGCTACCAACTACGTACTCGCATTCATATTCGCTATTTACCTTCTCCTGCGCAAAACAAAGCTTCAGAAAGATTTTAACCGCGTACAGCGTGCGTATTTCAGTGATACTTTCAACAGAAAATTCGCACACGTACTCAAAACCGCACACGAGTGTTTCCGAAACTTCTTCGTAGGACAGTTTGTAGAGGCTATAATTCTCGGCTCACTCTGCTTCATCGGTATGACCATTCTCAAACTTCCATATGCCGCAATGAGCGGCACACTCGTCGGAGTTACCGCACTTATCCCGATAGTAGGAGCATTTCTCGGTGCAGGCATCAGTGCATTCATCATCATGACTGAAAACCCGATGCAGGCTCTCATATTCATTATATTCCTCATCATACTTCAGCAGTTTGAGGGAAATATCATCTACCCCAAGGTTGTCGGCGATTCAATAGGACTGCCCGGAATATGGGTACTTGCCGCTGTAACAGTCGGCGGCGGACTCTTCGGAATCATAGGAATGCTGATAGGAGTTCCCCTCGCGGCAACTGTATACAAGCTCACTTTCGATGTACTTGAATCACGCGAGAAAAAACTCGGTATACCTGTTCCGGTCATCATTGAAAAAAAGCATGAGAAAAAAATCAAAAAATCACGTTTAAAAACTCCACCAAAAGTCTCAAAAAAATAAAGCGTTGTCTAATTGACTAAAAAATAACAAAATAAGTTTTCATATTTGAGCGGGTCCCAAGATTGACAATTATTAAACAATGTGCTATTATTAATATAGCAAATAATCAATAAAGGAGTCCTGATAGTATGTTACATTATCTCAAAGAATTTCCAAAGGAATGGGAAGGCTTTACCACAGGCAGATGGAGCAATACATCCGTAAACGTCCGCGATTTCATCAAGAAGAACTATACCCCTTATGACGGCGATGAAAGCTTCCTGACAGGTCCTACAGACGCTACAAAACAGCTCTGGGATCAGATCATGGATCTCACACGTCAGGAACGTGAAGCAGGCGGCGTTCTCGATATGGACACCAAGATCATATCAACTATTACTTCACACGGCGCAGGCTACCTCAATAAGGACCTCGAACAGATCGTGGGTCTTCAGACAGACAAGCCTTTCAAGCGTTCACTCCAGCCTTTCGGCGGTATCCGTATGGCTCAGCAGGCTTGCAGGGAGTACGGCTATGAGGTTGACAAGGAAGTTGTCGACATCTTCACAAAGTACAGAAAAACACACAATCAGGGCGTTTTCGACGCATATACACCTGAAATGCGTCTCGCACGTCACTCCGCTATTCTCACAGGTCTCCCTGATGCTTACGGCAGAGGACGTATCATAGGCGACTACAGAAGAGTTGCCCTTTACGGTGTCGATATACTCATTCAGGACAAAAAACATCAGATTGACACTTCTCTCGTGAGAATGACTTCAAAGAATATCCGCCTTCGTGAAGAACTCGCTGAACAGGTTCGTGCTCTTGAAGAACTCAAAAAGCTCGGCGATATCTACGGTTTTGATATCTCAAAGCCGGCTTCAAATGCGAAGGAAGCTGTTCAGTGGCTGTATTTCGGCTACCTTGCAGCAGTCAAGGAGCAGAACGGTGCAGCTATGTCACTCGGTCGTACCTCCACATTCCTCGACATTTACATTCAGCGTGACCTTGAACGCGGTCTCATAACTGAGCAGCAGGCTCAGGAACTTATCGACCACTTCATCATGAAGCTTCGTATCGTTAAATTTGCACGTACACCTGAGTATAATTCGCTCTTCTCCGGTGACCCGACTTGGATAACAGAGTCTATCGGCGGTGTTGACGTTGACGGTCACCACCTCGTTACAAAAAACAGCTTCCGTTATCTTCACACTCTCGAAAACCTCGGAACTGCTCCTGAGCCGAATATGACTATTCTCTGGTCAACAAAGCTCCCGCGCAATTTCAAGAGATACTGCGCTAAGATATCCATTCAGACTTCATCTATCCAGTATGAAAACGATGATATGATGAGAGTCGTTCACGGCGATGACTACGCTATTGCTTGCTGTGTATCATCTATGAGAGTCGGTAAGGAAATGCAGTTCTTCGGTGCAAGAGCAAACCTTGCAAAGTGCCTGCTCTACGCTATAAACGGCGGTGTAGACGAGCGTCTTGGACTCCAGGTAGGTCCTAAGTTCAGACCTGTTGACAGCGAATACCTCGACTTTGACGACGTTTGGGAAAAATACATGGACATGATGGAATGGCTCGCAGGTCTCTATGTAAATACCCTCAATGTTATCCACTATATGCACGATAAGTACAGCTATGAGAGACTTCAGATGGCTCTCCACGACAGAGACGTAAAGCGTTACTTCGCAACAGGTATCGCAGGTCTTTCAGTCGTTGCAGACTCTCTCTCAGCTATCAAGTACGCTAAGGTTAAACCTATCCGCAAGGATATCGAGATCAAGGACAAGGCAGGCAATGTTATCGACGTAGCCAAGAATGTTGTAGTTGACTACGAAATTGAGGGAGATTTCCCGAAATACGGCAACAACGATGACCGTGTTGACGAGCTTGCAGTTACAGTTGTACGTAAGTTCATGGACTGCATAAGAAAACACCACACTTACCGTGATGGTGTGCCTACAATGTCTATCCTCACTATCACATCTAACGTTGTATACGGCAAAAAGACAGGTAACACTCCTGACGGACGTAAGCAGGGTGTTCCGCTTGCTCCCGGAGCTAATCCGATGCACGGCAGAGATACACATGGTGCAGTAGCTTCGCTCTCATCTGTAGCAAAACTCCCCTTCCGCCACGCTCAGGACGGTATTTCCAATACATTCTCAATCGTTCCCGATGCACTCGGTAAGGATATGCAGGTATTTGCCGGCGACCTCGATATTGAAAAGCTTGCAGCGGAGTTAGGCAATGAATGATAAAACTATCTCCCCCGTGGGAAGAACTCCGGACGAACTCGCTGACCTGATAGACCAGCTTATGTCGCAGGGAAGCGGTCATGTGAATATAACCTCAGACAACAGCAGTGACGGATTAAAGGTCGACACAGTAAAAAGCACCGATGTATGCGGTACAAAAGGCGCTTGCTGTCAGCCTACCGAAAACGCTGTAGACGAGGACGACGATTGATTTAAGGAGGAAATAACTATGGCAAACGAAAAACAGATCGATAACCTCATCGAACTCATTGACGGTTATGTAGAAAAAGGCGGTCACCACCTCAACGTTAACGTGTTCACGAGAGAAACACTCCTTGACGCTCAGGCACACCCCGAAAAGTATCCGCAGCTCACAGTCAGAGTTTCCGGCTACGCTGTAAACTTCGTAAAGCTCACTAAAGAGCAGCAGGACGACGTTATATCACGTACATTCCACAGCAGTTTATAATGCTAAAGGCGGTCATAATGACCGCCTTTTTTTCATAGATAGTGTCTCATATCATTTGAAAGTCTCTCTTCAGAACTGATCAGACGCTTTGCGATATCCTTTGAGCGTTCGTCAGCCGCTTTGTACTGGTTCATATACCGGCTAAGCGACTTGATACCCATATTGCAGCCGTCCATCATAAGTTCAGCTATCTTGCTGTCAGTGCCATCCATCATCATTTCCCAGTTGGTTTTGACCCATGACATTCCCTGAACAATAGGATTCGGCTCCTTTCCGTCGTCGTGGTAATCGTCGAGGACTTTCTGCAAATCACACTGCAAACGCTGACTTTCACTTTTGCTGTCGTGAAGTATCCCACGCAAGTTGTCCCCTTTGACATGGTCCATGACCTCGTCTATTGCGGTGATACCCATTTTGATACCGGAATCGCATTCACGCAGCAGTCTTATTGTATCCTGTTCAACCATAAAAAAACACTCCTTTCAGCTTTATTATTCACCGAAAGGAGTGTTTTTATTCAGATTAAAGCATTGAAGCTCTGAGTTCTTCGCCAGAAAGCTTTGAAAGATATGCCGGAGCGATATCAAAAGCAGTCTTGCAGCCAGTTGCACCCTCAGCCTTGAGACGAGCCATAGCTCTTGCAAAGCAGATAAGAACGCTTGCAGTAAACTCAGGATTTGACTCAAGCTTGAGTGAGTACTCTATCATCTGATGAGTTTTCTCGCCGTCACCTGTGAGACCGCTTCTCATAACGAAACCGCCGTGAGGCATCTTATTGTGAACAGCGTCGAATTCTTCCTCAGTTATGAAGTTTACAGTTGTATCGTACTCATCAAAGTAATTCTTCATTGTCTTGATCTCGTTTTCGATCTTAGCGAGATCAGCGCCTTCCTCGGGAACTACCCAGCACTCACGGAGGTGCTTCTCACGAGTTGTGAGATCAGGCTGACTTCCGCTGCGTACAGCTTCCATAGCTGCCTCGATCGGAACTGTGTACTGTATACCGCGCTTTACACCCTCAACACGGCGGATAGCGTCTGAGTGACCCTGGCTTACGCCCTTGCCCCAGAATGTATAGCTCTTGCCGTTGGGAAGAATAGACTCGGCATAGAGTCTGTTGAGTGAGAAAAGGCCCGGATCCCAACCGAGTGAGATAAATGCAAGGTGACCGCTTTCCTTAGCAGCCTTGTCAACGTTTGCAAAATGCTCAGGGATACGCTTATGTGTATCAAAGCTGTCGATTACATTGAAGTCCTTAGCAAGTTCAGGAGTCTGCTTGGGAAGATCAGTAGCACTGCCGCCGCAGATGATAAGAACATCGATATCATTCTTCTTGTTCTTGAGGTCATCCATGCTGAACACAGGAGCTCCTGCTGTGAGGGGCTTGAGTGTTGAAGGATCGCGGCGAGTGAAGATTCCCGCAAGCTCCATGTCGTCATTCTGTCTGATAGCAAGTTCTACTCCCTTGCCGAGGTTGCCGTAGCCGGCAATACCAATTCTTACTTTGCTCATTGGTTTGCTCCTTTGAATTTATTTGCACCGCTCTCGCCATTGAAAGCGGGACATAGCTTAAATAAGCATCTGCATATCATAGAGTCCGGCAGGCTTATCCTTGATGAACAGGGCAGCCTTTACTGAACCCTCAGCAAATACAGACTTTGAAGCAGCAGAGTGAGAAAGGGTTATTACTTCGTCGTTTCCGGCAAAAATAACGTCATGCTCACCTACGATCGTACCGCCGCGGATAGAGTGCATACCTATCTCGTTCTTATCGCGCTTCTGACGGCGTGAATGGCGGTCGTAAACGTACTGCTTTGTATTATCGAAAGCTTCGTTAACGGCATTTGCAAGCATAATAGCGGTGCCGCTCGGAGCGTCTATCTTCTGATTGTGATGCTTTTCAACTATCTCAACATCGAAACGGTCGCCGAGGACTTCAGCAGCCTTCTTTGCGAGATTTACAAGGAGGTTTACACCCAGTGACATATTGAATGTGAAGAAAACCGGGATCTGCTGTGCAGCACTTTTTATCTGCGCAATCTGTTCGTCGCTGTAGCCTGTTGAACCGATAACAAGCGGAGTACCGGTTGAAAGGCAGTATGCGAGGAGGTCATGAAGCAGAGCCGGATTTGAGAAATCTATTATAACATCGGGCTTTACCGGAAGTTTATCAGGTGATTCAACGATAGGGAAATCAGCGTACTGCTGTGTAAAAATATCAACACCAGCAACAACAGTGCAGTCGTCGCGGTCCTTAATGCAGTTGTATATATTTTTTCCCATTTTGCCGTTAGCGCCGCAAATAGCTATATTAGTCATGCTTTACACTTCCTTTATACAGAGAAAAATCTTACTTAATGAGTCCATGCTTCATGAGTGAAGCGCGGAGTTTAGCCTTGTGCTCATCGCTCATCTCACAAAGCGGCAGACGGCACGGACCTGCATTCCAACCCATCATATTCATAGCTTCCTTGACAGGTATCGGGTTAACCTCAATGAAGAGGTCGTTGATGAGGTCGAGGTACTCTATCTGCATCTTTGTTGCAGCAGCGAAGTTGTTATCGAGGCAGTACTGTGCCATCTGATGAGTCTCAGCGGGAAGGACGTGTGAAAGCACGGAGATAACTCCCTTTGCACCGAGAGACATGAGCGGTACTATCTGGTCATCGTTTCCGCTGTAAACGTCAATGTTGTCACCGCACTCAGCGATAAGCTTAGCGGCATAGCTGATATTTCCGCTTGCTTCCTTGATAGCAGCGATATTCCTGTGCTTAGCAAGCTCCTTGACAGTTGCAACTTCGATGTTCATACCGGTTCTGCCGGGGATATTGTAGAGAACTATCGGGATATTTACAGCGTCAGCAACAGCTGTGAAGTGAGCGATAAGACCCTTCTGAGTTGTCTTGTTGTAGTAAGGGGTAACGAGGAGCAGAGCGTCCGCACCGGCTGCTTCAGCCTCCTTTGAGAGCTTAACAGCGTATGCAGTATCATTGCTGCCTGTTCCTGCGATTACCGGAACCCTTCCTGCTGCCTGCTTTACAGCAAACTTGATGGCATCAAGGTGCTCATCATCAGTCATGGTAGAAGCTTCGCCGGTAGTACCGCAGATAACGATAGCGTCTGTACCCTTTTCTATCTGGTCATTGATGAGCTTTCCGAGTTCATCGTAATTTATAGAACCGTCTGCATTCATAGGTGTAATTATGGCAATTGCAGCACCGGTAAAAATGGTATTCTTCATAATCTTTCTCCTTTCGGAAAATAATTTGTATGAAACACCGCACTCAGTGTTCCATTATTCACTGGCGGACGATATCCGCCCATAACTGTTTGAATTGAATCTGTTCAGACAATTGAATTGCCGTTATTTATAATTCCTGCTCAATCAAAGTAGCCCTTTGCAGCGAGGAGCTCTGCAAGAAGAACTGCACCGCCTGCTGCACCTCTGAGAGTGTTATGTGAGAGGCATACGAACTTGTAATCGAACTGAGTATCCTCACGGAGACGTCCTGTTGATACAGCCATACCGCCTTCAAGGTTTCTGTCAAGCTTAGCCTGCGGACGGTCGTCTTCCTCGAAATAGTGGATAAACTGCTTCGGTGCACTCGGAAGCTCAAGTTCCTGAGGAACACCCTTGAAATTCTTCCAGAGGTCGAGTATCTCTTCCTTGGAGGGCTTGTTCTCGAAGCTTACGAATACAGCAGCTGTGTGACCATCAGAAACCGGTACACGGAGACACTGTGTCGTGATAGAAGGTGTTGAAGCCTTGACGATCTCATTGCCCTTTATTTCGCCCCATACCTTGAGCGGCTCCTGCTCGGACTTCTCTTCCTCACCGCCGATGAACGGAATGAGGTTATCAACCATCTCAGGCCATGTCTCGAAGTTTTTGCCTGCACCTGAGATTGCCTGATATGTGCACGCGAGAACGTTCTTGAGGCCAAACTTTCTGAGCGGATGAAGTGCAGGAACATAGCTCTGGATAGAGCAGTTAGACTTAACTGCAATGAAGCCTCTCTTTGTACCGAGACGCTCACGCTGAGCCTTGATTATCTCGATGTGGTCAGGATTTATCTCCGGAACTACCATAGGTACATCGGGAGTAAATCTGTGTGCAGAATTGTTTGAAACTATCGGGCATTCTGCCTTTGCATATGCCTCTTCAAGAGCCTTTATCTCGTCCTTCTTCATGTCAACAGCACAGAAGCAGAAATCAACCATGGAAGCTATCTTCTCGATATCATTAGTAGCATCAAGAAGCACCATATCCTTCATTGCTGCAGGCATAGGAACTGCCATCTTCCAGCGGCTTCCGGCAGCCTGCTCATATGTCTGTCCAGCGCTTCTGGGAGATGCTGCGAGCACCTTGACATTGAACCACGGATGGTTTTCGAGCAGAGTTGCAAAACGCTGTCCAACCATACCTGTTGCGCCGATGATACCTACGTTATACTGTTTCATAAAAAAACTCCTTCAAAAAAATTTTTCACAAAAATAAGAAAACCGGTTGCAAACCGGCTCATCATGAGTTATAATAGAAATATTGACACAGCTTTGTTAAGTCATGCCGATAGCACTCCATCAAACTCCTGATGACAGCCACAAACCTGTTAGACCTGCAGCCAGAACGCCGTTTACCGGACGCCGTCCTTCGGCAGCCTTGCCTTTCACCGCGGTTCACCGGACTGGTCGTCCTCCGCGCGATTACTTATCGCAGCTGCACCTCTACCTTGTTATTATAATATCACTTATACCGCGTGTTGTCAACAGTTTTTTTGATGATTTTAAAAATTTATTTTCGGAACGGGACACGCTATGAACATATTTGCTTACATTGAAACTGCCCTTACTCAGTCAGGAGATGAGAAATTTGCTCTCCTGACTCAAAAAACAATACCGAATCTCAGCAGGGAATACATTTACGGAGTGCGCACACCTGACCTGCGAAAGCTCGCAAAGGAACTCTCCTGCCGTGACGATGCCGGCGAATTTCTCGCAGCTCTGCCGCACAGATACTTCGAGGAATACCAGCTTCATTCCTTCATTATCTCTGCGAAAAAGGACTTTGAGGAATGCATCGCACTGACAGAGGCTTTCCTCCCATATATCGATAACTGGGCTACCTGTGACCAACTTTCGCCAAAAGCATTTGCAAGGAATACTGACAGGCTTATGCCGTATATTGACAGGTGGCTTGCTTCGGAACATACATATACCGTCAGATTTGCGATATGCACGCTGATGAGGTACTTCCTCGGCGATAGCTTCCATACAGAATATGCCGACAGAGTAGCCGGTGTCGTGTCAGATGAATACTACATCAACATGATGAGGGCATGGTATTTCGCTACGGCACTCGCCAAGAACTATGACGAAATACTCCCATATATCGAGCAGAACAGGCTCGACAAATGGACACATAACAAAACTATACAAAAATCTGCGGAAAGTCTGCGAATCCCTGATGAGCACAAAATATACCTCCGCAGCCTTAAACAATAAGGAGTAATAAATGGAACTTTTAAAATCAGACTTCTACTATGATCTTCCTGAGGAACTTATCGCTCAGACTCCTATTGAACCGCGAAATGCATCACGTATGATGTGCGTTGACCGCATTACCGGTGCAATAACTCATGACCATTTCTATAATCTATGCGACCACCTGAAAAAAGGTGACCTTCTCGTCATGAACGATTCGCGTGTTATCCCTGCACGTCTTTACGGAGAAAAAATTGAAAACGGCACTTTTATTGAGTTTCTGCTTCTTGAACAGAAGGGCGATAAGCTATGGGAGATAATCTGCCGTCCGGGTAAAAAAGCAAAGGTCGGTACAAGATTCAGCTTCGGCGGCGGGAGACTTATCGCTGAGGTCGTTGAGGTCAAAGACGACGGCAACCGTATCGTACAGTTTGAGTGCGAGGGAAACTTTTTCACTGCCCTTGAAGATGTAGGACAGATGCCGCTCCCCCCTTATATTAAGGAAAAGCTCGAAAACAAGGAGCGCTATCAGACGGTTTACTCGCATGAACTCGGTTCAGCAGCCGCTCCTACAGCAGGTCTTCACTTCACTGAGGATATGCTTGACGACCTTAGAAAACGTGGTATCAACACTGCCTTCGTTACACTTCACGTCGGTCTCGGTACATTCCGCCCCGTCAAGGAAGATAACGTCCTCGACCACAAAATGCACAGTGAACACTACTACCTCCCGAAAGAGACTGCCGACCTCATCAATCAGACAAAAGCTGCCGGCGGAAGGGTCATCGCAGTAGGTACTACCACCTGCCGTACTCTTGAGAGTGTCGCAACATTTTACGGTGATATATCCGAACATGAAGGGTATACCGATATATTCATCTACCCGTCATACAAATTCAAGTGCATAGACGGTCTTATAACAAATTTTCATCTTCCAGAAAGTACACTCATAATGCTTGTTTCCGCATTCATGGGTTACGATAATACAATGAATGCTTACAGAACTGCTGTGAAAGAAAAATACCGCTTCTTCAGCTTCGGCGACTCAATGTGCATTCTTTAAGCATAGGCTATTGAAAATAGTGACATACACATTATTTCTCACCCTTGACAGCATTCAGAGAATTCAGACATTATATAATTGAAGGGACTACTTACCATGGAATTAACAGATTTTTTCAAAAGCTACATTGATACAGAAGAACAGCCTGTCGTTATATGTGACCTCGATTACCGTATTGTCTACATCAACCATGCGGCTGCCGAAAAATATGAGAAATACGGCGGATTCGACCTCGTCGGCAAGCCACTCAGATCCTTTACAACCATTGAAGGTGAAAGCAAGATAAATATGGTTGTAGAGTGGTTCAAGGAAAGTCAGGAAAATAACAACGTGTTTGTTCTGCGTGATACAAGCCAAAACGTTGATACATACATCATTTCAATAAGAGATGGCAGCGGAAAGCTGATAGGGTTCGCAAACCGCAAGATATCACGTACTCCCGATGACTCTAAGCCGTACGATATAATATGATTACATTTGTAACTGACGATATGACGTGATTCACCTTGTATTTCCTGTAGATATAACGTATAATATAAAAAAACACAGGAGGTACAAATCATGAAAGCTAATAACAGAATAAAAACAGAGTTCATTATCAATACCATTATATCATCTGTCTTATTTATAATCGGGGGCTTATCCATCATCGGCGGAACTATCGCATTCTCAGAAATACCCAATGAAACTCAGGATATCACCGACAATGCGCTTTCATTAATTTTCCTCGGACCATTTGTACTCGGTATATACATAATAGTCACAATAATAATCGTGCTTATCGGGTTTATTCCGCTGTTCACAGGTCTTATCACAGGTTCTCTCACATACCTCGCAAGGTTCAGATTCAGCGAAAACGGCACAGTCGTAACTAAAGGCTACAAGGTTCTTATGACCACTGTTTATATCGTTCATGGTGTTGTTATCGGCACATACGGAATTGGTATATTTTCCGCTGTACTCGAATTTATATTCAAAAATTAAGGAGTTTATATGTTCACATTACTAAAAACAGACAATAAAGCAAGAAGAGGTGTTGTTGAAACAGTTCACGGAAGCTTCCAGACTCCCTGCTTCATGAATGTCGGAACAGCCGCCGCAATTAAGGGCGGTATCTCGTCAGTCGACCTGAAAGGTCTGAAAACTCAGGTCGAACTCTGTAACACCTACCACCTCCACCTGCGTCCCGGTGACAAAATAGTCAAGGAAATGGGCGGACTTCACAAGTTCATGAACTGGGACAAGCCCATTCTCACCGACAGCGGCGGATTTCAGGTATTCTCACTTGCACAGCTTCGCAAAATTAAGGAGGAAGGAGTTTACTTCGCTTCCCACATCGACGGACACCGCATCTTTATGGGTCCGGAAGAGAGTATGCAGATACAGTCGAATCTCGGTTCTACCATTGCTATGGCATTCGACGAATGTATCGAGAACCCCGCTCCCCACGATTACGTTGCAAAGTCGATTGAACGCACTACACGCTGGCTTTACCGCTGTAAGGACGAAATGGAACGTCTTAACAGTCTGCCGGACACAATAAACAAACATCAGATGCTTTTCGGCATTAATCAGGGCTCGACCTACGACGACCTGCGCATCAGGCACATGGAAGATATCGCCAGACTCGACCTCGACGGTTACGCTATAGGCGGACTTGCAGTCGGCGAATCTACTGACGAGATGTACAGGATAATTGACGTAGTCGAACCCTTTATGCCCGTTAATAAACCGCGTTACCTTATGGGTGTCGGAACTCCTTCAAATATCATTGAAGCAGTTGCTCGCGGTGTTGATATGTTCGACTGCGTAATGCCAAGCAGAAACGCCCGTCACGCTACTGTTTTCACATGGAGCGGTATCATGCACCTCGGTAATAAATGCTACGAAACCGACCCGCGACCGGTCGATGAACAGTGCGACTGCCCCACCTGCAAAAACTTCACCCGCGCATATATCCGTCACCTTTTCAAAGCAAATGAACAGCTCGCCGGCAGACTCGCAGTTCAGCACAATCTCTACTTCTATAACACACTGACCGAAAAAATACGCGAAGCTATCGACAATGACAGATTTGAAGAATTCCGCGGTAAATACTCAAAGCTTCTCGCAACAAGAATATAAAGGAGTCAACAATGCTCATTGCTATTTTCGACCTCGACGGCACTCTCGCCGATACGCTGTATGACCTCGCAGACGCTGCTAATCACGGACTTATCAAGCTCGGCTACCCTACTCACCCGTATGAAAGCTATAAGCATTTCGTCGGAAACGGAGTGAAGAAGCTGTGCGAGCGAGCTCTGCCCGACGATAAAAAAGCCGATACAGATACTCTGCTCGGCTATTTCAGTGACTACTACGGCAGTCATTATCTTGATAAGACAAAGCTCTATCCGCGTATGAAAGAGGCTCTCACGCTTCTCGCGGACAATGGTGTAAAGCTTGCTATTGCAACTAATAAACCACAGGACTTTGCACGTTCAATTGTAAAGGAACTCCTCCCCGAATTTGAGTTTATAAAGGTACTCGGCGGATGCAGTGAGCGTCCGAAAAAGCCTGATACAGCTATTATCAGCGAGATAATGGCTGAGGTACCCGACGGCAACAATACCGTATTCATGATAGGAGACAGCAATGTAGATGTAGAGACCGCTAAAAATGCCGGACTTCATTCTATAGGCTGTGCATGGGGATTCCGCGGAGTTGATGAACTCAAAAATGCCGGAGCCGATTTCATCGCTGAAACTGCCGATGATATTCCGCGTTTTATCCTGAGGTGAGCCTATGAGAATGCTTTCCGAAGAGGAACTTGTAAAGAGTATCGTCGAACAGACTGAGCGCTCGTCAGCAGTTATCGCGCAGACTGACATAAGTCCCGACTCTCCCGACCCTACTCCTGTCATAGTATCATCTCTGTCGAATATATTCGATTCGGCACTTATAGTCACAGCTCTCGAAAATGTATGCAACGACCGCAGTGAATGCTATAAAAGTGCGGCGGCACTCGTCCTTGCCTCAAGTGATACAAGCACTAATGCAAAACGTTTTATCAGGCAGATACACGAATTCAGGAGCAGATTCTCACTCGACGGAAACAGCTCCGGATTCAGCCGTGACGACTGCCTCGACTTTCTCAACGCCTATGACTGCTTTATGTTTGAATTTTTCAAAAACAGTCCGACAGTGAAAGCCATGACTGAGCGCGGAGAAATAACTGACGGCTTTGTCAGCTTTCGCAATATACTTGAAAAACTACTGAAAAAAGAAATGCTCGCACGAAGAGAAAAAGCTCCGGAAGGCGATATTTTGTCAGTTCTTGTACAGACAAACAAGCTTCTCGGACAAGTTCTTGAGGAAAACAGACTGCTGAATAAAAAAATAGACGAGCTTTCGCTCATCGTGAACAGGTTCGCAGATAGTGAAAGGGGGAAATCATGAGCGAACAGGAAATGTTTACTTCACCGCCCGAGCTTTATACTGAAGAACAGCTCGACAGACTTGAAAATTTTATAACCGAGAATTACGGCGACTTTCCAAAAGTTTTCCGTGACAACTCACCGTTCGGTGTAAAACTCGATATAGCGGTCATACCGCCGAATGCAGACAATCACTTTCTGACCCTTGTAACAATGGGATTCGGCGCATACCGCATGAATACCCCGTCCGAACTCGCAGATAAAAAACTCGAACGGGCTGAGCTTGTTTTCTGTCTGCCGCCTAACTGGAAATTCGATGAGAAAATTCCGGAGCAGATGTGGCCGGTAGAACTTCTCAACAGGCTTGCACACCTCCCCATACGCAATAAAACATGGCTCGGCTGGGGTCACTCTGTTGACTACAATAAGCCATTTGCTGATGACACAGAACTATCAGCAGTCCTTCTGCTTGGTACCGCTTTTGGCGACAAAGCATCAGTCTGTCCGCTTGAAAACGGTGACGAGATCAACTTCTATCAGGTCATTCCGCTGTATGACATTGAAATGCGCTACAAGATAGAAAAGTGCACCGATGCCCTCCTCGACCGCTTCGGGAGTGAACTCGACCCTGTACTCGACCTTGAGCGACGTGCGGCAGTTACTGAGGACGATTTCGGACTCATTGACCGTGTCGAAGACCACTCTCGTAAAATCACAGAAAAACAGCTCGATACCTATGAGCTGAATGCCGCAAATCACATTGCCGCATTCGTTCGCTGGTGCATCGAGCATGAGATGATAAATGAAGAGTTCACTGACTTTTTCGCAGATGAACTCGCTAATATCGCTAAGGGTAAGCTTGATATCCGCAAGTTTGTCATGAACTATCTCGGCGGCGAATTCACAAAGGAAATCCTTACCGATGAAGGACAGGCTTTCACAGATTACTACTACGACTTCTACGCTGACGAGGACTCCCCTTGTTTCCCCGAAGACGTCGACCGTATGGCACTTGACTTCTTTGGCGAAGAGAAGTACCACAGTGAGGAATTTCAGAACGAAGCGTACCTGTTTGTCCCATACGGTGAAGAGTACTATGTTCGTCTCACGAAATATATAAATGCTAACTACCGGAAGTTCTCAGGACTTGCCTGATTTTCTTTTGAGCTTCCTGATGTCGAAATCAGAGAGTTTCTTCTCATCAAGTTCAGATTCACAGAACAGTTCAGTTGCATTTTCGTCAAGGTTCTCGTCGGGACTGTTGAGAGCCTCAAATGAAGCGAAAAGCTCTGCTCTTTCATCAACTTTTATACCTCCGCGTTTCGACTGGTCGGGACGCGGACAATTTATTATATCATCGTAATCATGAGTTTTTTTCAGCATAACTTCTCCTAAAAGAATACGGACAGCTACAAAAGCTGTCCGTTTTTGTTATTACTTTTCCTCTGCAGGCTGTTCATCAGCCTCTTCAAAGTCTTCAATTGTGAGACCGTCAAAGTCGAACTCAAGAAGTTCGTTGCAGTTAGGGCAGTTTATCGAACCCTCTTCGATCATACCCTCATCAATGAGAATAGTATCTCCGCAGGTAGGACATGTAACCTCGTAGAGTTCATCGTCATCGTCGTCGAACTCATAGTCGTCATCATCGTCCTCATCGTCATAACATTCATCGCAGTCGTAATCGTCATCATCATCATAGATGTCGTCCTCGACCTGACCGAGGTCTTCGTCAAGGATATCGCAGAGCTCAGTAAGCTCATCGACCTGTGACTGGAGATCTTCTACGTAAAGAACGAGCTCAGACATTACCTCAGACATCTGAGTAAGAGCCTTGCCTTCCTTAGTAGTTGTATCTATTTCGAGTCCATCAATGAGACCCTGTAAATATGACATTTTTTCTGTAAGTTTCATGTCAGTTCTCCCTCCGAAAGGAAATCATTTCAGGCACAGATTATGCACGAGACATATACTCGCCTGTTCTGGTGTCAACCTGGATCTTCTCGCCTTCATTGATGAAGAGCGGAACCTTGATCTCAGCGCCGGTTTCGAGAGTAGCAGGCTTTGTAGCATTTGTAGCTGTATCGCCCTTGAATCCGGGATCAGTCTGAGTAACAACGAGCTCAACAAAGTTGGGGGGCTCAACACCGAAAACGTTGCCCTTGTAAGAAAGGATCTTGCACATCATCTCTTCCTTAACGAACTTGAAGCTGTCGCCGAGAACAGAAGCGCTGATCGGGATCTGCTCATAAGTTTCCATATCCATGAAGTAGTAAAGGTCACCGTCGTTGTAGCTGTACTGCATATCCTTTCTCTCAACGAAAGCTGTAGGGAACTTAGCTGTAGGGTTGAAAGAAGTTTCAACAACTGAACCTGTAATTACGTTCTTATACTTTGTTCTAACGAAAGCAGCGCCCTTACCGGGTTTTACGTGCTGGAACTCGATAACCTGAACAACCTGTCCGTCGAGCTCAAAAGTAACGCCGTTTCTGAAATCGCCTGCTGAAATCATTATAAATACCTCCGTATTTTTCCAATAGAATTATATGTAATATTTTACCACATTTTCGGGACTTTGGCAATACCCAAAGCCATATTATTATAAAGATATTATATTTTTTGCACTTTTTGTCAGATTTATGCAACCATTTTCAGTCAAAATGACAAAGTCTTCGATTCTAACACCGAACTTTCCAGCGATATAAATACCGGGTTCGACCGTTACGACTGCCCCTTTATTAAGTTCAGCCGCCGAATTTGGTGAAGCATTAGGGCGCTCATGTATCTCCATTCCAACACCGTGACCGAGGGAATGTCCGAAACAGTTTCCGTAGCCTGCATCACTGATAATACTGCGTGCAATTAGGTCGAGCTCCTGACCAGTCATACCTGCGTGAGCCGCGTTTATAGCGGCTGTCTGAGCTTCAAGGACGATATTATACACCTTTTTCATCTCGTCGCTTGGCTGACCTACGCACACTGTACGTGTCATGTCGCTGTGGTATCCGTTATATACTGCGCCGAAGTCCATCAGTACGAACTCGCCGTTCTCCACCTTCTTATCGGACGGAACTCCGTGCGGCATAGAAGTATTAGCACCTGCAAGGGCGATAGTCTCAAATGAAAGGTCTTCCGCACCGTACTCAAACATGAGTCTGTTAAGCTCCAGTGCTATCTCCCGCTCAGTCACACCCACGTGTATAAAGCTGAGAATGCTCTCAAAAGCCGTTTCAGCGATTTCCTGAGCCTTCCTTATACATTCAAGTTCAGATTCGTCCTTGACCATTCTGAGTGCATTTACAGCGTTGCTGAGGACATCAGTATCAATTACCTCGATATCCTTGAACTGTGCTCTGAGGATGTGCAGACGGCTTACAGTGAGTGTCTGTGACTCTATGGCAACATTAGAAGCGTTATGCTTATGCATAAGTTCATTCAGCTGAGAGTAAAGCTTCTTCTGCTCAATTACTTCAGCGGAAGTAACAGTTGAACGAGCCTTTTCAATATAGCGGAAGTCGATAACGAGGTAAGCCTTGTCGCGGAATGCGATGACCGTTCCATCGGACGACTTCATTCCAGTAAAATAACGTCTGTTTATGTCAGACGTTATCAGTACGCAGTCAATACTTTCAGGTAACTGACTGAAAAGCTTTTCAAATTTTGTCATACTTAACTCCTTAAAGCTCTGCCATAGCCTGAACGGCGAGGTAATAGCTGAGAAGACCGAATCCGCAAATACTTCCTTTGCAAACCGGAGCAATTACAGAATTCTTACGGAACTCCTCACGCGCATTGATATTGCTGATGTGCACCTCTATAACCGGTATCTTTATAGCCGCAATAGCGTCCCTGATAGCGTAGCTGTAGTGAGTATAAGCTCCTGCGTTGATGATAACACCGTCAAAGGCAGTACGTGCAGCGTGGAGCTTATCTATGATAGCGCCCTCATGGTTGGACTGGAATATCTCACACTCAAGTCCCTGCTCTTTAGCGCGGTCGATTATGTTGCTGTTGAGAGTATCTATTCCTGCATTTCCGTAAACTCCCGGCTCACGTTCGCCGAGAAGATTGAGATTAGGTCCGTGTATAACAAGGATCTTTTTGATCATTATAAACGCTCCTTATATGTAATAGCTTTCAGAGTATGATGATCCACCGCAGTTTTTCCGCCGCGGCAGTAAATTTTTTTAGGTATGAACGGCGACTCTATCACCGAGCGGATCCTGAACATTCTGCTTTCTCTGTTTCCAAGCGGAATAGTGTAGAGCATTTTTATCTTGAACAGGTTTGCACCGAGAACGTCGGTGAGTATCTGATCGCCGACTGCGGCAAGTGAATGTTTCGGAAGTCCCATTCTCATTGCGGCAATTCTGTACCCCTTTTTGAACGGCTTCTTGCAGTCGCAGACATACTCAAGTCCGACGAGTTCAGCAAAAAGCTTCACGCGGAGATAAAAATTATTCGATACGATTATCATTCTGATACCGCATTCTTTCATCATTTCGAGCCATTCAACGACGCCGTCCGCAGGCTGCGGATCGTTATGTCTCGCGAGGGTATTGTCGATATCGAGGATAAGGCCCTTTATACCGAGTCTTGCGAGCATTTCCGGAGATATATCGGTCACATGGTTGAATGCAGCTGTAATACTGAATAGCATTAATACCTCCACTAACATTATACGTCACCGTCAGAAAGAAATCTGTCGGAAAACGTCATGTATGAAAATTTTCCCGGTGGGAAATAAAAAAGTCAAATGAAAAAGCGGACATTATCGCCCGCTTTTATCAACACTTTAATAGTTCACGCAAAATTAATACTTACGCTTACGAGCTGCCTCAGACTTCTTCTTACGCTTAACTGAAGGCTTTTCGTAGTGCTCTCTTTTGCGAACCTCAGCAATAACGCCGTCCTTTGCACATGATCTCTTAAATCTTTTAAGAGCAGTGTCAAGAGACTCGTTCTTACCAACGCGAACTTCTGCCATTTATCTTTCCCTCCCTTGTTTAGAGGTTGCCCATTGGAACCCCGGGCTTTATACTAATCACTCTTACGAGTGTCAGTTAACATACCTCATAACTATAATTTTATAGCTATATACGAATATAATATAATAACATATACGAATATAATATTATTTTATCACTAAAACCATAATATGTCAAGCTTTTTTTACAGTTTGGAAAAATTCGTCATTTCGCCACAATATTAACAAGCTTATTTGGTACATATATCTGTTTTACTATATTTTTGCCTTCAACAGCTTTTTTAACGTCCTCATTATCCATAGCGAGAGCGATAACACTGTCCTTGTCGGAATCAACAGCAATGTTGAGTTTAGCCTTTATCTTGCCGTTTATCTGAACAACAATCTCAATAGTATCCTCTACGAGCTGAGCTTCATCGTAAGTCGGCCAGCACTCGAAGGCGATAGTGTCGTTATGACCAAGAAGGCTCCATATCTCTTCGCCGACGTGAGGTGTAATGCACGAGAGCATCTTAATGAGTCCCTCAGCATACTCCTTCGGGCACTTGCCATTCTTGTATACCTCGTTCACGAATATCATCATCTGACTGATAGCAGTATTGAAAGCGAGGTTCTCGTAGTCGTTAGTTACCTTTTTGACAGTCTGATGGTATACCTTAGTAAGTGCACCGTCGTTATCGTCAGTGAGGTTTTCAGGCTCTGTGAAGAAGTTCCATACACGGTTGATGAACTTTCTCGCACCCTCAACACCGTTCTTACTCCATGGTTTGCTTACCTCAAGAGGCCCCATGAACATCTCATAGAGGCGGAGTGTATCTGCACCGTAGTCTCTTACGATATCCGAGGGGTTAACAACGAACTCAGGGAAACGCTTACCCATCTTGATACCATTCTCGCCAAGTATCATACCCTGATGAACAAGCTTCTTGAACGGCTCCTTAGTAGGTGCAAGGCCCTTATCGTAGAGGTATCTGTTCCATATACGAGAGTACATGAGGTGACCTACAGCGTGCTCAGGACCACCGATATAGAGGTCAACAGGCATCCAGTGTTTAAGGAGTTCAGGGTCAGCGAACTGCTTGTCGTTGTGCGGGTCGATGTATCTGAAGTAGTACCAGCTTGAACCAGCGCTTCCGGGCATAGTTGAAGTCTCGCGTGTACCCTTGAAGCCGTCCTTCTCGTACTTTTTCCACTCTGTTGCATTTTCAAGAGGAGCCTTGCCGTTCTTGCCCTTGTAGTCATCAAGTTCGGGGAGAATGAGCGGGAGCTCTTCATCATCGAGAACACGGATAGAACCGTCCTCGCCGTGAACTACAGGAACAGGCTCGCCCCAGTAGCGCTGACGTGCGAATATCCACTCGCGGAAATGGTAATTAACAGTACGCTTAGCTCTGCCCATTTCTTCGAGCTTCTTAGTAATTGCTTCCTTAGCCTCTTCAACAGTGAGACCAGTAAACTCCTCGGAATTGATGAGCTTGTAGCCCTTGCCGAGGTACTCTGTCTTTTCCATAGCCGCTTCGGATACGTCGATATGACCGTCCTTACCGTCTATGACCTGTATCATGTCGATATTGTGAGCTATTGCGTACTCAAAGTCACGCTGGTCGTGGCTTGGAACAGCCATAACTGCACCGGTACCGTAGCTTGCAAGAACGAAGTCGCCTATGAACATACGAACTTCTTTGCCGTTTACAGGGTTGATACAAGTAACACCCTTGAGCTCACAGCCTGACTTTGTCTTGTTGAGCTCTGTACGGTCCATATCGTTTTTCTTCTTTGTTTCTTCTATGTAAGCCTCGACCTCTTCGCGGTTCTGAACGCGGTCGAGAAGGCTTGCAGTGATATCTCCGTCGGGAGCGAGTACCATGAAAGTGATACCGTAAATAGTTTCGATACAAGTTGTGAATATCGAGAATTTTCCGCCGCCGACAATGTCAAATTCTACCTCAACACCGGTAGACTTGCCTATCCAGTTTCTCTGCATGGACTTTGTTGACTCCGGCCAGTCTATCTCATCGAGGCCTTCGAGGAGCTTTTCAGCAAAAGCAGGCTGGTCGATGACCCACTGCTTCATATTTTTGCGGACAACAGGAAAACCGCCGCGCTCGGACTTTCCGTCAATAACCTCGTCGTTGGAGAGAACTGTACCCAGCTCTTCGCACCAGTTAACAGGCATATCAATGTACTTAGCGTAGCCGTCATTGTAGAGCTGTTTGAATATCCACTGAGTCCACTTATAGAACTCAGGGTCAGAAGTAGCTATCATCTTTGACCAGTCGTAGTCGAAACCGAGTTCCTTGAGCTGTTTCGAGAAGGTCTTGATATTTTCCTGAGTAAATCCGTTGGGGTGATTTCCGGTATTTACCGCGTACTGCTCAGCAGGCAGACCGAATGAATCGTATCCCATCGGGTGAAGGACGTTGTAGCCCTGCATACGCTTCATACGTGAAACGATGTCTGTTGCTGTGTATCCCTCGGGGTGACCAGCGTGGAGACCTACTCCCGACGGATAGGGGAACATATCGAGTGCATAAAACTTCGGCTTGCTGAAATCCCATACATCAGTCTTGAAGGTCTCATGCTCCTCCCAATACTTCTGCCACTTTTTCTCAATGGCGGTAAAATCGTATCTGCCCATTGTATAAATCATTCCTTTTTATAATTTTTTGCTAATCTTCGACTGAAAGTCATTCCACTTGTTTGTGAAATGTTCTTTTACTGCCGGAACAGTGCACAGTATCACTGCACAGCCGATATCGACTATACCTTCAAGAAGGTAAATAAAATTATCCTTGATGTGCATGATATTGTTCGGCAGGAATCTTATCGCATAGAAAGCGAGTACACCTGCAATGATGTAATTAACGTATTCGAGTCCGGTTATCAGAAAGAATCCGCACACTATCGCCCTGATGAGTTCTGCTGCATCAAAGCCGCCTATAGCAAGGTTTATAAAGAATTTTACGAGCATAAATCCGCTGATAGCTATGCAGATCATTCTGCCCTGCGAGTTATTAGTTCTCACCATTGCCCTCTTTCGTAAGGAGTGCACTTATATCGACCGGCTCACCGTCAGCCCAAAGTCCTTCAAGCTTATAGAAATTACGTGTTTCCTTGTAGAAAACGTGAACGATGATATCGCCGTAATCAAGGATTATCCAAGTGTTGCCGGTATCAGCCTCACGGCGCTCGGGTTCAATACCCTTCTGTGAAAGCTGAAACTCGACCTCGTCGGCAAGAGTACGTGCATGGGTATTACTTGTACCATTTACGATAACGAAATAGTCAGCGAGGATAGTGAGGTCGGCAATGCGCAGAGCCTGTATATCCTCTCCCCTTTTGCTGTCGAGTGTTTTAACTATAAGTTCGAGCTTTTCCTGCTCAGTCATAAATTCAATCTTCCTTCCACCATGGTTTCTTTTCGGGGTCTCTGAGCGGCTCGGTAGCCGTTTCGAGTTCCTCGAACGACGTTCCAGTATCGTCATATACTGCGTAAGAGTGGTCGAGCACAAGCTCAACGATGGTTGTGCTGTCTTCGTTCATGTCTACCTGATAAGGACGGAAATACTCATTGAGCATATCAATGGTCTCCTGCTTGTGAACGGAGTATACAGAGTACTTTTCACCGTCGTCAGCATAGAACCACGCGTCCTCACCGGGAACCATATTTACGTGTACATTATCCATTGAAAGAGTAGAAGCAAAGTCAGCTACCTTGCCCATATCATCAATTGAAAGGTCGGTGTAAATAAGTTCCTCGTCCTTTATCTGTTTGATGTAGCTGTAGAGCTTGATTCTGCCCTCGTCCTCAACGATGTTGAAGAGCTTCATCATAGCCGCCGCCATGAAACGGCGCTGATTCTGCATACGTCCGATGTCGCCCTGAAGCCACTCGTGACGGAATCGAACGAACCATTCTGCCTGCTGACCGTCGAGTACAACGTCTCCGGCAGGGATTATCTTGTCAGCCTCATAGATTATCTCATTGTCGAGGTGAATCGGTATACCGCCGATGATATCGACCATTCTTACGATATCGAAGCAAGCGGTAGTGATATAAGCATCTATCGGAATGCCGAAGTTTTCCTGAACAGCGTCAACAACGCGCTGAATCGGTATCTTATTCGGGTCACCGCATGAATAGATGCTGTTGAACTTCTTTGTTACGCTTGAAGTGTAGTCCGGCAGACAGCAGTCACGCGGTATCTGAAGGATATTCATAGCACAGTTACCGATGTCAAACTGTACAACCCACATAACGTCACTGTTCAGTTCCTCCTCATCGAAACCGAGGAAGAGAATGCTGTACTGACCTTCAACAAGCTGAGGGAGGTCAAGTCCGTCGTTGAATTCGGGAGTAACTACCTCTGTATTGAGGTTCAGCTCGACATCATCCTTCTTGAGCTGTCCCTCTTTAGCCATAGGCTGAGCGTGTTTGAAAAGGTAAACGAGCGAGACGTTTCCGCCGGTGTTTTTGTCTACAAAAATAGGCATATTCAGCACGAGCATACATATCACAGCAAGACTCGTAAGAACCGAAACAGTCTTGATGATAACGTCCTTTGCGGAGATACGCTTTTTTTCAGCATCGTATTCTTCGTAGTCCTCATCGTAATCGTCATCACTGTTATCAGCTTCATATCTGCCGCGGTAGGGTTCGGCAGGTGCTTCGTGCTTTCCGTGGTACTCTCCGGCAGGTGCTTCATGCTTTCCGCGGTACTCTCCGGCAGGTGCCTCATGCTGTCCGTGATACTCTCCGGCAGGTGCTTCATGCTTTCCGCGGTACTCTCCGGCAGGTGCCTCATGCTGTCCGTGATACTCTCCGGCAGGCGCCTCATGCTGTCCGTGATACTCTCCGGAAGGTGCCTCATGCTGTCCGCGGTAAGGTTCATTTGCAGGCGGATACTGACTGAAAGCAGTATTATTAGCCCTTACAAGCTTCTTTAACGGCTTTGGACGCTCATGGACTTCTTTATTTGTGTCCATGCCATTTATATCCAATTCGTTCTGTTTCATTGTTATCCTCTTTTCATTAATGTCGTATTATCATCCTACGTTTTATTTATTCTTCTCTTCTTCGATGAGGCGCGTATAGAAATTATAGCCCTCAACTGTACACAGCGGGATAACTCCGCCTTTTTTTATCACTGACTTTATCGAAAATGAAAATGCCTCAAGCATAGCCGCGTCAAGGTCGGAATAGGTCAGCTTACGCATCTTGTCAACGTCCTTGTAGTCACGCTCAGCAGAAACGAGGTCACCGAGGTATACTATCTCCTCAAGCCTTGTCATTCCGGCTCTGCCGACTGTATGGAAGCGTATTGAATTGAGTATGTCTATGTCCTCAACGCCAAATTCTTTCCTTACAAAATATGCACCGGCTATAGCGTGAAGAAGCGAACGGGTTTCGAGTTCTTCGCGGCACACTGTGTATCCGCTTTCGAGAACGAGCTGCTTCTGCTCAGCGGCAGGGAGTTCCTTGCAGATATCATGGAGCAGACCTGCAAAATATGCCTTATCGGGGTCTTCGCCATACTTTTCGGCAAGCTTGCGGCACTCCGCCGCAACGTTCAGCGAATGCTGATACCTTTTCTGTGAAAGGTGCGATTTCAGGTATTTCTTTTTGTCATCGGGATCGTATAACAAATGCTCACCTCATTGTCTGTAAAGATTCTTCAATCTTATATATTGTACTACATTTTCGTCAAGATAGCAAGAGTATTTCTGATTTTTTGCAATTTTTTTTCTTATATCGGTAGATGAAATTTCAATCGGCTCAGCTTTGCAAACGATGATATTACCGAATTTACGGAGTTCATCAGCTTTTATTTCAAGTTCGGGGAGGTCACCCTCATTCCTTGAAACTACAGCAAGTGTGCACTCGCGGAGTATCTCGTCAAAGCAGCGCCACGTTTCAAACGACATAAACATATCGCTCCCGACAAGGAGAAAAAGCTCATCGTCGGGGTATCTTCTGCGGAATTCGCGGACTGTATAGACTGTGTAACTCACTCTGTCCGAGCGAAGTTCATAGTCACTTACACTCAGCTTTTCGCTCACACCGCAGGCAAGTCTGAGCATTTCAAGTCTGTCCTCACCTGAGACATACTCGTCAGATGAACGGTGCGGACTTATTCTTGACGGCAGGAGAAAAAGCCTGTCAAGTCCGAGTTCAGAAACTGCCGTGAGTGCGAGGTGGATATGTCCGTTGTGTACCGGATTGAAGCTTCCGCCGTATATACCTGTCCTCATGCAATTCACACCTTCTTCCACGGCTTTTTGCCGGAAGTCCAGCCTTTTTCATTCCAGTAGTTCTTGTCGGCTTCATTCCAGCCGTTTTTCTGAATCATTGCCATAAGTCTGAAGAATGCCGCGGTTTTCAGCGGAACGCTGTTTTTACCGTGGTTTCGCTTGATTTTAGCGGCAATGCTGTCTGTCTGCTTCTCCAGCGACTGCTTCAACTTGGGAGTTACGGTCTCCCACGATTCAGCCCTTATAGGCTTGCCGAGCTTGTATGTTCTCGGTATGCCCCAGAAGAAACAGCTGTCAGCCATATCCTTGAGTGCCGACTTGACACCCGCTCCTGCGGCTGTTGTGACCACTGCTGCCTGCTTATGGAACATTTTCTCGTCGGGGCGGTGTGCCATCCAGCGGTAGCCGTAATGGTCAAGCAGAGCCTTCATCTGTCCTGTCACATGGTAAACATAGACCGGCGATGCGAGTATCACAAGGTCAGCTTCGTCTATCTTTTCTGTTATAGGACGGAGTTTCTCATAGTGCGGACATTTGTCCTCACCCTTGACGAAACAGGTGGTGCACCCGCAGCAGAATTCATCGAAATCACGCGGCAGAAACACCTCGGATATATTACCGGCAGAAGTCACTTTTTCCGCAAGCATCCGACCGATATTATATGTTGAACCTTTATGGTTAGTGCCGCTTATGAGCAATACCTTCATAGCTTCCTCCCGTTTCATCTGAATTATTCCTCAAAATGCACACTCACCTATAACATTCAGTCCAAAACTTCAAACTGACACATTTCTGAGGAAATTTTTTACTTTGCCTTAGGAATATTCTCAATTACAGGGTCTTTTTCGTTACGCTTGAAGAGTACGAAACGGCTGCCGATCACCTGTACAACGTCCGAGCCGGTCTGTTCAGCGATAGCGTCAGCGGCTTCTCTTGCAGTCCAGCCTGAATTTTCGAGTACGCGGAGCTTTATAAGTTCACGCTTGCGGAGAGCTTCACCGATGTCCTTGCACATAGCTTCTGTAACTCCGCCTTTGCCGATCTGAAAAATTGTCTCATATGTTGAAGCAATACCGCGCAGGTATGCTCTCTGCTTGCTTGTAAGCATATTATTCACCGTATCTTTCTTTTAGGAAGCGGTACAGCTCACGCAGAGCCGCACCTCTGTGACTTATCTCATTCTTTTCGTCAGCGGAAAGCTCCGCCATAGTTCTGTCTCCGACCACAAAAACAGGGTCGTATCCGAATCCGTTAGTACCGCGCATCTCATGACCGATAGCACCTCTGCATTCGCCGGTCAGCTCAGTGTGACCGTTCTCGTCGAGGAAACAGATAGTGCACTTGAACGCCGCTCCGCGCTTTTCATCGGGAACTTCCTTCATCTCACTGAGCAGCTTTGCGCAGTGCTGTCCCTCCGGAGCATATCTCGCAGAATAGACTCCCGGTCCGCCGTCAAGAGCGTCAACACAGAGTCCGCTGTCGTCAGCGATAGTCGGCAGACCAACCGTCTCATAGACCGCTTTTGCCTTGATATAGGCATTTTCGGCAAACGTTGCACCGTTTTCTTCGGGGTCGCAGTCAGCACCGGCTTCACGCTGTGAAAGCACCTCTATCCCGAGCGGAGAGAGTATTTCTCTTGCCTCACGGAGCTTGTTTGCGTTATTTGTAGCCATTACGAGTTTAGTTATCATCTTCATCGCCCTTTCTGCCGAACAGACGGCTGAAGAATCCCTTCTTTTTCTTCTTTTCAGGCTCTTCTGCCGGAGCTTCTTCCTCAGCGTCTATGAGTTTTTCAACCTCGTCTTCGAAGTCTTCTTCATCTTCATCAGCTGACTTCTCCTCAGCAAGAGCCTCCATAAAGCTCTCGTCTATATCAAATTCAGTTCTTGCCTCAAACTCGGCATTTTCGTCATAGTTATCAACATCGAAGCCTTCGTCCTCGTCATCATCATCTTCAGCGTCAGCTTCTTCAGTTTCTTCCTCATCATCTTCGTACTCAGTATCTTCAGACATTTCTTCATCGTCTTCAGATTCGTCAATTTCAGCTTCATCGTAATCAGGTGTTTCAGGTTCATTGCTCTCCTCATTAACAGACTCAGCAATTGTCTCTTCATCTGCCTCTTCCTGCTCTTCTTCCTCAGTTTCAGGCATATCAAAGAGAGCGTCCACGAACATACGGCTGTCAAACGGCTGTAAATCGTCTATTTTCTCACCTACACCGATAAGCTTTACAGGTATGCCGAGCTCATTCTTGATAGAGATAACTATACCGCCCTTTGCAGTACCGTCGAGCTTCGTGAGGACTATGCCGGTAATAGGGGCAGTCTCGCTGAAAAGCTTAGCCTGACTTACGGCATTCTGACCGGTAGTAGCGTCGAGGACGAGCAGTACTTCGCGTGAACTGTCGCCTGCCTTAGTGTCGATTATTCTGTTTATCTTTTTCAGTTCCTCCATGAGGTTTTTCTTGTTATGGAGTCTGCCGGCGGTGTCGATAATAACAACGTCGCATCCGCGAGCCTTTGCAGCTTCGAGCGAATCGTACACCACCGCACCGGGGTCACTGCCCTCAGCGTGCTTGACAATGTCAACACCTGCACGCTCAGTCCAAACCTCTAACTGGTCGATAGCGGCAGCACGGAAAGTATCAGCAGCCGCAACAAGTACCTTCTTGCCCTCATTCTTGAACTGGTAGCAGAGTTTTCCTATAGTAGTAGTCTTGCCTGCACCGTTTACTCCTATGACCATTATTACTGCCGGAGACTTTGTAAGGTCAAGTCCTGTATCATCGCCCATTATTTCAGATATTACCTCATGAATGAGTTCCATGATCTGCTGAGGATCGGTTATGCCTCTCTCCTTGACCTTTTTGCGTACACGTTCGCATATCTCAACAGATGTGTCAACACCGATATCACTCATTATCATCTGTTCTTCGAGCTGTTCAAAGAGTTCCTCATCGATTTTGGTAAAGGAATTGAAAACCTTCTGAAGTCCGCCGAGGAAGCTGTCCTTTGTTTTTTTGATTCCCTGTGCTATCTTAGAAAATAATCCCATAGTATCCTCTTTTCATTCAGCAGAAAGCTCTGCCTTGTTTTATTGTATATCAGCTACGTCTTCCTGAAAATCCACCTGCTCCATCTTGAGAAGCTTCGAGATACCGTCCTCCTGCATGGTTACACCATAAAGTACATTTGCCTCCTCCATCGCACTGCGGCGGTGGGTAACGAGTACAAACTGTGTGGTATCGGTGAATTTTTTCAGGTACTGCGCATATTTTCTTACGTTTACTTCGTCGAGAGCGGCGTCTATCTCATCGAGAATACAGAACGGCGCCGGACGCAGTTTCAGTATGGCAAAATATATTGCAATAGCTATGAAAGACTGCTCACCGCCGGAGAGGGCAATAAGGTTCTTGATGACCTTGCCCGGAGGCGCTACACTTATCTCGATACCCGATTCGAGTACATTTTCGGGGTCGGAAAGTATAAGCTCAGCCTTGCCGCCACCGAAGAGTTCAACGAATATCTCCTTGAAGTTGCTGTTGATTATGCGGAAACTCTCCGAGAATATCCTGCACATTTCCTCTGTAAGGTCGGCGATTATCTTTTCAAGCTCATTCTTCGACTTCTGAACGTCTGAAATCTGTCCTGAGAGGAATTCGTACCTCTCGGCAACTTCTTTGTATTCGTCAATAGCCGCAACATTTACACTTCCGAGTGCACGTATCTTATTCTTTACAGAAGTGAGTTCAGCCTGCGCAGCTGCGAGGTCGTCGAGCTTTTCAGCGATTTCGACCGCTTCACTGCGGTTCAGCTGATATACCTCACGCAGCTGACCGATGATGTAATCGGAATCACGGTTAGTAGAATCGCGGCGCTCCTCAAGTCTTGTGACCTCGCCCGATAGCTTTTCCTTTGCCTCATTGAGCTGTTTCATACCCATCTGTATCTCTTTTACAAGACGGTTCTGCTCTGTATGGACGTTCTGATACCTTGCAATTTCAGCGAGATAGGTGTCAGTATTGCTCTGCATACCGTCAAGCTCAGCTTTCAGCTTTTCGATATCGCTTTGTTTCATGCTTATCATCTGCTGCTGACGTTTTATCTCGTCCTCGAAGTGACGGCTGCCGCTGCGGAGTTCACCGAGAGAATCGTCAACACGTCTTATCTCTTCCTCCTGAGCCTGAACATCCTTAGCAAGCTCTATACCGTGTATCTTCAGCTTTGAAAGTTCCTCTGACAGCTCCGCACGTTCAATACGCAGCTTTTCACGGCTGTCCTGACCTTCTGCGAGCTTTTCCTCAGCTTCCTTTATCTGCTGTTCAGTCTCAGCGAGAGCTTTTTCAGAATCGGTGATAGTCTGCTTTGCGGCTGCTATCTTCTGCTCTGACTCTGTAAGCTGTCTGCCGGAATTCTCAGTCTGCGAGCTCAGCTGCTCTTTCAGAGAATGAAGACTTGTAAGCTCTGCCCTGAGTTGTACAGATTCGGTTTCGAGGTCGTTTATGTCTTTTTTTGCCGCCTCAGTGTCGAAGCGAAGCTTCTCGGATTCAGCACGCAGCTTTTCAGCCTTTGCACTCAGTTCGTCGCGCTGTCCCGACAGCTTTTCTATCTCAGAATCAAGCTTTTCTATTTCATTCTTTCTTGTAATTACTCCTCCCGACTTCATAGCCGAACCACCGGTAAACGAACCGCCGGCATTTATCACCTGTCCGTCGAGGGTAACTATACGGAATTTATATCCGTACCTTTTAGCAATAAGAGTTGCCGAATCGATGTCCTCAGCGATAACTATACGTCCGAGCAGCGAAGCAAAAATGCCGCTGAACCGCTCGTCGTAGCTGACGAGTTTATTGGCAACCGAAACAAATCCGCCGCAGTTTTCAAGACCGTTCTCACGAAGCTCATTTCCGCGTACAGAAGTAACAGGCAGAAACGTTGCTCTTCCGCCCTTCTGCTCCTTGAGGAAGCGGATACAGCGTTTTGCGATGTCCTCATTGTCAACGATGATGTTCTGCATCGCACCGCCGAGTGCAGTTTCTATGGCAACCGCGTACTGCGGTTCAACGCTGATATTCTGTGCAACAGTACCCGAAACTCCGCTGATACGTCCCTGTTTAGCAGCTCTTAGTACCTGCTTTACACTTCCGGCAAAGCCTTCCATGTTATTTTCGAGGTCATTCAATATCTTACGGCGCTGCTGTTTTTCTTTAAGCTCGAAGATGTTTTTTTCAAAGTCCATCTTCGCCTGTTCAAAGCCTTCTCTGCGTGACTTGTAAAGTCTCTCAAGCCCGCTGAGCCGGTTTTTCAGTTCACCTGAACGCTCCTCATTTGCTTTTATAGAAGCTTCATTTCCGGCGATTCTTCGCTCATAATCGGCGAGAGCCTTCTCCGCGTCACTGCTGCTTCCGCGCAGTTCTTCAAGTCGCTGCTCCTCATCTGCTATAGACTGCTTTGCAGCCTCGGCAGCGAATTTCAGCTCACTCTGCCTGATGTAAAGACTGTTGATGACACTGCCTGCCTTATCGACGTTGTCGCCGAGCTGAGAGTTTTCCTGCTCTGCTTTTTCAAATTTTGCAGTCATATCCGCGATGTCCTTTTCGAGCTTTTCACGCTGCTCATTCAGTTCGCTGATACGCTTCTTTGCATCTTCCTTGCGGGCGAGAAGTTCCTTTTTAGTCTCCTCAGAACGCTCGACACTCTTTCTTGCAGATTCAATAGCTTCCTGACAATGTCGGATATCGTTCTCGAAAACGGCTATATCCGATTTTTTCTGCGATGAAGTCTGCTCCTCCTCGAGCATTTTCTGACGCAGCTCATCAGACTTTATAGTGCACTCCTGCATACGGCGGAAGCCGTCCTGAAGGCGCTCCTCTTCCCTTTGTATATCATTTTCAAGGTTCTCGTATTCGCCCTTGCTGATGAGTACCTTTTCTTCGAGCTTTGTAAGCTTTTCTTTCAACTCGTCAAGACGTGTCACCCACACAGATATTTCAAGTCGCTTACGCTCTTCAGCGAGTTTGATGAACTTCTGTGCCTTCTCTGACTGTATTCTCAGCGGCTCTACACGTCCCTCAAGCTCAGAGAGGATATCGGTAAGTCTGAGAAGGTTTTCCTGTGCGGCAGTGAGTTTACGCTCAGCATCGAGCTTTTTGTAGCGGAATTTTGAGATTCCCGCTGCTTCCTCGAAGATATCTCGGCGTTCACTGCTCTTTGCTCCGACAATTTCAGCGATACGTCCCTGACCGATTATCGAGTAACCGTCACGTCCGAGACCTGTATCCATGAACAGTTCGTTTATATCCTTCAAGCGGCAGGCTTTGCCGTTTATCATATACTCACTTTCACCGCTTCGGTACAGCTTTCGCGTTACCGCTATCTCCTCGTCCATATCTGAAATGGTCTTGTCGGAGTTGTCGATATTGAGCGTTACGGCGGCAAAGCCCATTGGCTTGCGGGCAACAGTACCGGAAAAAATAACGTCTTCCATCTTGTTTCCGCGGAGGGTCTTGGTAGACTGTTCACCGAGTACCCATCTTACGGAGTCGCCGATATTACTTTTTCCGCTGCCGTTAGGACCTACGACCGCTGTGAGACCCTTGTCAAAGGTAAGGCTTATTTTGTCGGGAAACGACTTGAATCCCTGTATTTCCAGTGATTTAAGGTACACTCACTCACCTCCTCAGTTCGCATTGAAATCCGGAGAGTTCCTCATCTCCGACTATTTTAATGTCTATACCCTTCTGTCTGAAATAATCAGTATTGGCTTTTTTATGACCTGCTGCCTTGCTTATGCATTTCGGAGATACCGCAAATGTACAACTCTCCGGCAGCCTTTTTTCGTTTTTGAGCATCATTTCCATATTGCACCGGAAAATCATACCCTCGCAAAGTTCACGGAATGCCGGATGATAAAAACCGCCGACCATGTCCTGCTCTACAAATTCACTCGCGTGCAGACCGCATTTTATTACACGGATACCGCTGCCCTCGAAAAGAACGAGTCCGGAAGCGGCTATTTCTACTGCCTCGTCGAAGCTGAATGGTACGTATTCGCCGCTTATAAGCAGCTCAGCGAGTCTTGTACCCTTTAGTATCACCGTAGGATAGATTCGCGCTGTATCGGGCATAAGTCCGACTATCCTGTGCATGGTAAGAAGTTCGTCCTCGCGTGTACTGCCGTAAAGTCCGACCATCATCTGCAACCCGAGCTCAAATCCCCACTGCTTTATAAGCACCGCAGCATTTTCAACATCAGCCGAGCTGTGTCCGCGCTCGTTCATTTCGAGCACCTTATCACTCATCGACTGCGCCCCGAGTTCGATAGCCGTAACACCGCTCCTTGCAAGTATACCAAGTACCTCATTGTCGATGCAGTCCGGACGTGTAGAACAGCGTATTCCCTTGAACTTTCCGGGTCCGACAAACTCCTTTGCAGCACCGAGAAGCTCGTTCATATAGTCACGCGGTATTGCAGTGAAGCTTCCGCCAAAAAACGCTATCTCCGTGTTTTCAGGTGAACTTACCTCGCCGAGTGCCTTTTCGCAAATCTCCCTGACTTCATCGCCATCGGGAAGATGCTGGGTACCGCTTATTGTACGCTGGTCGCAGAAACTGCAAAGATGCGGGCAGCCGACGTGCGGTATGAATATTGAAATGTTACTGTGTTTCATATCCCATAAGCTCAAGAGCTTCCTTTGCCGCAAGCTGCTCAGCTTCTTTCTTGCTTCTGCCCTTGCCTTTGCCTATAACCTGTGAATTGAGCATTACCTCTACAACGAAGCGCTTGTTGTGGTCGGGACCCTCTTCACCGATGAGTACGTACTCGACCTTCTCCTCGGGGTTTTTCTGAACTACCTCCTGAAGCACTGTCTTGAAGTCGCTGAAAGCCTTTTTACAGCCATGCTCAAGGTCATCAGGGATAAAGCGGAGAATGTGTCTGCGTGCAGCGTCCATACCGCCGTCGAGGTAAATTGCAGCAATAACGGCTTCAAATGCGTCTGCAAGTATGGAGGGACGCTCTCTGCCGCCGGTATTTTCCTCGCCCTTGCCGAGGAGGAGGAAGTCGCCAAGGTTTATCTGCTTAGCAAAAATATGCAGACTCTTCTCACATACGAGCGAAGCTCTCAGCTTTGTGAGGTCACCCTCAGCAACACTTGTCAGATGCTTATATAGGTAATCTGATACTACTATCGAAAGCACGCTGTCACCGAGGAATTCGAGTCTTTCATTGCTGCCTCGCGGCTGTTTTCTCTCATTCGCATACGACGAATGTGACAGTGCCTGATGCAACAGCTGCTTATCCTTGAATGTATATCCTATGATTTGTTCAAAATGTTCGGTATTATCCATTATTCTGCTCCTTATCAGGCACGGACATTCCGCTGACGTATTCCTCAATAGCGGAAACAACATTGCCTTCAACGCACTTCTGCGCCTGTCTTATCGCATTAAAGAAGGCATATCCGTCAGAGCTGCCGTGAGCTTTTATGACCGGTCTTCTCACTCCGAGAAGAACTGAGCCGCCGGTCTCGCGGTAATCCATCTGCCTGCTGAATTTCTTTATTTTGCCGAGAGAGAAAAGAGCTCCCAGCTTACCAGCTCCCGAATAGAGCCATTTCACCTTTTTTCCGAAGAATGAAGCCACGCCCTCATAGAGCTTCAGGACTATATTTCCTGTAAAGCCGTCAGTAACGACAACGTCAAAATCGGCATTCGGTACATCGCGTGCTTCAACGTTTCCGCAGAAATTCAGTCCCGAATTCTTGAGAAGACTGTAGGTCTCGATTTCGAGTTCCCTGCCCTTAGTCTCCTCGGCACCGATGTTGAGAAGTCCGACTTTAGGCGCTTTCACACCCATTACGCGTTCCATGTAAGCACTGCCCATAACTGCGAACTGCACAAGCATTTCGGGGCGGCACTCAGTATTTGCACCCGCGTCGAGGAGTATGAAATTCCCCTTATCTCCCGGAAGTATCGGTGACGGAGCAACTCGCTTGATCCCTTTGATACGCTTGACGATGAAGGTCGCACCCATTACGAGTGCACCGGTGCTTCCTGCGGAAACAAATGCATCTCCCTTTCCTTCGGAGAGAAGACGCAGTCCGACAGCCATAGAGGAGTCCTTACCGGACTTGATTATCTCCTTCGGTTCGTCATGTATATCAAAAACATCATCGGTATGCTCTATCTCTATGCCGCTGAGACTTATACCGTTATCAGCGGCACATTTCCTGATCTTTTCGCTGCTGCCGGTGAGAGTCACCTGCACGCCGAGCTGCTTTACTGCTCTCTCGCAGCCTTTAAGCACTTCAAGGGGAGCGTTGTCCCCGCCGAATGCATCAACTATTATTCTTGCCAATCCTATCAAGCTCCCTCTGCAGCGATTCTACGGCGCGGTTTGCGTATACGCCGTACTTTTCCTTTTTGTCCTTGATTCTCACGCCTATATCAGGGAGTATTCCCATATTAGCGCCCATAGGCTGAAATTTGCCGTTGTTGAACGGGTCACTGATATAAGCGGAAAGTGCTCCAAGCATAGTGTCACGCGGAAGCTGTAACGGTTCAAGTCCGAGAATCTTCCTTGCCGCAGCAGTACCTGCTATTATACCGCTCGCAGCTGACTCCATGTAACCTTCTACACCTGTCATCTGTCCGGCGAAATATATTTCCGGACGCTCCCTCATTGAGAAGTCAGCATTAAGAAGCTGCGGACTGTTGATGAAGGTATTGCGGTGCATAACTCCAAAGCGCATGAACTCGGCATTTTCGAGTCCCGGTATCATTGAGAAAACACGTTTCTGCTCGCCGAATTTAAGATTCGTCTGAAAACCTACGAGGTTGAAAAGAGTACCTTCACGGTTCTCACGGCGAAGCTGAACGACCGCATACGGACGTTTTCCTGTACGTTTATCAGTGATACCGACCGGCTTCATAGGTCCGAAACGCATGGTATCCTCTCCGCGCGAAGCGAGTACCTCTATAGGCATACAGCCTTCATAAACGCTGAACGGATGAGTTTCAAAGTCTTTGAGCTGAACGCGCTCAGCACCAATGAGTTCACGGTAAAAAGCCTGATACTCTTCCTTATTCATGGGACAGTTGATATAATCAGCATCACCGCGGTCATAGCGTGACGCAAAAAACACCTTATCCATATCGAGACTCTCGTATGTCACTATAGGAGCTGCCGCATCGTAGAAACTGAGTCCCTCTCCGCAAAGCTGCTTTATAACGTCAGCCATAGCACCTGATGTAAGCGGACCTGTCGCTATAATAGCAGTACCCTCCGGCAGCTCAGTAACCTCTCTGCCGATGACTTCTATATGAGGGTCCGACTTGATCTTAGCAGTCACGCTGTCGGAGAATTTCTCACGGTCAACCGCGAGAGCTCCTCCGGCTTCGACAGCATTTTCCTTAGCACAAGGAACCGTCAGTGAACCGAGCATTTCCATTTCAGTTTTGAGAAGTCCGGCAGCAGATTCAAGTCTTGCAGCCTTCAGCGAATTCGAGCACACAAGCTCAGCAAATCCGCTGTATTTATGTGCCGGAGTATACTTCTCCGGCTTCATTTCGTAAAGCTTTACATCTATGCCGTAACGTGCGAGTGCCCATGCTGCCTCACAGCCGGCAAGTCCCGCACCTATTACATTTACGGTATTCGTCATTTTTTCAGCTCTCTTTCGTATCCGCAGCCTTCATTTTCACAGATAAGTCTGCCCGATTTGCCTCCCTTGTTGAAAAGGGTCTTGCCGCAGTCCGGACACTTCTCAGCAGTCGGAACATTCCATGTCATGAAGTTGCAGTCGGGGTATCCCTCACAGCCGTAGAAGCTTCTGCCCTTCTTCGACTTTTTAAGCAGCATTTTCTTGCCGCAGCGAGGACAGTTACCCTCTGTTTCAGTGACTATTTTCTTTGTATTTGAACACTCGGGGAATCCGGGACAGGCAAGGAATTTGCCGTATCTGCCGTACTTTATTACCATATTGCGTCCGCAAGCTTCACATATTACATCGGTCTCCTCATCGGGTACCTTCACACGCTTGCCTTCCATAGCCTCTTCAGCCTTACTGAGAGTATCAGCAAAGCCGTCGTAGAATTCATGGAGAGTACTTACCCAGTCCTTGACACCGTGTTCGATTTCGTCGAGATTATTCTCCATTTCAGCGGTAAACTTTGCATCAACGATCTCCTTGAAATGTTCCTTCATCAGTTCAGTAATGACCTCACCGAGATTGGTAGGTTTGAGCTGTTTTCCTTCATGCTCGACATACTGACGTGCTGTTATAGTGGTGATTGTAGGAGCGTAGGTACTCGGTCTGCCGATGCCGTTTTCTTCGAGTGCCTTAATGAGCGAAGCCTCGGTATATCGCGGAGGCGGCTGAGTAAAGTGCTGATTTCCGGCAATAGACTTCAGCTTAACGTTATCTCCCTCAGTGATAGGCGGAAGCATTTTCTTGTTCTCGTCAGAACCGTCGGTAGACTCAACATATAGCTTTGTAAAGCCGTCAAACTTAACTGAATATCCTGACGCACGGAATACACATCCGTTTGCCTCGATATCAGTCGAAACAGTATCGAGCAGAGCATTAGCCATCTGACTTGCTATAAAGCGCTCCCATATGAGCTTATAGAGCTTGAACTGGTCACTCGAAAGCCCCGATTTTACGCGCTCCGGAGTAAGTTCCGGAGTTGAAGGACGTATCGCTTCATGAGCATCCTGAGCATTGCTCTTAGTCTTGAACACACGCGGTTTATCAGGCAGATAGTCCTGTCCGAAAACAGTTCCGATATACTGTGCGGCAGCAGCCTTTGCCTCGTCTGAGATACGCAGGCTGTCGGTTCTCATATATGTGATAAGTCCGACTGCACCAATGCCCTCAACGTCAACACCTTCGTAAAGCTCCTGAGCAGCTTTCATAGTGCGCTTTGCACTGAAACCAAGCTTTCGTGAAGCTTCCTGCTGCATCGTTGAAGTTATGAACGGCGGAGCAGGCTGTTTGCGAGTAACACGCTTTTTTACCGATGTTACGGTATATTCAGCACCTTCAAGCCTTGCAAGCAGATCGTCTGCCTGAGCCTGACCGGGTATTTCGAGCTTATTTCCGTCAACTGAAACAAGCGATGCGTCGAATACTTTTCTCGAACCCGGTGCTGTGAATTTCGCATCAATAGACCAGTACTCCTTCGGAACGAACTTGCGTATCTCGTTTTCGCGGTCTACAACGAGACGTACTGCTACTGACTGAACTCTTCCGGCAGAAAGTCCGCGCTTGACCTTTTTCCAAAGGAAGGGACTTAGTTTATAACCAACAAGTCTGTCAAGTATACGGCGAGCCTGCTGAGCGTTGACGAGGTCAACGTCTATCTTGTGCGGATTACTCATACCGTTCTGGACACCGGTCTTTGTGATCTCGTTGAACGCAACACGGTTATTATCGTTCATATCGAGCTTCAGCATCTGTGCTATATGCCATGATATAGCCTCTCCCTCGCGGTCAGGGTCGGTTGCGAGATAAATCTTACCGCACTTTTTAGCACGCTTTTTCAGGTCTTTTATTACGTCCTCTTTACCCTTCATGTCCGTATACTGCGGCTCAAAATCGTTCTCAGTGTCAACACCGAGCTTCGACTTAGGAAGGTCGCGGACGTGTCCCATCGAGGCTACAACTTCATAGCCTTTTCCAAGATATTTCTGTATTGTTTTTGCCTTTGCAGGCGACTCTACTATTACGAGATCTGACATCTGTATATGTTCCCCTTATCAGAATTTTTCATAGATCTTTCCCGGAAGCGATCTTACAGCTCCGAGTATTTCCATTTCCGTGAGCTCAATCATAAGTTCCGACATATCAATGCCGAGCTTCTGAGCCAGTACATCAGCATGAAGCGGACCATCGGAGAGTATCCTTGCTATATCCGCCTGTATGCCGTCGAGTATAATTTCATCCTTTTGCTGACTGATGTCAGCAGTTTTTTCCTCAGTCACATTCTGAGGAATCGTCTCTTTCTGCAACGTTTTTTCCTGCGGCAGACTGTCCTCAAACGGGTCATCAACTGTTTCAGCATACAGCGGCATACCGTATCCGAAGCAGGAATAAATATCATCTGAACTGAAAAACGGTGAAGCTCCTTCACTCAGAAGCATAACATTTCCCGAATAAGCCGATGAATAGATATCAGCCGGCGGAAGACAAAATACATCGCGTCCCTGATCTGCCGCAAGAGAAGCCGTTATGAGTGAACCGCTCTTTTTTGAAGCCTGAAAAACGACTGTAGCCTTGCTCAGTGCAGAGAGTATGCGGTTACGCTTAGGAAAGTTCTGAGGAAGTGCCTTTGTACCGAGCGGAAACTCTGTAACAAGCGCTCCTCCGGCTTTTATAATAGTGTCACGGCATCTGTAATTCTCACGCGGATAGTCGACATCAATTCCGCAGCCCAGAACAGCAACCGTCGGATAACCCTTTGACGCAGCCGCCATCTGAGAGGTTATATCAACACCGAGTGCGAATCCGCTGATTATGACAACTCCCCTGCGTGCAAGTTCATAGCATACGCGGTTTGCGACTCTGAGAGGATATTCCGCAGAATTTCTTGAACCTATCGCAGTTATAGTTTTAGTTCCTTTAAGACAGCGTATATCGCCTTTATAATAGAGTATTGCCGGCGGGTCGGTGATATGTCTCAGCTGAGGCGGATAGTCCTCAGATTCATATGACACAGTCATAACGCCCCTTTTCTCGCACTCCATAAGCAGGTTTTCAGCTGCTTCAAGTGGTGTAGATACCGCTCTGCGTTCATTAGGTGTCAGGAATGATTCACACTCTCCCGACGTAATCGCGAGGTAAGCGTCCTCCGCGGTTTCGTATCTTTCCAGTATTTTCCACAGTCTGCTGCTTCCTGCACCGAAAACCATGGTAAGCCATACCCAGTACTTTTTCTCTTCCACTCGTCACACCTCCTGCTGCTTACAGAGCTCCCACATAAGAATCCCCGCTGCCATTGCTGCATTCAGCGAATTGATAGTGCCATTCATGGGAATGGTTATTCTTCTCGTGCAGCGAAGCGCTATATCGCGCGGCAGACCATTTCCCTCGTTGCCGATGAATACAGCCTGACGTCCAGGGAATCTGCACGATGTTACCTTTTCAGCATCAGTATCAATTACTGCCGCGGAAGTTTCAACACCTCCGTCTGTAAAAAGTTCAAAGAGCCGGTCTGTATCGTTAACGATGTAGATATTCTCGCGGAATATCGACCCCATAGTTGAACGTATCACCTTCGGGCTGTAGATATCGCAGCTGCCTGAAAGGAATATCCCATCGATACCGAGAGCATCGGCAGTACGGATTATCATTCCGACGTTACCGGGGTCCTGAAGTCCAAACAGCACAGCATACCTGCCGTTATCGCGGAAAAGCGGCTCTCGCTCAGGCGGTATCCTGCAAATGCCGAACACTCCCTGAGTAGTATTCGTTGACGAGATTTTGTTACCAAGTTCATTTGAAATAACAAGAGTTTTTGTATCTCTCAAATCAGCCTGCAAAAGCTCGTCACCATATTTATCGAATGCCTGCTTAGTCAGAATAAGGTGAGAAAGACCGCTGTCCTCACGAAGAGCGTCCTCAGTGATACGTAGTCCTTCCAACACGAATAAGCCGTACTGAAGCCTTTCTTTCTTTGAAGAAGCGAGCTTCTGATACAGCTTGATTACCGGATTATCTTTAGAGGTTATGATGTTTTCCAATAGTACGAACACCTCCGAACACAGAACATTATCCTGAAGAAGTGCGGGATAAAACTCCCGCCTCCTACAAGAAAACACGCTCTTTAATTAAATAAGGAGCGTGTTATTGTACTGATTAAAGAGCAGCCTTAGCCTTCTCAACGATTGCTGTGAAGCCGGCAGCGTCAGTGATAGCGATCTCAGACAGCATCTTTCTGTTGAGAGTGATACCAGCCTTCTTGCAGCCGTTCATGAATGTTGAGTAGTTCATGCCGTTGAGCTTAGCAGCAGCAGAGATTCTTGTGATCCAGAGCTGTCTGAACTGTCTCTTCTTCTGCTTTCTACCGATGTAAGCGTAGTTGCCTGACTTCATTACAGCCTGTTTAGCCATCTTGAAGTGCTTGCTCTTTGCGCCCCAGTAGCCCTTTGCAAGCTTTAATACTTTATTTCTTCTCTTGCGAGTCATCATTGCACCCTTGATACGTGCCATAGTCTTTTACCTCCAGTTATTCAAATTGCGAAAAGCGTTTTGAGAGCATAGCTCTCACTGATTACATATAAGGAACGAGCTTCTTGATTGTAGGAGCGTTAGCGCTTCCGGCAACACCAGCTGTACGAGCGATTCTCTTACGCTTTGTATCCTTCTGAGTAAGTCTGTGTCTCTTGTTTGTCTTCTGGTACTTAACCTTACCAGTTCCAGTGATCTTAAAACGCTTCTTTGCGCCTGAATGAGTTTTAACCTTAACCTTTGCCATTGTTATGATCCTCCTTAATTCAGAACAGGTCAGTTCTTACTTATTTGCTTTGGGACTAACAAACATAACAATGCTGCGTCCCTCCATTTTAGCCGGTTTATCGACTGTGCCTGCACCCGATACAGCCTCCTTGAATCTATCGAGGAGTTCAGAGCCGAGTTCGGGGTGAGCGATAGCTCTCTTACGGAATCTGACAGAAACCTTGAGTTTGTCTCCGCCCTGCAAGAACTTAATAGCCTGATTCACCTTTGTTTCAAAGTCATGGGTATCAATTGTGGAGAACATTCTTATCTCCTTGATAGAAACGACCTTCTGATTTTTCCTTGCTTCCTTTTCACGCTTAGCCTGTTCAAAGCAATACTTGCCATAGTCCATAATACGGCATACTGGCGGTGTTGCCTGCGGAGCGATCTTAACGAGGTCAAGATCCTGATCAAAGGCTAATTTCTGAGCGTCTTTAGCGGACATTGTTCCAAGTTTCTTTCCGTCAGCGTCGATCACGAGAATTTCTTTATCTCGTATCTCTTCGTTGATCTGCAGTTCCTGTTTGCTAATCTTCAAGCACCTCCGGTTATAAAATAAAACAAAAATGAGTGCAGATATCTCCGCACTCACACAATACGCACTCCAATAAAAGAGACTTCATATTGACCGTTTAAGCTTAGCCTGACGGTGAGAACGGGGTAGTTCTGCTTTGTTTACTCAAATATTATATACCTTTTCCCTGACATTGTCAAGTCCGGCATACATTTTCAGCATTTTGCACAATCAGTCCTCTGTCAATTCCTTGATTTTATCCCAAATAGCAAAACGGACCTCATATTTTTCAGGATGATACATAATATCAAGCTCATCGTCGTCGAAAAGCTCACATTCTTTTTTCTTGTCGTCAGTGACCTCGCAGGCGGCAGGCAGACAGAGCGGCGGATACATCACGCACCACCAGTTATGTCCCTGTGCAGAGCCGATTTTCACGCGCAAAGCACGGTACTCCCCTGCCGGCATCGTTATATCACCGTACGTGCGCTCGTCGAATTCAACGTCAGCAAGTTCCGCACTGACCGGCAGACTACAGCCGTTCTCACGGAGAGTATCCTCTGCTATCCGCTCAATTTCCGGCAGTTTGGCAGACGCAATGTTCTCGGCTGATTTGAGGTCGTCCGCGCCGTCAAGAACTCCGCTCGTAAGCAGTGCATCGCGGACTTTCAGCTTTAGCTGCTGGTCACGCTCACTGTCGGACTCAGCAAGAATATGCAGACGCAGAACACTGCCCCGAAGCTGTTCAAGCCGTCTTCCGTCGCGAATGAATGTAATTGAGTTTGTCATAAGTATCGCAAGCAAGAGTCCTGCGGCAAGTATTATTTCAGTTTTTTTCTTCATCAATATCACCTCACAGGTGAATATTGGTAGTTTTTTATTATTTATTCATACTGCTTGATTTTTTTGCTGCTGCGCAGACTTTCTATATCACCAGTACGCACGTAATGCTCGACAAAGCCGCAGTTTCCGCAGATATAGCGGTCAACGTCAACAGCAGAAAAAACAGTCATTCCATAAAATATGTTGCTTCCGGCACCATAACCGCCGGTATAGCCTTTGGCGTAAAGAATGTCACTGCTGCCGCATTTTGGACATTTCTTTGAATATTTCATAATATTCAGCTCCTTTCGTAAGCTACAGATATATTACCACTCGCCTCACAAAATAGCAATACGTTCATTTTTGTTCAGATTTGTATATTTTTTACAAATAACGCACCGTTAATATACGACAATCTCTGACTTAACATATTGTCAGCCGCACACACTTTACGTGAGAAAATGTCATTTTATGCCCAATTGCGGCATTTCACGGCGATTATTTTTGCTTTACCTGCCTGTATTTACATTGTACAATCAAACAAAAAGGAGTTGTAAAAAAATGGAAAAAATACTGTCATTCATTCTGTCTGCATTGATTATTATACTGGTTTACCCTCGCCAAACTGCTCAATGTGCAGAAAAACTTGATTACGAGTACACTATTATAAATAATGAAGCAACTATAACAGGTTTTAAGGGTGAGCCTACATATATAAACATACCTGAAACTATCGACGGCTGCCGTGTGACCGAGCTGCGCGACAACGCATTTTACGAATGTCCAACTCTGCGACATATCGACATTCCCGAAACTGTAGTCAAAATCGGTCACCATTGCTTTTATGGGTGTACATCACTTGAAAGCGTAACACTGCCGGAATCTGCAATTGATATTGGAATGGGCTGCTTCTGCGGCTGCACCGGACTGAAAAGTGCCGTCATTTCATCTGCAACTCAGAAACTTCCGGAGTCATGTTTCAGAGCGTGCACGTCACTGACAAATTTCACTGTCCCCGACAGCATCGAAACTATCGGCGACTTCTGCTTTTCAGGATGTACAAGTCTGAAGGAAGTATCGATAGGCAGCGGAGTAACCTCAATCGGAGACTGTGCTTTTTATATGTGTAACGCGATGGACTCCCTCTACATACCGTCATCTGTAAAAACTATAGGCATATGCGCAGCAGGATATGTGCCGACTGATGACGGTGCTGCCCCACAAAAAGACTTCACAGTCCTCGGAGACAGAAATTCAGAAGCTAAAAAATACGCTCGGGATAATAATCTCTCTTTTACAAATGCCGCCGACTCAGTACACGCTTTCGCAATTCAAAGCATAAACGGTCAGCGCCGCCCCATAACCATTCCGTCCGTGTTAATATTTAGTTTATTCATTATAGCCATGATAGTTATATTTTCAAAGGTCCGCAGGCGCATTTTATTAAAAGCTAAAAATAATAAAAACTTCTCAAATTAAGCAAAAATTAACTTGCATTTCTCCAAAATATGTGATATCATATAAGTTGTAAAAATACGCTCGGTTGATTTATCGCTTAAATATTTACTTAAACGATGAGTCACGCAAATTTTTTTGGAGGGATCATTAAAATGTTCAGATTCAAAAAAGCCATGGCAGCGATCACCTGCGCTGTTATGACCGCAGTATCCGGCTCAGCTTCTTTCCTCACAGATGCAGCCGACGATACTACAGAGGAGCAGCAGTTCTCCGCTCCTATCAGTGAGATCGTCAACGACTCCGGTCTTGATATCGACTACGCGAGAGCACTTCAGTATTCGCTCTATTTCTATGACGCGAATATGTGCGGCGAATTCAAAGAAAATGAGAATCTTCTCTCATGGCGCGGCAGCTGCCATACCTACGATGCTCACGTTCCTATGATAGAATGGGACAAGGTAACTGAAAAAACAAGCAAGGGCGGTACAAACCTCTCTGCTGAATTCATGGAAAAGTACAAGGATATCCTCGACCCTGACGGCGACGGTACTATCGACGTTGCAGGCGGATTCCACGACGCCGGCGACCACGTTGAGTTCGGTATGCCTGAGAACTACTCGGCTGCTACTCTCGGCTGGGGCTATTACGAGTACCGTGATGTCTATAAGAAACTCGGACAGGACAGCCACATTGAGACTATCCTCCGCCACTTCAACGATTACCTCATGAAGTGCACATTCCTCGACGACGACGGTAAAGTTATCGCACACTGCTATCAGGTCGGCGAGGGCAACATCGACCACAAAATCTGGAACTGCCCCGAGAATGACACTATGCCGCGTCCGGCATTCTTCCTTACAGCTGAGAAACCGCAGATAGACTACGTTGTTTCTGCCTGCGCTTCCCTCGCTATCAACTACCTCAACTTCAAGGATACAGACCCTGAATACGCTGCAAAGTCACTCAAGTACGCAAAGTCTCTCTGGAAGTTCGCTAACGACGCTATCGAAGAGTTCGGCGGCAGCACTGCCGGCGGCAATACAGATAAGAAGGAGGATAAACTCCTTTCCGATAATGCTGACGGTCCTGTTCAGTTCTACGGTTCTTCTAAGTGGGAAGACGATTACTGCTGGGCTGCTGCATGGATGTACATAGTTACTGAAGATGAGTCTTGCTTCGATTACGCTGCAAAGATATTCGATTACTACGCTCCCTCAGGCTGGTGCTACTGCTGGAACGATATGTGGAGCGGTGCAGGCGTTATGTGGGCTGTAGTAAATCAGCAGCACCCCGAACTTGACCTCGTTCAGAAAGTCAGAGACGCACAGGGCAAGAATCAGTACGTCTTCAAGGATTTCTGGGACGACGACTGCGTAGGAAAGTGTCTCAAGGCTTGGAAACAGCACGAGACTCCCGGCGGTTTCTCTCACCTCGATACTTGGGGCAGCTGCCGCTATAACACTGCTATGCAGATGATATGCCTCCTCTATGATAAGTATACAAACGACGGCAAGCCCAGCGAGTGGGGTAACTGGGCTAAGAAACAGATGAACTACGTTCTCGGCGACAACGATATAAAGTACAAGGAAGACCCCGAATTCTCAGTTCTCGCAGGTCAGAACGGTACTCACGGCAAGAGAGCTTTCATCGTCGGCTACAACGATACAGCTGTAAAGAATCCTCACCACCGTGCTGCTTCCGGACTTCTCATGGCTGAAGACCCGCGTGAGCAGAAACACATTCTCTGGGGCGCTCTCGCAGGCGGTCCTGACGGTTCAGACGGTCATGACGACGCTACAAAGGACTGGACTGAAAACGAGGTAACTATAGACTACAACGCTGCACTTCCCGCAGCAGCAGCAGGTCTCTATGCTATGTTCGGCACAGAGGATATGGCTGTAACTCCTAATTTCCCGCCTGAGGATGAGAAGAGAGTCTATGGCGGCGGTTCAAGCAATGGCGGCGGAAGCGGCTACTGGGTTGAAGCTATCGCTGTTGACAAGCCTAACCTCAACGGAGACGGCTCAGGTACAACTCAGGTATCATTCAAAGTCCTCTCAGGTGAAGCTACACCTTCAAAGAAGACTTCTATCCGCTACTATTTCAGTGTAAAAGAATGCAAGAACGGCATTGCCGGTGTAACAAAGGCTTCCGAGCTTTACGACCAGTCAAGTGCTGAGGACGGTGAGGTCGGCGCTGACGGTATCCTCACAGGTCCTTTCAAGTATGACAAGGCTGAGGATACATACTACATCGAGATTACATGGGACGATTACTGCATTTCAAACTCCGGTAAGAAGTACCAGTTTGAAGTTGGTATGTACTACGGCGACTTATGGGATCCTAAGAACGACTGGAGCTACGATGGTCTCAAGATAGGCAAGAGCGACGACTTCTTCGCTGTTGACGACCCGCCGGAGGCTCCCGCTGCTAACATCTGCGTTTACGATGACGGCGTTCTCGTCGGCGGTACTGAGCCTGACGGTTCAAAGCCTGCCACCAAGGAAACTACTACAACTGCTCCTAAGACAACTACTACAGCAGGTCCGAAGACAACAACAACTACTGCCGCAGGTCAGAAGACTAAGGCAAAGCTCATCGGCGATGCTAATCTCGATAATGACGTTACTATCGCTGATGCTGTAACAATTCTCCAGTTCATCGGCAATAAGGACAAATATAAGCTTGATGACGTCGCTAAGGCTAATGCAGACTGCTGCGATGTCGGAGACGGTGTAACCGGTAAGGACGCACTTGCAATTCAGAAACTCGATGCAAAGATTATAAAGTCACTTCCTGAAACATCTAAAAAGTAAAACTAAAGGCTCATGCTTAATGCATGAGCCTTATTTTATTATTCATCGAAAAGCGGAGTTGAGAAATAGCGTTCTGCGGTATCGGGAAGAATCGTGACTACGGTTTTTCCTTCGCCAAGCTTCTCTGCCATTTTAAGTGCAGCCGCAACGTTAGTACCACTCGATATACCGCACATTATTCCCTCTTTTGATGCGAGGTCTTTTGCAGTCTGAATAGCTTCCTCATCTGTAACAATGTATATATCGTCGTATATCTTCTGATTCAGGATATCAGGTATTATTCCGTCACCTATACCCATCTGAAGGTGAGTACCGATGTTTCCGCCTGCAAGTATAGCCGCATTCTCCGGCTCAACTGCCCATATCAGCATATCAGGATACTGCGATTTCAGCGTTTCGCCGATACCGGTGATGGTACCGCCTGTTCCGATTCCGGAGCAGAAACCGTCGATTTTCTCGGCAGTCTGTTCAAGTATTTCAAGCGCCGTGTGGTACTTGTGAGCGTAGATATTATTAACATTCGCAAACTGCTGAGGTACAAAGACGTTCTTATCCTCTTCAGCCATTTTCAGTGCTGTATCAAGGCACTCCTGAATACATCTGCCGATATCGCCGTCATCATGAATCAGGATAACTTCTGCGCCGTAGTGCTTAACGAGTTTACGGCGTTCTTCACTTACTGAATCGGGCATGATTATAATTGTCCTGTAACCGCGTACTGCTCCTACAAGTGCAAGTCCGATACCCTGATTACCGCTTGTAGGCTCAACAATTATCGTATCTTTGTTTATCCTGCCTTCCATTTCAGCGTGGAGTATCATATTATAAGCGGTACGAGTCTTGATAGAGCCGCCAACATTAAGTCCTTCAAATTTAACGAGCACCTGTGCATTTCCGGGTTTATTCATGCGATTCAGTCTTATCATGGGAGTATGTCCCATAGCCTCGATTATGTTATCATATACCATTGATGATTCTCCTTAAAACATAGTATATTTATTATATAACATATCGTCGAAAAATGCAAGTGCTTTCGCGGCTAAGAATTATATCATTTATTGAAACATGTAATATCCTTTATGACTTCGCCGGCTATTATGAGTCCTGCAACAGACGGTACAAAGGCATTTGAGCCGGGCAGACTGCGGCGTACTCCCTTATCCTCACCGGTATCACCTGTCGGCTTGATAGCCTCCTCAGTCGAGTACACCACCTTGAGTGACTTCACACCGCGTTTTTTCATCTCCCTGCGCATTACTCTTGCAAGCGGACAAACTGACGTTTTGTAAATATCAGTGACTTCAAAAGCAGTCGGGTCAACTTTGTTTCCGGCGCCCATACTGCTTATAACAGGGACTCCTGCTTGCTTTGCGCGCATTATTATCTCAATTTTGCCGGTAACAGTGTCTATTGCGTCGATGACATAGTCGTACTGTGAAAAATCGAACTCATCAGCAGTATCAGGCATGAAAAATGTACGGTACGTCCTGACTGTACAGTCGGGTGAAATGTCCTTGATACGCGCCTCTGCAACGTCAACTTTGTACTCCCCCACTGTGCTTAGTAATGCGACCATCTGACGGTTTATATTTGTTAGCGCGACCTTGTCGTTGTCGATGAGGTCAAGTGCACCGATTCCCGAGCGTGCAAGTGCTTCAACAGCGTGTCCGCCGACTCCGCCTATACCAAATACAGCAACCCGCGCACCTGCAAGGCGCTGCATTCCCTCTTTTCCGAATATAAGCTCTGTACGTGAAAACTGTGATATCATATTACCCTCCAAAAAAGCTCTGCCCTACTGCACTATTCTGTAGGAACATATGTCTGTTATTGAAGAATCAGTTTTCCTCTATAACATACACACTCCCGCAAAAACTCAGTAAGGCAGAGTTGTTATTTCTGAAAATGCGGCACTCGTTTTATTACAAGTTCGTATACTGCTACCGATACCGCCGCGCCGAGCGCTCCCTGTACTATATTGCCGGGGAGTCCGAGTACAGCCGCTGACATCGAATGATACATGATTGCCTCAAAAACTGTATATCCTGCCATCATTACGACCTCTGCACTTACTGCCGCCGCAATTCTTGACGGAAGTGAGCTGAACTTTGTGTTGACCGTCTTGAACACGTAAAACGATACAACTGCCATAGCTGCCTTTATAATAAGTGTAGCGGGAGCGTAAACAACGTAGCCGCTTATGATATCAGCAGCCGCAGAGCCGATTCCGGCAGCCGCAGCTCCGAAAGCAGGTCCGAGAAGCCATGCAGCAACATTTACAATGCTGTCGCCGAGGTTTACATAACCTTTAGTCGGAGTTGGAATCTGTATCAGCATTGTCGCAACAGTAGTCATAGCCGCGAGAAGTGCTGCAAAAGTCAGAAGACGGAGATGTTCTTTCTTTTCTTTCATAATTATCCCTCCAGAAGAATTCCATATAGAATTATACCACCGATTTACAGAAAAAGCAAGTACATTTGAAAAATATATTCCTACTGGTTCTGTATGCATTATTCTACCACACTCCTCCGTTAATGTCAACTATTCCGGTTATACATAATTGTTATACTAGGTTATTTTTCCACCCTGTACAAAGACAGCAAAAAGGGTACACAATGTGTACCCTGAAATCATACTATATAACTCTCAGCTTCTTTGACAAGTTTAACGTCAACAAGTGCATCAATGAGAGTACCAGAATCAGTGTATTCCTCGGAGAATACCTTTCCTTCGACACGTATACGGTTAATAAACGCAGTTTTGTCATATGGAACAAGGAGTTTCATACGTTTTGCAGTTTCGGGAAGATTCTTCGCGATACAATCAAGCAGTCTATCAAATCCACCATGATGTTTAGCGGAGATTATTACCGTATTATCGTCCTCGAAAACAGTATCGGGGAAAATTGCAGCATCAGACTTGTTCATGACGTTGATTTTAGGTATGCTGTCACAGCCAAGCTCAGATAGAAGCTGCTGAGTAACTTCCGCCTGCTGCTCACGCTCAGGTGAAGAGAGGTCCTGCACATTCAGGATAATATCAGCAGATGCCGCTTCTTCGAGTGTAGACTTGAATGCTTCAACGAGATTATGCGGCAAACGTCGGATAAGTCCGACCGTATCTATAAGCAGCACACTTCTGCCGTCGGGAAGCTCTATTGCGCGAGATGTGATATCAAGAGTCGCGAAAAGCTTATTCTCCGCGAGTACTCCTGCATCGGTGAGCGCATTCAGCAAAGTAGACTTGCCTACGTTTGTATATCCGACTATAGCTGCTGATAGAACACCGTCCTTTTTACGTCTTGAACGAGAAAATGTACGGTGCTTTTTAAGTTCTTCAAGCTCAGCCTCGAGGTAAGATATACGCTTACGAATATGACGTTTGTCGGTTTCGAGCTTAGTCTCACCCGGACCTCTTGTACCGATTCCGCCGCCGAGTCTCGAAAGCGACGTACCCATTCCCGTCAGACGAGGTAAGCGGTACTTCTGCTGTGCAAGTTCGACCTGAAGCTTACCCTCTTTAGTGCGGGCACGCTGTGCGAAAATGTCGAGTATCAGCGTAGTGCGGTCAATTACTCTTACATCAAGGATATTCTCGATATTTCGCACCTGAACACCGCTCAGTTCATGGTCGAATATAACAAGTTCAGCCTCAAGAGCCTCAAGCTGTTCACGCAGTTCTTCAAGTCTGCCTGCACCCATACACGTAGCAGGGTCGAAAGCAGATTTCCTCTGTATCATCTTGCCGACGACTTCAGCATTCGCAGCCGAAGCAAGTTCAGCAAGCTCGTCTATTGAAATCTCTGCGTTGAATTCTCCGGTATCAACACACGCAAGAACCGCTTTCACCGGCAGTTCTTCAGTCTTGTTTTCGTACATAAAGTCTCCTTACTGAGGAAGAGTCTCGGCAGCAGCAGTCGTCTCCGGAGCGTTCTCCTCTTTTGATTCAACAAGGTAAGCACTGCCGTCCTTATCGTATTTGTAAAAGTCCTTGTGCAGAACATTGTCCCCTGTAGTATAGGACTCGGTTTTCTGCACTGCAACAAGCCTTCCGCCCTGCCACTGATAGTCTACAGCTCGTGTAATATAGCCGTTATCATAGGTCTGTGTAAGCTGATTATCACCGGTAACGGTCATTTCCATACCAATCTCAGCAAGAGCCTTGTCCTCATAAAAGTCCTTTTTGACAGAGTCATAGCAGTAATAGTCACCGCAGCCGGACTCTGCATTTTCATATGGGATATAGATATCCTTAAACCCGTCAAAATTGAAGTCATCAACGATTATATGTTTCTCGTCAGGAGTGTAATAGTACTCAAGTGTTTTTACTTTTCTGTCGTTGATTGAAAGCTCAACGTTAGTACCATTCAAAGCATACGAGAGACGAGTCTCTTCCGTCGGAGCGGTAATCATCTCAGTAAGTGCGGCAGTTGCCGTCTGCTGAGCGGCTGTAGACTCGTATACTGTAAAATTCTCAGCTACGACGTATTCCTCGGGGTCTCTGTTACTTCTGCCGCATGAGACAAGTGACGCTGCAAGAAGCAGCGCCGCAGTACAGATGGTCAGCCTATTCATTTATTCCTCTGACGCTCCTTCCGCAAGACGGGTTATCTCCTGAGGTGTGAAAACGTAATTTTTGCCGCAGAAATGACAGCTTACTTCCGTATCTTTGCCCTCAGCGGCGATTGAATTGAGTTCATTCCTGCCGATACTGATAAGTACCTTTTCTGTACGCTGTCTGCTGCAATCGCATTTGTAGACCGGCGAAGCAGTGTCAAGCTCGTTAGGTTCAAGTCCGGCAAGCAGCATATTTGCTATCTCCTCCGGTGTCACACCCTCGTCAAGGAGAGCGGAAACGGGTCGCATAGCAGAAACATTTTTCTCGATAGTGTCTATACACTTCTCGTCCGCAAACGGAAGAAGCTGTACAAGAAATCCTCCGGCAGACTTCACGCTGAGGTCGGTATCAACGAGAACACCGAGTGCGCATACGGTAGGGATCTGCTCGCTTGTAGCATAATAGCTTGCAATATCTTCGGCGATTTCTCCGGAAACAAGCGGTATTACACCGACATAGGGTTCACGAAGTCCCATATCCTTCACGACGGAAAGAGTACCGTTTTTGCCGACTGCTCCCGATACGTCGAGCTTTCCGACGCTATTCAGCGGAAGCTCTACAACCGGATTATTCACACAGCTTTTGACATTTCCGCGGCTGTCAGCAACTGCAACAAGCTGACCGGTAGGACCGTCAGCGTCGATACGAAGAGTAATGCTGTCTTCATCGCCTTTGAGCATATAACCCATGAGTGAAGCGCCTACAGACAGTCTTCCAAGTGCGGCAGTAACGACCGCCGAAGTTTTATGAATTTTTTCAATTTCCGAAACTATGTCCTTTGCATCGAGAACAGCAGCAAATGCCGAACCGTCCGCCGAAATTGCCCTATACAGATTTCCCATGGTGATTTCCTTTCTGAAAACAAATGGTCAGACCTCTTTCTGACCGTTTCTTACGCATTTTGCTGCGTAGACTATGCGCTGCGAATCAGCGGCAGGCGAATCGAAAGTATCGTCGCCGAATTTTGCGAGAATCTCAAATCCCGCGTCAATCAGCAGTTCTTCGAGCTGCTGCTCACTATAAGCCTTTTCCGAAAAAGCGTCTGAACTGCGCGAATACAGACCGTTTTCCTCAAGCTCAAAAAATTCGAGCTGCATTTTAACCTCGTCTGTATCGGGAACGAGAGTGTTCTCCCATACGCAGTAGACGTTGTCAGTTTCGTAAGTAAAGGTATTGTTTGCGAGGATATTGCGGTGTTTATAGAGTGTATTCACGTCGAAAATAAAGAGTCCGCCAATCTCGGAGAAAAATGCGACGTTCTCAAAAACTGCCCTGACGTCGCTGAGGCTGTTAAGGTGATTAATACTGTCAAGTGCACATATAGTAATGTCGATAGTACCGAACATATCAAGTTTGCGCATATCCTGACAGAGATACTGTATATTCAGTCCGCTGTCGAACTTCTTGTCAAGCGCGATACCCAGCATTTCGTCGGAGTTGTCAACCCCGATGACATCAAATCCGAGTCTTGCCATCTCCTCAGAGATACTGCCTGTTCCGCACGCAAGGTCAAGAAGTATACCGCCCTCTGCGTCTCTGAATTTTCTGATGATGTCATTAAAATATGCTGCACGCTTTTTGTAGTCGATATTAGCAGTAAGCTGGTCATAATACCTTGCAAAAACGCTGTATCCAGCCATTAGTTTATCTCTACCTCCTCAGAGCCGGCAACATTATGCTCGTCGTCAAACAGCAGCCGCTCACGCTTTACAAGTACTTCACTTCCTGATGTGTAGTCAGTGTAGTCAACAAAGATATCAGCTGTATCACCGGAGCTTTTATACTGCTTTTCCATAGTTTTCAAAACAGGAGCGCCGTCATCGTCCCAGCCATAGGTACAGGACTCCGACTCGTCTTCGCTGTAGCGCACATTAGTTACAAAAGTGTTATCTTCAGAATTGACAACAGCAAAAGTATCGATTTCCTTCATCTGGTCCCATTTTTCATACTCACCCGACATAGGGTCAAAGTGGTAGTAAACTCCGAACGTGTTGAGAACCCCGATTTGCTGAGGAATAAAGAGGTCATTATTGCCGTCGCTGTCGAAATCGCTTACCGACATTTCAGCAAGGTTATCGGAGGTATTGGACTCAAGATAACGCTGCATTTCCTCAGTATTCACCGCAATAGTCTGGAGTTTCTGACCGTTTTCAGTCACTTCAAGACCATCGTCAATGACCTTAAAAGTAAAACTGCCATCCTTGAAAGCCGCTTCCTGCTGACGATTTGAATTAACGGCAGCAGCGACTGTAGTAGTCGATGCCGGCGCAGATGCCGGCTGAGCAGGAGCGTTTCCGGTACGTTTTGATGATTGCTCAGAAGCTCCATCAGACGATGGCTTGTGCGAGGACTGTCCCGAAGTCTTCGCATCAGACGGACCGCTTGAAGTTGAAGATGATGTTGCCCTGGATGTGTTTTCCGAGGTTGCAGCAGAAGTTGAAGCTGATACTGCCGCATTCCCTGACGAAGCCGATTCGGTAGTAACCGGCTCTGTCGGAGCATTTACCTCAGTATTATCCGCCTGACTGCATCCTGCAAGCAGCATGACTGCCGTCACGGCGGTAAGTATATGCTTTTTCTCCATTTCTATACCTCTATTGCTTTAAAATGGGTACGACTGTAGTCGCGTTCCCATATAAATGTACAAATCCTCTTGATTAGGTAAACTCTTTTGAAGAGTGTTTACCTCCGATAAAAGGTACACTGCCTTTATATGGGGATACGGTTACAGCCGTTCCACATTTTGATCAGTTGCCGCCGTTCTCCTTGAGCTTGCAGCACTTCTTGTACTTTTTGCCGCTTCCGCATGGGCATGGGTCGTTATCGCCCACCTTATTTGCAGAGCGAGCCGGCTCGGAAAAGCTTCCGTCGCCTGCACCGGCATTAGGTGCATCAGGCTTTGCGACCTGCTCACGCTCAGGAGCCTCGTGCTTCTGAAGCTTAACAGTGAGCAGAGCACGAACAGTATCCTCGCGGATAGACTCTACCATAGCATCGAACATCTCGAAGCCTTCGTATCTGTACTCGATAACAGGGTTCTTCTGACCGAATGAACGGAGTCCGATACCCTTTTTGAGTTCTTCCATATCGTCGATGTGTGCCATCCACTTAGTATCAACAGTCTTGAGGAGGATAACGCGCTCAAGCTCACGAATGATCTCACTGCCGTACTCCTCTTCCTTAGCCTGATAGATCTCGCCGCACTTCTCGTTGAGAGCATTGATGATCTGCTCCTTGGTAACACTCTTGAGCTCGTCCTCAGTGAATGTGAGGTCCTCATTGCCGATGAGCCAGCCGAGGAAGTATTCCTTGAGACCAACGATATTCCAGTCTTCGTGGTTATCCTCATCAATGAGGTAATTATTAACAGTAGTAGTGATAAGATCCTCCATCATCTTGAGGATATCCTTGTGGAGGTCCTCACCGTCAAGCACCTGTGAACGCTGCTTATAGATGATCTCACGCTGTGTATTCATAACGTCGTCGTAGTTGAGGACGTTCTTTCTGATGCTGAAGTTTCTGCCCTCGACCTTCTTCTGAGAGGACTCGATTATCTTTGTGAGTGACTTGCTCTCGATAGGCATAGTCTCGTCAACATTGAGCACCTTCATCATATTCTCAAGACGGTCGCCGGCGAAAATACGCATGAGGTCGTCTTCAACTGAAAGGAAGAAACAGCTTTCACCTTCATCGCCCTGACGTCCTGAACGTCCGCGGAGCTGATTGTCGATACGTCTTGACTCGTGACGCTCTGTACCGAGGATATAGAGACCGCCTGCTTTCTTTACTGCAACAGCCTTTTCCTTTACCTCAGCGTTGAACTTGTCATAGAGTTCACGATAAACCTTTCTTGTTTCGAGTATCTCCTCATTGTCAGTATCAGCATAGCCGATAGCCTCTGAGATGATATCTTCATCGTAGCCGCGCTTTCTAAGTTCAGCTTTTGCAAGGAACTCAGCATTACCGCCGAGCATGATATCGGTACCACGTCCGGCCATGTTAGTAGCAATCGTAACAGCGCCGTACTTACCAGCCTGTGCAACGATCTCAGCTTCCTTAGCGTGGTGCTTAGCGTTGAGGACTTCGTGTTTTATGCCCTTTCTCTTGAGCATAGCAGAGAGAAGCTCCGACTTCTCAATTGAAACAGTACCAACGAGGATAGGCTGACCTTTTTCGTGGCACTCGATTATCTTCTCAATAATAGCGGCATACTTGCCCTTTTCAGTGCTGTAGACCTGATCATTGTGGTCAATACGGATAACCGGCTTATTTGTAGGAATAGCGATAACGTCGAGTTTGTAGATCTCCTTGAACTCGTCTTCCTCAGTCATAGCAGTACCTGTCATACCTGAGAGCTTGTTGTAAAGGCGGAAGAAGTTCTGGAAAGTGATAGTAGCAAGAGTCTTCGACTCGCTCTTGATCTTAACACCTTCCTTAGCCTCGATAGCCTGATGAAGACCGTCATTGAAGCGGCGTCCGAGCATAAGACGTCCTGTGAACTCGTCAACGATGATGATCTCACCGTCCTGAACAACGTAGTCTATCTCGTTCTTCATAACACCGTTAGCCTTGATAGCCTGATTGATGTGGTGAAGAAGAGTCATATTCTCAGGATCCATGAGGTTATCTATGCGGAAAGCCTGCTCTGCCTTCTTAACACCGCGCTGAGTGATCGTAGCAGTTTTAGCCTTTTCGTCGATGATGTAGTCAGCAGTTTCGCTGATAGCGTCCTGATCAGCCTTGTCGTCCATTTCGACAACGGTTGTAGGAGTAAGCATTTTCGCAAAGCGGTCAGCGATAGTGTAAAGCTCTGTAGACTTGTCTCCGCGTCCGGAAATGATAAGAGGAGTACGTGCCTCATCGATAAGGATAGAGTCGACCTCATCGACGATAGCAAAGTTAGGCTCGCGCTGAACGCGCTCTTCCTTATGAGTTACCATGTTGTCACGGAGGTAATCGAATCCGAGCTCATTATTTGTAGCATATGTAACATCGCAGAGGTAAGCCTCACGTCTCTGGTCGTTTGTGAGACCGTGGAGGATACAGCCGACTGTAAGTCCGAGCCAGCGGAGTACCTTACCCATTTCCTCTGCCTGAGTTTTAGCGAGGTAATCGTTAACGGTTACGACGTGAACGCCCTTGCCTGAAAGTGCATTGAGATATGAAGCAACGCAGGCAACGAGAGTTTTACCTTCACCTGTTTTCATTTCAGCGATACGTCCCTGATGGAGAACGATAGCACCGATTATCTGAACGGGATAGGGCTTCTTTTCAAGAACACGCCAAGCAGCCTCTCTTACAGTAGCAAGAGCCTCAGGGAGGATATCATCGAGAGTCTCACCAGCTTCGAGTCTGTCCTTGAATTCCTGAGTCTTAGCTTTAAGTTCTGCGTCGGAGAGTTTGCCGTATTCCTCGTCGAGACCGAGGACTTTATTCTTAATTGGCTCAATACGCTTTAATTCTCTTGTAGAGTATGCGTTTGCGCCGAAAATGCTTTTAAATAAACCCATTAGTATGATTACCGCCTTTACATAGTTTTCGTATTAGCAAGTAGCTTGAAATACATATAAATACATTTTACTACAAAACCTCATATTTGTCAATACCCACGCTTAAAGATTCACACAAATCGGCAAAAAGCTCAGAAGGCAAGCCTTCTGAGCTTTAAAACCATTACGCATTTCCGCGTAAACCTTCTTCGTGTCCGGGATAGATGAGTTCATCTACCTGCCAGCCTCCGCCCTCCCAGACAAGCTTCATTTTCACGTCATAAGGGTGGAGTTCGTCAGAAGCCGCATTCTTTACCTGTATCTCTGCGGTATTTTCGTCCTGTTCGAGAATTGTTATGTCAGGTTCGATATCTTTTACATAGTACGGAAGGAAATCATACTCGTCACTTCTGTACATCTCGCCGTCTCTTACAATGAAGATCTTTCCAATCGGAGAACCTAAAAGATCCATGCTGTTCTGACCTTCATTGTCAGTCCATATATGTCCGTCGGGATATTCAGCATAGTCCTTATCGCTGTAAATATTTACCGGGAATATGCAGTCGCGCAGGCTTTCAGAGAATGTTTGGAGTACATCCTGCTCAAACTGTGCGCCTGAGTGGTAATCAGGGTGAGTGAACGGCGCATAGCCGAATAATAATTCTTCCTTGTTTGAGCCAAGTATAGCCTTGTATGTTACTGACCTGTCTGTGTCTACATATTCGGGACTTCCAAGAGCGGCAGCAATGCGGTTGTAGCAAGTGTAAATAATTTCAGCAGTTTCCTGTGTAAGCTCTGAATGAGTGTCATCACCTTCTTCTAATTCGCCGACACCAAATATGCGCCATACACCGTCATCACACTTTTTCAGTGCAAATTGAAGTATCGCGTCTTCCTTGTTGCTGTATGAAAGCTTGCGGTTGAAGACCATCTCGTATTCATACTTCGCGATAATTTCCGGCTCATCAACAAATGTTCCGGCATCATCAATATCCGATCTTTCTGACAAATCAAGGTCGCCATAGATAGCATTGTTGTATTCAACAAAATACGGCATATCGCCTGTCTCAGAAGAAATATCCTCACTGAGGTCTTCTATTCTGACATTCAGGAAAGAACCATATTCACTTTCAAATAAGTCACTGCCCATCAAACTGTATTCCTTCAGCTCTTCAAAAGTTCTGGCAGTCCAAATCTTATCGGCAGGAGCGGTAAAATCCGGCTTTGTGACCTTTGCGTATACTTTTTCTGTTGTACCTACTGTTATCAGGTCGTTTCTGTCAAAATCTCTGAAACGTATCAGCCTTTGGAACTCAAGGTAGGTATCAGAATAAAGTTTTGCAAGCTCCATAGTTTCTGTTTCTTCACTAACATCTGTAGTTTCAGTCACAGATTCTGTGGTCACTTCTTCCGTTGTATCAGACACATCTGAACCCTGCAAAGTCTTTTCTGTTCCGGCAAAGCTGCCGTTTTTGAGAAAGTACGCACCTCCGCCTGCTCCGAGAAGTATTACTGCCGCCGCCGCAACAGCTGAAAGTCTCTTCTTCCATACCGGACGGCTGTAGTGTTCAACTCCGGAAACGGTAGTGCCGTTATCCTTTTTCTCATTTATATCTGTATTCTTGAATTTGTTCTCACTCATACGGTATATCCGCTCCTTTTCTGTATCTGTCAGCATAGGAAGCTGCTCAGGCTCATCGCCGTCAAAGCATTTGAAAAGATCATTACTGTCAATTTTCATATTTATACCTCCTCTATGCCATTTTCGGCAAGCAGTGTTCTAAGCTTTGCACGCGCGCGCGTACTGCGCTTCTGTACTGCTGCCTCGGACATTTTCAGTGCGGCGGCTATCTCACGGATAGTCCTGCCATAGTAGTATTGCTGAGTGATGATGACGGAATCAGGCTCGCCGAGCCGTGTTATACATTCGGTAAGTATACGTTTTAGTTCGGCGCGTTCTGAGTTTTTCTCCACATTTTCGGCAGATGTAAGCTCGGGGAAGTCCTCACTGTCCGAGGATACGACCCTGCCGCTGTTGAGTGATAGTCTGCGGAAGTAATCAACAGCTTTGCGCCTTGTGATTATTCCTATCAGACCTTTCAGGTCACCGTCGTATCCGGAGTTTCCGCTGCAAACGCGGTATACGTCTGCAAAAACGTCGCTGACACATTCTTCGATGTCCTCACGGCTTGCACAATTACGCAGTTTCTGAGCCGCGACTGCATAGACGTACGCACAGTATTCATCAAACAGGGCGCGTCTGCCTTCTGCCGGAGACTTTTTCATTATCACGCGAAGCTGACTGTCCGTCATATATTCACCACCTTTGAACCGATTCATAAACCCTACTCGTTGGAAGTTTTCAAAACCGGACATTTTTTCAAAAAATATGAGTGAGAATTTCCATAAAACAAAGCCGGAGAATTACTCTCCGGCTCAATATCATTCGTTATCGTTCTGTGTAAACTGGCTCTCGTGACGTGTAAAGAAGTCTGTACGCGGCGGGAGGAACTTCAGCTTGTGGTTATCTCCGGTGAAGAAAGTGAGTGGTTCGAGGATAGTGTCCCACGACCATATACGCTCATCGACCTGCAGATACTCGCGGAGTTTTTCAGTTCCGAAGGGAGCCATCGGGTGAAGGAGTACTCCCGCGATTCTTATCATATAGAACAGGTTAGCGAGTGCCTGAGCGAGGTCGTCCCTGCTTACATTCTCGCCGTTAACAGCCTTTGCCATGTACTTGCTTCCGTTGCGGATATAGCTGTCGAGCACATATGTACACTGATGGAACGCAAACTTTGACATATGTCTCTCGTACTCAAGAACAGCCTTTTTCGCGTCTGCAACAAATTTCTCCTCGGGAGCGAGTGAAGGCATAATGCCGTCGAACTCCTTCTGAGTTGTATAGAACGCAGTACGTATCATGCGGTTATAAACGTTCGAGAGAAGCAGACCGTCCTTTACAACAGGGTCGGCATCTTCAGGCTTAGCATCAGGGTTGAAAGGCTTAGGCATAAAGCTTACCGAACGCTGACCGAGACCCAGTCCGAGCCAGTGCATACGAAGCTGTTCAGGGGTGTAATAGTTGAGGAGGTCGTCAGCCATCGGCGGCTTGACTGCTCCTGAGCTTGAAGCTTTCTTGTCGAGGAAGAGTATATGGTGATTTGCCACTATTACAGGAAGCTGCAGCTCTCCGTCGGGTACATCGGCAGTCTTTGAGTCGCCCGACTGCTGAGCCATCCACATTGCAGGCTCGGCAATTCCGTAGAAGTAGATATTGTCCTGACCAATGAACTGATAAACGGTCGAATCCTTACTGCACCAGTAGTCCTTCCACTCATCACGGTCTCTTCCCACTTTTTCGAGGTATGTCTGAGTAAACGAGATAGGTGCCCAGAGTGACTCGGGCCATACCCACACTGTAAGACCTTCCACTCCGTCCATAACAGGTGCAGGAACTCCCCACTCGATATTACCTGTGAGGCGGAACGGAACAAGAGTTTTACCTGTTCTGTAGCGGATGCCGTTGTCAGTGAGCACACGGCAAGCCTCATCGCAGTCGGAAAGCTGTGTGAACTGTATAGTAAATGAAGGCTTCTTAGGTTCTTCGAGGTATTCATGAGCAGGCATAGAATCCTTGAGAGTGAAGTACTTTTCCTCAAATTCACGCTTGATATAGATTACCGGCGGCTTGAGGAACTCGTCGATAGTCTTCCACACAACAGGACGGATATCCTTGCGCTTCCTGAGTTCTTCGACCCAGTCCTTCATAAGCTGTTCGTAGTCGCGGAGCTTGAAATACCAGTTTGTTACCGGCTTCATAGACGGTGTTTCGCCTGTGAGAGTGCTGACAGGGTTTATGAGGTTTTCGGGCATATACTGATGTCCGAGGTCACACTCGTCAGCGTAGCCTTTTTCAGATGTACAGCCTTCAACAGGACATTTTCCGATTACCTGTCTGCCATTGAGGAAACAGCCTGCCTTCTCATCAAAGAACTGCATAGTAGTTATCTGATTGAGCTGACCCTTTTTGTGAAGGGAACTGATGAACCAGTCAGTCACCTCTGCGTGTATCTCCTTTGAGCGGCCAAGTCCGGAAGCGGCAAAGAGGTCGGGAGAAATGCCGTAATCGTCAAGAGTTTTCTGCTGTTTATCGTGATTGCGCTGAACGAAGTCTTCAAGCGAACCTTCAAATTCACCGTTATTTACCTTTACTCGCCAACCCTCTGCGATAGGCGAACCGTAGCAATCCGTACCGCCGACGAAAATTACATTTTCCTTGCCAATGCGGTCACGCATGAAGCGTGCATATGTATCGGCGAACACAAACATACCGCCAACGTGTCCGAAGTGGAGTTCCTTGTTTCCGTAGGGCATACCGCCTGTGATAACGGCTCTTTTCGGGAATACAGGACGCGGTATCTCAAACGGACGTTTATTCTTTTCATTTTTGTCTGCCATATTTATAATTCCTTTCGGTCAGATTTCAGTTACGTTATATTATACCACATCTCAGTCAAAATAGCAAGTGTATAAATACAATATATTGATTGTATTCTGTAGGATTATTGAGTACACATTATTTATACATTGACAAATCAGGTATGTGATGATATAATATTTGTATGTTTTCTTGCGGATACGCCGCGAATATGAATGAAAAGAGGAAAGCTAATGAAAACAGCTATTATGACTGATACAAACAGCGGTATTACGCTGAACGAAGGAAAAGAGCACGGCATTTTCGTACTGCCGATGCCTGTTATAATCGACGGCAAGGACTACATGGAAGAATTGACTCTCGACCATGCCACTCTATATAAGGCACTAAACGAGAACAAGGATATCGTTTCGTCACAGCCTTCTCCCGGTGACCTTACAAAAATGTGGGACGATATTCTTGCCGCCGGATACGATGAACTCGTCTATATCCCCATGACAAGCGGACTCAGCGGTTCATGTGCAACTGCAACAGCGCTGTCTGCCGATTACGACGGCAAGGTCATAGTTGTTGACAACCACCGCATCTCGATAACTCTGCTCGACTCCGTATATGATGCTCAGTACATGGCTGAAAACGGCATGACAGGGGCAGAAATAAAGCAGTATCTTGAAGAAAATACGTATCAGAACGATATCTATATCACGCTCCACAGCCTTAAACGTATAATAAAGACAGGAAGAATTACAAAAGCCGGAGCGGCTATTGCAACAGTACTCAACCTCAAACCTGTACTGAAAATTCAGGGCGGAAAGCTTGATGCATACGCAAAGGTACGCGGTATGGATAACGCTGAAAAGAAGATGTTTGAAGCTATCCACAACGACCTCGCAACGAAATACAAGGACGTTCCAAAGGAACATCTCAGTATCGGCGCGTCCGGCACTATGGAAACTCAGGAAATGATAGACCGCTGGGTCGGCATGATAAAGAACGAATTTCCCGGCTACAAGGTTACATACCGTCCGCTCGCGTGCAGTATAGCCAGCCACGTAGGAACCAATACTCAGGGAGTTGCCGCTGGAATTACAAAGCGTCCTCTCAAACTTGAACAATAATAAACAACCGTTACCTGTACTTTAGCTGTATATCAGCGTCGGCAGTACAAGTAACGGTTTTCTTTTACTCAGCGTACTCGGCTATATATGGCAGATTACGGTAGTACTCGCCGTAGTCGAGACCGTATCCGATAACAAAGAGGTCAGGGATAGTGAAAAGTGAGTAGTCCGCCTCAAACGGCACTACACGGCGCGAAGGCTTGTCCAGCAGAGTTATGACACGCAGAGACAGCGGTCTTCTCGCTTTCAGAAGCTTTACGACATCGTTGAGTGTTCTGCCTGTGTCGATGATATCCTCGACTATAACGACGTGACAGTCTGAAATATCGCGGTCGAGGTCCATAGTTATCTTTACAACTCCCGACGACTGCGTTCCCTCATAGTAGCTTTTAGCCGCCATGAAAGCTGTCTCACACGGTACTGAAACGGCTCTTATGAGGTCAGCAAGGAATACGAACGAACCCTTGAGTATACTCACGAGAACTATCGGCTTCCCGTCGTAGATACTGTCGATGAATCTTCCGGCTTCTGCGGTTTTCTGCTTTATCTCTTCCTCAGTGATAACGGTACGTTTGATTCTGCTCATATAATCAGCGGCAGAAGAAAATTCCATAGTATCAGCTCCTTAAAACGTCTTTCTGACATTATAACACATCTTCCGCGAAAAGGCAACATAAAGCAGAAAAAACGAAATATATCTATAAGCTAGGGGCGCAAGATAGTGCGCCCCTTTGCTTCCATGTGATATTTATTATTCCTGTAAATCATCAGCAATTCATTCAGCCTGAGTTACATCTTTTCCGTAAGTCTCTGAAAACTGCTTCTCTACCTCCGCCATTACTGCGTCTACCTCATCCTGAGTCATCTCATTACCGTTTTCGTCTATGTTATAAGTTCTTTCATCAGCTTGGTTTATGCGCCAGCCGTTTTCAGTATTAACGAATCTGAACTTTGTTTCTTCTACCACATTCGGAGTAGAAGTAGTATATGTCTTAGTAACTGTCGTGGTTATATCGCCCTCTGGAGTAAGCTCACCCTCTATGTGGTCCTGATCCCATTCTATCGGTCTCCACGTATCGCCATACAAGTTATTATCAACGTAGTAGCTGTCGCCCCTTGTAAAGAACAGTGTATTATATTTCATCTCATCTTCCGGAGCGTATAAATAATTACGATTATCAAGTACAGTTTTACCTAACTCTGTATCAAATACTTCGTAGCAATGCTTTTCAAGATCCTCCCATGTGGGATATCTCGGATCATCAACACGGTAAAACCTGCGTGACATACCGTCAGGAAAATCTTTCTCGACAACATCGGATTCATCGACCTGCAAGGTTCTGCACCAGATGTCACCCAGACAAGCAATGTATGCATCGACCATTTCCTGAGCTATAGCGTCAGCGTCGATATTCACGGCTTCTGTTGTTGCTTCAGTCACTTCTGTAGCTTCCTCTGTTTCTGCTTCTGTAGCAGCTTCCGTAGTCGCCTCGGACACTACATCTGTCGACGGAGCGTGTCCGTTACGGCTGATAACTGCCATACTTCCGCCTATTCCGGCAAATACAAGAACTGCCGCCGCCGCAACGCTGACTCCCTTGTACCACTTTGGTTTGCTGTACTTTTCAACACCTGAAACCTCGGTGTTGTTGATTTCTGACATATCGTCTATATTATACTTTCTTTTACTCATAGCGTACAACCTCTCTTTCTCGTCGTCGTTGAGGACCGGATAATCGTCCGCAAGTTTTTCTGCTGTCTCATTGTCGATATCATTGAAAACATCGTCAATTTTCATATATATCCCTCCTCATTTATACCTGCTTCACTAAGGAGTTCCCTGAGTTTTTTCCTTGCCCTGCTCATACGCTTCTGCACGGCGGAATCGCTCAGTCCGACAAGTGAAGCTATCTGCTTTGTTTTTTTGCCGTAGTAGTAGAAGTAAACGATGATAGAAGAATCCGGCTCTCCGAGTTTTTTTATACAGTCAAACACGGTTGCTCTCAGTGCGGACCGCTCTGCCGCATCCTCAACACGCATATCCGACGGCAGTTCGCCGAAGTTGCCGGAGTCTATGGAAACGGTCTTATCGCCCCTGGACGAAAGCCGCCTGAAATAGTCTATTGCGGTCCTTTTTGCAATCGTACCGATGATACCTTTAAGGTCACCGTCCTGACCGGACGCGCCGTCGAGATACCTGAAAACTGCCGCGAACGTATCGCTCAGGCATTCGTCTATATCCTCACTGCTTCCGCAGGTTTTAAGTTTGTTCGCACATATCGCGTAAACGTAGCCGCAGTATTCATCGAAGAGAGCGCGTCTGCCGTTTTCAGCGGACTGCTCCATGATATTCCGCAGTTCTCTGTCTGTCATCGTTTCACCCCTTTGAACATGTTCATCTACTACACTCGCAACGAAAGAAAGGTTTCTGACGCTTTTAAAAAATTTTTTTGAAAAAAATTGGGCGGATGATTCCGCCCGTACATAATACTACCATATTGTTAATACAGTTATGCACAAAGAGAAGTTCCTCAGCAGGTCATCATGTATTCTTGTCAACAGTGTGGAACTTCTTGAGGTTGCCGATTTTTTCGTTGCGCTCATCGAGAACTCTTTCAACGTCCGACCAGTCAAGTCCCTGATTAGCGCAGAGCACCATTACATGATAAAGAAGGTCATTAATTTCATTCATGAGTTCATCGTTGTCGCCGTTTTTAGCTGCGATAACTGTCTCAGTAGCTTCCTCGCCGACCTTCTTGCAAATCTTGTCAACGCCCTTGTCGAAGAGGTAGCAGGTATAAGAATTTTCAGCAGCAGTACCGTTTTCGTACTGCTTTTTTCTCTCCTTGATAACTTCAAATATTTCCTGATAAACTGTCATTATTCATTCTCCTCTGTATTATATAATTCATTGAAAAAGCAGCTGTAGCTTCCTGTATGACAGGCAACACCTGTCTGCTCGACATTCACAAGCAGGGTATCGTTATCGCAGTCGCCGTAAATAGATACGACCTTTTGCAGATGTCCGGAAGTAGCTCCCTTATTCCAGTATTCCTGTCTTGACCTGCTCCAGAACCATGTATAACCAGTTTCGAGGGTCTTTTTCAGGCTTTCCTTGTTCATATACGCAAGCATAAGAACAGTTTTGGTATTGACCTCGTAGCAGATTGCGGGGATAAGTTCACCCTTGACGAAGAATTTATCGAGGTCATTCAAGTCAATTTTAATCATTGTATTAAACCTTTCGTATCAGTAGTCTATCCACCATTCGGGAGTGATATCGCCGAGTTTGATGACCTTTCCGGCTTTATAATCGAGCATTATACTGATGTCCTTATAGCTGTCGGGCATAAGCTGTACCATAAGCTCGCGGCACGCTCCGCACGGTGCACCCTTGCCCTCATTCGGTGGTATGCAGAGAATCCTGTCTATTTCATATTCGCCGTTTGTGATCATGTTGAAGACAGCGTTTCTCTCGGCACATATACCAAGTGTAGAGCAGGTGTCGATGCAAACTCCGGTGTATATTTTTCCTGACTTGCTGAGTACAGCCGCACTCACCTCACCGGCAGTGACGTAATCGGATATAGTCTTCGGAGCGAGAACAGCTTTTGCCGCCTCGTACATTTCTTCCCATATCTTATCCATAGCTTACCTCACTATAACACCCTTGCCGCGGCAGTAATCCTTGACCTCTCCGACAGTGAGTTCCCTGAAGTGGAAAAGTGAAGCCGCAAGAGCCGCAGTAGCACCGGTTTTCTCGAAAACTTCATAGAAATCGTTTATCTTACCTGCACCGCCGCTCGCAATAACAGGAATAGAACAGTTATCGCAGACTGCTTTCAGCATAGCGATATCGAAGCCTTCCTTTGTACCGTCAGCATCAATAGAATTGAGACATATCTCGCCCGCACCAAGCTTTTCTATAGTGTGTACCCAGTCGATGAGGTCGATACCCATATCGACTCTTCCGCCGTTGATGTAAACAGTCCACTTGTTATCGGCGATTTTTTTCGCGTCGATACCGACACATATGCACTGACTTCCGAAAACGTCAGCGCCGTCCTTGATAAGCTGAGGATTCTTCACAGCCTGAGAGTTTACCGAAACTTTGTCAGCACCGGCTCTCAGAGCGTCGCGGATATCGTCAACCGTCTTGATACCTCCGCCTACAGTCAGCGGAACGAAAACCTTTTTAGCAGTATCGCGAACAACGTCGAGAAAGACTCCCCTGCCCTCGAATGAAGCTGTTATATCGTAAAATACAAGCTCGTCAGCACCCTGACGGTTGTACTCCTCAGCACATTCAACGGGGTCTCCGACGTCGCGCACGCCCTCGAAATTGACTCCCTTAACGACCTTGCCGTTTCTTACGTCAAGGCACGGGATTATTCTTTTTGCAAGCATTATTTACCTCCGTTCTGAATCATGAAGTAATGTTATTTAGCGTAGCTTATTGCTTCACGCAGGTCAAGAGTTCCCTTGTAGATGGACTTTCCGCAGATAGTACCGTAAAGTCCCATTTCCTTGCAGACGATGATATCGTCCATAGTGTGAACTCCGCCGGAAGCGACAATATTAGCTCTTCCCTCTGTAGCGTCTGCGAGCTTTCTGAGCTGTTCGCGGTTGACACCTGAGAGAGTGCCGTCCTTGGAAATATCGGTAAAAATGAAGTATTTAACCCCTGAATCTATCATCTTATTTGCGAGGTCGATATAGTGAACGTCAGAACTTTCGAGCCAGCCCTCAGTAGCGACCATTTCGTTCATAGAGTCTATCCCTACAACCACCTTTTCACTGCCGAACTTTTCAACGGCATCGCAGACAAGCTTGGGATTCTTGAGTGCGGCAGAACCGAGTATAACACGGGTAATGCCCATTTCAAGGTACTCGCGGATAGTCTCAAGACTACGGATACCTCCGCCTATTTCAACTTTAAGATCAGTCTTTTCAGCAACGTCAGTGTAAATTTTTGTATTCACAGGTCTTCCCTCTTTTGCACCGTCGAGGTCAACCATGTGAATCCACTCTGCACCAGCTTCCTCGAAGCTTTTTGCAGTTTCAAGGTAGTCAGATGCGACCTTTTCAACAGTTGAAAAATCGCCCTTGAAAAGGCGGACACAGTTGCCGTCCTTAATGTCTATTGCGGGGAAAATTATCATATTTCTTCTCCTTATATAAGTTTATTTCTTATCATTTCTGCGTGTCCGGCAGTAAGACCTATATATATAAAATAGTGCTCCACACTGCCAAAACGCTCTGTAAACAGGTCAATAAAACCGTTCATGCTCTTTTCATTTGCCAGTACGATATTCCTGTCAACTTCAGGATGTGCTGCAAGAAAGGCTTCAAGCCGCTTTTTATTATATTCACGGCTTATCACATAGTCATTGACTATACTCTCCCTCTCAGCCATGCAGGCCATAAGAATTATAGCAGAAACTACACCTGTTCTGTCCTTGCCTGCTGTGCAGTGAAAAAGAACTCCGCTTTCCGATTCTGCTATCACTTTCATCACATACGGCATTTTTTCAGCAAGGGCTATGTTCATATATGAATGTGGGACTGCTTCAAGACTTTCAGGAACGCCGCTTCCCTCTACTATGGGAAAATGATAATATCTGAACTCAGGTGCAAGGGAAAGCATATCCGGAGTTTTTTCCGCTTCCTCGACAGTTCGCATATCGATTATTGATGTGATATTTCTTGAAAGAAGCTTCTCTTTGTCAGCTTTTGAAGGGTCTGACGGAACGTCACTTCGCCAGTAGATATTTTCTGCTGTTACCCTGCCGTCAGTCGTTCTTATACCTCCAAGATCACGGGTATTATATGAGCTTGAAAGCAGACTTTTAATCATCATATAAGTTCTCCGTTTTTATTTTAGCTTCTCGACTATAACAAGCCTTCTCACTTTATGAGTCCTCCGAAGTTCCTGAGTATCTTAAGACCTGTCTCTCCGGATTTCTCAGGGTGGAACTGTGCTCCGAAAACGTATTTTCCGTCATATACCAGAGCAGGAACTCTTCCGCCGTATTCTACATATGCAGCTATATCCTTGTCATCGCAATGTGCCTTATAGGAGTGAACAAAGTAAACGTACTCATTGTCCCCTACTCCTTCAAGAAGAGGGCAGTCATTTAGTTTTTCAAGCTTGTTCCAGCCCATGTGTGGGATTATGAGTTCGGGCTCCTCCATTTTTATAACTGAGCCGCCTATGAGACCGAGTCCGTCAGTTTCTTCAAATTCGTAACCCTTCTCGAAAATAAGCTGCATACCGAGGCAGATACCGAGGAATGGTTTTTTTTCAGATTCCTCTTTGATAGTGCTTACAAGTCCGGACTTATTCAGCATTTCCATAGCCGCCGGAAAAGCTCCTACACCGGGAAGGATAACTGCGTCAGCCGCCTTGACAGACTCCTTATCCTTGACGAGACGGCTTTCAAGTCCGAGAAAGTCGAGAGCGTTCTTGACACTGAAAATATTTCCTGCGCCGTAGTCGATAATAGCTATCATTACAGAACTCCTTTCGTCGAGAGAGTAGAGCCGTCCGAGTTGAACGTAACGGCAGTTTTCAGAGCGTGAGCAACAGCCTTATACACAGCCTCAGCCTTGTGGTGGTCATTGCTGCCATAGAGGAGCTTGATGTGAAGAGTCATACCGGAATTGAATGCGAATGCACGGAAAAACTCCTCAGTCATGCACAGGTCATACTGACCGCAGCTCTGATTTGTAAACGGACAGTCAAAAACGAGAAACGGACGATTTGAAAGGTCGAGACTTGCCATTGCGAGCGACTCGTCCATAGGGATAAATGCCGTACCATAGCGGACTATTCCCGATTTTGCACCAAGAGCCTGTCCGAGTGCCTGACCGAGTGCAATACCTGTGTCCTCGATAGTGTGATGACAGTCGACCTCAAGGTCGCCCTTGACCTTTATAGTCATACTGATACCGCTGTGTACCGACAATGCGGTGAGCATATGGTCAAAGAAGCCGATACCAGTGTCGATTTCAGCTCTGCCCTGACCGTCAACGTCAACATTTACAAAAATATCAGTTTCTTTTGTCTTGCGGACAATCTCTCCGCAGCGCTTAATATTATCCATTGATTATCTCCTCCAGAGCTGTGAAAAGCGAGTTCATCTCGTCGGGTGTACCGATAGAGATGCGCAGATAGTCCTTGATTATCGGTTTATTCCACCAGCGGACGAATATCCTGCGCTTTTTAAGTTCAGTGAAAACATATTCCGCGGACTTCTTCTGCGGTGAAGCGAAAATGAAATTGCTCATAGAATCGGGGAAAACGAATCCGAGTTCAGAAAGCTTTTTCTTTGAATATTCACGGGTGTCGATTATCTTCTGCACGGTTTCGCGGAAGTACTTTTCATCGCGTACTGCGGCAGCTCCGCAAAGCTGTGTAACGGTGTTCATAGTGTAAGAATTTATCGAGAACTTGACATCATTCATGTACTTGATAAGTTTCTCACAGCCCATTGCAAAGCCTATTCTCATGCCAGCCATTGAACGTGACTTCGAGAATGTCTGAATAACGAGGAGATTATCGTATTTCTCGATAAGCGGCAGACAGCTCTCGCCGCCGAAGTCGATGTAAGCCTCGTCTATCATTACGACAGAATCGGGATTAGCCTTGATGATGTCCTCTATCATTTCCACATTTTCGTATACACCGGTAGGTGCATTCGGATTCGGGAAAATGATACCGCCGTTCTCACATTTGTAGTCATCGGGGTCGATAGTGAAGTCACTGCGGAGAGGCTTTGTCTGATACGGTATACGGTAAACATCAGCCCATACGTCGTAGAAAGAGTACGTAATATCAGGGAAAAGTACAGGCTTATCCGAGTTGAAGAATGTCAGGAAAGCCATAGATATAACGTCGTCTGAGCCGACTCCGACGAAGACCTGCGACGGCTTTAGACCGTACCTCTCAGCGATAGCATTTGTAAGCTCTGCCGCATCGGGAGTTGGATAAAGTCTCATGCGTGATTCGTCAAAGCTGTCGAGTATACTCCTTACCTCCGGAGCGGGCGGATAGGGATTCTCATTTGTATTGAGCTTGATAACGTCCGAATCTTTCGGCTGTTCACCGGGTACATAGGGAACTACCCTGCGGACGTTCTGCTCCCATGAATTATTCATAATATCACTTCCTGTTAACCAAATTGTTTAACGAATTGTATTTTTGTATGGTCTTGACTTATAATAACAGAATAACTGCTTGGGTGGTTGAAATCGTGGACTGCCGAGATAACATAAACCGTTGCGTCGGTATCATTCCAGAATTTGTTGTCGTAATAGATATGGAGTGTGTTATTAGGGTACTCATCCAATCCCTGCTCTGCCTTCGGGCTGATATCTTTCACG
>CADAYP010000002.1:0-101730 GCA_902792235.1 Ruminococcus flavefaciens
ATTTCTACGTTGAGACAGAAGAAAGCACTACAAGCTTCTATGTTGACGAGGCAATCGGTGCAGTTGCAGATACCAAGATAGACGGACCGGCTCCTGTTGTGACAACTACAACGACACCCCCCGTTACAACAACTACAACTGTAACTACAGAGCCGACAACTATTAAGTACGGCGATGTTAACCTTGACGGTTCAGTTTCAGTTGCTGATGCGGTTGCTATCCTCCAGTACCTCGGAAACAAGGATAAGTATTCTCTCAGCGCAGAGGCTAAGGCTAATGCTGACGTTTACAATAACGGTGACGGTATCACAGCTAACGATGCTCTGACTATCCAGAAGTATGATGCAGGACTCGTTACAAAGCTCCCTGCAAGCTACATCGCAGGTGGCGGTGGGGGCTCAACTGCTCCTCAGGCAACCACCACCACTACCAAGGCTACTACAACTACAACTGTAACTACTACCACCACAGTTCCCGCTATCAATGCTCAGAACGAGTCGTTCGAGTCCGGCGCTGTCAGCTGGGAAGGCAGAGGCGGCGCAGTAGTTGCTTCCGAGAATAACCACCACTACTCCGGTAACAATTCAGTTAAGGTATCCGGCAGAAGCAGTGCATGGAACGGTATCAGCTACACTCTTGGCGACGATTTCAAGGCAGGCGGTACCTACAGCTTCTCAGCGAAATGAAGCTCCAGCTCCAGTACAAGGACGCTTCCGGTGAAGTAAACTACGCTAACATCGCTAAGGCTACCGCTGAGAGCCAGAAGTGGACTAAGCTCGAGAACACTGCTTACACTATCCCCGATGATGCTACAGAACTCGTATTCTACATCGAGTCTACTGAGGGTACATTCAACTTCTACGTTGACGATGTACAGTTCGCTGCAGAGGGTACTCCTTCAAAGGTAACAACAGGCAGCGGCACAGTCGGCGAGATAAAGGTCTCCACATTTGATTACAGCCCGAATCTCCAGTACAAGGCTGCACCTGACTACTATGTAAAGCAGCAGCCTGCTAACCACGGTACAGTAGTAAAGGAAAACTACAACGGTATCAACGGCAACAAGAATATGTACGTATACCTGCCTTACGGCTATGACAAGTCCAAGAAGTATAACGTATTCTACCTGATGCACGGCGGCGGAGAGAGTGAAGAAACTTGCTTCAACGACAACAACATCAACATCGACGTTATGCTCGACAATATGATAGCAAACGGCGATATCGAGCCGATGATAGTAGTAACTCCTACATTCAACAAGTGCTCCAGTGCTGACGCTGTATGGGAAGAAATGCGCAAGTCGATAATTCCTTACGTAGAAGGCAAGTACTCAACATACGCACCGAATACAAGTATCGATGGACTCAAGGCTTCAAGATATCACCGTGCATACGGCGGATTCTCAATGGGCGGCGGCTCAACATGGGCAAACTTCAATAACAACCTCGACATCATTGCATACTTCATGCCTCTCTCGGGTCACTGCTGGGACGGTGCCGGAAAGGTTTGCAACGCAGCAAGAAACTCCGGATTCAAGAAGAACGAGTATTTCGTACTCGCTGCAACAGGTACAGAAGATATCGCATACGGCAACATGGTACCGATGATAAACGAGCTGAAGAAGAACACAGATGTATTCACATACACTTCTGACTTCTCATGTACTTCCTCGAAGCAAAGGGCAATGTACACTGGTGGCCGCAGGTTCGTCACTACATCTACGACGCACTTCCTTACTTCTTCCACGAGAACCAGTAAGTTTGCACAATCCCTGATAAATAAGAAGAGGGGCGGATTTGATCCGCCCCTTTGCTTGTATAAAAAGAAGGGTTAAACATAAACCGAGAAATTTGTAACAACAATCAGGCTTTTTGACAAACTGAAATGCCGGACTGAAAAGTCCGGCATTGTTTTAATCTTTAATCATGTCGTTGAACATCTCAATGTATGTTTCAGCCGATGCAGACCAGCTGAAATCGCAGTCCATAGCGCGTTTTTCGAGTTCTTCCCAGCGTTTCTTGTCGCTGTAGTCAGCCTTGGCACGCCATACCGCATCGAGCATATCGTAGGCGTTATAGGTCTTGAACGTGAAACCGTTGCCGTTTACGCCGCCGTTGTCGCGAACAGAGTCTCTGAGACCTCCAGTCTCGCGGACTATCGGGATAGTACCGTAACGCATAGAGATCATCTGAGCGAGACCGCATGGCTCACTCTGCGACGGCATCAGGAACATATCCGAGCCGGCATAGATCTTATGAGACAGCTCAGGGATAAATCCGACATTTACAGCGACTCTGTCGGGGTATCTTCTTGCCATTTCGAGGAAGAAGTCCTCGTACATTTTCTCGCCGCTTCCGAGAACTGCGAACTTCACTCCACTGCGTACGATTTCTTCAAATACACAGCGTATGAGGTCGATACCCTTATGGCGGACGAAACGAGTAACGATACCGATGAGCGGCTCACCGTTGTCGGACATACCGAGTTCGCTGAGGAGTTCGGTTTTGCACTTAGCCTTGCCTGAGAGGTCATCAGAAGAGAATCTCCAGGCGATGTAGGGGTCATTTTGCGGGTCATATAGCTTAGTGTCGATACCGTTAAGAATACCTTTGAGCTTATACTGTTTGGTAACGAGGATACGGTCGAGACCGTGAGCGTACCACGGGTCGAGGATTTCCCACGCATAGCTTGGTGAAACAGTAACCAGCATATCGGAAGTTTCGAGAGCGCCCTTCAGCATATTGATATAGCCGTCGTACTCCAGCAGACCGGTGTTGTAAGAGGGGATACCCATTACCTCGCCGAGCACTTCCTTGCCGTATTTGCCCTGATACTCGATATTGTGGATAGTGAAAGAAGTTTTTATCTTATCATATCCCTGCTGGTACTTATAATACACCTGATAATAGACTGGTATAAGGGCAGTCTGCCAGTCATTGCAGTTAATGATATCGGGTTTGAACTTGATATGCCTTATCATTTCGAGAACAGCTCTGTCGAAGAAGACGAATCTTTCGCAGTCGTCGTAGAAGCCGTACATACCGTCGCGGTTGAAATAGTATTCATTATCAATAAAGAAGTAAGTTATGCCTTCGTAGTCGGCTTTATAGACACCGCAGTACTGTTTGCGCCATGAGACATCGACAGTTATATTGGTGATGAACTCCATATCTGAGCGGTGCTCCTCGGAAATACACTTATAAAGCGGAATAACGACTGCGCACTCATGTCCCTTAGCGCTGATAGCCTTCGGGAGAGAGCCGACAACGTCAGCAAGACCGCCTGAGGCTGCAAATGGAACAGCCTCGCTGGCAGCAAATAGAATTTTCATATAGCGTCACCGCCCTTTATATCTTGCCTTTTTTGCCGATATAAAGCGGATATGTCTCTGAACCGGTCAGGACCTTATCGTCGCTTATCTCAACGTTTTTATCTGTAATAACAGAAGAAATGCTGCAATTATTGCCGATTCTTGTACCCTGCATGATAACAGAGTCCTTGATAACAGCGCCCTTGCCTACTCTTACGCCACGGAAGAGTATAGAATTTTCAACGGTACCCTCGATAATACAGCCGTCAGCGATGAGAGAGTTCTTGATATTTGACTCAAGACCATACTTAGCCGGACCATTATCGCCGATTTTGGTATAAACAGGGAGCTTGCTCTTGAAGAGAGCGGCTCTCTTGTCTTTTTCGAGGAGCATATGGTTAGCGCGGTAGTAATTCTGAACGCTGTCGATACGCATGAAGAAATCCTTATGCTCATAGCCGAGGATCTTGTAATCAGCGCTCTTATTCTGGAGTATCTCGCGTGTGAAGCTGTAGAGGTTGCGGCTTGAGGCATCAGAAACGATTTTCTTGAGGAAATCCTTGCTGACTATCATCATATCGAGCCACTGATTGCATTCGCCGGAGATATCGGGGTCAACGAGAACCCCGCCGAGGGAATTATCCTCCTTGAATTCGAGAATAGTAGCGCAGTTATTTTTTGTGCTGTCGTAGATACCCTTGCTGTAGATAAGGGTGATATCAGCCTCTGTCTCCTTATGCTGTTTGAGGACAGGGTTGAAGTCGATAGTAGCTACAACATCGCAGTTAGAGAGGATAACGTACTTTGCGTTGGAGTGTTCAACGAATCCCCAAATACCTGCGAGGGCATCGAGTCTGCCCTTGTAGATGCCTCCGGTCTGGCTGTAAGGCGGGAGAAGGTGGAGACCGCCCTTTTTACGTGAGAGGTCCCAGTCACGTCCTGAACCGAGGTGGTCGAGGAGCGAACCGTAGTTAGACTTTGTTATTACACCGACCTCAGAAACGCCGGAATTAACGAAATTTGAGAGGGGGAAGTCGATAAGGCGATATCTTCCTCCGAAAGGGATAGAACCCATAGTTCTCTGCTTCGTAAGCTCGCTGACATAGGAGTCGTGCATACTTGCGAAAATCAGACCCAATACATTATAATTAACACTGCTCATTATGATTCCTCCGATCAGATATTCTCTCCGACGATCTGTTTAGGTTCAACAGATTTACCCTCGGAGACTGTAACGTTATGTCCGACAACTGCGATACCCCAGTTGTCCTTATTTTCTACCTGCTCAGGACTCTTGCCTATATGAGCGTTGCTTTCGATGACGCAGTCGCTGCCGATGATAGCATACTCGATAACTGCGCCTGACTTGATAACTGTACCGGGCATAACAATGCTGTAATTTACGGTAGCGCCTTCCTCGACAGTAACACCGGCGAAGAGGATAGAGAAGTCAACAGAACCGTCAACGGAGCTGCCTTCAGCAATCATAGAGTTTTCGATATTTGCGTTATCGCCGATATACTGCGGCGGCATATAGCTGCTGCGTGAATAGATCTTCCAGTTAGGGTCGTAGAGGTCGAGAGGGACGTTGGGGCTGAGAAGGTCCATATTAGCTTCCCAAAGGGAATCGAGGGTTCCAACGTCTTTCCAGTAGCCTTCAAACTCGTAAGCGAACAGGCGCTGTCTGTCGCGGAGCATAGAGGTAATGATATCCTTGCCGAAGTCCTTGGACCATGCCTCGCCGCGCTCGCGTTTAGTGTTAGCGTCCTCTTCGTTTTCGATGAGGTATTTTTTGAGTTTATCCCAGCTGAAAACGTAGATACCCATTGAAGCGAGGGTTGACTTAGGCTCCTTGGGTTTTTCAACGAAGTCGGTTACCTGATTTCTCTCATCGCAGATCATGATACCGAAGCGTGAAGCTTCAGCGAGCGGAACGTCGATAACAGAGATAGTGCAGTCGGCATCGTTAGCGATGTGGAAGTCGACCATTTTAGAGTAGTCCATCTTGTAGATATGGTCGCCTCCGAGCACAACGACGTACTCGGGGTCATATCTTTCGATGAAGCGCATATTCTGATAGATAGCATTAGCTGTACCCTCGTACCATGAAGCGCCAGCCTGAGTTTCATAAGGTGGGAGAACGTGAACTCCGCCGTTCATCTTATCGAGGTCCCACGGCTGACCGTTTCCGATATACTCGTTGAGCACGAGCGGCTGATACTGAGTAAGAACGCCGACAGTATCTATACCGGAGTTAGTGCAGTTTGACAGCGGGAAATCTATAAGACGGTACTTACCGCCATATGGAACAGCTGGTTTAGCAACATTTTTAGTAAGAGCATAAAGTCTGCTGCCCTGACCGCCTGCAAGGAGCATAGCTACGACTTTTTTCTTAGTGTACATAATATTCCTCCTGTGATATGCCTATAAAGTTTATTTGGTCTCCGACGAGGCTTTTTTACGTCTTACCGGAGTTTTAGTTTTTTTGGGAGCTTCTTTTGAAGAAGCAGACTTAGTTCCAGCCTTTCTCGGCTTAGCAGCCTTCAGGTACATAACTGAAAGGGGAGCGAGAGTAAGCGAGATACTGTCATCGAAGCCGTGCATAGCGACTTCTTCCGACTTATACGACTTTGCAGAAACGCCGCTTCCGCCGAACTCAGTCGAATCCGAATTGAAGAGCACCTTATAAGTAGCCTTCTTAGGAACACCGATACGGTAATCATGGCGTTCAACAGGGACGAAGTTGCAGATAGCGATTATTTCTTCGCCGTTATCGTCGATACGTCTGAACGCGATAACGCTCTGTTTGTAGTCGTCGTTGGAAATCCAGCTGAAACCGCCCCATGAGTCGTCATTCTGCCAGAGAGGGGGATTCTCAACGTAGAATTTATTGAGTTTCTCGTTGAATTTCAGCAGGTTGCTGTGGCTTTCAAAGTCGAGGAGATCCCAGTCGAGCTGACCCTGATAGTCCCACTCTTTCATCTGACCGAATTCCTGTCCCATGAAGAGCAGCTTTTTACCCGGGTGAGCCATCATATACGCAAGAAAAGCGCGATATGAAGCGAATTTCTGGTCATACTCGCCGGGCATTTTATTGATCATCGAGCACTTACCGTATACTACCTCATCGTGAGAGATAGGAAGGATATAGTTCTCGGAGAAAGCGTAGAAGAAAGAGAAAGTGATTTTGTCGTGGTTGAACGAGCGATAGATCGGGTCGAGGCTCATATAGCTGAGCATATCGTTCATCCAGCCCATATTCCATTTGAAGTTGAAGCCGAGACCGCCGATGTCGGTAGGCTTGGTAACGAGCGGCCATGCGGTAGATTCTTCCGCGATCATGAGAGCATCGGGGTGTTTTGAGAAAACAGCCTCATTTAGACGTTTCAGGAAAGCGACAGCTTCGAGGTTTTCGTTGCCGCCGTTGATATTGGCAGCCCATTCACCGTCGCGGCGGTCATAGTCGAGGTAAAGCATTGAAGCAACAGCGTCAACGCGGAGACCGTCAACGTGGAACTCATCGAACCAGTAATTCGCGCTTGAAATGAGGAACGAGCAAACCTCAGCCTTGCCGTAGTCGAAGACACGTGTACCCCATGCCTTGTGTTCCTTTTTGCGTTCGTCAGTATATTCGTAGCAGCAAGTGCCGTCAAACTCGTAAAGACCTGCCGCATCTTTTGGAAAGTGCGCAGGCACCCAGTCGAGGATAACACCTATACCGGCAGCATGGAAGGAGTCTATCATACTGCGGAAGTCGTCAGGAGTTCCGTAGCGTGAAGTCGGAGCGAAATATCCGGTTACCTGATAGCCCCATGAGCCGTCGTATGGGAATTCAGTAAGCGGCATGAATTCGATATGGGTGTAAGACATTTTTTTGAGATAAGGGATCATTTCCTTAGCGAAAGTCTTGTAATCCATAAAGACGTCGTTGCCGTAATTTTTCCATGAACTGAAATGTACCTCGTAAATATTTACAGGACTTTTATAAATGCTGTTTGAAGCCTTTTTCTTGTACCATTCCTTATCGTTCCATTCATAGCTGCTCTCATAAATTTTGGAAGCAGTACCGGGACGGGTCTCGAAATGGTGAGCGTATGGGTCAGCCTTGTTCATGATCTGACCGTCTTTGGTTTCGATGCTGTACTTATAGGTGTCGAACTGACCGAGCTTAGATATCTGAGCTTCCCAAACGCCATCAGCAATAAGGTACATCGGGTTGCGGGACCTGTCCCACCCGTTAAAGTCGCCTACAACTGAAATGCTCACAGCATTAGGAGCCCAAACACGGAAGGTAAAAACCTTGCCTCTGCCTTTCTTGTGAGAATGTACGCCGAAAAATTTCCAAGCTTCGTAATTTTTTCCCTGATAAAAAAGATAGAGCGGAAAATCGTTAGGATTATTATTAGTAGTATTAACAGACATAATTCAGCCTCCTTTGCTATATACATTTTATCAGAAATGGTATAATTATTCAAGCATTTTTGCGAATCTGCACAAAAATTCAGTTAATACGATAAATTTGTACGGTTTCTTCTGTGCAATTTGACACATGAGACAAATGAATTTCAACTAAAACGTTGTTAATGTGCACACACGACGTATAGCTCTATCAAATTTATATATACGATTCATGAATTATTTATTATTTTTATCCCGATAACAGTTACGTCATCATTATGGGGAGAATGCGCGAAAGTTGAAGCTTTTACTGCAGTTTCCCTGACAATATCCTCTATATTATCACTGCTGAGAAGGAGTTCCTTTATGAACAGATATTCATTTTCACAAATACCGTCTGAGAACATGATAACGATGTCGTTGTCACTAAGTTGAAAATCGCAGGTTGACACTTCCGCTGATTCGTTTATACCGATAGGGAAGGTAGGTGCAGAAACCTTGATAACGCTGTTGTTCTGCCTTATGAGAGTAGCGGCAGCACCGGACTTGACGGAAGTCAGCGAAGCGGTGTCGGGGTCGAATCTGACTGCATCAAACGTTGCGAAAGACTCTTCACGCGATTTGCTTACCATTACTGAATTTATGAGCTTAACAGCAGATGTACACTCCATACCGCCGCTGATAAGCCGTCTGAACAGACCTATGACCATGTGAGAATCCACAGCCGCACTTTTTCCTGTTCCCATACCGTCGGAGAGTGCCGCATAAGAGATACCCTCGCTGTCAGTAAACAGAACTGTACTGTCGCCACTGACTTCTGAACCGTTTGCACAAACAGCGGCGGAATAGACCTCTATGCTGTATTCAGGCGGTTCATAAAGACTTATACGGTAATCGTCAGAAGCGGCAGCGGAAGAAGCTTCGCGGAGACTGATACCTAATTCGTCGGAAACGATGTCGCAGACGCGGGAAGAATTTGCGGGTATTTTGCCGCTGCCGAAATAAATCTCCGCAATAAGTCTGTTAGCTGAGTTGTAATACGCGTAAACGCAGTCGGAAGTGATATCGTGAGATTGCAGAAGAGACGTGATTTTCAGGCTCATTTCCGGCGACTGACGAATGTTTCGGGTCTGAACGGAATCGCGCAGTATCTCGGCAGTAAGCATGAGTTGTTCGTTCAGGAGTTTTCTTTCTTTAGAGCAGCGCAGCTTCATAAGCTGAGCGGCAGTCTGTTCGATAAGGCGGTGCTGAAATTCTTGGGACAGCTCCGATTTTTTCACACATCTTTCCGGAATATCGGGGATAAGCTCGTCTGAGGCTTCAAAGTCGGCACGCTCACAGACAACGTTACGTGCACACTTTCCGCATACAGAACCGGCAGCAGACGGTGTACGCTTTTCCGACTCCCACAGTGCAGCAGAAATTCTTCCTGCGTCTGTACGAACAGTGTCGATGACCGAGGAAAGGAAGTTCATTTTCAATCGGTTGTATTCGGGAAGAGGGGAGAAATCGGCAGAAGTGTCGAGCCACTTATCCGACCAGTTAGGTGCGGCAATTATGAATATTCCGGCGGTACAAACGACACTCAGCGTAATGTCTATACCGTCACGCGCCGATGCGGTCAGAACGCTCATAGCGTAGCAAATCATGGAGAAAACAGCGGCACTAAGCGGTATACTGCGTTTTTTCAGAGTTCCGGTAAAAAGACCCGCAGCCGGCAGTACAGCTGAACTCATTCCGGCTTTGGCTGAGACAAGGTACGCAGCAAAAGCAGTGAGACCGCCGAGTGCAATTCCGCCCAAGCAGCCGTAATTATAAGCGGCGAGAAGAGTGACTGCGCCTCCGATTACGAAACCGACGTTGATTGCGGGAAGTTGAAACGAAAAGAGTGAGGCTATGTAAACTATATAGATTACGGCATAATAGACACCGTTTTTACCGCGAAAAGATATAACACGTTCTTCTGAGCAGCTTTTGAGCAGCTCAGTACCGCTGAAGGCAGTGAAACCGGCTAAGAGGGCATAAAAGGCGTAAAACAGGATTTTTTGCGGCAGTTCACCTATGAGTGCGGATATAGCCGCTCCGGAGAAAAGGACAGCGGCAGTTGTAGTTAAACCGCGATAAATCGGGGATATTTTAGTTCCCGTGAAGAGTTTTACGATTATCAGGAAGGTCATTGCGGTCAGCTTGACGATTCCCTTCCCGACGGAATCAGCGGTCAGACCGTGAATGAGTGCACCGATGAGAACTGCCGATGAAAAAGGCAGACTAAGTGCTCCGGCGAGGGATATATCGGCGAATGAGGCGACTCCGGCTACTGCGGAATCGGAGAAAATAAATCCTCCGGCAAACGACAGCAACAGTGCCGCGGAAGTTCTGACAGTGGGTATCTGCAAAAAATTTCTGACCTTTTTCATATGATTTATCACGCTCCGGTAGAATAATAATCTGATAAAAGCAATTATACCACAGTGGCGGCGCATATTTTGTCGGAATAATTACATAGCAAAAATTATATGACATATATTGAAAATATTATCTTACAGGGACAAAAAATGGTGCGATTATGTAGTATAGGTTCAAATGAACCTCTAAAAAGGTCTGTGAACCATATCGAAGATGATTTGCTGTCAAATACACGTATATATGATTTTGTTTAGGGGTATATTGACAAAAAATGAAACTCAGGGTATAATACATCATGTACACGGACAGTGTACGTCACACACACATCTGTACATATACTTTAAAGGAGGTAAATTATGTTACAGGATTTTCCGGTGATCCCCGCTATTCTGATCACAGCAGCAGTTATTTTTCTGATAATCATACTCGCTATGGGCTATATAAAAGCTCCGCCGGATACCGCCTACATCATCTCCGGACTCAGAAGGAAGATAATAATCGGCAAGGCAAGTATCCGTATCCCGTTCTTTGAACGTGTGGATAAGCTCAAATTGCAGCTCATCGCTGTAGACGTAAAGACGTCGAGTGCAGTACCTACAGCCGATTACATCAATATAAATGTTGACGCGAACGTAAACGTCAAGGTAAGCAGTGACCCGCAGCTCATCAAGCTTGGTGCTGAAAACTTCCTCAACAAAGAGACTACATACGTTGCAAAGGTTGCAAGAGAAGTTCTCGAAGGCAATATGCGTGAGATCGTCGGACAGATGACTCTCGAAGCAATGGTCAACGACCGTAAGGCATTCGCCGAGAAGGTACAGGAGAACGCTGCTCCCGACCTCAACAGAATGGGACTTGAAATAGTATCGTTCAACGTTCAGAACTTCACCGATGACCAGAATCTTATTGAGAATCTCGGTATCGACAACACAACGAAAATACAGAAGAAAGCAGCAATTGCGAGAGCTGAGTCCGAAAAAGAAATAGAGATCGCAAAGGCACAGGCTAAGAAGGAAGCAAACGACGCAAAGGTACTCGCAGAAACTGAGATAGCTCAGAAGAACAACGAGCTTGCGATACGTCAGGCTGAACTCAAAAAGGAAGCTGATACACAGCTTGCTATAGCTGATGCAGCGTACGAGATACAGAAGGAAGAGCAGCGTAAGACTATCGAGGTATCAAAGGCTAACGCAAATATCGCAGCGTCTGAAAAGGACGTTGAACTCAAGGCTAAGGAAGCTGAGGTAAAGGAAAAGGCTCTCGACGCTGAAATCAAGAAAAAGGCTGAGGCTGAACGCTACAAGGCACAGCAGGAAGCTGATGCGAAGCTCTATCAGCTCAAGAAGGAAGCCGAGGCAGACCGTTTCCAGCGTGAGCAGGAGGCTGAGGCACAGAAGGCAGAGGCAGAGGCTGCAAAGTTTGCACGTATGCAGGAGGCAGAAGGTATCGCGGCTGTAGGTAAGGCTGAGGCGGACGCTATCCGTGCTAAGGGACTTGCTGAGGCTGAGGGTATCAATGCAAAAGCTGAGGCTATGAAGAAATACGGCGAAGCTGCCGTACTTGAAATGTACTTCAAGGCACTGCCTGAGGTAGTAAAGAATGCCGCAGCTCCTCTTGAAAATGTTGACCGCATCACAATGTACGGCGACGGCAATTCAAGCAGAATGGTAGGCGACATAATCAGCTCGACCACAAAGGTCACAGACGGACTTTCAGAAGCGACCGGTGTAGACATAAGGGGTATACTTTCAGGATTCCTCGGCGGAAGAGCGGTAAGCGCACCCGAAGAGAGTGCAGAAGCAGTTACGGACGATATTCCCGCAGACGAGTCCGGAACAGCTGATACTTTTTCGGACGAGAACGAGTTCATGGAAGAAATTCCCGAATCTCCGGCGACAGATTCAGAAAATAACGACACAGAAGAATAAGCATGAAGCCGCATGGTACACACCGTGCGGCTTTTTCCATAATGTAATATCTGTGAATAAAATTGCAAAATGTTCATTTTATCCACCGTGTTTACTAAATTTGGGGTTGAATGTTAGGGCTGGAATGTGTATAATTAACATGAGGCAATGTGGGCGATTTTTCGTTAAGGAAATCCTGCATTATCAGAAAAAACATTAAGGAGTTGATATTGATGAAGTTAACAAAACCTCTTTCAGCCGCGGTTTCTGCGGTGATGCTTCTCACTTACTCAGCACCTTCCGTACTTCCTGCCTCTGCAAAAGACAGCGGTGAAATGCGGAATATCTCTACTATCGAACTTGTAGAGGACATGGGTATAGGCATCAACCTCGGAAACACCCTTGAATCTGCCGGCGACTGGATAGCTACAAGTACTGACGGCTCAGTCAAGGCGTACGAGACCGCATGGGGCAGCCCTGAGATAACAAAGGAAATGATACAGGGTTATGCTGATGAAGGCTTCGGCGTACTGAGAATACCTGTAGCGTGGTCTAACCGAATGAAGAACGACGGTACCTACACTATCGACAGCGAGTACATGAAGAGAGTTACTCAGATAGTCGACTGGACACTTGATACCGGAATGTACGCTATCGTAAATATCCATTGGGACAACGGCTGGATGAACGACCTCCCTAAAAATGAGGACGAGTGCATCAGGCGCTTTGAGACAATGTGGGAGCAGATAGGCGAAAACTTCAAGGACTACGGCGACCACCTCATGTTCGAGGCTCAGAATGAGGAACTCGGCTGGAACGATTTATGGAATCAGTGGAGCAATGCCGGCGATAAGAAGAAGTCGTATGCGCTGGTAAACATGGTAAATAAGACGTTTATAGACACCGTAAGAGCGACCGGCTCGAACAACTCTTTCCGTCACCTTCTTATTTCCGGATACAACACCGACCTCAACCTCACCTGTGACCCGCTCTTTGAGATACCGTATGACCCGGTAAACAGACTTGCAGTCTCGGTACATTACTATATCCCCTCAACATTTGCTATCCTTGAAGAGGACGCTGACTGGGGAAAATCACAGTATTCATGGGGAACAGCTTCTGACGTGAAAGAGCTTGAGAAGAATCTCGACCTCGTAAAGTCTACATTCTACGACAAGGGAGTACCGGTAATCATCGGTGAATATGGCTGTCCTACGAAGAACAAAGACCCCGAATCGGTACGCAAGTACCTTTCAACAGTATGCCGTGAGGCTTGCGAGCGTGAGCTTTGCCCGGTTCTTTGGGACACTCCTGTCGGCGGACACTACGACCGCAGTACCTGCAAACTCAGAGACTCTGCACTCAGTACAGAGTTCAAAAGCATTATCGAAGACAACTTCTCAGGCAATGGAAATGACGACCCGCCGGTAGTAGATCCCGGTGAGAAAAAGGTGTATTTCCACGATACATTCGAGAGCGGAGCCGGCGACTGGACTGGCAGAGGTGCAGCAAAGGTCGCAGCATCAAACACCGCTTACGAGGGCAGCGGCTCTATCTATGTATCCGGCAGAACATCTGCATGGAACGGTGCGAGCAGAGAGCTCGGCAGCGACTTTGAAGCTGGCAAGGCATACAGTTTCAGTGCAAATGTAATGTTCGACAGCGGAAGCGCTTCCGATACATTCTACCTGAAATTGCAGTATAAGGACTCTTCCGGCGAGACAAAGTATGATGGTATCGCTGAGGCAGAAACTATAAAGGGTGCATGGGTACAGCTTACTAACACAAATTATAAGCTTCCGGCAGGCGCAACAGATATGCAGATATACGTTGAAACTCCTGACAGTACCAACGATTTCTACGTTGATGACGTTTACGGAGCATCAGCAGGTTCAACATTCAATGGCGCAGGCGGTTCAAAGAGACTCTCACGCGGAGATGTTGACTACGATGGACGTATCTCCGTATTCGACGTTACGATTGCAAGACAGCTTCTCACAGGTCAGCTCAATAATGCGGCGGCTTCAAAGGCGGCAGACGCTGACGGCAACGGCAAGGTCGAGGTAAACGACCTCGTACTCATCTATGAATTTGTTATGGGCAAGATAACTTCATTCCCGATACCGCCCAAGCCTGATAACCCTTGGGACGACTACAAGGAGACTGCATCACAGCAGTACATCAATTTCTATCAGAGCGGTATCTGCAACATGGGTAATACATACCGTCTCGCAAACAAGCTTGAATCAGCAGAGGCAGGCGGAAAGCTCACACTTGCATATCTCGGCGGTTCAATCACCGAGGGCAAGAATTACAGCAGACCGTTTACAGAGTTTATCAAGAACAACTTTGCAAAGGGCACATTCAAGGAAGTAAATGCAGGTCTTTCGGGTACTTCATCAGTAGTCGGACTTGTCCGCAGTGAAAAGGACATCGTAAGTCAGAATCCTGATATAATCGTAATCGAGTTCTCAGTTAATGACCACGAGGGCGAGATGTACAAGAAGTCGTTCGAGAGCCTTGTAAAGAAGTTCCTCTCACTTCCTAACGAACCGGCTGTAATCGTTCTTATCACAAGTTCTAAGGGCGGATATTCAAGTCAGGAGCAGATGGAGAAGATAGGCAAGTGCTTCGACGTTCCCGTAATCAGTATGAATAACGCACTCAGCAAGGCATTCAGCAGCGGATTCCTCAAGAAGGAAGACTACTTCTCAGACGAGTATCACCCCCACGCAAAGGGCGGTCAGCTCATGGCAGACGTAATGTCATACTATGTACGTCAGGCAATGAAGACTGAGAATCGTTCAGATTCTTATGAGATACCGAACAAGTCGGTATACGGTTCAGAGTACAGCACCTGCATCAATGCGAATCCGCAGACCGACCTGCAAAACTTCAACGCAGGTTCATTCAAGGCAGGCAGCGGATACAGCTCACTTCCTTACGGTTACACGTCAAGCGGCGGAGCTCCGATGACATTCAAGGCAAAGGGCAAGGGACTCATAATCGTATTCAAGGCAAACAGTAAAGACATGGGCAGCATCAATGTAACAGTAAACGGCAAGACCACAAAGGTCAACGGCGTCAAGCAGTATACATGGGGCGGTCCGGACGCAGAGCTCGGATACTTCCAGACGGAATCAGGAGACCTTGATGTATCAATTTCAGCATCAGGCAACTTCACTATCTGGGGCATCGGACTTATAAAGTAAAAAATGAAACGCAGTTCAGGGGAAACCTTGAACTGCGTTTTTTATGCATTGGCGAATGAAGATACGATAATGCTTCTTATCTGGTTTTCGTGAGATTTGAACTCGTCAAGCTGCCGGAGCAGTTCGTTGCTGCGCAAGAGACACTGCTCACGCGACTTATTCCGAAAGTATCGTTCACTGCTGTAAAAGTCAGTGAGATAGCGAATCGCGAGTTCGCAGGTCACCATTATAATGCCGTCGAAAAGGGACGTTACCTCGACAGGGGAAAGCAGTCCTGCGAGACCCTCTGCGAATCCTTCTGTTATATCGTGAATCGCAGTAATGTCGATATTGTTTGTGCAGACTGAGCGAATGAGGTCGCCGTAGTCGATTGCGGCATATCCTGACATGACCGTATCGAGGTCAATGACCGTACAAGGTGAGCCGACAATGACATTGTCGAGCTTAGCGTCACCGTGAATGACCCTGACAGGTATATCGTCACTGAATGTTTCAGGAATCATTTCAGTGTACAGCGTGATTGTATCGGCTGGACAGACTTCACGCAGTTTAGCGAGGTAGGTGTTGAAGCAGTGGTAGCCGTCTATAACTGTCTCGGGAACGAATCCTGACTTGCTCATAACGCGGATAAAAGTTCCATAAGCGAATCCGGCAGAGCGGAAATCGGGGTCGCTGCGGCAGTCGGAATAGTGGTACATTCGCCATATATCGCCATTTATACTAATATAATTCTTATCACCGCAGCTCAGAAAATGCGGGACTTTCAGGTCTGCACATTCAGCAAAAGCCGTTTCAACTGAGGCGATATTCCGCATCACTTTTTCCGGCAAAGTGAAAATGCTGCTCAGCGACTGCAAAACATAGCGGCAGCCGTCGGAGGCGGTGACGAGAAAGGTGCGGTTGATGTGACCGCTTCCGAGCGGGGAAACGTCAGTTTTTCCGGCGATACCGAACAGCTCGGGGATTTTATCAATCTGCATTTTTAGTTACCCTTTTAATCATAGTGTCGTAGCAGAGATAGTCGCCGTTATCGGTTTTTATCCGGTCGGACTTTATCACCATGTACCCCATTTTCGCGTAGAGAGTTTTAGCCGGAAGCGAGGAATCGAGACGTGCAGTACCGAAGTGCTCAGCGACCATGTTTTCGGCAAATCTCAGCAGTGAGACACCAAAGCCGTGTCCCTGAGATTCCGGCAGTACAAACAGACGGTTTATCTCGTCGCCGGAAACAGTTACAGTACCGACAGCTTTTTCGTCCGCGACAGCTAAGTAAACAAGTCCTGCTTCGATATCGCGGAGGATTTTTTCACCGCTGTGATGGGCGAGGAAAAAGTCAACAGCACCGGCGGGGTAGTAATGAGGATAGACTGCGTTAATGGTCGAGTGACTGATACTTTTTACAATTTCGAGGTCGGAGGCTTTTGCTGTGATGATATCCATAATTTCTCCTTATACAAACACGGCTACCGGACGATTCCGATAGCCGCTTACTATTTTAGTTTTTGAGACTGTGCATGGGAGCGGGGATTCGACCGCCGCGGTTGATGAATTTAGCCGCAGACTTTTCCTTGACAGGCATTACCGGACCGCTTCCGAGGAGTCCGCCGAATTCGAGGGTATCGCCCTCTTTTTTGCCGATAGCGGGAATGAGACGTACTGCTGTAGTTTTGGTGTTAACCATACCGATAGCCGCTTCATCAGCGATGATAGCGGAAATAGTTTCGGGAGAGATATCGCCGGGAACAACTATCATATCGAGACCAACAGAGCATACAGCGGTCATAGCTTCGAGCTTTTCGAGAGTGAGTACACCGTCAACAGCCGCGTCTATCATGCCGGCATCTTCTGAGACAGGAATGAAAGCACCTGAGAGACCGCCGACGGTCGAAGAAGCCATAACACCGCCTTTTTTAACAGCGTCGTTGAGCATAGCGAGGCAGGCTGTAGTACCGTGGGTACCGCACATTTCAAGACCCATTTCCTCAAGAATATGAGCGACACTGTCGCCAACAGCCGGAGTAGGAGCAAGAGAGAGGTCAACGATACCGAAAGGAACGCCGAGAAGTTCAGAAGCTCTTGCACCGACAAGCTGACCCATACGAGTTATCTTGAAAGCGGTCTTTTTGATGATGTCGGCAATTTCATTAATAGAAGCGTCAGGGTACTTTGTGAGGGCGGCGCGGACAACTCCGGGACCCGATACACCAACGTGAATCTCGCAGTCAGGCTCACCTACACCGTGAAAAGCACCTGCCATGAAGGGGTTATCCTCAACAGCGTTGCAGAAGACAACGAGCTTAGCGGCACCGATACAGTCGCGGTCGGCAGTACGTTCAGCGGTCTGCTTTACGATCTGACCCATGAGTTTTACAGCGTCCATATTTATGCCTGACTTTGTAGAGCCGATATTTACTGACGAGCAGATATTCTGAGTAATATCGAGAGCCTCGGGGATAGAGCGTATAAGAGCCTCATCGCCTGCTGAGAATCCCTTATGTACGAGAGCGGAATATCCGCCTATGAAGTTGACTCCGCAGGTATCAGCGGCACGCTGAAGAGCCTTTGCAAATTTAACCGGATTATCGTTCGGGCACGCAGCAGCGAGCATAGCTATAGGAGTAACAGAGATTCTCTTGTTGACTATCGGGATACCGTACTCCTTTTCTATCTGCTGACCGGTCTCAACGAGTTTGCCGGCTTTTGAAACTATCTTGTTGTATACCTTTTCACAGGCTTTGTCGATGTCTGTATCAATGCAGTCAAGGAGGGAGATACCCATAGTGATAGTTCTGATATCGAGACATTCGTCCTGAATCATGCGGATAGTCTCGAGTATATTATAAACGTTAAGCATTTGAATTATCCTTTCATTAAGGTTTCAGCATCAGACGCTGTGCATAGAGTTGAAGATATCCTCATGCATCGTATGTATAGAAAGACCGAGTTCTTTGCCGAGAGTATCCATGCTGTCAACGAGTTTAGCGAAGTCAGCGTTGATAGCGGAAATATCAACGAGCATTATCATAGCGAACATATCCTGTAAAACGCTCTGAGTTACCTCGATAACGTTCACGTTGTATTCAGCGCAGATACCGCTGACTTTGTGAAGGATACCTACAGTGTCTTTACCAATAACAGTTACAACTGCTCTCATAAAAAATGACCTCCGTTTAAATATGGGGTAGAAAAATATTTGTATGACAATATTATAACATACTATTATGAAAAAATAAAGCATATAATATAATTTTATTTTTTAACTGGAAATTTTATTAAAAACAGTGGAAAAACTTGCTCCAATGTGATATAATTATAGAATACATTGATTTCAAGAGGTGAAGATATGAACCTTATCGACTGTCATACGCATACTCAGTTTTCGGTTGATTCAGAAGCTGACATAAACGAATGCATAAAGCGAGCGTGCAGTCTCGGACTTGCCGCCTACGCTATAACCGACCACTGCGAGTGCAACAGGTGGTACTCTGAGGAGCACTATCCCGACGAGACGACGTATCAGTATTTTGACTTTGGCAAAGACTTTGAAAACTCAGTTTCAGCGGTCACAAAGCTGAAAGAGGAGTATGCCGGAAAAATCGAGCTGATATGCGGTACCGAGCTTGGACAGGCAACTCACGATTATGAAGTCGCCGAAAGAGTGGTCAGCGACAGCAGACTCGATTTTGTACTCGGCTCAATGCATCAGCTTCCTAAGACGGAGGATTTCTGCTTCATCGACTACAGCGAGTACACTCTTGAAGGTATATACGGACTTGCCGAGAGGTACTTTGCTGAGATTTACAAGCTGTGCAAATGGGGAAAATTCGATGTTCTCGCACATCTGACCTATTTCATGCGCTACCTCAAATGCAAAGCAGGGATAGACATCGACATAAGCCGCTTTGACGGTATCATAGCTGAAAGCTTTAAACTGCTCATTCAGAACGGCAAAGGCATAGAGATAAATACTTCCGGAATAAGACAAGGCTTCGGAGCAACATTTCCGGACCTTAAATACGTGAAGATGTACCGTGAACTTGGCGGAGAGATAGTATCAGTAGGGTCTGATTCGCATACGGTCAATGATATAGGTGCAAATGTCGCGGACGGTGCCGAGTTGGCGAAAGCCGCCGGATTCAGGTACCTTGCTTACTTCAGACAGCGTAAGCCGCAGTTTATAAATATTGATTGAAAGGAACGATAATATGAAAAATGAACTCATAAAAATATTACAGCAGAATGCGCGCATTTCAAATACTGCATTAGGCGAAATGCTTGGAATATCACCTGCGGAGGCAGAGTCATGGATAAAGAAACTCGAGGACGAGGGAGTTATCCGCGGATACAGCGTTATCCTTGACGATGATAAATACGACAAGTCAACAGTCCATGCGACTATCGAGCTGAAGGTAACACCTCAGCGCGACTGCGGATTTGACGATATCGCAAAGACTATCATGATGTACGACGAGGTCGAGAGCGTTAGCCTCATGTCATCAGGTGCATACGACCTTGCAGTCGAGGTAAAGGGAAACAACCTCAAGGACGTTGCATTTTTCGTTTCCGAAAGACTGGCAACTATCGACGGTATCCTTTCGACATCAACACATTTTATCCTTAAGAAATACAAAGAAAAAGGCATCTTCATCGACGGAGAAGAGCCGGATGAAAGGGGACTCTGTTAAACGTGATAGATTACGATAAGGTCCTTTCAAGCAAGATAAAGAATATGAAGCCGTCCGGCATACGAAAGTTTTTTGACATAGCCGGAACAATGGAGGGAGTAATATCTCTCGGAGTAGGCGAACCTGACTTCTCGACACCGTGGGTGATACGCAAAGCGGCAATACAGGTACTCGAACGCAAGCACATCATATACGGTCCTAACAAGGGAGTACAGCCGCTCAGAACGGCTATTTCGGAGCGAATCAAAAAGAAGCACGGAGTTGAATACGACGACAACAGTGAGATAATCGTGACGGTCGGCGGTTCAGAAGCGATAGACCTCGCGGTAAGAGGACTGCTTGACCCCGGTGACGAGGTACTTGTAGTAGAGCCGTGTTTCGTGTGTTATGCACCGCTTGTAGAGCTTATGGGCGGAGTTGCTGTACCTGTTCCTACGAGGATAGAGAATAACTTCAAGCTCACAGTTGAAGACTTCAGGGACAAGGTCACAGAGCGCACAAAGATGATAATACTGCCGTTCCCGAACAATCCTACCGGAGCCATAATGACCCGCGAAGACCTCGAACCTATTGCAGAGTTTCTGCGCGGTACAAATATAATGGTGCTGACTGACGAGATATACTCCGAGCTGACCTATGGCAGAAAGCACTTTTCTATCATCGAGCTTGAAGGTATGCGCGAGAGAACGATATACGTAAACGGCTTTTCAAAGGCTTACGCAATGACCGGCTGGAGACTCGGCTATGTAGCGGCTCCTGAACCGATAATATCGCAGATAGCAAAGATACATCAGTACGGCATAATGTGCAGTCCGTACATAAGTCAGAATGCGGCAGTTGAGGCACTTACATCGTGCGACACCGAGGTAGCGAAAATGGTGGACGAGTATAATATCCGCCGCCGTTATCTTGTGAAGGAGTTCAACCGTCTCGGGCTTACCTGTTTTGACCCCGAGGGCGCATTTTACGTGTTCCCATGCATAAAGAGTACCGGTCTTACGAGTGAGGAATTCTGCGAGAGACTGCTTTACGAGAACAAGGTAGCGGCAGTCCCGGGAAGTGCATTCGGAGAGTCCGGCGAAGGCTATATGCGAATATCGTATGCTTACTCGCTCAAGCACCTCATGGAGGCGATGAGCAGGATAGAGAAGTTCCTGAACAAGCTCAGGGAGGAACAGAAATGAAGGTAAAAACAGCGGCTAAGATAAACCTTGCCCTCGATGTTATCGGCAGACTTGAAAACGGCTATCATTCACTTGAAAGTGTATTTCAGACCGTCGGACTATACGACGAGGTAACGGTAGAGACAAACGATACCGGAGCAATAAAAGTGAGCTGTGAGCTTCCGGAATTTTTCGGGAAGTCCGACCCGATACCGTGTGATGAGCGCAATATCGCGTACAAAGCGGCGAAACGTTTTTTTGAGGAAAACGGTATGGACTGCGGATGCAGTATACATATTAAAAAGGGAATCCCATCGCAGGCAGGAATGGGCGGAGGAAGCACCGATGCCGCGGCAGTACTGTACTGCCTTGCTAAAATTACCGGCAGAACTTTTTCGTCACCGGAAAAGCTTGGTGCTGACGTACCTTTCTTCCTTACAGGCGGTACAGCATACGTATCGGGAATAGGTGAAAAAATCGAGCCTATATCCGATTTTTCGGGCAGAACACTTGTAATCGCAAAGGGCAGGGAAGGAGTTTCGACAGCGGAAGCGTATTCGCTGATAGATGCACTTGAAGTGCCCGACCACCCGCAGACATCAAGGCTTGTTTCTGCTATTGAAAGTGAACCTGATAAAGCGTATGAATATTTCGGCAATCTTTTCGAGCAGGCTATAAAGCTTGAAGAGGTCGACGATATCGAGAAGAATATGCGCGAATGCGGAGCACTGAACCCGAAAATGACCGGAAGCGGCTCTGCTGTATTCGGACTTTTCACAAGTCGGGAGCAGGCTGAAAGCTGTGCGGAAACGCTCAGAAACAGCGGATATTTTGCAGACGTGTGCGAGACGGTGGACAAAGCATTCATTGAACTGTGACAAATAAAATAAGCCTGAAAGCAGACTGCCTTTCCGTTAAGGGAAGTGCACTTAGAATGAAGCTTTCAGGCTTTTTTTTAATTATCGTTAACGTAATCGTTGATGCCGTCGAAAATGGTCAGTGCCACTTTTTCCTGATACTCCTCGGTATTGAGCAGAGCGGCTTCCTCGGGATTTGAGAGAAATCCGCACTCGACCATGACGGTGGGATTTTTGCTGTAATAGCATAGGAAAAGCTCCTTGCCGCAGAGCTTTATCTCACGTTTATTTTCGGGTTGGAGCGTCTCTGCAAAGCTCGACTGGATACTGCGTGCGAGACTTTCGCTGTGCTTGTTAGATGCGGAGTAAAACATCTGCGCACCGTGGTAAACAGGGTCAGTGAACTGATTCTGATGGATAGAAATGCAGACAGCGTTTTCGTACTTGTTAAAGAGTGCGAGTCGATTGTCCATATCTGAACTCTTCTGCTTGGAGATACCCTCAATGCCTTTGTCGTGAATGGAGACATCGCTGTCGCGTGTTACCTCAACATCGTAGCCGGAGATTTCAAGCATATCCCTGAGTCTGAGGAGTATACTGAGGTTGATACCCTTTTCGGGGACTCCTTCCGCAGACACACATCCGCCGTCGAAACCGCCATGTGCCGGGTCAACGAAAACATAGTTCACAGTTTCCAGTGGATATGCACCTCGCGCACGCATTTTTCGCTGCACTCCCCGACTTCGATAAAGTCGATAAACTCATCTGAAACAGAGCGGTCGAGGGAATCGAAGTGACTGAAACTGTCAAGTACGGACTGCTGTATACCTGCATTGCAGATACATTTTTTATACTCGGTTATTTGCCGTGAAACATCGTCAGCTTTTGCAGATATCACCTTTTCCTCGTCACTGAGAGACTGCCTGAATAAAGCGAAGTCCTCATCGGAGATAGTACCGTCGAGCTTGTCCTTGTACATACACAGAAGGCGATTTTGCGCGGTCACGCGCCTTTCGCTGAGCATGGCAAGTTCAGATTCAAGCTGACGGACTTTCAGAGCATACATATCATTAAATCTGATTTTATCGAACTGGCAGTAAAGGTGAATGATTGAATTCAGTTCAGTCAGAACGGCATTTTCGAGTGTGATACCGCTGATACTTTTTGTATTCGGGCAGTTCATAGCGCCGGTTTTGTACGAAGCACATTGCAGATTGTAGTACCTGATAGTCCTTGCCTTGTTATAGTAGACATTCCTTTTCATCGGACGACCGCATACAGCACACCTGACCTTGCCGGACAGAGGTGAGAGTTCGTCTGAACGCTTTCCCACACGCGCATGACTGTTAAGACGTTCCTGAGAACGTATCCATGTATCGTTATCAATAATAGCCGTGTGAGCATTCGGAGTGCGTATCCAGTCGGAAGGGTCAACTTTTTTACGCTTCTTGTTCTTGTAGCTGATACTGTGTGACTTTCCCTGTACGAGAGTACCTGTGTACACTTCATTTGAGAGTATTCGTGAGACAGTAGACTGAGTCCACAAGCCGTGTGAATAGCTTGTTTCCGCATTGCAGTTTACGTACTTTGAACCACTGCGGTGCTTGTACTCAGTGGGACTGACGACACCGTCACTGTTGAGTTTCATGACGATACTGCGGTAGCCTTCGCCGTTTATGTACATATCGAATATCATTTTTATGACCGGAGCAGTTTGAGGGTCAACAATAAGATGATGCTTGTCAGTTGGGTCAATGAGGTAGCCGTACGGTGCAAACGAGCCGATAAACTGACCGTTTTCACGCTTATAAGCGAGGGTACGGCGGATTTTCGCTGAGATATCCTTGACGTACATTTCGTTATATGCACTTGTGAAAAGCCGCATAGTTGAATATGTTTCACTCTCGGTATCAGCGTTGTCAGCGACACCGATGAAGCGTATGCCCCATTCGAGGAAGCGGTCGTTGATGTACTGTTCTATTATAATAGTATCGCGTGAGAAGCGTGACTGGTCTTTGCATAGGACGATATCAATATTACCGTCCTCGCAGTCTTTGATAAGGCGGCGGAAGTCGGGACGATTCGGGTCAACACCGCTGTAACCGTCATCGACATAGAAATCGAAAATGTCCCATTCCCGCTCACGGCAGAAATCGCGGAGCATAGCCATTTGATTCTGAATACTTGCACTCGGGTCGTTGAGTGACTTGTCTCTGTCCTCGATAGACAGGCGGCAGTAAATACCAACATTCGGCATAGCTATCATCTTCTTTCACTTTGCATTGCTGAGTAGGTGCGGCTGATGTAATGGTCGATAAGAATCTGTATTTTTTGAGTAACAGCATTTTTCAGAAGCTCGTTATTGTCGGAACTGAAACTGTTTTTTATAATAATTGAGTCTTTCGTAAATATCACCTCTTTACAGAATAGTATGCGGCGCGGACAAAGAGTATGTCCTGACGGTGCTGTCTTAGTTTTAACTCTTTACAAGGTTCGATAATGTATGGTATAATGAATGCAAAAGCATTCATTATATTTATCTTAATGTCCTTGCAGATACGCAGATCAGGAAATCTGCTCCCTGCAATCGGACGATTATACCATAACGCTTCGCTTATATGGTATAATGAATGCAAAAGCATTCATTATATTTATCTTAATGTCCTTGCAGATACGCAACCATAACGCTTCGCTTATATGGTATAATATTTATCAGGAAATGGGGTGCACTTATGGAAAAGAAAAAGCTAAAAAAGAATATAGGCACAGCAATTGACGTAATGATGTATCTGATACTGCTTATACAGATGATATACGTTTTCACAGGAAATATCATACACGAGATATTGGGTGCGGTATTTTTTGTACTTCTCATAGCACATATAATAATAAAGCGACGTCAGTTAGCGGTACTATACAAATTCAAAGGAAAGTCGCCGGCACGTATTATCGCGAATATATCAACTATTCTGCTGACAATTTCGATAATTGCGTTAATGCTGACGAGTATGGGAGTATCAAGAACACTTCTGCCGAAGTTCACATATTTCGGCAGTGTTGATATGCATATTTACCTTGCTACGGCTGTGCTTGCACTTTCTGTATTACACGGCGGCATGAAGGGGTTCATTCTCACGAAGAAAAAGAAGCTTGCGGCAGTTCTTATCGCGGCAGGATGCGGTGCGTCCGTGGCAGTAGGACTTGCACTTGTACCATATCTTGACCGCCATTTCAAGGAAGTGAGAATAGACTATACAGAGGCAGTAAGCGGTGAGAAAGTCAGTCTGAGCGGCAGCAAACCGCTTGTTGTCTACTTCACCCGACTTGGCAATACCGACTTTGATGACGACGTTGACGCAGTATCGGGAGCGTCACTTCTTATTGCGGACGGTCAACTCATGGGCAGTGACCAGCTTATAGCGGATATGATAGACGACGCTATAGACTGCGATGTAAAGGCGATTACTCTTACAGGGGAGAAGTATCCGTCAAGCTACAGCGAAACGGTATCAGCTGCCGGAAAGGAACTTCGTGCCGGTGCACGTCCGGAAATCGAGCCGATAGACGTCAGCGGATACGACAGAGTGATACTTGTATATCCGCTTTGGTGGGGAAGTGTACCGATGCCAGTGGCGACATTTTTAGAGAGTGAGGATTTCAGCGGCAAAGACCTGTATATTATCGCAACACAGGGAAGCAGTGGCTACGGAAGCAGTGCAGATGACATCAGGAGAATGGCAAATGGGGCAAATGTACATGAGGTAATGAGTATCTACTGCGATGATATACCTGATTCAAGGGAAACGATAGGCAACTGGCTGAAAGAGAATATGTAAACTCAAAGAGAGAGTAAAAACTGAATCAGACTTTTAGTCAGACTGAGCTGTAGTTTATATTACTAAACTACAGCTTTAACACTATAAACATATAGCAATAAATGAAAAGCGTGCACAATAAATGACCGGTGGAGAAAAGCAGGAATGATGAATTAATTTTGCGTGGAAAATATGTAAACTATGCACAACAACAGATTAAACAATAAACTGTATACTTAAATAATATTATTACAAAATGTAGAGCGAAACACTGTCTCTTTACTACAAGTTGACTATTCAGGGCTTAACAATATTGTGCTAAATAACAAAATGAAAAGGCATTGATTGACAAGCTATTGGTTTGCGTGATATAATATATATGATTTATATAGGTTTGGATATAACACTTTAAGTGTGTCAGGGAGCAGAAAGAGTATGATACAGCAATTATTGACATTTTGTGCTGTCAAAATCAACTTAGAGTTTACTCCCATACTTCACGAGGTGAAATAGATGACAAAAAAAGACCTTCGTCATATGAGCCGGCGAGAGCTTGTCGATATCGTCTATGAAATGACAGAACAAGATACTGTGCCGGAGCACATTGAGCAGAAGGAGGTCGCTGCTGAACGTAACCGTCTGATGTACAGGCATAAGCTTAGACGTGTGCTGACGAGTACTGTTTCGGCATTGGTGCTGGTCGCTGCACTTGCAGTACTGCTATCCACTCTGTTTCTGCCGGTAATACAGGTGTCAGGTGACAGTATGGAGCCGACAATGCATGACGGTGATATTATGCTGCTGATGAAAACAAGCAGTTTTGATTATGGCGACCTTTGCTGTGTAGCGTGGCAGAATAAGCTTCTGCTCAAACGAGTTATCGGCAAAGAGGGCGATGAAATTTTTATAAGTGATGATGGTACGGTATCAGTCAATGGAGAAGAAATTGACGAGCCGTATGTAATCAATAAAAGTCTCGGCGAATGTGACATAGAGTTTCCGTATAAGGTTCCTGATGGTTCACTATTCGTTATGGGGGATCGTCGTGATACATCTATCGACAGCCGTAATACGGTTATCGGAAGTGTAAACGATGAGCAGATGATCGGACGAGTATTGTTCCGTGTCTGGTCAAAGAAAAAAGACAAAAATAATTGATCACATGAAAGGGGGGATGAGATTGAGAGAACAAACAAAGCAAATGATTCATAGTATAACCAGGAATCGGAAACAGCGTCACAGGCTGATGGCAATGATAACTGCGCTTTCGGTTCTGACAGGCGGAAATGTATTCTGGGAGCTGCGCGAAACCGGTACGGCGATCACCAGTGATCAGCTTTGCGGTAAGCAAGCGCATGAACACTCGGCTGATTGTTACGACGACAGCGGAACTCTTAAATGCGGTGTGGATGAACATATCCACTCAAACGAATGCTTTTCGGACATGAAAGCTGACGTTGAAACCCCTGAAATATGGGAAAAGACATTCGCAGTTTCAAATGAAGCTTCAAAGCGTGAACAGACAGTCATGATCGCTGAAACTCAGCTTGGTTATGCTGAAAGCAAAAATAATTTCGTCATCTCTGAGGATGGTAAACAACAAGGCTATACTCGTTACGGCGAGTGGTACGGAAATGCGTACGGCGACTGGAATACCATGTTTACTTATTTCTGTATGTACTATGCAGGTGTAAGTGAAGATGAGATCCCATACGGCGGAAATGCACGAACGTGGCAGGCGAAACTGATAGAAAATAAAATGCTTCATCCACCGGACAGTGAACCGTGCCGCGGCAATATCGTACTCCTCGACACCGACACTGACGGAAAAGCAGACCGTACCGGTATTATCAGCAACACCGAAGACCGCCTTAAAATCATTGAGGGCGATCACGATAACGCTGTTGCAGAAGTTGAGTACCAGTTAAACGATCCGCAGATACTCGGATATGTATCGCTTCCTGAGCCGGAAAAACCGGTTGAGGCGGAAGCAGTTCCGATTACTTTCAGTGCAGAATCACCGTCAGGAATTCAGGTCAATGCTTCGGCAGATGAGGGAACTTTCCCACCCGATGCCGTGATGATAGTCGAAGATGTTTCCCCTGAGGAAGCACTGCAAACGGCAGATGACCTTGCGGCAGATTCTATGGACGCTGTTGCAGTCGATATCAGCTTCTACGTTGACGATGTTGAGGTTGAACCGGCAGCTGACAGAAAAGTACAGGTGCAGATAAGTCTGCCTGACGAAATGACGCTTCAGGAGGGGGATTACTCGCTCCTTCATGTGACCGATGACGGCGATGTACAGAATGTCGAGGAAGCGGATGTTTCCGGAACCGGCGCTGAGTTTACTGCTGACAGCTTTTCGGTTTATGTGCTGACGTCAGAAGGATACAAGGATAAAGACGAGGTTTATTATGTCAATGGACAACCTGTTGCTAATTCTCCTGATAATCCTTATATTGTTTCTGTGGGTGAAACTTTCAGAGTGAAGACCAGAGCTGTAAGCTGGACTTATGGTGGTAATCCTCAAGGATATCCTTATGGTGTCGATATGAATATTTTAGAGCGTACAATAGTAAGCAATGAATTTGAAACAGAAGGTCAGGTTACATATTTAGTATGTGAACGTGATTACAAAGCTCTAAAAACCGGAACAGCTACAGTAGCAGTTGTAAAAGATGATAAAATTCAAGGGGGAACCAAAGAGTATTTTTACATAAAAGCTGTTGAACCTGAAATATATGTAAAATCTTCTTTTGAAAATAAGCATATAGACAGAGTTAAAGAATGGCTTGATAAAAGTGAAGCGATTAATGTCGATGGATATGTTCCCAATGCAAAGGGTAAAATTAATGACAGTAAAACTGAAGGAAGACCGTATGCGATCCGAGTAGGCGATACGTTTGAAATTTTTGCACCCGGTGAAGGTACATTTTCATTAAAGCATTATAATTTAAAGATAGATGGAAGTACCAATTATAATTACATTACATCTGATTCAAATTCTGAAAAGATTTCCGAAGTTACCGGATCTTCTTATAGTAATGGAAAGACATCTGCAAAATATGAAGGTATTGAACCCGGTGAAGTAGAAATAACTTATACGAGTCAAGGCTATACAAGAACCATGTGGGTAAGAGTTCTTCCTACAAATGATACATTTGATCATGCAGATATGGAAATAGCTGATGGCGGAAAATATACTATCACAAGCACATCGTATATTAACGGAAAAAAAGTAACAACGCTTAAGGTTTATGATGCCTTTGTCAGCTACGTAAACTCTGCTGAATTGTTGGACAGTTCAGGTGCACCATTACCGATGCGTGCAAAAGACACAGGAAAATACGAATATTCATTCAGTTCAGATACTAATGATTATAAAAAAATCGGAGAAGACGGACAGACACAGTATGAGCTTACATCAGCATTTGGCAGAGCAAAGATGTATAATATTAACGATGTTAAAAGTGCTCTCTTTGACGTAAAAATCACACTTGAACCTGAAAAACAATGCACCATTACAGATGGCGTTGCAGGTCAGTGGGAAGAACTCGGAGGCGAAGATAAGATCGTTGAAAGTTATAAATGCATTTTTGATCAGCAAGGAATTATAGATGCTATCAACAAGTGTCCTATGACAAATGGTCTTGACTTTACTATCAAAGCTAATGGCGCATTTATTGACATTAAAGCAACAAAATCATTATTAGGCGGTACACTTACCGACGATCAATTTACTTTTCAGTTACTTGATGATAAAGGAAATGTAGTTGCTACTGCCTCAAATGATAAATATGGAAATATTGTTTTTCTGGATCAGATGTATACAGAACCCGGAACATACCATTATAAACTTCATGAAGTTGTAAATGAAGGTGATGAGAGTCATCTTTATGATAAGGAAGATAAAGATGTTACGGTCAAAGTTAATGAAACACCTGGTCCGGATGGTATAACAATACTTCAGGCTGAGATCGAGGGAAACCCCGAATTCACAAACTATGTTGTATATCGGCTTCCAAATACCGGCGGAACAGGAGTTTTGCCGTATATAACAGCCGGAACGGCATTGATTACAGCAGCAATGCTGCTATTCATACGCAGAAGGAAGAGAATATAAGACTCTTTTTTCACATAAATAAACAAAAAAATGAAAGGTTTTGATATTATGAAGAAAAATTACAGGCGCTTTGCAGCAATTATCGTTTCATCACTTATGTGTGCTTCAGCAGTTATGACAGCTATCCCCTCAGCATCAGCATACGATGTAAAAATTCAGCAGAAAGAGAATTCAAACGATACAGTTTCGCACAAATATGAAGCATATCAGGTATTCACAGGAACTCTCCATGGAACAGGCGCAGATGCCGTGCTTTCAGATATAGACTGGGGTAAAGGTGTTAAAGGCGATGAGCTCTTAACCGAACTCACTACAACAAACTTATTTGGAGCAACAAGTCCTTTTGCAGCTTGTGACAGCGCAGCAAAGGTTGCAGAAGTAATTGATAAGTTTGAGGATAATTCTCAGAACACTCAGACTTTTGCTGACATAGTTGCAAAGCATCTTTCAGCAACAAAAGAAGAATCAACAGGTTCATTTACGATTGCTGATGCAGGATATTACTTCATCAAGGATCAGGACGGATCACTTGCTAATAAGAATGGTGCATACACTGACTATATACTCAAGGTTGTTGATTCTGTAACTATTACTGCAAAGGAAGACATTCCTACAATTGATAAGCATATCCTTGAGGGTGGAGAACTCAAGGAAGCAAATACAGCAAGCGTAAATGACGTTATCACATTCCAGCTTGATTCAAAAGTTCCTGATATGACAGGCTACAATCAGTATTTCTTTGTAATCAACGATACACTCTGCAAAGGTCTTACATATAACACAGGTTCATTGAAAGTATTTGTTGATGATAAAGCTGTTGACGCATCTGCATTTGAAGTACAGCAGGGCGCTGATGCTAAGGTAGGAGAGGTACAGTACACCTTCCAGGTAGTAATGAAAGACTTCTACAACAAGTATAAGAATATGACAGGCAAGGATATCAAGGTAACATATTCAGCAACACTTAATGAGAATGCTGACAGAACAGAACGCGGTAACGAGAATAAAGTTGACCTTACATATTCCAACAATCCTAATGTTATTCCAAGCGGAAAAGACGAACCTTCCAACGGCGACGCAGTAGGAAAGACTCCCGAGAAGAATACCAAGACTTACACCACAGGACTTCTCCTCCAGAAGATAGACGGAGCAACAAAAACGAATCTTACTGGTGCAAAGTTCAAAATAACCGGCGAAAAGCTCAACAAGGTTCTTGTTACATCGGCAACAGAATTTACAGAAGCTGCAGACGGAACTTACTACAAGCTCAAGAATGGCACATATACGAAGGATAAGCCTACAGCTTCAAATGAAGATCTGTATGAGAGCACAACAATAAAGTACAAGGCAACAGAGTCAACCGTAGGTCACGTAGCAAACAAAGACGGCACCACAAAGGTGTTTGAAACAGGCGTTGACGGATACGGCGTAGTTACATTTGAAGGACTCAATGCAGGTACATATACTATCACTGAGACTAAAGCACCTGACGGATATAACACAGTATCTCCCATAACTATCGAGATCACAGCAAATCCGACACTTACTGGTCCTAACTGGACTGTAACAAAGGACGGAAAGACAGTAAATCCTTCAGCTAATATCTATTCATTTGAAGTTGAGAACAACAAGGGTGCAACTCTTCCCGGCACAGGTGGCATTGGTACAACAATATTCTACATAATCGGCGGCACACTCGTTGCTGGAGCAGTAGTAATGTTCATCACAAAGAAGCGCATGAGCTCATCTGAGGAATGATGAAAAAAGACTAATCTTTCTTTAATAAGTCGCTTTCCCCGGGGGATAACCCCGGGGGTCAGAAGCGGCAGCAGGGAGACCTCAATGAAAAAGCATATATCTACAATAATAATTCTGTTAATGTTTCTCATTGGGCTCTCCGTGCTGCTTTATCCGGCAGTTAGTGCGTATATCAATTCAAAGCACGCTTCACGGATCGTAGCAAATTATCAGGATACTGTTGACAATACCGATTCAGAGCGTATAAGAGAACTATTTGCCGGAGCAAAAGACTACAATGACCGTCTTTTAGCTGATCCGGGAGCATTTTATTCTCCTTCGCGAATCAGTGGCTACTGGCAGACTCTTGATATTACAGGAGCCGGCATTATGGGCAGTATATCCATAGAAAAGCTGAAGGTCGAGCTTCCGATATATCATGGAACTGATGAAGGCGTTCTTCAGATAGGTGCCGGACACGTTGAAGGCTCGGCATTGCCGATAGGCGGTGAAGGAACACATAGTGTGCTCTCAGGACACAGAGGACTGCCGAGTGCAAAGCTGTTCACAGATCTTGACAAGCTTGAGATCGGCGATACATTTGTAGTTTCCGTGCTTAACCATGACCGCACGTACAGGATAGATCAGATCAAGACCGTTCTTCCGACTGATTCAGAGTATCTTCAGCCTGTAAAGGGGAAGGAGTACTGCACACTTGTTACGTGTACACCGTATGGAATAAACACGCATCGTCTGCTTGTCCGCGGTGTATATGAAGAAACTCCCGACAAAAAACCCGGTATCCGCGTGCGAAATGAAGCATTCAGGATAGATCCGCTTATTGTGGCACCGATAGCAGCAATACCGATGATACTGGTTCTGCTGATAGGTACAATAATAAAGAGCCGAAAAAAGAAAAAGCCAAAAATAGAACCGAAAGTTTCGGAACACTCTAAAGACTGAAAAGGGGCGCTTCAATGAAAAAAAAGATCGGATATCGTGTTTTTACAGGCATCTGTATGATGATATTCATGTTATCAATGTGTATAGTCTTACCGGCGAGTGCAGCCGAAGACACCTCAACACTTTCACTTTGGTGTGTGAAGGATGAAGAAATAGTTGATGGTATGCATTGGCAGATTTTTCGTGTAGGACACCGTGAAACAAATGATTATGTTTTTGAAGGTGCATTTGCAAATTACCGTCCGACACTTGGTGATACAACAAAGTCAATGCTTGAATGGGACGCTAAAACTGTTTCATCCGTTGCGAATACACTTCGCGTAAATGCGCTTATCGACGGATTACCTTGCCTCAGCGAGGGTTATACTGACGAGAAGGGAAACCTTAATTTTACAGGTCTTGAAGATGGTCTTTACCTTGTGATAGGTGATTCTCTTGATAAGGGTGAAAAGACCTATATCCCGAGTTCGATCTTCTTTGAAGTAAACAGTGAGCAGGAGAATTATCTGAATGCTTTCCCGAAGATAATATATGTAACGATGAATTCTGAAGCAGAGAATTACTCTGTCAGAAAAGTATGGGCGAATAATGAGAATCAGCCGCCGGCACTGGATACTTACATTACCTGTGAGATCTACTGTGACGGTGAACTTCGTGAAACAGTCAGACTTGACCGTACAAACAACTGGGAGTACAGATGGACTGATAAACCCGGACACGACTGGCTTGTAAGAGAAAAGGAGATACCGGAGAATTACACAGTAACATACGACGGAAACCATTATCAGTACATCATCGTAAACACCTATGATGAGACTATCACTACTGAAACAACTACTTCAACTCAGAAAACAACGGTCACGACAACAGAAACATCAACAGTAACAACAGCAAAAACAACTATCGCCTCTACAGAAGCATCTAAGCTTCCGCAGACAGGACAGCTTTGGTGGCCGGTTTTGCCGCTTACAGTCGGTGGACTTCTTCTGATAGTAGCCGGAGCGTGGATCCGCAAGAAGGACGAATAAATGAAAGTAATAAAGTATACTTGCTTTATATCTGGAACAGCGCTGCTAATTGCAGCGTTGTTTCTTGTTATGTATAATGTGCACGAGGACAGGCGGGGCGGTGAGCAGGCGGAATCAGCACTCACCGAATTGCGTGAGAATATACCTGAGACTACAGAGATACTCACCGCCGAAAATTATGACCTTTATGCCGAATATGAAACAACAGTACCGGAAATGGAAGTGACCGAAATCGACGGACATTCCTACATAGGTTACATTTCAATTCCGGCACTTGATATCGAACTGCCGGTAATGGCTGAGTGGAGCTACCCGGGTCTTAATATCGCACCGTGCAGATATACCGGAAGTATCTATACCGACGACCTCGTCATTGCGGCACATAACTACAGTTCTCATTTTGGAAAGATAAATCATCTAAGAGAAGACGACGAAATGGTGTTCACAGATGTAAAGGGAAAAAAGCACAGGTACAAGGTATGCAGCATTGAGCAGCTTCCGGGTACAGCAGTTGAAGATATGAAGTTCGGAAATTCAGATGAATGGGACCTTACACTTTTCACCTGCACACTTAACGGACAGAGCCGAATAACAGTCAGGGCAGAAAAGATGTAATAAAAAAGACCGCAGCGGTGAACTAACACGTCTGCGGTCTTTTTATGTATAAATGAACTATGTTTAAGTTGAGGCGTCATGTCCTGCATCGAGGATAATCACAGGCAATTCCTCTTCACCTATTACAGCGGCAGGAACAGCGGTCTCGTTTCTTCCGAGAAAAGAGAATGCTCCGACCGCAGCCGCACAGCAGCAGAGTGTGATACCTGAAGCGATAAGCTTGATTTTATTTTTGTTATTCATTGTCAGCCTCCTGATTTTTTTATAAATACTATGCGGTCATGCCCTGAAGTATTCATGGGGAGACTTACTGACCGGTAACAGAGGCTATAAAATCGGCTAATACTTCACCGGCGGCAAGATGAGTATCCTCGGAGGGGTGCCAGTTTGAGCCGAATCCGAGAGTACCGTCCTGCTGAGGGAGAAGAAGAGTTTTAATGCGTTGGTCGTTCATGCGTCTGACCGCGTTTTCGATGTACGGCATCGGCTCCTGAGTTATGGTACCGATAGTGCAGATAATGAGTGCATTTTTTTCACAGCGCCGTACAGACCTGAGGAATTTCAGGTAAGCATCTTCAAATTCGTTGTACCGCGACTTGTCGAATGTACAGAAGCTGTTATCGTTAGTGCCGATATTTACGACAACGATATCGCTTGGTGAAATGTTGAAGTCCCACGGCAAGTCCTGAGTTTTCTGACCGTCAACAGATGAGTAAGAGAAACCGACTGTCTCGTACCACGGCATGATAAGTTCGCGTGTATTACGCTTGCCGTCGCCGGTGTAGCCGCTGATAAGACCGTAACCGCTGTAGCTGAAAAGGCTGTAGTCAGCACCGAGGATACCGGAAGCGACGTAAGCGTAGGATTTCATAGCGTTTTCGGCTTCTGTAGCGAACTCTGACTGCGAGTTGCAGTCGTCAACACCGTATCCGCAGGTAATAGAGTCGCCGATGAACTCGATTTTGAGACTGTTTCGGGGAGTCGGGAAAATAACAGCGTCGTCGTCGATTACAGCATCAGAGACACAAGCGAGTGAGAAAGCCGCCTCGGAGAGTTTGACAATGCGGATAGTTTTAGTGACTACAGAGTCAGAGCTTATAATTGAGAAGTTCTCGCAAAGCTCGTCAATGACCTTTTTTACGACAGGTCTGCCGTTGCAGAGAACAGCGACGCGCGGCTTATTACAGCGCAGACCATTTTTGTAAGCGTCAATGTCACAGCCGATAGAGAGGGAGAGCTTCCTGCCTGTGAAAGTGAACTCACAGCCTGACGCAGAGTGTATCAGCCACAGCTTGTCGTTTATAAAGAGAGTTCGCCCGAAAAGCTTGGTATTCCGGGAGTTGAGAGGGAATTTTTTCATAAAGCTGCTCCTATAAACATATCTCCGCACATCATCTGTACGGAGATACTATCTTAAACATTATAAACTTCTGAGTTCAGCACCGATATTTGCGAGAGCTTTGAGAGCCTTTTTCATGGCACTGTCAGCCTGTTCGTCGGTAAGAGTACCTTCATGCGATCGCATAGAGATCGAGTAAGCGATACTCTTCTTGCCGTTCCTGATCATGTCGTCACTGCGGTAAACGTCGAAGAGAGTGACCTTTTCGAGTATTTTTCCTACAGCACCCTTGATAGCCTTTTCGAGTTCAGCAACAGGCATATCCTCGTCAACGAGGAGGCTGAGGTCGCGTGTAGTAGCCGGGAACTTGGGAAGCGGCTTGTATGTGATTTTATCAGCAGCAGCGTCCATGAGTTCGGGAATATTGAGTTTAGCGACATAAGTCTTAACGCCTATTTCGTATGTTTCCTGAACCTCGGGGTGAACCTCGCCCATGATACCGAGGCAAACACCATCTCTGATGATAACAGCACTTCTGCCGGGGTGGAGAGCGTATTTTTCATCGAAAACATCGCAGTCGGAAGCGCGGATATACTCAACGTCGCTGATATTCATTTCAGCGAGGAGCTGTTCAACCATGCCTTTGAGGGTATAGAAGTCGGCATTACCGCCGTACATACCAACAGTGAGACGCTGAGGTTCATCGGGGAGCTGATACTCATACTCGTGACGCGGCTTACCGTTGTTAGCGAGGAGAGCCTCATCGCCCTGATAGTTTCTCTTTTCGTCAACAGGGAGGTATTCCTTAGCGATTTCAAAGAGGCAAGCCTTTTCGTTGCGGTTATTGTAGTTAAAGGAGAGAACGTCGAGCATTGAGGGGATAGTAGATGTTCTCATAACACTTGTGTCCTCACCGAGAGGGTTAACGATACGTACAACCTTGCGGAGTTTGCTGTCAGCCGGAAGCTTTATCTTATCGAAGTATTTGGGAGAAACGAAAGAATATGTAGCGATTTCGTAGCCGCCGAGAGATACAGCCGCATTTCTGAGAGCGCGTGTGAACTTCTGCTCGGGGGTGAACTCAGCTCTTGCAACACCGCGGAAATCGGTTGAAGGGATATTGTTGTAGCCGTAGATACGAGCGACTTCCTCAGCAATATCAGCCTTGCAGGCGATGTCTATACGGAATGAGGGAGCGATTACCTTGCCGCCGTCGAAAGTGAAGCCGAGTCTGCCGAGGTATTCCTTCATCTTGTCCTCGGGGATATCGGTACCGAGGAAATCGTTAGTCCACTTGGGGTCGAAGTCAACGGAAGCGGGAGTTTTGTCGGTATAGTCGCAGTCGATGACAGTATTGAGCACTTCACCTGCACCGAGCTCTTCAACGAGTTCAAATGCACGTCTGAGGCAGGTCATGGAGATAAGGCGGTCAACACCTTTTTCGTAGCGTGAAGAAGCGTCAGACTTCAGACGGAGCTTCTTTGAGGTCTGTCTGACCTGAGTAGGCTCGAAGTAAGCGGACTCGAAAACGACTGTAGTGGTATCGTCCATGATACCGCTGTACTCGCCGCCCATGATACCGGCAACGGCAACAGGTTTTTTCTCGTCAGCGATAACGAGCATATCGCTTGAAAGCTCACGCTCAACACCGTCGAGGGTCATTATTTTCTCACCGTCAACAGCGTTGCGTACATTGATATGAGCACCTTCAACGTAGCGGAGGTCGAAAGCGTGCATAGGCTGACCGTATTCGAGCATAACGTAGTTGGTGATGTCAACGAAGTTATTTATCGGGCGTACACCGCTTGCACGGAGACGTTCTCTCATCCAGCGTGGAGATGGACCTATCTTAACGTTTTTAACGATACCTGCGCAGTATCTCTGACACTTTTCAGTGTTGTGTATATCAACTTTGAGCATAGAGTTTATATCGCCGTCAACACCCTTGTATGAGGGTTCTTTAACGTTGAGGGGGAGGTCGTAGGTAGCGGCAGTTTCTCTTGCGAGACCGATAACGCTCAGGCAGTCGGGACGGTTAGATGTTATCTCGAATTCAATGGAAGTGTCGTTGAGACCGATAGCGTCGTGGATATCGTCACCGGGCTTGCAGTCTTCCTCAATAACGAAGACACCTTCGGGGTCAGCGTAGGGAAAATCGTGAGCAGTAAGACCGAGAGTGTCTATACCGCAGAACATACCGAAGCTTTCAACACCGCGCATCTTGCACTTTTTTATCTTGCCTTCGGGGAGGACAGCGCCGTCGAGAGCGACAGGAACGAGGTCACCTTCCTTGACATTTTTAGCGTTGGTAACGATCTGAACAGGGGCATCGGCACCGACATCGACCTGACAAACGAAGAGAGCGTCAGCGTTTTCGTGAGGACCCTTTGAGAGTATCTTACCAACTACGACTTTAGAGACATTACTGCCTTCAACTTCATAGCATTCAACCTTTGAGCCGCTCATAGTAAGAGCGTGGCAAAAATCCTTTATCGGCACGTCTGCATTGACATAGTCAGCGAGCCATTTCATAGATAAATTCATATCTTAATTCCTTTCGATTTATAGTAATGTGCAAAATGTGAATTTTCAATGTAAACTTTTTTGGAAATTTTCTATATAGAGACTTTACACTCATTTTTCACATTTTTCACAGACATGAGTATTCTCAGAACTGTTCAAGGAAGCGGACATCGTTCTCGTAGAGGAGACGGAGGTCGTTGATATCGTAGCGACCCATTACCATTCTTTCAAGACCGAGACCGAATGCAAAGCCTGAGTATACTTCCGGGTCGATACCGCAGTTTTCGAGTACCTTCGGGTGTACCATACCTGCACCGAGAAGCTCGATATATCCCTCGTCCTTGCACATGGAACAGCCCTTGCCGCCGCAGTTGAAGCAGCTTATATCAACTTCACAGCTTGGTTCGGTGAAGGGGAAGTGGTGAGGACGGAAACGGAGCTTGCAGTCGTTGCCGTAGAGCTTTTTCATAAGCATTTCGAGAGTACCTTTGAGGTCACTCATTTTTATGCCCTTGTCAACAACGAGACCCTCTATCTGATGGAAGAGAGGGGAGTGAGTAGCATCAACAGCGTCAGAGCGGAAAACGCGTCCGGGAGAGATGATACGTATCGGGGGTTTCTGAGTCTCCATAACGTGTACCTGAACGGAAGAAGTCTGAGTACGGAGGAGAACTGTCTCATTAGTATTTTCTATGTAGAATGTATCCTGAGTATCTCTTGCGGGGTGGTCAGGGGGGAGGTTGAGTGCCTCGAAAACGTGGTAATCGTCGTCTATTTCGGGACCGTCAGCGATATCGAATCCCATACCCATGAATATCTCGCGTATCTCATTCTCGACCTTTGTGAGCGGGTGGAGTTTACCGAAGGGAGCGGGTTTACCGGGAAGAGTGATGTCGATAGTTTCCTCTTTGAGCTTAGCCTGCTGAGCATCTGACTTGAGAGCCGCGAGCTTGCTTCCGAGAGCTTCTTCGATGTCGGCTCTTACCTTGTTAGCGAGCTGACCGATAACGGGTCTTTCTTCGGGAGTGAGCTTACCCATCTGTTTGAGGATAGCGGTGAGTTCACCTTTCTTGCCGAGGAACTTTATCCTCAGGTCGTCAAGCGCCTTTATCTCAGTGCATGAGCTTAACTCCTGCTTAGCGAGCGCTTCGATTTTTTCCAGCTGTTCTTTCATTTTTTCACCTCAGAAAATATTTTTGTGTCGAGACAATAAAAAAGTCCTGCCCTAAAGGACAAGACATCAAACCTTGTTTTTATACCACCTTTGGTCAGGAGAGCCGACACTCTCTTGTCTTTAACGCAGACCTACGTCACAGCCTACACGATTTTCAAGGCATACTTCCAATCAAAGCAAGGCACACCCTGCAAAGGAGTACTTCCCACATCTTTCAGCCAGCCCCTCGTGAGTGAACTTCAGAATGATATCTGCCGGAGCGTTCGCACCAAACCGCTCTTCTCTGAAGACATACCTCATACTTACTCTCTCAGTCATAGGGTTATGGATATATTATAACGCTTCGGGCGGAAAAAATCAAGTCTTTTTGGAAAAAAATTCACAGCCGATATTGAAAAAGCGGAATAAATGTGATATCATAGTAGTGTAATAAAAGAACAGGAGAGAGAATATGGATAATTTTGCAGAACAGCTTGTTAAAAAAGAACTTAGCGGAAGCGACAGGGTAAAGAAGGGACTGATACTTGCAGGCGGCATATTTATAGTGCTGGTGCTGACTGTTTCATCACTTCTCATGCTCGGACACAGCCTGATATCATTCGTGGGACTTATACTCGCCGCCGGAGCAGGATACGGTACATTTTTCCTGTTGCAGAGTATGAACGTAGAGTATGAGTACACTTTCACAAACGGCGAACTCGATATTGATAAGATAATAGCAAAGAAGAAGCGCAAGTCAATGCTTTCCACTGATACAGGCAAATTCACGGCATTCGGAAAGTACGGCGAGGACGCTCCCGATGAAGACGGCGACATGACGGTAGTCTTTGCGACGAATAACATAGCGTCGGAGGAGTACTATGCAGACTTTCCGCATGAGCAGTACGGAAGTACACGTCTTGTGTTCTGTCCTGACGAGAGAATGCTTGAAAACGTGGTAAGGAGTCTTTCACCGTCGCTGAGGAACAAGCTTAAAAAGTGAGCCGCGCGGACACAGTGCCGTGTCTCTCACTGATAAATCAACTTTCTGAAAAGGAGTGTAGAAGATATGCAGACCGTAACACCTAAGCAGATGCAGATGATCGAGGAGCGGGCAGAAGAAATCGGAGTAAGCCGGAAGATGCTGATGCTGAACGCAGGCAGAAAGCTTGCGGAACTCATTATAGAGTGCAGTTCACGCGAGAACGGAGCAGTCCCTGAGGAGACGAATGTGACATTTCTTGCCGGAAGCGGCAACAATGGCGGAGATTGCTACGCAGCCGCGAATATCCTTATATATAAAGGATACAACGTGACGGTCGTGAATCTTGTAAAGGCTCCGTCAACTGAGCTTGCGAAGGAGATGTTCGGGCAGATACCGGACAAGGTTAAAGTAGTCACAGGCTACCGCAGTGAAAACATAGAAGCCGCAATTGAAGCGGCTGAACTCGACTACATGACCATTCAGGACAAGGACGTCTCAACGCTGAAGGATAAAAAAGAGCTTACACCGGTCGAACGGCTCCTGCTCAAAGAAAAACAGCGCATGACCGACGTTCATGAGGCTGTAGTATCGGCAGATATTCTCGTTGACGGTGTGTTCGGAACAGGCTACCGCGGTGAGCTCGACAGCGATATAAAGGCAATATTCGCAATAGGAACGAGTGCATACAGGATAGCCGTAGATATCCCGAGCGGCGGCGATTGCGTAAAGGGAACGGTCTCGGAGGGAATATTCAAAGCCGATGAGACTTTGTGTCTCGGCTGTCTCAAATTCGGAATGTACCAGTTCCCGCTGAGAAAATACTGCGGAAAAATCACAATTGCAGACATAGGCATACCACTGAAAGCATATGATGTAACGTCGGAGGGCAGGAAGTATACACGTCTTGACAGGAACAGTCTTGCAGGATTTCCGCCTAAGCGTGAGCGCGATGCTCACAAGGGAACGTTCGGCAGCGTGCTTATAATCGCAGGAAGCGAGAGTATGAGAGGGGCAGCAGCGTTTGCTGCACTCGGTGCACTGCGGACAGGAGCGGGTCTTGTAAGGGTAGCGTCAGTTGAGAAGTGTATAGACACCGTTGCCGCGCTTGCGCCCGAGGCTACGTATATTCAGCTTGAATGCGACGACTACGGATATATGCTCTACGACAGCAGCAAGGACACCCTGCTTGAAGCTATGAAGAAGTCGGACGCAGTAGTAATCGGTCCGGGACTCGGTGTGACTAATGATACTCTTGAAATCGTGCGGTTTGTTGTGCAGAATGCAGAAATACCGGTGATTATTGATGCAGACGGAATAAACTGCATCGCCCGCGACATAGAGATATTAGCAGAGCACAAGCAGGATATCATGATAACTCCCCATCCGGGCGAAATGGCAAGGCTTCTCAGCTGCGACACTAAAATGATAAACGATAACCGCGTCATGGTTGCTGAGAAATATGCCGAAAAATATGGCATTACGGTAGTGCTTAAAGGCGCAGGGACACTCATAGCTGACAGTAACAATACCGGCTCAAATCACACCGGAAATGCCGGAATGAGCTGCGGAGGAAGCGGAGACGTGCTCGCAGGTATGATAGGCGCTATAGCGGCGCAGGGGTATAATATGTACGATGCCGCGTGTGCAGGAGTATATATGCACGGTCTTGCAGGAGATGCAGCAGCTGAAAAACTCGGGCAGGAGGCAATGCTTCCGCGCGACATTATAGCGAACATATCCGAAGCGTTCAAGATACTCAAAGAAAAGAAAAAACAGCCTGTCTGAGGCTGAAAAATACGGATGTTTAAAGTAACCATAATTTCTTGACAGGAGAAGCAGTTATGAAGAAACTTTTTACGTCCGTATTTATTTTTATGTCGGTATTATGCCTTACGTCGTGCTCATCACCCATGAGCGGCAGAACTTCACGCGAGAATAATCTTGCAGGTGCATTCACGTCCTCGGCGACTATTACCCTTGACAAGCTGACCGCTGAGGCGGCAATTTCACGTTATGGTGACGGCGAGTGGACAGTCGAATTTGATTCACCGAATACACTCAGCGGAGTAAAGCTTTCATTCAGTGAGGGAAACGTGTGCGCAGACTATAAGGGACTGAGCTTTTCTGTACCAAAATCTGCACTTCCAGTGAAGGCGATGATGCTTGAACTTATCGAAGCTGTTGACACTAATGCCCGTGAGACCGAACTTCACGGCAGTGAAAATGACGGAATGCTTGAAATAAACGGCTCACTCGAAGGCGGAGACTACATACTCACAGTTGACGGAAACGGCAATATAGCAGAGTTTGAAATGCCAAACAACCTGCTTGATATAACGTTCAAGGATGTAACAGCTACGAAAGCTGAAACTGAGGAGACTACATCGGCTGAGGAAACAGTTTCCACAGCAGAGGGAGAGTAAAACTATCAGTGTATGACATGAAATTACCAAAAAGATATCGAAAATGGTAGAAGCGGGGGAGAGACTGTGATATTATATAAACATAGAGAATAGTCCGTATGATAGATATAACGGAGGTAAAAACATGAAAAAGAGACTTTTTTGTACAGCACTTGCTTCAATGATGCTCATGAGTGGCTGCGGCGCAGAAGGTTCAAACGACAAAAGCGTTTCCGACAGCGTGAATGAAAAAGCTACAGAAGCTACAGAAGCTACTGAATCTGAGCCCACTGAAGCTCCCGAATTAGAAGGCTATAACCTTCTTTGGCACGATGAATTTGACGGAACAGAGCTGAATGAAGAAAACTGGAACCGTGAGCCTCATCAGCCGGGCTGGACAAATCAGGAACTCCAGGAGTACACAGCATCTGACGACAATATTTTTGTCCGCGACGGAAACCTTGTTCTCAAGGCAATAAAGGAAGAAGCTGACGGCAGAAAGAAGTACACATCAGGTAAGGTTAACTCCAAGAACAAACAGCCTTTCCAGTACGGAAAAGTTGTGGCACGTGCAAAAGTGCCGGAGGGACAGGGTCTATGGCCTGCAATATGGATGATGCCGCAGGACGAGAGCTACTATGGACAGTGGCCTAAATGCGGTGAAATAGATATTATGGAAGTGCTCGGAAGTGCGCCTGAACTTGCATACGGTACAGTTCACTACGGTGCCCCTCATGCAGAACAGCAGGGTACTGTTAAACTTGAAGACGGCAATACATTCGCTTCCGACTTCCACGAATTCTCGGTAGAATGGGAGCCCGGTGAAATTCGCTGGTATATCGACGGTGAAGAGTACCTCAAGGTCAACGACTGGTTCACAGCTGTTGAAGGCGAAGATGACAAACCTTACCCTGCACCGTTCGACCAGCCGTTCTTCGTTCAGATGAACCTTGCTGTCGGCGGTACATGGCCGGGAAGTCCTGACGATACAACTGATTTTGATAAGGCAGAGTTCGAGGTAGATTACGTCCGTGTATATCAGAAGGACGCTTATGACATGAACGTTACAAAGCCTGAGAAAGTTTACCGTGAACCCACAGCTGACGGAAACCTCATCTACAATGGTAATTTCGCAGAAGCTGAGAGTCTCACTGACGATGAGAACTGGAAGTTCCTGTTGTTTGAAGGCGGCGAAGGTTCGGCTGAGATAAAGGATAACACAATGATAATCAGCTCTGAGAAGATGGGCAGAGTCGATTATTCTGTACAGCTTGTACAGCCTGACCTCCCGATGATAAAGGGCAAGAAGTACCGCGTTACATTTGACGCTTACGCTGATGAAGAACGCGATATGATAGTATGTGTTTCCGCTCCTTCAGCAGGCTGGATACGCTATCTGAAAGATACTCTCCTCACTGTTAACACAACTCCTCAGACATTTACATATGAGTTCGAGATGAATGACAAGGACGATAATAATGGACGCCTTGAGTTCAACCTCGGAAACAAGGGTTCTACTGCGACCGTATATATCAAGAATGTACGTGTTGAAGAGATTACCGAATAAGAAATTTCCTATCCAAAACCTATAGAATTTTCCCTGGTCCAGAAAGCTGTTTTCTTTGGGACAACATTGAGTTGTTCTGAGGAATACAGCTTTTTGGCATTATGCTATATTTTTATCAAAAATAATTGATGTTTTTACACGGAATATTCAAAATGTCCACCCTTTCTGTGAAAATGTGGTTGAAATTATGTTACAAACGTGTTAATATACTATTAACATTGTACGAAAAATAATTAAGGGAAATTTAATCTATCTGCCTGAAGGCAATAATATGAAATTGAGGAGGATCAGAATGAAAAAGTTTATATCATCGGCAGCTGCTGCCATACTTTCTGCTGTAACAATAACAGCTTCAATCCCCGCTGTAACTCATGCGGAAAACCCTATCGTTCAGACTTCATTCACACCTGACCCCGCTCCGGTAGTTTTTGATGATGAACTTTATGTTTTTACAGGCTGTGACAGAGACGCAGTCAACGACTTCTACAAAATGACCGGCTGGCAGTGTTTCTCCACTAAGGATATGAAGAACTGGACCGACCACGGCAGAATACTTGAAGATACAAGTTTCAGCTGGTGTGGTGCTAACGATGCATGGGCATCACAGTGTATCGAACGAAATGGCAAGTACTATTTCTATTTCACAACTACAAATAAGACCGGCGGCGGACGTGCTATCGGCGTAGGTGTGGCTGACAGTCCGGAGGGACCGTATGAAGACGTACTCAAGAAGCCGCTGTGCGGTCCTAACTGGGACTACATCGACCCTACCGTTATGATAGATGACGACGGTCAGGCTTGGCTTATGTTCGGTAACCCGAAATGCTACTACGTTAAGCTTAAAGAAGATATGGTAACTCTCGACGGACCTATCAAGCAGTTTGATATGAATCAGACCGCGTTCGGACCCACGTCCAAAAAGGATAGAGCAAGTGCATACGGAGAAGGTCCGTGGATATGCAAGCACGATGACCTCTACTACCTCGTTTATGCGGCATTTGTCGGCAACGACAACGGTGAGAGTATGGCATATTCGACTGCTCCTTCCGTGACCGGACCGTGGACATACCGCGGACAGATTCAGAAGGGTTCAAACTGCTTCACTATACACGGCGGTATAGTTGACTATAAGGACCATTCCTACTATTTCTATCACATGAACGGACTTCCGGGCGGCGGTGTATTCAACAGAAGTGCAGCTTGTGAGGAGTTCACATTCAATCCCGACGGTACGATTCCGCTTCTGCCTTCGACAAAAACTGGTCCCGACCAGATAGAGGCACTGAATCCGTTTGAGAGGGTAGAGGCTGAGACGATATGCTACAGTCAGGGCGTAAAGACTGAAAAGTGCAGTGAAGGCGGTGTAGACGTCGGCAGTATCAAGAAGGGTGCATACATAAAGGTAAGCGGTGTAGACTTCGGCGAGGGTGCAGACCAGTTCACAGCAAGCGTTTCTTCGGCTGAGTCGGGCGGAAATATCGAGATACATCTTGACAGTAAGGACGGTCCTGTTGTAGGAAACTGCAAGGTATCAGGAACAGGCGGCTGGCAGAACTGGGAACAGGTTTCATGTAGCGTTGCCGGTGTACACGGTGAGCACGATGTATACTTTGTATTCAACGGCAACAGCAGCGGATATCTTCTCAACTTCGACTGGTGGCAGTTTGACGGACCCGGTGCAAGTGCAAGTCAGACCGACGATACCTACATTTTCAAGAGCACTTTCGAGGGCAAACTCGACAGCTGGACTTCTCGCGGCGGTGCAACTGTTACAGCGACAAGTGAAGAAGCATTTGACGGCGAAGGCGCAGTTTACTGCTCCGACAGAAAGTCCTCATGGCAGGGCATAGGAAGAAGTCTCAATTACAAATTCAAGGCAGGCGAGAGCTACAGCTTCTCAGCAAACGTTAAATACAACGAAGGCGCACCGGAGACAAAGTTCCATTTCACTCTCCAGTACGACGGTTCAGACGGCGAAACTCACTATGAGAAGATAGACACTCAGATGGTACCGAAAGGCGAGTGGGTACAGCTTTCAAACACAAGCTTCAAGATACCTGCTGACGCTAAGAAACCCTTGATTTACGTTGAGACTGAGGGTGACTCTGATGACGAGACTCCGGCAACCAATTTCTACGTGGATAATATCTTTGCGGCAGTTGACGGAACAGTTATAGAAGGTGCAGGAGTACCCGTGAAAACTACCGAAGAACCGGTAATTCCCGGTGATATCAACGATGATATGCGTGTTGACGTATATGACGTAGTACTTGCACGTAAGTTTGCAGTTGAGAAATCTGATGATGCAAGAGCAATGAAAGCGGCTGATGTAAATGAAGATGGCGAAGTTGGCGTAGCAGACCTTGTAACTATCAGCAATTTTGTACTTGGCAAAAGCAGTACACTAAAGGCTGCTGAATGATAAATATAGCAATACAGTCCTTCAGGTAAAGCGTTCCCTGCGGTAATGGCAAAACATTCCGCGGGGAGCGTTTTTTTACAAAAAAATCTCCGGAGAAAACTCCGGAGACTTATATTATATGAACATAGTTTAATGCTGCGGCAGATAAGCCGGTATAGCATTAATAAGCTTATCGATATTCTTCTTGTTTTTAGACTTTGCACCGAGTTCAGTACCCAGCGCGGACTTACTGCTAAAGATAACGGAAGTCCTGTCGCCCTCGATCTCGTAAAGCGAAATATTCATAGTTTCGCCGTATGAGAAAAGAGACATAGGAAAGTTTATCGTGATAGTATGAGCATTAGGGTCAGCAACTCTGATGTTATACTTCAAAGACTGAGCAGCATATACTACCGCAGTATAGACCAGACCGACCGGGAAATTGTAAACGGCATTAAGATCTGAAGAACCCCAAGCCATTGATCAAGCCTTGTTAACGCTTCCGAAGAGCTCCATCTTCTCCTTAACCTTAGCCTTGATAGCCTCAGCACCGGGAGCGAGAAGCTTTCTGGGGTCGAATCCCTTGCCCTGCTGATCCTTACCAGCCTCTATGTACTTTCTTGTAGCTTCAGCGAATACGAGCTGGCACTCAGTGTTAACGTTGATCTTAGCAACACCGAGGGAGATAGCCTTAGTGATCATGTCGTCAGGGATACCTGTACCGCCGTGGAGAACGAGGGGCATTTCACCAACAGTCTTGTTGATAGCCTCAAGAGTCTCGAAGCTGAGACCTTCCCAGTTAGCAGGGTATACACCGTGGATGTTACCGATACCAGCAGCAAGGAAATCAACGCCGAGATCAGCGATCATCTTGCACTCGTTGGGGTCAGCGCACTCGCCCTTACCGATAACGCCGTCCTCTTCACCGCCGATAGCACCAACCTCAGCCTCGATAGAGAGACCAAGACCGTGAGCAACGTTAACGAGCTCAGTTGTCTTAGCAACGTTCTCGTCGATGGGGAAGTGTGAACCGTCGAACATGATAGAAGTGAAGCCAGCCTTGATGCACTTGTAGCAGCCCTCATATGAGCCGTGGTCGAGGTGAAGTGCAACAGGAACAGTGATACCGAGAGACTTATCCATAGCTGCAACCATAGCAGCAACAGTCTCGAAGCCTGTCATGTACTTGCCAGCACCCTCGGAAACACCGAGAATAACGGGAGAGTTAAGCTCCTGAGCAGTAAGAAGGATAGACTTAGTCCACTCAAGGTTGTTGATGTTGAACTGACCTACTGCGTACTTGCCTTCTCTTGCTTTTTTGAGCATTTCTGTAGCTGAAACTAACATTTAAAATTCCTCCTGAAAATTACAATGTAAGGGCAGATAAAACCCTATCGTTAATATTGTATCATATTACGTGAGAAAATGCAAGTGTTTGCAGAAAATTTAAGAATAATTATTTTTGATGGCTTAAATAATAAGAAAACCGGAACATTAAAGTTCCGGTTTCATTCTGTAGTGACGACCGATGGAGGTCTGTTTATTCAGTAGTCTTGCGGATAACGGTGCCGGCAGGGAAGGACATATCAGATGGGAAGCTGAACTTCATCATCGCGTGATTTGCGACATCTATCTTCTCGCCGTCCTCATTGTACAGGTCATTGAGCTGAATAACCACCGGCTTCTGTGACGGAGCGAGAAGCTCGACAGTATCACCGGCAAAGAAGCGGTTACGCTGAGTGCAGAACACGGTTCCGTCGTGACAATCATCGACAACGGCAACAACGTCGTAGTTGCGGATATATCCGCTGTTTTCGTAATACTGTGAGTTTTCGGGAGTACCGAAGAAGAAACCCTTGCTGTACTGTCTGTGGCTTACCTTATAGACTTCATCGCGAATCCAGTCGGGTAGTTTGAAGTTGTAGGGGTCTTTGAAGTATTCGTCAACAGCCATTCTGTAGGCATTGGTGACGACTGTTACATAGTAAGCAGACTTTGCGCGTCCCTCGATTTTGAGGCTGTACACACCTGCTTCTGCGAGCTTGTCTATGTGTTCTATCATGCACATATCCTTGGCATTGAGTATATAAGTACCCTTTTCGTCCTCGAAAATAGGGAAGTATTCACCGGGACGCTTTTCCTCAACGAGATGGTAACCCCATCGGCACGGCTGAGCGCATTCACCGCGGTTAGCATCGCGGTTTACGAGGTACTGCGAGAGCAGACATCTTCCGGAGAAAGACACACACATAGCACCATGCACGAAGCATTCGATATCGAGGTCGGGACTTGTTTTAGCGCGTATCTCAGCTATTTCGTCGAGACATAGTTCACGTGCGAGAACAACTCTTTTTGCACCCATATTGTGAAGTTCGCGGGCAGTAACGTAGTTTACGATACCTGTCTGAGTAGAGATGTGTATCTCCATATCAGGAGCGTATTTTTTTACGAGCATGAGCAGACCGATATCAGCAACGATGAGTGCATCTACCTTTGCATCGACTGCTTCCTTGACGAATCGCTCAAAGAAAGGGATTTCGTTATTACGCGGCAGAGTGTTGCAGGTGAGATACACCTTTACACCGCGTGAGTGAGCTTCCTCAACAGCTTTGACGAGTTCATCGAACTCAAAATTCATCGGTGATGCTCTCATGCCGAACTGTTTTCTACCGAGGTAGACAGCGTCCGCTCCGTAATTAAGAGCGGCGGTGAGTCTTTCGTAGTCTCCGGCGGGAGCGAGTACTTCAAGTTTATTCATATCTGTCTCCTTATTCGCCTTCTGCCTCAGCAGCAGCCTCGGCAGCCTTCATTTCCTCATACTGGCGGTTTATCTCAGCCTCATTAGCTTCATGCTGTTCAAGGGTTTCAGCGAAGAGGGTCTCCTTGGTGTAGATGTTAGCGATGAAGTAGAAGTTGTCGCTCTTGTAGTGTTCAAGCACCGCGTCAATAGCCTCTGTACCGGGGTTGCAGATAGCTCCGGGCGGAAGACCTCCTGTCTTGTACGTATCGTATACGTTAACGAACGTTTCGTCGAAGTATTCCATATTAGGACGGATAACGTCATTGGCGTAGTTTGAAGTCGGGTCAGACTGTAAGAGCGGGAATACATCGGGGTTTTCAAGTCTGTTCCAGAAAACTGAAGCTACCATTGTCATTACGTCAGCAGTAGGAGCTTCCTTCTGAACGATAGAGGCGAAAGTGATTATCTGGTCCATAGAGAGACCGCTTGCCTTTATCTTAGCCATTCTGTCGGGAGTCATTTTCTCGTTGAAGTTGTAGTATATCTTCTGGCAGACCTCCTCAGGCTCACTGTTCTCGAAGAAGAAGTAGGTATCGGGGAAGAGGTAGCCTTCCATTTTCTCAAACTTGAGAGAGGTATCAAGAGGAAGCTCTTTTTCAAAGTCGAAACCGTAGCCGCCTGAATTGAAGTAGAAGATGAAGTCCTTGGCACTGCAAATGTGGTTTTCTTCGAGGAGATTAGCCGCATCAATGAGAGTAATGCCTTCTGGGAAAGTAACCTCGATAGAGTCACCTTTTTCAACGCTTGGGATTTTGGTTAGCTCGTCGATTATAGCCTCGTAAGCCATATTCGGACGGACGAAATGCTGACCGGCAACGTATCCCTTATCGCTTTTTCTCATTCGTGAGAAGAGCTGGAAAGCTTTGGGAGAGTTTATTACACCCTCAGACTTGAGCAGTTCGGATATCTGTTCGGTATTCGCCCCCTCAGGAACGACAATAAGCTGTGTATTCTCGCTTTCGCCGATACCGAGCATATCTTTACCGAAGCTGATGATAACGAGTGAAAGAATGATAGAAATACCGAAAATCAGCGTAGTAAGAATGAGGACACCGGGAAGTCTGTTGGAATTCTTCCTTCTGCGTTTCTTTTTCTTGTGGACCGGCTCAGCGGACTGCATTCGCGGAGCTGGTCTTGGGTCACGTTGAGGAGCTGAGGAGTTATTGGCGGGTTCAGACTCATGTGACGGATAACCGGGAATACCTGCGGGTTCGGGGTTGTCCTCATTCGCAGGAGCTGACTGATAATCAGTCGCAGGTTCTTCCGCCGGAATATCGGTCTGTACCGGTTCTGCCGGAGCAGAATCGGCAAGCTCTTTTTTTCGTTCGAGCTCATTGAGTATGTCGTTTATAGCATCTCTGTTATCGTTCATTTACAGAGCACCGTCCTTTCTTCGGTAACGATGTATTTTACAGTTGCGTCATGACTTTCTACAGGCAATTGGTCAGTCAAAACGGATTCATAGGCGAGAGCAATAGTAGTGACAGCCTGGTACTTTTCGAGGAAGCGGTCGTAAAAACCTCCGCCGTAGCCGAGTCTTGAACCGTTTTCGGTGAAGGCAAGCCCGGGGACTATGCAAACAGTCCGGTCAGTGATGTCGGGGGAAGGGAGAGAAATGTCCGGCTCAGGAATACCGTAAGCGCCTGCGATGAGGTCTGACGAGCCGCTGACGACATGAAACGTCATATGTCCATTTCTGCCGCACTTTGGAAAAGCGATATTCTTCTGCATTTCGATAAGCTTTCCGGTGATTTTCCACGTATCGACTTCAGAGCCGAAAGAAGCATAAAGCAGAACAGTGTCCGCATTTTTAATATCGTCGAGAGAGAGAAGTCTCGTGGCGATGCTATCGTCTTTCAGGTCGTCTTTAGCGTATCTGCGGACTTCTGAAAAGTGTTTGCGGAGTTCTTTTTTGTCACTCATTTTTCGCAAAGTATAGCCTTGAACTGTCGGTCGCTCTCAGCTTTGGAAACAGCCTTTTCGACGAGAGCGAGTGCAAACTGAACAGCAACACCTGCTCCGCGTGCGGTAACGATATTTCCGTCGACAGCTACAGCTCCCGAGCCGACCTTAGCACCTTCGAGCTGTTCCTCAAAGCCTTCATAGCAGACAGCATTTCTGCCGTTAAGGATACCCTTGTGACCGAGTATAGACGGAGCGGCACAAATAGCGCCGATAGTGAGACCCTTTTCCATGCAGAAGTCGATAGCAGACTGAACATACGGCGACTTTTCGAGGTTTAGAGTACCGGGCATACCGCCGGGGAGGATTATCATTTCAAGTTCATCAGTGAGCGGAGCTTCCTGAGCGATAGTATCAGGCACTACCGGAATACCGTGTGAACCGACGATAATGCTGTCGCCCACACCGACAGTAATAACCTTTTTTCCGGCTCTTCTGAGGAGGTCAACAGGAGTAAGAGCTTCTATTTCTTCAAAACCTTCAGCGAGAAAAACGTAGATCATAATTAGAATCCTTTCATTTAAAAGTGACTGTATATTTTCTGAGGATAAACGCAGGGTGATAGGAGAGCTTTGCTTTGCGAAGTCCTTCGATACCGAGGTCTTCCTCGCGGTTGACGTATTTAAAACCGTTCACGCAGTTTCGCACGAAGAGGTTGTTGATACCGGCATAGATACCGGCATACGAGGTATCAGCCTTTTCGATGTGAACGCAGAAAGTGTCGGAATTAAGCCTCTCACCGATAGTGAGGGCGACAATTTTGCTTCCTGAGCGGATTATAGCACCGGACAGTCCGAGTTCGCGGAAATTGCTGAAATAGGTGTTCAGCGCAAACTGTTCAGCTATCGCAGAGTGGACGGAGCTTCCTTTAGAGTTATAAGTGTCAGTGCAGAAGACGATACAATCTTCGATATCGTTTTCAGTTATAAGTGAGAACTGAGTTTCAAGTTCATTAAACCGGGCGAGGTGGTTGCGTTTTGCGTGATACTTTTTACCCGGAAGGTCAGCAAGGTCACTTCGCAGGTAGATGTAATCTGAGCTGTCTCTGTCCTCTGCTGCGGTGAAGGAGTCGGGGAAGAGTTCGTTCAGCATTTCGAGGGAAGACTCGGTTACACCTGTGAGTACGAGCGGATGCCCATTATCGCCGCAGAAGCGTTTAAGCTCACTGATAACTTCGGAGTAACTGCCGCTTCCTGCCGGAAGAATGAATGAAGGACAACCGGACTCATTGCCGAAAGCGCCGCAGATGTAGAAATCCTTGTAGAAGGCGATTTTAGAGTTGGCGAGTCTCCTCCATGCGAGGTTATTAGCGAATGTGTACTCACAGCCCATGAAGTCGGACACGGTGAGTGCACGCTGGATTTTTTCTTTGTCGGAGAGTTCGATGTATCTGAATTCGAGCATTTAGTGCCCTCCGTCAGGACTTTTTCATTGCGTTGAAGTATTCACGCACTTCGTTTATCTTGCCGCATGACATTTTTCCCTCGGGACATTTCCCTTCAGCAACACAGGAAGGACCGGCATGGGCGAAGATATTCGGAGCGACTTCAAGACACTGCCTGAGCATTTCATTAGCGACTGCACGAATCTCCCACTGAGCGCGGTTACAGCATCTGTGGCGGAAGAAATTGAACAGTGAGCGGACGTTCATAGTAACGACTATTTTAGTCTCGCAGGCATTAGGTAGTACAAAACGCGCGTCCTCGTTAGCGAGTTTGCGAGCTTTTGAAGCAGCCGACTTTTCGTCAGAGCCGTCTGCGATGAACTTAGCCTTGTGGCATTCAGTGAGTATATCAGCTATTCTGTCGTATCCGGCAGTGATATCGTTCATAAGCCTGTCAAACTCAGCCTTTGCCTCGGGGATAGCCTCGATTTCGGGCGGAGTAATGAACTCAAAGCCGTTTTCGTTGACATATCGCTGACTTTTCTGACTGTATGATGCAATTCTGTGGCGTACGAGCTGATGCGAGCAGGCACGGGAAATCCCTTCGATACCGAAAGTAAAGCTTACGTGTTCCATTACGCTTTCGTGACCGATAGACACGAGCATATCAATGAAAGAAGCTGTTTTCTCGTCAGTGAGACCGTCGCGGAGGTCATTTATACCTGAGCTTGAATAGCAGAGCTTTGCAGCAGTTGCAACGGTTTTTTCGGGTTCGGGAGTATATGCTAATAACGTAACGTTCAAACTATCACCTTCATAAAACAGATACTATTATTGTACCATTTTTTAACGGCAAAGTCAAGGAATAAGGACAAAAAAATAGCTGACGCATAAAAACAGCGTCAGCTTGAATGTATCAGAATATAACATTGATGAACTTCAGGTATATCTTTCTGATCCTTCCGGACTTTTCGTATACGTTCTTAGCGAATTCTTCCGCGAACACTCTGCACTGTTCTACCTCTGTATCAGTCGGGGCAGTTTCAGAGAAAGCGGCTTTGAGCGCTGAGTCTGTACACATTGCAAATCCGCCGGACGGGTAGTATTCACCGCCGAGTTGTTTATCGACATTGTCAGCAAACTGAACGAATGAAGCGTCACCGCGTTCTATCTGCTGAAGTGTGAGAAGTTTTTCGGCAAAGCCGTAGATATAGCGCATACGCTTTGCAGATGAACCTTCAGTGAAATTCTTTTTGCGTTTACTGAGTATCAGCCTGCGCCGTATCAGTACTGCGGCAATAGCTATAGCCAGTACACAAAGCGGCATGATGACGAATTTAGTCTCCTCAGGCAAACTCAGACCCTTTTTACCGCCGCGCTTAGCAGGAAGAGATGTACTTGCACTGTTGCTTGTTACAGCAGTAGTAGCAGTTGAAAGAGTACTTGAAGATGCGGCAGCATTTTCTGACTTTTCTGATGAAGTTTCAGTATCCGAGCTTGAAGCGGAAGTAGTTTCGGTTGAAGAGGCTGTTGTAGTGGAGGAAGACGTTGTAGCAGTTGTGGGGGTAGTATCTATTGTGGAATCTGAGTAGCCGGCTGTGAATTCATAAGGTACCCAGCCATAGCCGTTGAGGTAAATTTCCATCCACGCGTGACTGCGGTTATCTTTTACATTAATGGTATACTTGCCATGACTGTTCAGATTGTCGGAGTTATAGTCGTCGGTGACGATGACATAGCCTGTTGCATATCTTGCAGGGATACCTGCCATTCTTGCGAGAATAACACCTGAACTTGCATAGTGAGTACAGTAACCCTTGTGATTTTCGAGCAGGAAGTAGTTGACGAAATCGCGGCTTCCCGGTGTACGTCCCGGTGTAAGTGAGTACTCGACCTGAGAAGACACAGCGTCACGAAGAGCGTCCATAATTTCGAGCTTTTCTGCGGCAGTCATGTCCTTGTCAGGCTTACCCTTCTGCCTCAGAAGCTGAGCAGCTGCCGGACTGCCGGTTTCGGAGCGTTTAGCGAGGACGTCAGCCATTTTCTTTCGTACTTCTTCAAGGTCAGGAGTATCCGGATAATCGAGGTAGTTGTCGTAAACGAAGTCCTCGTACTCTTCCTCTATCATAGCGGTCAGCAGAATATCAGGGTTATCGTTTTCGATACCGTTTTTGAGATTAAGTTCACTGTCAAAAGACATATAGATATCTGAGGTATCGTAACCGTGGCTGTCGCAGTATCCGAGCAGAGTCTCTCTCCATTTGTTATCCTCAATGGCATTAAGGTCAAGTATCGACCTTGAAGGCTCCGACAGAGCCATAGCGGCATTACGGCAGTTTACAGGGAGAAACTGATAAGAAAGCAGTGGAGCGTTCTTGGTTTTAGATGAAACATCGCTGTCGTGCTTATAGGTGTTAATGTTTGACGGACTTGCACCGTACGGAGCAAAAGTACGGTTTGTATTCCTGAGTTTTGAGTCGATTTCTATCTCGAATAAATCTTCCGGATTTTTGATATTCATTGAATTGAACATAAACGGGAATGTCTGAGGGTAGCATTCATACTTGCTGAAGTCATCAAACAGCTTACTGTTATAAGCACTTTCCGGCAGTGAATCCCATTTGTTGTTATTGTAGACCGAGCCTGTATAATCTTTGAGATAAACAGCGTTACCGGTGTTTTTAGAGATAGTTACGACGAGGTCAGTCCTGTCCTTGTATTTAAGCTTATCGACGTTGCCGAGTTCATGTGTTTCGTATTCAAAGTCGAGACCGAAAGCACTTGTAAGGTTTGAGATACTTCCTGCGAAGTCGTCGAGAGTGAAAGAGTTTACAGCGTCGCGGACGGCAGTACGTTTCTGATTTATCTCGTCACTGCGCTGATAGTGGGTAACTTTCAGGAAAGCGGTTGAGATGAGAGCGACAACAGCGACCTCGCTGATGATGAGAAGACCGCATTTTTCAGTGACTTTCAGTCTCATGTGGCGTTTCGGGAAGAACAGATTGTTTTTCCGGACGAATCCGCTGTTTCCGCCGGAGTATTCGCCGATATCTGTAGCGGTCATGGCAAACAGTGCGAGCCAGTAAGCGACGAGGAGAATGCCCCAGAATACCGATATTTTTATACCGTTATACAGACCTATCTCGACCATGGGGAAGGTTACGATAAGAGGAGGGATAGCATTCGGGCGGTAGACTGTGAAAATGAATATCACTATTGCGAGTATCCACATGACGAATACAAAGAAAGCAGTCAATGATATTCTTTCCATATCAGGTTTAAGGTGTTTGTAGTACGATATCTGAGTATGGAACGATGTTTTGTATATGACGTTGTACATATACTTGTATCCGAGCGAGATATAGTCGATGATACGTACAGCGAAAAGCATAGCGGGAATGACTGTTGCGGCAGCTATCCATGCACCTTTTTTGCCGATAAGAGCGAGGGTGATATAAACAGAAGCGAATACAAACGCTGAAAGGAGCAATGCAATTCTGCTGTAGTTGAAATCGAACATTGTAAGAAAAGCCATCGCCGCGGAAATGTAGCCGATAAGCGCAATGCCTACAGCTTCAACACTTCTCAGGTCGGGACGTTTCTTTTTTACGGACATCACTATGCTGTCGCAGATAACGATGCCGTTTGTGTTCTTAGTGACCTTTTTTTTCATAGCTGTTCCTTTTTAAAGTTCTATATCTTTTACCGACGAAGTTACTCTTCCGAGAACGACCGGAATGACACGCAGTTCAGCGAATCCTGCGCGGTACTTTTCAGCTGTTTCGTTTGAGTTGACAGTTATCAGAGCATTTTTGATGTCTGCGTCAACATTTTCGTCGATGTATTCAAGCACCTGCGAATCCGGCAGTGCACTTATGAACGTGAAAGAAGCGAGGGAAAGCTGACCCTTTTCCGCAAAAAACAGTTCCGGCGGCTGACAGTGAAGGTCATCGCGGACTGAGAGAATAAGTTCCTGTATAGTCAGAGCGAGAGCGTCCGAATCGGTTATGGAGCGTTCAACGAACTTGTCTTTTTTCGCATTGAAGTAAACGATAGTATGGATACGTTCGTTTTCGAGCATGAACTGTGAGAGCGAGACGAGCGACTCTATAAGCGTATCGAAAACAGCGAGAGTATAGCGTGAAATATCGCTGTCATAGTTTTTGAGGTTGAGGAAAAGGGTACAGGGGATATCCACAGGCAGGCTGTAGTCCTTTACGATGAAATCGCTTCGTTTGGAACTTAGTTTCCAGTGGATACGATTCAGCTTGTCACCGGGGTGATAGCCGCGGAGGTCGAAGACTTCTGAAGGGTCGTCACCGGGTTTGAATTCGGAGAATACTTCACTTTCCTCGGTTATTCTGTCAACGTATGATACCTCTCCGCCGATAGCCTGTCCTTCAGGGAGAATACCTATCTGAGTACTTTTGTTTTTGCCGACACGGAACTTGAATATCCTGAGCGGGTCGTATATAGTGATATAGGCACAGGTTATATTGAGCATACCGCAGTAGCGCGAGTTGAGCTGAAATGATGCACTCTGGCTGTTGAGCGGCTGTATCGGCATTTGCAGGTCGAAGGAGTTAATGGAATTATTGAATATATTGTAGTATTCGATATGAGCGTTAGCCTTTCCTATAGGGAAAGGGCTGCGGTTCTGTATCCTTAGCTGAACAGGGAAGTTTTCGTGCTTGGACGCTGTACTGCCGGCAGCAGCGAGTTCAACGTTAATGAGCAGTTTGGTTATGAGCGTAGTCACGAACATAACAACAGGAATCGCCGCAATAACGATAAGCAGTACAAGGGCGAAGTCCCACAGGTACATAACATAGAAAACCGCACATATTATGATGAGTACGGCAAAGAATATTTTTATTGCGAGCATAATCAGACCTTATTTTCAGAAACTGCCGGAGCAGGTGTATTCTTGATGATGTCACTGATGATATCTCCGGCACTGACCTCAGAGAGTTTAGCTTTTGAGCTGAGGATGATACGGTGCTCGAAAACGTCTCTGCAAATGTATGTAATATCGTCGGGGATAACATAGTCTCTGCCGACAGCGGCGGCGATACCCTTGGATATCTGCATAAGAGCGAGAGTTCCGCGCGGACTTATACCGAGTTTTATCATAGGGTGGTTTCGTGTTGCGGCAGAGAGACTGACGATGTATTCGTAGATACTGTCGTCAACGTGGATATTGGCGATATAGTCTTGAAGCTCGACTATCATGCGTGCATTCACGACAGGCTGAACGTTGTCGAGTGGGTTTGAGTTGAACTTGGATTTGAGGATAGCAACTTCGCCGTTGAAATCTGGGTAACCCATGCTGAGCTTTATCATGAAACGGTCGAGCTGTGAATCGGGGAGATTGTGGGTACCTGCTGAACCGATAGGGTTCTGAGTAGCGATAACGGTATAAGGCTCAGGGAGCTTATACGTATTGCCGTCAACAGTGATACTTTTTTCCTCCATAAGTTCAAGGAGAGCAGACTGTGTTTTGCTTGATGTACGGTTAATCTCGTCGGCGAGGAAGAGATTGCAGAATGCAACACCCGGACGGAACTCAAAAGCGTTCTTGACCTTATTATACACCGAGAAACCGGTAACGTCAGAGGGAAGCACGTCCGGAGTAAACTGCATACGATTGTGTTCAAGGGAGAGAGCCTTTGAAAAGGCGAGTGCGAGTGTAGTTTTACCTACACCGGGGATATCCTCAATAAGTATGTGACCGCGGCTGAGAATAGCGAGAAGGGTCTTTATAACGATAGTGTCCTTGCCGATAACAGCTTTTTTTACCTCGGCAACGATATCATTTATTTGTTTAGCGTAAATAGAATTATTCATAATCGTATCTCCTGTAAATTAGTAATACTTTCTTATTATATCACAGAACCGCGCATAATGCAACCCAAAAACTGCGACAATTTATGTTTTTTGCATATCTTGCTAAATCTGTCTGACTGTGATATAATATCAATACTTAGATGGAGGAGTTAATATGACGTTTTCAGAGTATACATCGTGCAGACTTTGTCCGAGAAATTGTGGGGCGGACCGTTATCACTCAGCAGGTTTCTGCGGTATGGGAGCAGTTACTTCGGCGGCAAAGGCTTCGCTTCACAAGTGGGAAGAGCCGTGCATATCATATAAAAACGGAGCAGGAACTGTTTTTTTCAGCGGTTGCAGTCTGCGGTGCGTGTATTGTCAGAATCATGAGATAAGCACAGAAAGATTCGGCAGAGAACTTAACGGTGACAGCCTTGCAGATATATTTCTGCGGCTTCAGGAAATGGGTGCCGACAATATTGAACTTGTCACTCCGACTCATTTTGTTCCTGACATAATATATACACTCGAAAAAGTCCGTGATAAACTGACAATTCCCGTGGTATATAATACAGGCGGATACGAGCTTGTTTCAACACTTAAAATGCTTGACGGACTTATCGACGTTTATCTTCCCGATATCAAGTATTATTCGCCTGAGTTATCTTCGCGGTATTCAGCGGCATCTGATTACTTTGAACGTGCATCAGAGGCTGTACTTGAAATGGTGAGGCAGACCGGTAAACTCCGCTTTAACGCTGACGGCGGACTTGAACGCGGTACAATAATCCGGCATCTTGTACTGCCCGGATGTCGTCATGACAGTATGAAGATAATGGACTGGATAGCAGACAATACATCACCGGAGCAGGTGCTTGTCAGCATTATGAACCAGTACACACCGTTTGATTTCATTCCCGAAGAGTTTTCAGAACTCAGACGACGTGTCACAAAAATGGAATATAACAGCGTAGTACGTTATGCAGTTGACCTCGGAATTGAGGGGTTCACTCAGGATAAAACGTCATCTGACGAGGGATATGTTCCTGATTTTGACTTGTCAGGTCTGTGAAAAATGAACGAATTTAAGAAAAAAGCTTTACAAATGTTAAGATATGGGTTATAATGTTTGCATAAGTAAACACAATTCGTACCGTACAATATGGAGATGATGAAATGAATAATAGATTTATCAAAGGTGCTGTTTTTGCAGCCGCTATGGCGTTTCTTCTTACAGCAGCTGCCTGCGGAACGACTGTCCCTGCATCGGGAGAAGCTGTTCAGCCTACTACCGAGATGAAAGCATCGGGAGGTGCTGTCACTTCTGCTTCCGGAACTACTGCTGATACTTCATCGGCTGAGGAAACGACGACAGTAACAGGTGTCGAAGTAGGTGAGAAGCGTGTCAGCGGTCTTACACTCAGTTACACGACAGCAGATATTATCGTGGGACAGACTCTTAAATATCCGCTCGTATCCGAGGACGTGCCTGAGATATGGACAAGCTCTGATGAGAGCGTTGCAACTGTAGACAGTGTCGGAAATATCACCGGAAAAGGCGAAGGTACGTGTACAGTCAAGGTAGTTGCCGAAACAGACTCATCACTCGGAGCAGAGGTAAAAGTAACCGTCAGGAAGAACGAGGGTACTCAGAAAATCGACGGTATCACCTACGTAGACGGCATACTTGTTGCAAATAAGAGCTATGCTCTTCCCGAAAGCTACGCTCCCGGCGGACTTACTTCCGAGACCTACGACGCATTTCAGCAACTTGCAAATGATGCGGCTGCTGATGGACTTAGCATGAGTGTAATATCCGGCTACCGCTCATATGACTATCAGAGTGAACTTTATAATAATTATGTAAGCCAGTACGGACAGGCGGCAGCTGATAGGTTTTCAGCGCGTCCGGGATACTCCGAGCATCAGACCGGTCTTGCAATAGATGTTAACTGTGCCGACGACTCCTTTACTGGTACACCTGAGGCTGAATGGCTTGCTGCACATTGTAATGATTACGGCTTTATACTCCGCTACCCGAAGGGCAAGGAGGACATTACCGGTTATCAGTATGAGTCGTGGCATATACGCTATGTAGGCAAGGACGTTGCAAAGAAGATACGTGAAGCAGCTGATGCGGCCGGTGACCCTGACCTGACACTTGAAGAATACCTTCATATTGATTCATATTATCACTGACATAATGGACTGCAGCCGGATTCCTGACCGGATGCAGTCTTTTTATGTGTTTTTTTACTGTTACTGTTGCTATTTCAGGACAAGTATGCTATAATATAAGGTAATGTTTTTTAAGAGGTGCATTTTATGGAACTCAAAGATATGATATTCAGACTTTCAGAAGCGTCAGGAGCTTCAGGAAGTGAGTCTGCTGCTGCTGAGCTTGCTCTGTCGATGCTCAGGGAGTACTGTCCTGATGGAGAGATCAGGAGCGGAAACGTAATCGGTACATTCGGCGCAAACGCCGGAGATAAGCCGCTTCTTGTCCTTGATGCTCATATAGACCAGATAGGATTCATTGTGACTGACATAACAGATGAAGGCTTTATAAAATTCGACAAGCTCGGTGGTATTGACCGCCGTCTGCTGCCTGCTCAGCCTGTAATAGTTCACGGAAACCGCGATATACCGGGAGTTATCTGCTCAATGCCGCCGCATCTGAGTGACGGAGCTGAAGTGCTTGCTTTTGCTGATGCAGCAATAGATACAGGACTGAGTCACGATGAGCTAAGCGGCATAGTTTCGCAGGGAGACAGCATTACATTCGATGTGAAATGCCGCTCACTTCTCGGAAACCGCATAACAGGCGGAGCTCTTGACGACCGCTGCGGAGTAGCTGCTATACTGCTTGCACTTGATAAACTCAAAGGTGAAGCTCTCAGGTACAATGTTGCAGTGAATTTCTCAACTCAGGAGGAATTAGGTGAACGCGGTGCGAAAATAGGCGCATTTACGCTAAATCCCGACATTGCACTTGCTGTTGACGTGAGCTTTGCTATGGCACAGGGAGAGAATGAGAAAAAGTGCGGATATCTTGGTAAAGGACCCATGATAGGGGTATCGCCGTCTCTTTCACGGAATGTAACGAATGAACTGATGAGAGCGGCAGAAAACTCGGGTATCGCATATCAGACCGAGGTAATGAACGGTCTTACATCGACGAATGCTGACCGCTACTCAGTATCAAGGGGCGGAGCCGAAACTTGTACAGTTTCTATTCCTCTTAGAAATATGCATACACCTGTTGAGGTCATCGACCTTGAAGATGTTAAACTTACCGCAGACCTCATTGCGGCATACATAAAGGAGGTGCAGTAATGAAGGAACTTCTCAGAGAACTCTGTCTTACAGACGGTGTATCCGGCGGAGAATCGGCGGTACGCGAATTAATAATAAGCAAGATAGCACCCTACTGCGAGTATAAAGTTGACCCGCTCGGCAGTATCATATGTTTCCGCAAGGGCAGAAAGACAGCTGATAAGAAGCTTATGATATGTGCTCACATGGACGAAGTAGGCTTCATTGTCACATATATAAACAATGACGGAACACTTGCTTTCGCACCGGTCGGAGGCGTTAATGCGGGAGTTGCCCTTGCACGTCAGGTTAGAGTGGGTAAAGACCGTATATCCGGTGTTATCGGTTCCACAGCAGTACATAATCTTTCAAAGGAACAGCGTGAAAAGGCTCCGGTCATCGACTCTATGTACATCGACATCGGTGCGCGTGACCGCGAAGAAGCCATGAAGTATGTTTCGCTTGGTGACAGTGTGTATTTTGATTCAGAATTTACACAGCTCGGCGGAAATATCAAGTCTAAGGCTATTGACGACCGTATCGGGTGTGCAATGATGATAAGACTTATACAGGAACAGCCTGAGTACGATACATATTTCGTATTCAATGTGCAGGAGGAGATAGGACTCCGCGGTTCACAGGCTTCTGCATTCAGCGTTGCGCCTGATTTTGCAATAGTTCTTGAAGCGACTACTGCCGCAGATATTGACGGAGTAAGCGGAGCAAAAAGGGTGTGCTGGCTGGGTGACGGTCCTGTTATAAGCTTTATGGACAGGAGTACTGTCTACGATAAGGGACTTTATACCCTCGCAATGGACACTGCACGTGACCTGCAAATTTGCTGTCAGACCAAGACAATGATCGCAGGCGGAAACGATGCCGGAGCAATACATATCAGCCGCGGCGGAGTTCGTACTATAGCGATATCACTGCCGTGCAGATATCTCCATAGTGCGTCATGCGTGATCGCGGAATCGGACATTGAACCGTCGTATCAGCTTGTAAAGTCGCTTGCCGAGAGGATAAACAGCCTATGATATCACTGATAAAAACGGACAGCGAGCTTGATCGTGACCTGCTTCTTAAAACACTGTCAGGACGCAAAATGCTTGCATATATGAAAGCTTACGGCGCCGGATACGATTTCTGCCGGTTTTATAAGGTTGAAGGTGAATACGGCTCAGTCGGAACGGCATATATGTTCATAATAAATTCAACGCTTATTATCTGCGGCGACGGCAGACTTGAAGCAACGGAAGAACTTCAGATGTTTGTGGATATGAACCAGCCTTTCCGTATTGAAGGCGACCAGAAAATTCTTTCCGGACTTAATATCGGCACACGCTATCAGCGTCTCAACCGTACAGTATTCGAGCTTGTACCCGATGAAAACAGCTACAAGTTTGCAGAGGAGTTTGTAGACTTTGATCCGGCGCTTCCGGATGTTTATACTATTCTGAGTGAGGGATTCCCGAATATTGCTGACTTCTCGCTGTGGTACACTGATACCTCGCACAGATGCCGTCACGGAATCAGCCGTGTGCTTACGTACCGCGGTTCGACGACTGCATCGGTAGTTTTCGACATAGGAAACGTCGCACTTATCGGACAGGTCGCAACAAAAGTCTCGGCACGAGGAAGCGGATATGCACGCGAATTTCTCAAATGGCTTGCACTGTTCCTTAATAATAACGGCAAGAGAGCGTACCTGCTCGCACTTGATATAAGAGTCAGCTTTTACCGTGAAATAGGCTTTCGCGAGGTTGAGCACGAGATAGTGCTTGAGCGAATCGACGTAGAGAAGGAAAGCGCTTCAAAGGGACGCATGGCATAATACTATTACAAAGAAGGTTTACGATGAATAAGGAAATTTCAAATATATACGGCTTCGACGCAAAGCTTATGGAGCTTGCAGAAAAAGCAGAGGAAAACTGTCAGGCGGCATTCCGCAAAATTGAGGAGACAGCTGAATTATGCGGTGCAAAGGTACTTAAAGCCTTTGCTGATAACCGTGTAAGTGAACAGTGCTTTTACGGTTCGACCGGCTACGGCTACGGTGACATCGGCAGAGATGTTATAGACAAGGTCTTTGCGCAGGTACTGGGTACTGAGGATGCACTTGTTCGTGCTAATTTCGTATCAGGAACTCATGCACTCTCAACAGCATTGTTCGGAGTTCTGCGTACAGGCGACAAGATAGTTTCTGTTACCGGAAAACCCTATGACACGCTTGAAGAGGTTATAGGAATTTCCGGAGAAAAGGGTAACGGTTCACTCATGGACTACGGTGTTGAGTACGGTCAGGTCGACCTCCTCGCAGACGGAACTCCCGATTACGAGGGCATCACTGCGGCAGTAAAGGGTGCAAAGGTTGCGTATATTCAGCGTTCACGCGGATACTCACTGCGTCCTGCGTTCACAGTTGATGACATAGAAAAAATGGTCAGAGCTATAAAGAAAGGCGAGCCGGAAGCGGTGGTAATGGTCGATAACTGTTACGGCGAGTTCGTGGACGTGCGCGAACCGTCCGACGCAGGCGCTGACATATTCATCGGTTCACTCATCAAGAATGCAGGCGGCGGAATTGCTCGTACAGGCGGATACATCGCCGGCAGAGCCGACCTTGTAGAGAAGTGCGCATATCGTCTTACCTGCGTAGGCATGGGCAAGGAGGTAGGCTGTACACTCGGCATGAACCGTGAGATACTGCTTGGATGGTTCATGGCTCCTGATGTAGTTGCCGCCGCACTTAAAACATCTGCATTTGCAAGTGAACTTTTCACTATGCTCGGATACGAGTGCTCACCGCGTAAAGACGACCCGAGAGGGGATATAATAACAGCTATTAAGCTCGGTACACCTGAAAAGCTTTGTGCATTCTGCCGCGGAATACAGAGCGGTGCACCTGTTGACGCATTTGTTACTCCTGAGCCGTGGGATATGCCCGGTTATACAGATCAGGTTATCATGGCGGCAGGAGCGTTCACAATGGGCGCATCAATAGAGCTTTCAGCCGACGCACCGCTTCGTGAACCATATGCGGTATGGATGCAGGGCGGTATAACCTATACAAGCGGAAAACTTGGAGTAATGCTTGCCGCACAGGAACTTCTGAAGTCCTGAGCACGCTTACGAAACGTATAATCAGATGTAATTATTACAAATTGAGTACATCGGTAAGCCTATTTATTACAAAATTAATACAATTTCGCTTATGCGAGTGTATAATTCAATTTTTAGGTTGACATTTTACTAAAATACTGATAAAATAGATATGATACCATTATTAGGTATCATTATCTTTGTTACGTAAAGGAGGAGCTGCTTTGGGAGAACGTAGATTCTGTTACAGATGTATGGAAAAGTACGATTCCGACTTGCATATCTGCCCCCACTGCGGATTCGACGACAAAACTCCATATGATCCTATGTACATAATACCCGGTACCGTCCTCCGTGACAGATACCTCGTTGGTATACTTCTCAGCTCGAACGGTGAGGGAGCAACGTATATTGGTCATGATATCTCCACCGGCTGTAAAGTTATGCTGAGGGAGTATATGCCTGTAACACTCTGTACAAGAGTAAGGAACAGGGCAACTATAAGCGTTAATTATAATAATCTTGCAAAGTATAAGGCTTTCATGGCTGAATATACTGAGCTTAATAAGTCGATAGCAAGGCTAAGGAACAATTCAAATATAAATCCTGTGCTTGATATGTTCGCTGAGAACAACACGACTTATACAGTTTTTGAGCATATCAATGGTGTAAAAATGCTTGATTACCTCAAGGATAATGCAGGAGAACTCAGTTGGGAACAGGTCTCAAAGATATTCCCGCCGCTTTTCACGACGATAGGCATTCTTCACAACGCAGGAATAATTCATCGTGCTATCAGTCCTGATACGGTGTATATCAACGATAAGGGCGAACTGAAACTCTCAGGATTCTGCGTTTCAGCTGTAAGAACTGCAAATGCCGGATTAGAGTATGAGCTTTTCAAGGGTTATGCCGCACCTGAACAGTATTCAGCAAGCAGTTCAAGCAGACAGGGTTCATGGACTGACGTCTACGGAGTCTGTGCTTTGCTTTACAGAACTCTTACAGGCTGTATGCCTGCTGATTCCGTTGACAGAATGAAGCACGACGATCTGTGTGAGCCTGCTATGCTCAATAACAGCATTCCGCCGCACGTTTCACGCGTTATAATGGAAGGTATGCACCTCAACGGCAGAGACCGTATACAGACCATAACTGAGCTTGTTACACGTCTTTTTGAGCAGCCTGCTCCGGTCAGAGCTGCATATACTCCTGAACCTCCGCGTCAGGAGATGAACCACACTTATAATGAACCGCCGCAGCAGCCTGTTTATCAGCGTGAGCCGCAGCCGCAGAATTATTATAATGAGCCATATCAGCAGCAGCCTCCGCGTCAGCCGTATTATTACAACGACCCGCAGGACGACTATGAGGAAGAGTATAATTACGAGAAAGTCAACACAGTTGACCGTATAAAAATACCGATAATAATAGGTATACTTTTCCTTGCGATACTACTGATAATAGGCGTGTTCATACTGAAAGCATTCTCGAATACCGATGAGGAAGAGACTGATTTCTCGCGTTCATCGTCGTCACTTTCAGAGAATATAGTTACAAGTGAAACCGAACCCACTACAGCTACTGAAGCAAAGCCGGATACAGAAATGCCTGACCTTGTCGGCAAGTTCTTCAGTCTGACAGAGGAGAAGTATAAGGATTACTTCAAGTTCGAGGCAACTTACGATTATGACAATGAGAAAGAAGCCGATGTTATACTTGAACAGGATATCGAACCGGGTACAGACGTTTCACAGGGATGTACCGTAAAGGTAAAGGTAAGTAAGGGCAAGGAAGGCGCAAATATTCCTGATTACAACGGACTTACCGTATCACAGTATGAAAACCGACTCAAGGAAGCAGGTATTTCAAACTTCTCACTTGTTGTATCGAATAATACATGGGGTTATCCGAATACGATAACACAGCTTCAGGTAGATGGTAAGACCGTAGCTCCAGGTACTTATTACAGCAATAAGGACGGTAAGAAGCTTATAGTTTACTATCTCCCCGAGGACGCAAATGTAGCTCCGCCGGAGACACAGCCGGCAACTCAGGCAGAAACTTCACAGCAGCAGACTGAGGCTCCACAGCAGCAGACGGAAGCTCCACAGCAGACAGAAGCTCCGCAGCAGCAGACAGAAGCACCAGTACAGACAGAAGCTCCTACAGAAGCTGAAACACCTGCTGAGTTCGGACACATAGAAGAATAAAAATAAGCGGTCAACATCACGTTGACCGCTTTTCTTATTTGTTTCCGAGTGAGTACATTTCCTCGATCCACTTGATCATTTCGTCGAAGCCTTCCTGAGAAAGCGGAAATTCCTTTTCGTGTTCGATGTCAGCCTTTTCGGAGCAAAGACGTCCGTGCCAAGTAAGGGCAGTAAGGTTTTCGCCGTATTTTATCTTGTAAGCAAAATCGCCGACACTGCCGGAGTAGTCGTTCTTACTTTCAAAATAATAAAATTTCGGAACCTCAAATATCTTTGATACACTTGTTTTGCTCGGCAATTCAGACCCTCCCTTCAAAGTAGGATATTGCCTGAGCGAGGTCGGGATAAACAGCACTCAGCAGGGGAGTTATTTCGTCGTCAGGCGGAGTCATGTCAGGTATCATGATAGCGTGACATCCGGCTGCGTGAGCGGCTTTAATGCCATTAGGCGAATCCTCGAATGCGGCACACTGTTCCGGCGGCAGATCGAGTTCTCTTGCAGCTGTAAGATAGATGTCGGGGTCAGGTTTGCCGTTTGCGATCATGTCTCCGCACACTACAGCATCGAAAAGATCAAGTGCATTGATTTTTCTGAGATATAGAGTTGCACGCTCGCGAGGAGTCGCAGTAGCGACGGCAAGCTTTACACCGTGATCTTTGAGCCAGTTAAGCAGTTCAAAGAGACCCTTTTTGAGATCAATGCCGTTTTTTTCGATATGAGCGTTTATCAGTTCGGTTCTGCGTGCGCGAACTTCCTCTGTAGGAAAGTCTTCGCCGAAGAAGCTTTTGAGCATAGGGATAGAGTACTTCCGGGCGAGACTTCTGATTGCGTAAACGTGCTCATCTTTCATGTCATAGCCGAAGTCAGCAGCAGCCTTTTTCCAGTAGAGGAGATAGAGCTTTTCAGTATCTATCATAAGTCCGTCCATGTCAAAGACTGCGCCTTTAATGATGTTATTTGCGTTCATTTACCAATTGATCATCCAGCTGTACATACCTTCGTACTGACGAGCAGAGCTGTTCCATGAGAAGTCAGCTTCCATACCGCGAACGACCATTTTATCCCATTCTGCGCGGTGGTCGTAGTATACAGACTTGGAGTAGTTGATAGCGCCGAGCATTTCGTCGCCGTTGTAGTTAGCGAATGAGAAACCGGTACCGGTTCCGTCGTATTCGTTATACGGTATAACAGTATCTTTAAGACCGCCTGTTTCACGGACGATCGGAATAGTACCGTATCGAAGTGCGATAAGCTGAGTGAGACCGCAAGGCTCAAAGAGAGAAGGCATGAGCATTGTGTCGGCAGCAGCATAAAGCTTGTGAGCGAGTTCATCGGAATAGCAGATGTTAGCGGAAACTCTCTCAGGGTACTTCCACTGGTAATGCTTGAACATATTCTCATATCTCTGCTCACCTGTACCGATGATGACGAACTGTGTATTCTCATCGCAGATGCGTTCGATAGCATAGTTGACGAGGTCGAGACCCTTCTGGTCGGTAAGACGTGAAATGATAGCGATCATGTACTTATCCTTATCAACCGGCAGACCGAGTTCAGCCTGTAATTTTTCCTTGTTTACAGCTTTCTGAGCCTTCACGTTCTTTGTGTTGAACTCAGCGAATATCTTCTTGTCGTTTGATGGGTCGAACACTTTGTAGTCGATTCCGTTTACTATACCGCGCAGTGAAGCAGAACGTGCACGAAGGAGACCGTCGAGCTGTTCGCCGAAGAACGGATACTTTATTTCCTCTGCGTATGTTTCTGAGACTGTTGTGATATAGTCGGAATAAACGAGACCACCCTTGAGCATATTAGCGTCCTTGTGGAATTCAAGCTTATCTGATGTGAACATATAGTCCGGTAGAGCGGTGTTATACTTGAATGTATCGATATCAAACACACCCTGGAATTTAAGGTTGTGAATGGTCATGATAGTCTTAGTTGAGCTATAGAATGGGTTTGTAGCAAAAGTTGAGTGCATGAATACAGGGATAAGAGCCGACTGCCAGTCGTGACAATGGATTATGTCAGGGCGGAAGCCGATTACCGGAAGGATAGCGAGGACAGCTTTGCAGAAGAAGGTAAAGCGTTCGATATCCCACTTGATATCGGATGAGTAGGGCTTGTCGCACTTGAAATAGTACTCATTGTCAACGAAGTAATACTTAATGCCGTTGTATTCATATTCCATTATACCTACATGAACACCGTCGGTACGCATACCGTAGTCCATATAGAAGTGTGTGACATATTTGAAATTGTCGCGGAATCGAGCGGGTATACAAGTATAGTAAGGGAGGATTACTCTTACGTCAAATTCGTCTTTGTTGAGATACTGCGGAAGAGCGCCGACGACGTCAGCGAGACCGCCAGTTTTAATGAATGGTACACATTCTGATGCAGCGAAAAGAATATTATTCATGCTGTCAACTCCGTTCTTTAAAGATTGCTGCAAACGTATGCAGCTTTACATGATATATTATACACCATAGTATGTCTGCCGTCAATAGAAAATATTAAAAATACACAAATAATTAACATTTTGCTGAACATTGCTTGCTTCAAAGTGTGTTTGCTTTGCTGTAGAAATCTTCTTATAAATTTATATTGATATTTATGAAAAGATGTGTTATAATAAAAGTAAGTTTTTAAATGCTGTTATGCATTTATTGTAGTTGGGAAATCGGATTCTCAAAGGGATGAAACAAGTAAAAAACATCATAAATCATTATTAGGGAGAATGTTTATGGACAGGGATTCTTTCATGAAACTGAAAAAGGCTGCACTTGAAAAGTATTTCAGCCGCATGAATGACAGACAGCGTGAGGCTGTTTTCACAGTGAACGGACCCGTTCTTGTGCTTGCGGGCGCAGGAAGCGGAAAGACCACAGTCATAGTAAACCGTATCGCAAACATGATAAATTTCGGCAATGCGTACTATTCTGAAGCACAGGAAATCAGTGATATGGACGCATCTTTCCTCAAAGCATACGCTGCCGGAGAAGAGGACGACTTCGATTTTTTGCGTTCGATAATTGCAAGTGAACCGGTAAAACCGTGGAATATACTCGCTATTACATTTACAAATAAAGCCGCAGGTGAACTAAAAGAGCGACTTGCTGCAATGCTTGGGGAAGAAGCAGGAATGATAAATGCTTCGACGTTCCATTCTGCGTGCGTGAGGATTCTCCGCAGTGAGATAGAGGCTCTCGGCTACGGCAGAGACTTCACGATTTACGATTCCGACGACAGTCAGCGGCTCATGAAAAATGTAATGGCAGAGCTTGATGTCTCAGAAAAACAGCTCGCTCCGAGATCAGTACTTGCCGAGATAAGCAGTGCCAAGGACAAAATGATAACTCCTGAAGAACTGCGTGAAGAAGCAGGTATGGATTACCGGAAAAAGACCATTGCCAAGCTTTACAAGCTCTACAGCGAGCGTCTTCAGGCAGCGAATGCACTTGACTTTGACGATATCCTCTGTAAGACAGTTGAGCTGTTCAGAAACTTCCCTGACGTGCTTGAAAAATATCGCAATAAGTATAAGTACATAATGGTTGACGAGTATCAGGACACTAACCATGTACAGTTCCTGCTTGTTTCCATGCTCTCTGCCGGACACCGCAATATCTGTGTTGTTGGTGACGATGACCAGAGTATTTACAAGTTCCGCGGAGCGAATATTGAGAATATTCTCGGATTCGAGTCACAGTTTGAAGGCGCGAAGGTAATACGTCTTGAGCAGAATTACCGCTCTACACAGACTATCCTTGATGCCGCAAATTCTGTTATATCCAATAACAGCAGCCGTAAGGCGAAGACACTGTGGACTGACGGACAGAAGGGCGAACAGATATACTGGTACAAGGCTTATGACGAAAATGATGAGGCGCAGTTCATTGCTGATACCATAAAAAAAGACCACGGCGAAACCGGAAAATATTCGCGCAATGCCGTACTTTACCGTATGAACGCGCAGTCTAATACTATTGAACGTGCACTTGTCAAGGCGAATATCCCATACAGAGTGTACGGCGGTATGCGTTTCTATGACCGTAAGGAAATCAAGGACATCATTTCATACCTTGCATTTATAAACAATCCTAATGATATGCTCAGATTCAGACGCATAATCAATGAACCGAAGAGGGGAATAGGTGACTCGACTATCGCCCTTATCGACGACATAAGCCGTGACCTTAAACTCAATGCATATGAGGTCATCTCGCACTGCGAGGACTATGCTCCGCTCGCCAAAAAGACTACGGCTCTGAAAAATGCGTCAGCGATGTTCACATCGCTCATGGAGAAAGCAGAAACTCTTCCGCTTGATGAACTCCTTGACGCAGTGCTTGATGAAACAGGCTATCTCGATAGTCTCAAAGCTCTTGAAAACGGCGATACCAAGACCGAAAACGTTGAGGAACTTCGTACCTCTATCGTGCAGTACATGAACACTGCGGAAGAGCCGTCACTAAGCGGATTCCTTGAAGAAGTCGCACTCTATACCGAGGCTGACCGTGATGACGGTTCTGAGGACAGGGTTACTCTCATGACCATTCATTCTGCTAAGGGACTTGAATTTGACAATGTTTTCGTAACCGGACTTGAAGACGGTATATTCCCGAGTTCACGCTCACTCGACAGCGAAGAAGATACCGAGGAAGAACGCCGCCTTGCGTACGTAGCGATAACCCGTGCACGCAGTATGCTCTATATAACAAGTGCAAGCCGAAGAATGCTTTTCGGACAGACTCAGCACAATGTTACATCACGTTTTATCCGTGAGATAGGCAGAGACATGATTTACAAGAACGACAATGCAGCAGCAGTACGCAGCCGCATGGAGGAGAAGGATAACTCAGTAACGGAAGTTCGTTCGTCCTCATTACAGCAGCAGCTTGCACGAGAAAAGCGCAGTTCCGGCGCTGCTAAGGAGAGTGTCACATACACTGTCGGCGAAAAGGTCGCTCACAGCATTTTCGGAGAAGGAACGATACTCTCGGTAAAGCCGATGTCTAACGATTCAATGCTTGAAATAGCGTTCGACAAGGTCGGTACTAAAAAGATAATGGCAAATTACGCGAAGCTTAAAAAGCTCGGCGAATAAAGGAGATACACACACATGAGAAAAACCAAGATTGTATGCACTATAGGACCTGCCACAGACGATGAAAACATTATGCGTGAGCTTATGCTCGCAGGTATGAATGTAGCACGATTCAATTTTTCGCACGGAGAATATGAAACGCACGAGAAGCGTTTTCGTCAGATAGAACGTCTCAGAAAGGAACTCGACCTTCCCATTGCGACACTTCTCGATACGAAGGGACCCGAGATACGTCTCGGAAAATTTGTTGATGATAAGCCTGTAGAGATACACGACGGCGATACCTATACTCTTACAACAGAAGATGTGCCTTGTACAGCAGAAGTCGGAAGCATAAGCTTCAGTAAGCTTCCGCGTGACGTAAGTATAGGTACACGAATACTCATCAACGACGGAGTTATTGAGCTTATTGCTGAAAAGGTGACGAAGACAGACATAGTTTGCAGAGTTATCCACGGTGGAAAGCTCTCGAATAATAAGGGAATAAACGTCCCCGGAGTACAGCTTTCAATGCCTTACCTGAGTGAGCGGGATATGGACGACCTCGAATTCGGTTCAAAGATGGGATTCGACTTCATTGCCGCAAGTTTTGTACGCTCGGCGGCTGATATAAACTACCTCAGAAAATTCACACAGAGTCTTGGATGGTTTGATGTACGTATTATTGCGAAAATCGAGAATTCCGACGGTGTAGAGAATATAGACGAGATACTCGAAGCGGCTGACGGAATCATGGTTGCACGCGGTGACATGGGTGTAGAGATACCGTTTGAGCAGATACCGGCTATACAGAAGCGACTTATCCATAAGGGCTACAATGCAGGCAAGCAGGTCGTTACAGCGACACAGATGCTCGAATCAATGATAACGAATCCTCGCCCTACGAGAGCGGAGATAACCGACGTTGCAAACGCTATTTACGACGGCACAAGTGCTATCATGCTTTCCGGCGAGACTGCCGCAGGTGCTTACCCTGTTGAAGCTGTAAAGACAATGGCTCTCATCGCAGAGACAACTGAGAACAATATTGACTACAAGGGCAGATTCTCAAAGAGAAGCTCGAATCCGGACGGAAGCATAGCAGAAGCTATCGCTCATGCGACCGTAACGACTGCACACGACCTTGATGCAAGAGCTATCATAACAGTATCTCTTGGCGGACAGACAGCACGTCTTATTTCAAAGTATCGTCCGCTTTGTCCGATAATAAGCTGTACCATGAGCGAAGTGGTATGTCGTCAGATGAATATGAGCTGGGGAGTTATCCCTTACATCATTGACGAAAAGAACAGTACCGATGAACTCTTTGAAGCGGCTGTGCACGAAGCTGAGGAGCATCGTCTTGTTGAGGACGGCGACCTTGTAGCTATTACAGCTGGAGTACCGCTTGGTGTATCGGGTACTACAAACCTTATGAAGGTTGAACGAATAGGCAAGTAAAAAGACATAAAAGCGGATGCCTAATGGTATCCGCTTTTGATTTTGGGTAATAAAAAGTCCTCCATAATTACGGAGGACTTTTCGTATACATTAATAATATGTGTAGTAGTCGTCATAGCTGGCTGATGATGACTTATCATCTACCTTTGACTTAGCGTCTTTGTAGAGTTCGTTAAGGGAAGCCTTGCTTCTGTTTGAAGAGTAGGTAGCATCATAGTATGTCGGACCGTCCGTAGTTGCAGCAGGGTATGTACCAACGAGTTTTTTGGAATCCCAGTTTTCTGAATTAGCTGAATAAGATACATATGAATCTTCCATAACTACAAACCATTCTACCTTGGAGTTATCAGAGAAGAAATTGTCCATCTTAGAGTAGAATTCGTCGGTATCGAAGCCTGAAGGAACGTTGAAATTCTTTTTCTCATCAGATGAGATGATGTAATATCCATGAATTTTATTGCCTTCCTCATCGAGTTCAACGATTGATGAATTAGCAGCCTTGTAGAGTGAGCTTGCACTTGAGTTCATTGATGAAAGCTTCGCCTTGTTTGTATATCCGATCATCGAAGGAACGAGTATGGCAGCAAGAATTGCAAGTATCATAAGTACTACAAGGATTACCGGCAAGATTATGAGCCAGATCCACCATAAACTCTTTTTTTGAGGCTGCTGCTGATTTACAACGTTGTTGTAAATAGGCTGAGCCATCGGAGGGGGAGGTGTGTTAGTGAAATTAGTACCTGTAGGGTTAGGGTTAGCTGTTGTACAATTGCAGACCTCGTTTTCAGCGAGAACTCTGCCGCAGTTCTGACAAAATGGCATAAGAAGATCACTCCTGTTGTGTTTATTTATTATCAGATATAATCCGATATGATAATTATAATATTAAAAATTGAAAATTACAAGTACTGCGGGAAATGTTTTACATTTGTGTTAATATGATACATATTATAATGATGAATTTGTGCATAAAGTATACCGGTTGTGACAACGTGCAAAAAATCGAAGAATTTACTTGATTTTTGCGGCTTTTTATGATATAATTATCATGTTTAAATTTATCCAAAAAGGAATGATAACAGTGAAAATCAGTTTTTCGACTCTTGCTTGCCCTGATTTTTCATGGGCCGACATCTACTCCATGGCTAAAGACTTTAATTTTGACGGAATCGAGATAAGAGGTCTCGGAAATGAGATATTCTCCGTAAATGCACAGCCGTTTAAGGAGGAAAACCTACCTAAGACTATCGAAAAACTAAGAACACTTGGTCTGGAGATACCTTGCCTTACATCAGGAGCCTGCCTTAAATTCAAGGACAAGTTCGACGCTGTAAAGGAAGAAATAACAGCATACGCAAAGCTTGCAAATAAGCTTGGTACATCATATATCAGAATCCTCGGCGACCTCGAACCTGCTCCCGGCGGAGACGTTGACGATGCATACGTTGCAGAATGCCTCAGACAGCTTGTTCCTGTAGCAGAAGAGTACAATGTAACACTTCTTGTTGAGACCAATGGTGTATACAGCGACACTGCACGTCTTGCAAAGCTTCTTTCTGAAGTGCACAGCCGTAAGGTAGCCGCACTCTGGGATATGCATCATCCTTACCGCTTCAATGGAGAAGCTCCCGAGACTACTATATCAAACCTCGGTGAATACATAAAATACATTCAGGTCAAGGACAGCGTTATGCGTGAGGACGGTACAGTAGAGTACCGCATTATGGGCACAGGTGACATTCCTGTCAAGGAAATGATTGCCGCCCTTGATACTATCAACTACACAGGTTATATATCGCTTGAATGGGTAAAGCGCTGGGCACCTGACCTCAGTGACGCAGGTATCGTTATACCTCAGTTTGCGGAGTATATGGCTCCCTACAAGAGAAAACACAAGCACCCGCTTCAGACAAATATGCGCGGTGACGGTCAGTATCCGTGGCCTAAGGAGCGTATCCTCAATTATACTTTCCCCGATATTCTCGACCGTATCTGTGACCAGTTCCCGAATCAGTATGCGTTCCGCTATACTGAACTCGATTATACTCGTACATATCCTGAATTCCGCGATGACGTTGACAACTTCGCTCGTGCACTTCTTGCAATGGGTGTAAAGAAGGGCGACCACGTTGCTATATGGGCGACTAACGTGCCGCAGTGGTACATTACATTCTGGGCTACTACCAAAATTGGCGCGGTTCTCGTTACTATGAACACAGAATACCGTATTCATGAGGCTGAGTATCTGCTGAGACAGTCAGATACAATGACACTCGTTATGATAGACGGAATCAAAAATATCAAGTACGTTGATATTATCAAGGAACTCTGTCCCGAACTTGAAAACTGCGAACCCGGTCAGCTTCATTCTGCGAAGCTTCCCTTCCTCCGCAACGTTATCACAATAGATTCCGAGAATCATGGATGCTACACATGGGAGTCAGCACTTGCCGAGTCGCGCAAGGTCGCATACAGCGAAGTTGAGGCAGTCCGCAAGACAATAGATATCCACGATGTAGCAAATATGCAGTACACATCAGGCACTACAGGATTCCCGAAGGGAGTAATGCTCACTCACTACAATGTAGTCAATAATGGTAAGGCTATCGGTGACTGTATGGACCTTTCCACAGCAGACCGTATGATGATACAGGTGCCTATGTTCCACTGTTTCGGCATGGTACTGGCTATGACCGCTTCCGTGACTCACGGTACAACAATGTCTCCTATAACACGTTTCTCACCGAGAAAGGGACTTGCTTGTATCAATAAGGAGAAGATAACCTGTTTCCACGGTGTACCGACTATGTTTATCGCTATGCTTGGACATGAAGATTTTGACAAGACTGATTTTTCGTATATGAGAACAGGTATCATGGCAGGTTCACCTTGTCCGATAAAGACAATGGAAGAAGTTGTTGAGAAGATGCATATGAGCGAGATATGTATTACATACGGTCAGACCGAAGCATCTCCTGCAACTACCATGAGCAAGACTACTGATACATTAGAACAGCGTGTCAATACCGTTGGCGGACCTATCTTCGGTGTTGAGTGCAAGATAGTTGACCCTGAGACCAATGAAGAACTTCCTGACGATACAGACGGCGAGTTCGTAGCGCGCGGCTACAACATTATGAAGGGTTACTACAAAATGCCCGAGGCAACGGCAAATGCTATCGACAGCGAAGGCTGGCTCCATACAGGTGACCTCGCAAGAAGACGTTCATCTGACGGCTATTTCAAGATAACCGGACGAATCAAGGACATGATAATCCGCGGCGGTGAGAATATCTACCCCAAGGAGATAGAGGACTTCCTTTACACATACCCGAAAATAAAGGACGTTCAGGTCATCGGAGTACCCGATGAGGACTACGGTGAGGAGATAATGGCTTGTATCGTTCTTAAAGAAGGCGAGACAGCTACAGAGCAGGAAATCAAGGACTTCTGCCTTGAAAGAATGGCAAAGCATAAGTGCCCGAGATACATCGACTTTGTTGACGGATTCCCGATGAATGCGGCTGGCAAGATACTCAAATACAAAATGAGAGAGCAGGCTGTAGAAAAGCTCAAGCTCCATAATGCAAACAGCATAGTTACTGCTTAAATATCAAAAAAAGGAACACCAAATCGTCTCTTTGGTGTTCCTTTTAATTTAGAATAATATGTCTTTAAAGCAGAGGTAAGGTTCATTTTTGTCGAAATTCCAGCTGTGGTAGGAGTCACCGTGACAACGGCATTTCTCACTGCAAGCGGAGCATTTCTCGTTAAGGTCACTGAGGTCGCGGCGGAAAATTTTGAAACCGTTATCCCACACGTCCTTGAAGCGGTCGCGGAGAATATTTCCCTGTATGAACTCAGGACGACGCTCGATATCAAGACAGGCAGTGATATCGCCATTAGCCATAATACTTGCAATATATGTACCGGCAGTGCAGATATAGTACCAGTCGCGGACTTCGCGTTCATATTCGAGACCGAGATAATGACTGCAACCGTATGTGACCGGTTCGCCATTGATACGCATATTGCGGATATACTCGAACATATAGCGGTAATCATCGGGGGTAAGCAGAAGCTCTGGGTGGTCTTTAGCACGACCGATAGGCTCGATATTAATGATACGCCACGAATCGAGGTCCATATCATTGAAGATTCTGTAAAGTTCATCGAGCTGACCGATGTTCTGATGAGTAACGACAGTTGTAGCCTGCACAGCATCGAAACCGGTACGTATAAGGCTTTCGATACCGTTCATAGCCTTTTTCCAGCCACCGGGAGTGCGGCGGAAAGCATCGTGAGTATCTTCGAGACCGTCAATACTTACGGAGATAGTATTCATGCCGACTCTTTTAAGGTCTTTAGCGACACTGTCATTAATGAGAGTAGCATTACTGGTCATACCCCATTTAAAACCGAGTGAATGGGCAGAGTCCATGATATCGAAAAAGTCTGAGCGGAGAAGTGGTTCACCGCCGGTTATGCAGAGCATTTTGTTCTGAACACCGAAATCGCCTTTTATCTCAGCGAGAAATTTCTGATACTGAGTAAGAGTCAGCTCTTCACTTGAAACGTCGCCGCAGCTGCTTCCGCAGTGGAGACAGCGTTCATTGCAGCGAAGAGTAAGTTCGAGAAAGAGGTTACGAAGAGCAGGTTTTATCATAAGTCCGGCGCGATAAGCTTCAAGGGACTTCATATTCTCAAGTTTTGTATTTACGTCAAGCACGTTCAGTCGTCCTTTCCCTCGAAGACGGACGGAGGTCCGTAAACAGTAGTATATTGAGTTGTAAGAGTACTTACAGGGTCTTCATTCTGTTCAGTTATAGTGGTTGTAGGCTGTTCAGTTTTTGGCTCAGTATATCTCCAGCCGAGACCGTCTATCTGTCCGAGGAGGTATTTACTGAGTACAACGAGGTCGGCGATACTGAATACACTGTCGTTATTAACGTCAGAATTCATTGGTGCGTACTCCATGTAGTCATTATTATTATAAAGCTGTCTCATGCGCACGAGGTCGAATGTGTCGATGACTCCGTCACCGTCGACATCACCGGCAATCGGAGGTGGACCATATGCCGGCTGTGGTACTGGTTCTGTAGTGGTTGTCGAAGTAGCTGTAAGTTCGGGGTATATGCTATACATGACCCATGGCGGACCATATAAAGCCTCAAACATAGTAGTTGTTGTTGAAGATGATGTTTCTGTAGTTGTTTCAAAGTAAGCCGGAGGACCGTAAACGTCCTGAATAGGCTCGTCTGAGGGGTCATAAGCAGTTGCAGCCATTGGTACTGCATTGAGAGCAGCAGCAAAAACAGCAGCGGTCAGAGCAGTTTTATCTGTTTTTTTCATGGTAATAAACTCCCTTCTGTCATAGAGTCGGACGATTTGTTTGGCAGATGCTGATAAAGTGATAATTATTTTAAACAATATTATTCGTTATTTATCATTATAAATCCAGTCATATAAAAAAGTCAAGTCATTTATTGCTATTTTAGATAATTTTTAAGATATTTTCCAGTATAAGATTTATCGCATTTAGCAACTTCCTCGGGAGTACCTTCTGCAACGATAGTACCGCCGCCGTCACCGCCTTCAGGACCGAGGTCAATGATATGGTCAGCGACCTTTATCACGTTCAGGTTATGTTCAATAACGAGCACGGTATTTCCCTGATTTGCGAGTTCCTGCAAAACGTCTATAAGTTTGTGGACGTCAGCAGTATGGAGACCGGTAGTAGGTTCGTCGAGAATGTATATAGTCTTACCGGTAGCACGTTTTGAAAGCTCAGTCGAAAGCTTGACACGCTGAGCTTCACCGCCTGAAAGAGTAGTCGCAGGCTGACCGATTTTGATGTAGCCGAGACCAACCTCCTGAAGGGTTTTAAGCTTTCGGGAAATTTTCGGCAGATGCTCGAAAAACTCTACACCTTCGTCAACGGTCATTTCGAGTACATCGTAAATAGATTTGCCTTTGTAGTGAACTTCGAGAGTTTCGCGGTTATACCTCTTACCCTTGCAGACTTCACATGGTACGTAAATATCAGGGAGAAAGTGCATTTCTATTTTGATAATACCGTCACCCTCGCAGGCTTCACATCTTCCGCCTTTTACATTGAAACTGAAGCGTCCGCTTGAATAGCCGTGAGCCTTAGCGTCGGGAGTCTGAGCGAAAAGTTCGCGGATATCAGTGAAAACTCCGGTATACGTAGCAGGATTCGAGCGAGGAGTGCGACCGATAGGGGACTGGTCGATACATATTACCTTGTCGAGTTGTTCAAGTCCTTCTATATCAGCAAATTTGCCGGCTTTTATTTTTGCACGGTTGAGTTTTGCGGCGAGGTGCTTGTAGAGAATCTCATTTACAAGGCTTGACTTTCCGCTTCCGGAAACACCTGTAACGCATATGAGTTCACCGAGCGGAATCTTAACGTCGATATTTTTGAGATTGTGTTCACTTGCACCGTGTATAGTCAGGAATTTTCCATTGCCCTTGCGTCTGCTTTCGGGAAGCGGAATCATCTTCTTGCCGCTCAGATACTGACCGGTAATGGACTTTTTACACTTGAGGAGCTTGTCTACGGTACCGGCAAAGACAACATTTCCGCCGTTGACACCTGCTCCGGGACCGATATCGACGATATAGTCGGCGGCGAGCATAGTATCGTCATCGTGTTCAACAACAATGAGGGTGTTGCCGAGGTCGCGCAGACGTTTCAGAGTAGCGATAAGCTTGTCATTATCACGCTGATGAAGACCGATACTCGGCTCATCGAGGATATACAGCACTCCAACAAGTGAAGAGCCTATCTGAGTAGCAAGGCGTATACGCTGACTTTCACCGCCTGAGAGAGTACCTGATGAACGTGAAAGAGTAAGGTATTCGAGACCTACACTTCCGAGGAAGCCGAGACGTTCTTTGATCTCTTTAATAATGCGCTCACCGATGAAATTCTCATGCTCAGTGAGTTTGAGGTTATTGAAGAATTCGAGACCGTTTTTGACGGATAAATCGGTAACTTCGCTGATATTTTTACCGCCGACAGTTACAGCGAGGTATTCATCGCGAAGTCTTCTTCCCTTACAAACAGGACACTCAACCTCGCTCATGCACTCTTCTATCTCATTTTTTGAGTATTCACTGCTTGTTTCGCGGTAGCGGCGTTCGAGATTATTGATAACACCCTCAAATGGAGTCTGATACTTTCCGCCGCCGAGAGACTTCGGACGAGTAAGGTCGAGCACTTCGTCACCTGTGCCATAAAGGAAATAGCCGAGCTGTTTTTCAGTTAGTTTCTTTACAGGGACATCAAGAGGTACGTTGTATTTTTTGGAGATAGCGCGGTAGTACATCATTGAAATAGATGTTTCGTCAAGACTGTTCCAGCCGGAAGCGTTGATAGCACCGCCTTCTATGGAGAGTTCCTTGTTCGGGACGATAAGCTCGGGGTCGATGTGACGAAAAACGCCGAGTCCCGTACATTTCGGGCAGGCTCCGACGGGATTATTGAACGAGAACATAACCGGTTCAAGCTCACCGATACTGATATTATGTTCTGGACAAGCGTAATTCTGAGAGAATAGCATTTCCTCTCCGCCGATGATATCGACGAGTGCAAGTCCGTCAGTGAGTTTGAACACAGTTTCGAGACTGTCGGTCACACGTGACTCGATACCTTCTTTGATAACGATACGGTCAACGACTATTTCAATATTGTGCTTTTTATTCTTTTCAAGTTTGATTTCCTCAGTCAGCTCGTACATGATACCATCAACACGCACACGTACAAATCCCGAACGTCTTGCCGAGTCGAGTTCCTTTACGTACTGCCCCTTTCTGTTGCGGACTATAGGTGCAAGGAGCTGAAGCTTTGTACCCTGCGGCAGAGCCATAATAGTATCGACGATCTGGTCGATACTCTGCTGTGATATTTCACGTCCGCAGATAGGGCAGTGAGGTACACCGATACGCGCATAAAGGAGTCGGAGGTAATCGTAAATTTCGGTGACTGTTCCGACAGTAGAGCGTGGATTTTTGGAGGTAGTTTTCTGGTCGATAGAAATAGCAGGAGACAGACCCTCGATACTGTCTACATCAGGTTTTTCCATCTGACCGAGGAACATTCTCGCATACGACGAAAGGCTCTCTACATAGCGGCGCTGACCGTCGGCATAGATAGTGTCGAACGCAAGTGAGGACTTTCCCGAGCCTGACAGACCTGTCATAACGATAAGCTTATCACGAGGGATTTCGAGGTCGATATTTTTGAGGTTATTGGCGCGTGCGCCCTTGATGATTATTTTATCTATCATAATTGCTCCTTGTTAAATATGGCATAACTATAGTATTATTCGCCCTGCAACTCCCTGATTTTGTCGCGGAGGAATGCGGCGTGCTCGAATTCAAGCAGTTTTGCGGCATTTTTCATTTCAGCGGTCAGTTTGTCGATGAGGTGCTGTTTTTCAGAAGACGACAGTTTCTTCTTGTTGAGCTTCTTTTCGAGTTTAGGCTTTGAGGTTATTTCGAGTACGTCACGAACGTCCTTGATTATAGTTTTAGGTACTATGCCGTGTTCTTCATTGAATCGTGTCTGTATAGCGCGGCGGCGCTCCGTTTCGGTTATAGCACGCTCCATTGAACCTGTGACAGTATCAGCATACATTATGACCTGTCCCGACGCATTACGTGCGGCACGACCGATAGTCTGTATCAGCGAGGTCTCGCTTCTGAGGAAGCCTTCTTTGTCAGCATCAAGTATAGCGATAAGGCTGACTTCAGGAATATCGAGTCCTTCACGGAGGAGGTTTATACCTACGAGTACATCAAAAACTCCGTTTCGCAGGTCTTTGATCAGTTCCATACGTTCAATCGTGTCAATATCATGGTGGAGATAGCGTACCTTGACACCGAGGTTTTCATAGTAAGAACTGAGGTCCTCAGCCATTTTCTTTGTAAGAGTAGTAACAAGTACGCGTTCATGTCTTTCGACTCTTGTATTGATTTCTGACAGCAGGTCATCGACTTGACCCTGAGTAGGTTTGACGATTATCTCGGGGTCAACGAGACCTGTCGGGCGGATCAGCTGTTCTACGATAGTGCTTGTTTTTTCGCGCTCTATCTGTCCCGGAGTTGCGCTTACGTATATTGCCTGATTTATATGTGCATTGAACTCGTCGAAATTGAGCGGACGGTTGTCCATAGCACTCGGCAGACGGAATCCGTAATCGACAAGAGTTTTTTTACGTGCACGGTCACCGGCATACATAGCTCTGACCTGTGGGAGAGTTACATGGCTTTCATCGACTATAAGAAGAAAATCTTCGGGGAAGTGGTCCATGAGGGTCTGAGGGGTACTTCCCGGCGGTCTGCCAGCGAGAACGCGTGAATAGTTCTCGACACCGGAGCAGTAGCCGACTTCGCGTATCATCTCCATATCATAGTGTGTACGCTGTTCGATACGCTGTGCCTCAACGAGTTTATTCTCCTTCTGGAAATAGTCGATACGTTCCGCGAGTTCGCGGTCTATTTCAGTGAGAGCGGCTTCAAGCTTGTCGTCACCGACAACGTAGTGAGATGCCGGAAAAATTGCGGCATGAGAAACTATCGCCTTGACCTCGCCGGTTACGACGTTTATCTCGGAGATACGGTCTATTTCGTCTCCGAAATACTCAACTCTTACAGCGGTATCGCTTGACATAGCCGGGAATATTTCAACGACGTCTCCGCGTACACGGAAACGGTTACGTTCAAATGCGATGTCATTGCGTTCATAGCGTATACGGACGAGTTCTTCGATAAGCTGGTCACGCGGTTTTTCAGCGCCCTGACGAATCGAAACACACATGGAACGGTATTCGTCAGGACTACCGAGAGAGTAGATGCATGAGACACTCGCAACGATAATAACGTCATTCCGTTCAGCAAGAGCTGTTGTTGCGGAGTGGCGGAGCTTGTCTATCTCATCATTTATTGATGAATCCTTTTCGATATAGCTGTCGGTACTAGGTACATATGCTTCCGGCTGGTAGTAATCATAGTACGAAACAAAGTACTCAACTGCATTGTCCGGAAAGAACTCTCTGAACTCGGAACAAAGCTGTGCCGCGAGTATTTTGTTATGTGCGAGGACGAGTGTAGGCTTATTGACACGAGCGATTACATTTGCCATAGTAAATGTCTTGCCCGAACCTGTAACACCGAGAAGAATCTGTTCCTTCTCGCCGGATTCAATACCTTCTACGAGTCTGTCTATAGCCTGCGGCTGGTCACCTGCCGGAGCGTAATCAGAGTGGAGAACAAAATGGTCCATAGCAAACCTCCATTCAGAAATGAAAATATACTTCTATTATATCACAATAGTTTTAAAATAGCAAGAACAAATTTTCTATTTCATATTCTTGTGGCATAACTGGTAGAATGCGACAGCTGATGCCGCCGCAACATTAAGCGAATCAACATCATGATACATAGGTATGCACACGGTGTAGTCACAAGCGGAGATAGTTTCGGGAGTAAGACCGTCTCCCTCCGCACCGAGTACTACTGCAAGTTTTTCCTCGGAATTCAGCTTTTCGTCGTCGATGTCAACTGAATCGTCGCAGAGAGCCATTGCCGCAGTTGCAAATCCGAGTTCGCGAAGCAGGGATATATCAGCTGACTGCGAATTGAAACAGGTCCACGGCACTTGAAAAACAGTTCCCATGCTAACGCGTAAAGAGCGTCTGTAAAGAGGGTCGGAGCAGGTAGCGCTGAGAAGTACTGCGTCAATGCCGAGGGCGGCGGCTGAGCGGAAAACAGCACCGATATTTGTAGGATTGACGACGTTTTCGAGTACAGCGATACGTTTTGCATTTTTGCATAATTCGGCAGGTGAGGGGAGTTTTTTCCGGCGCATAGCACAGAGTGCACCACGAATGAGTTTGAATCCGGTAACTTCGGTAATAAGTGCACTATCTCCGGTAAAGACCGGTACATTTGCAGAGTCTATCACCTTTGAAGCCTCACCGGTAATATCGTTTCTTTCACATAGGATAGATATCGGCTCATATCCTCCGCGGAGTGCACGTTCAATAACCTTCGGACTTTCCGCGATAAAAATGCCTTCATCGGGTTCAAAATAATGAAGAAGCTGAGTTTCGTGCATCTGCCTGTATATATCTATTTCGGAGGAATTTATATCAATTTCAATTATTTCAGTCATAATCATCACCTTCCTTTGAAATTATACCATATAAGCGAAGCGTTATGGTATAATCGTCCGATTGCAGGGAGCAGATCTCCTGATCTGCGTATCTGCAAGGACATTAAGATAAATATAATATACCATATTATAGTATAAATATCAATGTCAGAATACCTTTACTCAATAAAAATTGAGTTACAGTTGAGGTAGAGTTGAGGTTAGGGGAATATAATGGCAATGTAATCTTTTAAGGAGGAAAGGAATATGCTCGAACTTAAAGGCATCAAAAAAGACTACCTTGCCGGCGAGAACACAGTTCACGCGCTGAAAGGTATCGACCTAAGCTTCAGAAAATCTGAATTTGTCGCAATACTCGGACCTTCCGGATGCGGTAAGACAACTATGCTCAATATCATAGGAGGTCTTGACCAGTACACAGAAGGAGACCTTATCATCAACGGACGCTCTACCAAGGAATACAAGGACAGAGACTGGGACGCATACAGAAACCACTCTATAGGTTTCGTTTTCCAGAGTTACAATCTTATACCTCATCAGACTGTTCTTCAGAACGTTGAGCTTGCTCTGACACTTTCAGGTGTATCAAAGAATGAACGCCGTGAGCGTGCAAAGAAAGCTCTTGAACAGGTTGGACTCGGAAATCAGTTTCACAAGCGTCCTTCAGAAATGTCGGGCGGACAGATGCAGAGAGTTGCTATTGCACGTGCTATAGTCAACGACCCTGATATTATCCTTGCTGATGAGCCTACAGGTGCACTTGATACAAAGACGAGTGAACAGGTAATGGATATACTCAAAGGTATAGCTAACGACCGCCTTGTTATAATGGTAACTCATAACCCTGAGCTTGCTGAGCAGTACGCAACACGTATCGTTCGTATGCTTGATGGTGTTATTCAGGAGGATTCCTCTCCGCTCACTGAAAAGGAAATGCAGATGGAGGAAGTCAGCGATAAGAATGCTCAGGACGAAGCTTCTTCAAACAAAAAGAAAAAGCCTTCAATGTCGTTTGTAACATCGCTCGGACTTTCGATGAAGAACCTTTTCACTAAAAAGGGCAGGACCATGCTTACATCTTTTGCCGGAAGCATCGGTATCATCGGTATCGCACTTATTTATGCCGTATCACAGGGATTCCAGAATTACATTGACGCTATTCAGGAGGAAACGCTTTCATCGTATCCGCTTTCGATTCAGCAGACGAATACTGACCTCTCCGCTATTATGGAGACATTTATGAAGCTCGGCAACGGTGAGATAGACCACGAAAAAGACGCTGTTTACAAGCGCTCAGCTGTATATGAGATAGTAAATGCGTTCAACGACAAGGAACACTCTGAAAACGACCTCAAATCGTTCAAGGCTTATATCGACGAGCAGGATTCTGATGAAGAATCAAAGCTTCATAATGCGCTCAACGGTGTACAGTACTCCTATGACTATGATATGCTTGTTTATACAAAGAATGTCGATGGAGATATCATTATTTCCGATGCTCAGCAGCTTATGACAGAGCTCATGTCAGAGAGTATGAATGTAGATATGTCTGCAATGTCAGGAGCAGGAAACGGCTCAATGATGAGCTCGATGATGGGCGACAGTATGCAGATGAAGCTCTGGCAGGAAATGCTTTCCGGAGATGACGGAAAGCTTGTAAGTCCGCTTCTTGAAAAGCAGTACGACGTTGTATACGGTTCGTGGCCAAACAGTTACGACGAGGTAGTTCTTGTCCTCGACCAAAACAACGAGCTGAACGATGTTGCACTCTACGCCCTCGGCCTTGAGAAGAAGGAAGAGATGGACAAAATCATGGGAGCTGCTATGGACGGTGAAACGAAGCTTGATTTCGAGGAAACGTCATGGAGCTATGAGGACATCTGCAATACAACCTACCGCGTTGTTCTTAATTCCGACTGCTATCAGCTTGATAATTCCACAGGAAACTACACCGACCTTCGTGAATCAGAAGCAGGTCTCACATATCTTTACGATAACGGTATAGACATCAAGGTTAGTGGTATTATCCGTCCTAATGAGGACTCAAAGGCAGCAATGCTTACAGGCTCTATTGCATATACAAAAGACCTTACAGAATACATCATCAATAATTCACATGATGCTGATGTTATAAAGGCTCAGCTTGATAATCCTGAAAAGGACGTTGTTTCGGGTCTTCCGTTCAAACCCGCCGCAGGTACACTTACAGACGAGGAAAAGGAAAAACTATTCCGCACATATATAAGCTCAATGAGCGACGCTGAAAAGACTTCAATTTATGTTCAGCTTATGTCAACTCCCGATGAAGAAATGCTCAATCAGATGACATCTGAGGCACTCAAAGATGTAAAACGTGAGGACATGGAAAAAGCCATGATTCAGATGCTTACTCAGCAGATGGGAGTGAGCGAAGAGGATATACGCGGATACCTTACCAAAATGAGCGACGACGACCTTATGGCAGCGTATACAAACGGTGTTCAGGAGCAGGTCAAGGCTCAGTACGCACAGAATGTGATGGGGCAGATAGGTACTATGAAACCGGAAGAGATGCTTGCGGCTCTCGATATGCTCCTTGATTCACTCAATCCTAAGCAGTTTGCATATTACTATGATGAAATCGTAGAATTCTCATCCTCAACATATGAGGATAACCTCAGAAAAATGGGATATATCGACCTTGCTGAACCTTCTATGATAAACCTCTATGCAAATTCATTTGAGAATAAAGACGTCATTGAGGAAGCTATCGCTGATTACAATGAGGGCAAAGATGAACTTGCTCAGATAAAGTACACTGACTATGTCGGACTTATGATGAGCAGCATTACAACTATTATCAATGCGATAACTTACGTTCTTATAGCATTTGTAAGTATATCACTCATCGTTTCATCAATAATGATAGGTGTTATCACACTCATATCCGTTCAGGAACGTACAAAGGAGATAGGTATCCTTCGTGCTATCGGTGCATCGAAGAGAAATGTAAGCAATATGTTCAATGCAGAGACAATGCTTATCGGCTTCTCATCAGGACTTCTCGGTGTCATAGTATCATGGCTCGCTACGTTCCCTATCAACGCGGTTATCAGGGCACTTACAGATATAACAAATCTTAAAGCAGTGCTTCCTATTCCGGCAGCTTTGATACTCATAACAATAAGTGTACTTCTCACACTTATTTCAGGTATTATTCCTTCAAGAAGCGCCGCAAAGAAAGACCCTGTTGTTGCACTCAGAACTGAATAATATACAGTAAAACAGCCATAAGGAAGAAATCTTCCTTATGGCTGTTTTTATAAGAGAACAATGAAGAGTGAATATCATTAATTCGCATTGACGGCTGTTATTGACTGTTGAAGACTCCTCCTGCCTGAATTGAGTACGTGGAAGTATGCGGCGATATTGAGAAGAAGTGCGCCTGTCCAGGCAATTACTTCAGCATATGCAGTGGCTTTGAACCCTGCTGACTCTATGAACAGAGCTATCACCGATATTCTCAGTACCATTTCAAGAATTCCTGAGCACATAGGTATAAACGGAGCACCCATGCCCTGTACACCGCTTCTGAATACGAACAGAAAGTCAACAGCAAATATCATTGCACCGCATATAGGCAAAAACTGTGCAGCGAGACCTATCTGTTCATTGCCTGTCAGCATCAGTGAGGCAAGCTGTCGGGGAATAAATATCATTATTGAGCCAAATAAAGCGTAAACTGTAGCTGCGATACCGAGACATATTTTTAGACCGTCGTTAATTCTGTCATACTTTCCTGCACCGTAATTCTGACTTGTGAATGCAGACATTGTGTGTCCGGCAGTGAAGGCGGGTGACATGAATATATTGATAAATCTGCTGCAAGCGGAATATGCTGATGTATAAGCTACTCCGAGACCGTTTACAAAGTACTGTACTACCATGCAGCCAACAGCAGTAATAGAGTTCATAACAGCCATAGGTATGCCGTTTTTCAGTAATAAGATATACATTGAGCGGTCGGTAGAAAAGTCTTCCTTTTTCAGCTTCATGATGTCTATGCTGCTAAGCTTTTTTATACATACGGCAGCGGAGAAACCCTGCGCTATCACAGTTGCTATAGCTGCACCCTCAACTCCGGTGTGAAGGATAAATATGCAGAATATATCGAGAAAAATATTAACGGCAGTAGATATCATTATTGCTGTAAGGGGAGTGCGGCTGTCACCGAGTGCACGCAGAAAACCGGCAGAAAGATTGTACGCGATAGCTGTAAAAAGTCCTGCGAAGATTATGTAGCCGTATTTAAGACTGTCAGCAAGTATTATTTCTGATGTATTGAGTGCTAAGAGAATAGTTTTCATGAATATGATGCTGAGTAATGTAAGTAATGCAGTGATAGATGCTGCAAGTTTTATAGATGCGGCAGCGGATTTTCTCATTGAATCGTAATCTTTTGCACCGAATGCCTGCGCTATAAGTACACAGAATCCGTTAGAAAGACCCATTGAGAATCCTACTATAAGGAAAGAAAGTGAACCCATGTTTCCGACTGCACCCAAAGCGTTGTCACCGAGTCCTTTTCCGACTATAGCAGTGTCAGCAAGCGAATACACCTGCTGAAGCGTATTTGTAAAAAGCATAGGAAAGAAGAATGAAAGAATAAGCTTTGAAACTCTTCCGTTAGTAAGGTCAGATGTTTTAGCCATATTGAAACCTCCTTTTTCGTGCACCCTTTATGTTGATATCATGATATCACAGAAATGTGAATATTTATATCAGTTGTTTTGCATTTTTTATAAATTTATGGTGTCAGAATGACAGAGAAAGCAGTTCTGAACATCGGAAAAATATATATCGCTTTTTTGATTGTTTTATTGCTTTATGATTGAAAATATGGTATAATATATTTGTATGCGTACACTCAGCTCGTAAGGAGGCGATTGCCTTGAATACCAACCGTGACCTCAATTACAGGCTATATATACAGAAAGAACTCGATTTTACCCGCACAGATATTCACAGTGAGTTTGAGAAATACTACATAATAAGAAGCGGAAACGTGCAGCTTGTAAAGGAAAACTTTGCAGCAGTGCGCAATAATTTTGATAAAGGCAAGGGTCAGCTTTCGGATGACCCGCTCCGCAATAATATCTATCATCTTGTTGTATGTGCGGCAATTGTTGCACGTATTTGTGTTGACGGAGGAATGGAACATAATGTTGCTTACACACTGAGTGATATTTATATCCGGCGGGCTGATAAATGCCGCGATCCGGAGGAAGTCATTGACCTGCTTGGTGAGATGCAGGTGGACTTTGCAGAAAGAATGCGCGAAGTAAAGAAAAATGGTACTGTTTCAGTGCACGTTCGCCGTACAATAGACTATATCTACGACCACCTGCACGAAAATCTGACACTTGAAATGCTTGCAGAACGGGAAGGACTTCATCCGAGTTCACTTTCAAAGCTTTTTGCGAAAGAAACGAGTGTAACGGTTAAAGATTACATTATTCGTGCCAAGATCACAACTGCGGAAAATATGCTTAAGTTTTCTGAGTTTTCTTTGTCTGACATCTCTCTTGCACTTGGTTTTTCATCGCAGAGTGCTTTTACAGCGACATTCAAAAGAATAACAGGGCATACTCCAAAGCAGTACAGGGGTATGTATTATTCTGAAAATATAAATCAGATTTAAATCGGGCACATCTGATTATGACATAATAATTAACAATAAACATGAGGTGAATTATTTTGGCGATTCGCGAATTCAATGACATCGACGAAAAATACTACTACGGAGGCAAACTTGGTGCAATCTATTCTCCTGAGCAGACTGAGTTCAAGGTCTGGTCACCGTGTGCCGAAAAAGTGATGCTGAATCTTTATCCTGACGGTGACGACAGCAAGCCTGTTTCATCTGTAAAGATGAAGCTGAAAGGCGGCGTATGGCGTGCGACAGTCTGTGATGACCTGAATGGTATGTATTACACATATACAGTTACAATTGATGGCGAAACGCACGAAACTATTGATATATACGCTGTTTCTGCCGGAGTCAACGGAAAGCGCGGCATGATACTTGACCTCGCTGATACTGAACCTGACGGCTGGGAGGATACTGAGCCTGTCGAGCTTGAAAAGTACACTGATGCTGTGATATACGAACTCCATGTACGCGATTTTTCAATTGATAAAAGCGGAAATTTCCGCAACAGAGGACGCTTTCTTGCTTTTACCGAAAATGATGTCACAAACATCTCAGGCGATACTATCGGACTTGATTATATTGAGTCTCTTGGAGTTACCCATATTCACCTTCTTCCTGTTTTCGACTATGCTACAGTTGACGAAAGCTCCGACGAGCCGCAGTTTAACTGGGGGTATGACCCCCTCAATTACAACGTACTTGAGGGTTCATACAGTTCAGACCCGCATAATGGAGCGGCACGAGTACGTGAATTCCGTGAACTTGTTATGGCTTGCCACAAAAAGGGTCTCGGTGTTATCATGGACGTTGTGTATAACCACACTTATTATACCGAAGAATCTGCGTTTACAAAGATTTTCCCTTATTACTATTACAGACTCTGGGAAGGAAACTATTCAAACGGTTCAGGATGCGGCAATGAATTTGCTTCTGAGCGAAAAATGGCTCGAAAGTATATCATTGACAGCCTTTGCTATTTAGCAGAAACGTATAAACTTGACGGATTCCGTTTTGACCTCATGGGTCTGCTTGATATTGATACACTTAATAAAGCAGCGGAAAAGCTGCGCCTTATAAATCCCGATATTATCCTCTACGGTGAGGGCTGGACCGGCGGAGCTTCGCCGCTTGATGAAAGTTTGCGAGCAATGAAATTCAATGTACGCCGTCTGCCTGAATTTGCTGTATTCTCTGACGAATTCCGTGACAGCGTAAAGGGAAGTGTCTTTTCTGATGAGGCTCAGGGATATGTAAATGGCGGAAGTTCGTATGATAAGGCACAGCTTATAAAAGCTTCACTATGCGGTTGGGTAGGACATCCACAGATAATGATGGGCGCGATATGCGACTCGCCATGTCAGATAGTGAATTACGTGGAAGCACACGATAATCTCACCTTTTATGACAAGCTACTGCTTTCTATGCGTGGGGCGCGTGATTGGGACTTTATCGCTGCTGATAAACTTGGTGCTGCACTTATATTCCTTTCGCAGGGTATACCGTTTATTGAAGCTGGTCAGGAATTTAAGTGGGACAGACTTACAATGTACCGCGAGCCAATGGAGTACTATAAGGGCCTTATCGCAATTCGCCGGAAATTCAGCGAATTCCGCATGGGATACGCAGATGAGATAAGAACACGTATAAATTTCCACGACCTTGAAAATGGTGCATTTTCTGCAAATATCGGACAATTCATGCTTGTTGTTAATCCGCTCAGTTATGAGCTAAGAATACACGTTTTTGGCGATGTGTATGTCGATTGCAGCCGTGCATCTGACCAACCGCTTTATTCAGTAAATGGTGATGCTGTCTGCGGAAGAAGAAGCGTGCTCCTTGTAAAAATTAAATGACGTAAAAAAGCGGAAAGGCTCGACCTTTCCGCTTTTTTATTCACTTTCTATTAATTTGTCTATCTTTATTTACTGCATTTTGAATTAGTCTTTGCAAGGAACTTTTCTCCGAAAACCAGAAAACGCTTATGAGTTCCTTTTCCGATCAGACCGGCTTCATCGTAAGCGGAAACATCAAATGAGAACTCTCTGCCGTTGACTGCTGTCAAAACAGCTTCAGCACGCACTTTCATTCCTGCCGGAGTAGCAGATGAATGAGAGATATTGAGTTCTGTACCGACTGTAGTTTCGTCACCTTCGAGGTAATCGCTGAGAAGTCCGGCAGCAGCATTTTCCATAAGAGCCACCATTGCCGGTGTAGCGAATACATCAAGAGCACCGCTGCCCATAGTTGAAGCGAGTTTATCATTTGTTGCTGAAGTTTCAGCAGTTCCGGTTATTCCGATAGTAATATCTTTCATTATTCTTCTTCTCCTTTATCAGAGTCTGTAACAGTAGCAGTGAGGACTTCCTCAGGTATAGGACACGGTGACATTACATCACCGATAACTCTGTCGTATGTAAGTACATCGAGTTCTTCGTTATCGGGGGTACCGTCATTGTAGTCGAGCGAGTAAACGGGTACTGTCTTCATAAAGCTGTCCATTTTTTCGATAAATGCGTCATGTGGAGCGTCTATGATATCGAGGAGGACATATGGCATATAGAAGAAAGATACAGGCTTTTCGGGTACACAGCTGTAGTCAGCACCATAGTTGTCCCAGATGAAGTATTCCTGTTCATAGAGGATACTGCAATTTGCTCCGGTGAGGTCGAGCTGGTTGTAAACACTTGTCTCACCGCGGAGTGAAGGGAAGTGGTCACCAACGAAGAATACAAGAGTAGGTTCGCTGGATTTCTTGAGTTTATCAAGGAATACGGTCAGACCTTCATTACTATGCTGGAGCCACTGGAGATAGTTGCCGAATTCGTCATTGGGGTCATCGCCCTGATTATAAGGCTGGTGATTCTGCATAGTAGTTGTGTGTATATATATCGGGTCGTCTGTTTCTTCGATAAGCTGGTAGAGCTGATCGTAAACAGTTTTATCGTCAACATAGGTTCCGTAGTGTTCAACAGGAACAGTGAAATCAGTTACACCGTCGATGTCGTCGTGGAAGAGGAGCTTGTCAAATCCGAAACGCTGATACTTCTTTGATCTGCCATAGAAGGAACCGAGGAACGGATGAACGTAAGCGGTGCTGTAACCCCAACTCTTATAATACTGTGCAAGAGCCGGTTGTTCGCGGTCTGCGAGGACACGCTGAGGCATATTCGGTGCGTTTATACCTCTTACCGGAAGTCCGAATAAAAGTTCAAATTCAGAACGTACAGTGTAGCTTGCATATGTAGGAGTAATTGCTACACCTGCGTATCCTTCCTTGCGAGCCTTATCAAATCCTTCGTAGTATTTATCGTCAACTTTAAGCTGATCGAATACACGGAAATCAGCGTAGGATTCGCTCATGATAACTACGACGTTCGGCTTTTTTCCACCGTTGAAATCTTCGGTATTGGCAACATTGAGATCAGTTATATCGTCGACGAACTCTTCTGTATAGTGTTCAGGTTCAACAAGGCGGTTAGCATAGCTTTCGGAAGCAGTTTCAAGGAGAAACGCGAGAAAACTGTTGTTGTCAAATTTTTCATTGAGAATAAATGCATTAGTTGCAGCAGTTGTATCAAGACCAAAAAAACTGTAAACAGGATTATAGAAAGCAGGGAGCATGATTATTGCAGCTCCAATTACTGTACATGATGCTGTCACAATTGCACGTCTTATTGGTATATGACGCGGAAGCTTCGGGTTAAGCTCGAAAATAAGCAGAATAAAAGCAACGACAATGATGCAGTAAATGATAAGTGCAGGAGTTATTCTGATATATGCGAACGATTTAAGGCTTTTCGCGCTTCTGATAAGCTTCATATCGGACAAGATGAGGTGGTTGCCGTTAGTGCCGTATTTGAAGAGCTCGGTGATACTCAGTGCCATGTAGACAAAACCATGTATAAGTGCGGCGATCCAGCCTTTGCGGAAAATACAGATAAGTCCGGCAAAGATAAGTTCAGCGGCTAATATATCAAAAAGGAATACACTCGGACGGCTTGCAACGAAATCGGCAAATACACCGACTTTCTTGCATTGGTTTATCTCAGCCATACAAGTGATGAAAATGGGAAATATTACCATCAACGCGAGGTTAAGCCACTTGAACTTTTCTGAATTTTTTTCACGGTGTTCGTTGTATTTTTTAATAAAGTTTAACTTTTTTTCAGCAGTATCAGCTGAAGATCTGATATCAGTCTCAGTCATTTTTGATCCTCCATAATAAATTTGTAAGTGTATGGAAAATTAGAATTGGAATAAGAATATCCCGATAATACAATTATAATATCATATAATAATAGAACTTTCAATAAAAATCAAAAAATATCATTAATCTGTCATTATTTTCAGCGTTTTGGTAATAACATACGAAAACAACATACTGTTTATGTGCATATTCACAATATCAAATAACCATTCCGCCATTTACTGCAAGTATCTGACCGGTGATATATTCAGCAGACTGAGAACATAGAAATGCAACGGCATCGGCGATATGACGAGGTTCACCGAAAATACCGAGCGGGATCTCGTCACGGATAAGATCAAGATCCTCTTGCGAAAAACGGCTGTTCATCTCAGTCATAATGAAACCCGGCGAAACGCAGTTTACACGTATTCCTGACGGTGCCAATTCTTTTGCAAGTGCCTTAGTAAAGCCGATCACACCTGCTTTTGCGGCTGAGTAGTCAACTTCGCATGAAGCACCGACTTGTCCCCACATTGAGGAAATATTTACAATACATCCCGATTTCCGGCTTATCATTCCCTTTGCAAAAGCCCGGGTACACTCCATAGTTCCGGCAAGGTCAACAGCAAGAATACGCTGGCTTTTTTCAGGAGATATAGACGTGAAAAGGTCAATTTCCGATACTCCGGCATTATTTACGAGAACGTCTATATTCCCGCATGATCTGACAGCTTCTGATATATTTTCGCTGTCAGTTACATCAAGCTTCAGAGCGGTTCCGCCGATTTCTTCAGCAAGTCCGGACGCTTTGGAACCAGATGATGAGTAACCGACGTATACACTGAATCCGTCAGCGGCAAGTTTACGGCAGACAGCCTGTCCGATTCCACCGGCACCACCGGTAACAAGTGCAGTTTTATGCATACAAAAACTCCTTTTATAATAATCACAAATAATATTTTATCATTTTTTTTGAAAAAAGTCTATTCAGTTGTTGCTATTTTTTCTGGAATATGTTAGAATTATTTATGGCAGTACCATTCAAAGCTGTTTGGCAGGTTTTGTGAGGTGTTGTCTTAAGAAGGGGAGTGATAAAATGAAATTTATTTCATGGAATGTTAATGGTTTCCGCGCGTGTCTTACAAAGGGGTTTGGTGACTTCTTTGCTCAGGCAGACGCAGATATTTTTTGTATACAAGAGACGAAAATGCAGCCTGATCAGGCGGATTTTGCGCCCGAAGGCTATCATATTTACTTTAACAGTGCCATAAAGAAAGGCTACTCCGGAACGGCTGTTTTCACTAAAAAAGAACCTCTTTCCGTAGTGTATGGTCTGAATGGAGAGCATAATGACGAGGGCAGGGTAATCACTTGCGAGTACGCTGACTTTTACTTTGTCTGCTGTTATGTACCTAATGCACAGAATGAACTTAAACGAATAGATTATCGTATGGAATTTGAGGACGCAATGCGTGCGTATCTTTCAGACCTTGACAAGAAAAAGCCTGTAGTGTACTGCGGCGACTTAAATGTTGCACATAATGAAATCGACCTCAAGAATCCTAAGTCAAATGTAGGCAATGCTGGATTTTCCGACGAAGAACGCGGTAAATTCACGGAGTTGCTTGGTGCCGGATTTGCTGATACTTACCGCAGACTTTACCCTGATAAAGAAGGTGTATACTCGTGGTGGTCGTATCGTTTCAAAGCGAGAGACAAGAATATCGGGTGGCGCATAGATTACTTTGTTGTGTCAGAAAGACTTATGGAAAAGGTAACTGATTCTCGGATTCTTACCGATATATTGGGAAGTGACCATTGTCCTGTAGAACTGACAATTGAACTATAATGTTACATAATAAAGCCGCTTATAAACAAATAAGCGGCTTTTTAAATTTATTTTTTAAGATATTTTGAGAGCTTTTTTTTTCTTTTTTGTTCATACATTATCTTATCAGCTTCTGTTACAAACTGGAAGAGGTCTTCACCTTCTTTAGGCTGAGCGATAATGTATCCCATGCTTGCACTGAGAGTGAACGGATTGTTCATACTCTCATTAAGATATTGGATATTATGTTCTATCCTGTTTGTCAGTGCAGATGCAATCTCCTCATTCGAGTCAGCCTGAAAAATGATGAATTCGTCACCGCCGAATCGGCAGTATACTTCGCCGTTTTTACAGGTATCACGAAGAACACTTGCGATCGACCTTATCGCGACATCGCCGATATCGTGGCCATATGTGTCGTTAATTGTTTTCAGACCGTCAAGGTCAATAAACATAAGCATGATATTGCGATTTTGCGAAATACAGTCGCGGAAAATGTCTTTGGTAGCCAGAACAAATCCGTTGCGGTTGTTGATGCCGGAGAAAGTGTCCTGAGCGTAGAGTTTGCCCAGACGTTCAACAGCGTACTTCAAAGTAATGATTTTTCGTATATTTTCAAGTGAATTGCTCATAGTTATGCACCATGACTGGAACATTGAATTATGAAGCGGGAACCTGAAATTACATATTACCATATATCCGAGACAGCGTTCGCCGAAATGCAGCGGAACAGTATAATAGAACTTTCCGGGAGCGGGGTTGGTGTTTAGCTTAGGAATGAGTTCACTTCGGCGGATCATCTTGATATCGTCATGGAATTTGTGCTGACAATAAGCGATCGGAACGAGCATATTTTCGGTGTAACGCTTAGGAATTTCACTTTCTTCTCTGCCTCGGCGTTCATCAATTCTTTCGTCGGTCCAGTCTTCACATAAACAGAAGTAGAATTCTTCAGGGTCCATGTCAATAACAAAGGTTCTGAGAGTAGATATATACTCGTCGAAAGTAGAGCAGTCCTGCAATTCACATGAAATCTTATTCATCAGCGCCTGATACTCGCTAATTCGCTCTATTTTGTTGTAATTGCTGACATTAAGCTCTTTGTACTGAATTAAATCTCCGATCATACTGTCGTGACAGCCACAGCTTTCGGTAAAACGCGGTTTTAGGTTTAAGATGAAACTTCGTTTCGGTTCATATCCGCTGAAATGGTCACGCAGTATCTCGCAGGCAAGTTCACCGGAATAGGCCAGGGGACGTTCGACCGACGTAAGCTCGATGCGGAAATTGTGATTGTTATATGTGTTATCGAACCCTGAAACTGCGATATCTTCGGGTATCTTATAACCTCTGTCGAGCAGTACGTTTATCGCAGACGCAGCCATAACGTCGTTTGCGCATATAAGCGCTTCAGGCAGCGAATCGTTATTAGCGAGGAAGTATTCGATGGCAGCTTTTCCAGTAGGAGCGCGGAAATCACCGTAGTACAGGCGGTCTTTTTCCATAGTTATTCCGTTCTCTTCGAGAACTTCGAGAAAAGCATTAAGTCTGTCGATGCTTTCGGGATTGCCTTCTGGACCTGAGATGTAATTGAACTTTGTAAAGCCATGATGCTTGACAAAATGCTCTGTCATTTCGCGCATGGCTGATTTGTTGTCGATTCCTATATAGTACATTTCCGGAATATCTTCATCGATGCTTACGGCAGGGATACCGGCTTTCTTGATACGGCTGTGTATCCTGTTTACGACGTCGCGGTCATCAATAGTATTAGTGAGAAGGATAGCTCCGTCGAATCCTGAAAAATCAGCAAGACGGAAAATGTTATACTCGCCAGAGTCGTGACTTGCGTTGCCCATAGTTCCGCTGAAAGAAGCAAATACAGCAAAATCAAGCATACAATTGGTTGCAGCCGATTCTATGCCCTGTAATATATTGCTCTGATAACTCTGATCGATACCAGCAACAACGACAGCGATCTTATGTTTAGTCAAGTCTGATCCACATCCCTTCTGGAAATTGAAATCATATATTTACATTGTACAATAAATCCTCTCAAAAATCAATAGTTTTTCAATATAATATTTATTGGAATAATTCAATTGCTGTTCATATTTGTATTCAAAGTGTATATATTTAATTATAATATACGTCACGTTATACTTTTAACCATTATAAAATGCCTATTTTACGTTGCTTGATCGTGTTGGTATATGCTAATTTTATAAATATGGTATAAATCCAAAATTTTCGTTATTATCGGCATAAAATACCGTCATAATGCCGAAATTCAACAGGGTTCAATGTCTAACATTGACAAATTCTAAAAAAATGGTATACTTAAATATAGAATGACCCGAATAATCTTACTGCGGAGGGATCAAACATGATAAATATCTGGCATGATATCAACCCAAAGAAGATCACACCTGACAGCTTTTACGCAGTTATCGAGATCGGAAAAGGCAGCAAGATAAAGTATGAGCTTGACAAGGACACCGGCTTCATTAAAATGGACCGTATCCTCCATACCTCTACTCATTATCCTGCAAACTACGGACTTATCCCGCGCACCTATTCTGACGATAACGATCCGCTTGATGTGCTTGTTCTCTGCTCTGAAACACTCGTCCCGCTGACACTTGTTAAGTGCTACCCGATAGGTGTGATCAGAATGCTTGATAACGGTCATCGTGATGACAAGATAATAGCTGTACCGTTTGATGATCCTAATTACAATATGTACATGGATATCGAACAGCTTCCTAAGCATATCTTCGATGAGATGACCCACTTCTTCACTGTTTACAAGGAACTTGAAAACAAGACTACTGTCGTGAATGAGGTAGATCATGCGGATATTGCCAAGGAAATAATTGCCGGCGATATCGAAAATTATATCCAGAACTTCTGCAAGTAAAAACCATTCAAAATGAAAGGAATCAATTATGACTGCTTCAAGTGAAAATTTATTCTCTAGCGAATTAAGCGCTGCACCTATCGGAATCATTGCAATGAACAGCGTTACCGAACTCGGTAACAAGATCGACAGCTATCTGACTGAATGGTCAAAGCTTGCCGGTTATGAAACTGACAGCTTCCTCATTGAGTGTGAGTGCCCTCGTTTCTCATCAGGTGACGGAAAGGGACTTATCAAGTCAACAGTACGCGGCAAGGATCTCTTTATCATCATTGATGTCGGAAACTACAGCATAAAGTATGATTATTTCGGAATGAAGAATGCTATGTCTCCTGATGACCATTTCCAGGATCTCAAGAGAATTATCCAGGCTGCAAGCGGAAAGGCTCACCGCATTACAGTTATAATGCCTACACTCTACGGCGGCAGACAGCACCGCAGAAACTACCGTGAATCGCTTGATTGTGCGTGTGCACTTCAGGAACTTGAGGCTATGGGTGTATCAAACATCGTTTGCTTCGATGCTCATGATCCTCGTGTGCAGAACGCTGTTCCGCTCATGGGATTTGACAATGTAATGCCCACATATCAGGTTCTCAAGGCTATCCTCAAGGAGATCAAGGACATAAATCTTACAAAGGAAAAGTTCATGATAGTATCTCCTGATGAGGGTGCCCTTAACAGAAATATGTACTATGCTTCTGTTCTTGGCGTTGATATGGGTATGTTCTACAAGCGCCGTGACTATTCACAGATAATCAACGGACGCAATCCTATCGTTGCACATGAGTACCTCGGAAATCCTGTTGAGGGCAAAGATATATTCGTTGCTGACGATATCATTTCTTCCGGTGAGTCTATGCTTGATCTTGCATACAACCTCAAGAAGAAGAATGCAGGCAGAATTTTCACTTACGCAACATACACCATCTTTACAAATGGTCTTGAAAAGTTCGACAAGGCTTATGAGGACGGCATTATCGACGGTGTATTCGGAACCAACCTCACTTACAGATCTCCTGAACTCCTCAGCAGACCTTGGTTCCATGAGGTTGATGTTTCAAAGTATATCGCATATTTCATTGAAGCGATCAATCATGACGTGTCTATCAGCAAGATCATTGATCCTCATACAAAAATAGATACACTCCTTAAAAAATACGGCATGAAGTAATATTTATAAAGGGACTCATAGTGAGTCCCTTTTAATTTGCATTCGTTAGTGTACCATAACAAATAGATTGATGAACATTTATCAAAATGCTTGATTAGAATGCCGAAATGTTGTATAATAATTATTGTATGTGAGAGATGCCTGAAAAGGCTGTTTTGTGTCAGGACAGGCTCTCTTATAATATCTGAAAGGAGTATTTATAATGATTTATTCTCACGAAGTTGAAACAATGTGCCCCATCGCACAGGGCGTTGCTCACGGCGCTGCTCCCATTCCGGAAGAAGCTAAATGGGTAAAGGCTAAGGAGATCAAGGATATTTCCGGTTTCACACATGGTATCGGCTGGTGCGCACCTCAGCAGGGTACTTGCAAACTCACTCTCAATGTTAAGGAGGGCATTATCCAGGAAGCTCTCGTTGAGACTATTGGCTGCTCAGGTATGACTCATTCAGCTGCTATGGCTGCTGAGATCCTTCCCGGCAGAACTATCCTCGAGGCACTTAACACTGACCTCGTTTGTGACGCTATCAACACAGCTATGAGAGAACTCTTCCTCCAGATCGTTTACGGTCGTTCACAGTCTGCTTTCTCTGAAGGCGGTCTCGTAGTAGGCGCTGGTCTTGAGGACCTCGGTAAGGGTCTCCGTTCACAGATCGGTACTACATATGGTACTCTTGCAAAGGGTCCCCGCTATCTCGAACTCACTGACGGCTATATCACAGGTATCGCTCTCAACGAGGACGACGAGATCATCGGCTACAAGTTCGTTAACTTCGGCAAGATGATGGACTTCATCAAGGGCGGCGACGATGCTAACACAGCATTCGAGAAGGCTCAGGGTCAGTACGGCAGAGTTGCTGACGCAGCTAAGATCGTTGATCCCAGAAAAGAATAAGGAGGACTTGTACAATGGCTTTATTTGAATCATATGAGAGAAGAGAAAAGCAGATCCTTGCTGTTATAAAGGAATACGGCATCA
>CADAYP010000003.1:0-77271 GCA_902792235.1 Ruminococcus flavefaciens
TGCTTACGGCGGAAACGTTCTCCTCGGCAAGAAGTGCTTCGCACTCCGTATCGCTTCATTCCAGGGTAAGAACGAGGCTTGGATGGCTGAGCATATGCTCATCCTCGGCGTTAAGAAACCCGATGGCGAGATAAAGTACATCACTGCTGCTTTCCCGTCAGCTTGCGGTAAAACCAACCTCGCAATGCTCATTCCCCCTGAGGGATACAAGAAGGACGGCTATGAAGTATTCACAGTCGGCGACGATATCGCTTGGATGAAGCCCGGCAAGGACGGCAGACTCTACGCTATCAACCCTGAGAACGGCTTCTTCGGTGTTGCTCCCGGAACAAACGCTAAGTCAAACTACAACGCTCTCGCTTGCACTAAGGAAGGCGCTATCTTCACAAACGTTGCTCTCGATAACTCCGATAACACTGTTTGGTGGGAGAAGCTCACTGAGAATCCGCCTAAGGACGCTACTGAGTGGACAGGTAAGAAGGTTGACGGTGAGGCTTGGGTAGCTGAGGGCAAGAAGCTCGCTCACCCCAACTCAAGATTCACAGCTCCTGCTAAGAACTGCCCCTGCATTTCTCCTGAGTTCAACAATCCTGAGGGTGTACCGGTATCCGCTATCATCTTCGGCGGACGTCGTGCTACAACTGCTCCCCTCGTATATCAGTCATTCGACTGGACACACGGTACATACATCGGTTCTGCTGTTTCTTCTGAGACAACTGCTGCTGCTACAGGTGCAGTAGGTGTACTCCGTCACGATCCTATGGCTATGAAGCCTTTCATCGGCTACAATGTAGGTGACTACTGGGCACACTGGCTCGAAATGGGCGCAAGACTCGGAAGCAAGGCTCCTAAGATCTTCAACGTTAACTGGTTCAGAACAGACAGCGAAGGCAACTTCCTCTGGCCCGGTTTCGGCGACAACATGAGAGTTCTCGACTGGATCATCAAGAGAGTTGACGGCGAAGTTGACGCTGTTGAGACTCCTATCGGATTCCTCCCGAAGGCTGAGGATATCAACCTTAAAGGTATCGAGGACGAGGTTTCACCTTCTGCACTCGAAATGCTCCTTACAGTTAATAAGGACGAGTGGAAGAAGGAGATCGCTGAGATGAGAAGATACTATGACGAGGACATCAAGGCTAAGGGCGGACGTATCCCGCAGGCTCTCTACGATGAACTCGACATGATCGAGGCTAACCTCAACAAGTAATCGTATATTTAAAAAGCTCCCCGAATGGGGAGCTTTTTTGCGTACTGTAGGGAAGCACACTGCGCTTCCGGTATGCAAAATATGAGAATATAGGGAGACGTTACCTACAAATAAACTTGATTGTTGTTACGAATTTATCGGACGACCATTGGGAATTCCTTTGAGACTGTAAAAAACAGATTTTAAGCAAAAAAATACGGGCGAACACTGTTCGCCCCTACACATACAAACGTAAAATTGTCCGATTGTAGGGGCGCACATTGTGCGCCCTTGTGCTATTATTCATTTTCGCCCGACTTTTTCTTGTACTTTGATTTCTGTCCGAAATTAAGCCTTGTAGTGAGTATCTTATCTGATGTGAAGAGCTTGAGGGCGAATGTCATGCATATTACAAATACTACTGCCTGATATGCGAGTCCGCCGTAGAAAGCTCCCATGTGACCGAACATTATGTTATTCATTGCCGAGAAGGTATGGGTGAACGGTATTGCGTAAACTATGATTCTGAAAGCTGTGGGGAGAGTGTTGATATCTGCGAACATTGAGATAAGGTAAGGTATCATTGCCATTATCATGAGCGGCATTATCATTGTCTGTGACTGCTTTGTATCGTTAACGAGTGAACCGAGCATGAGAGCTATGGAAAGGCATATCATAATAGTCAGGAAGAGCTGTGCGCCTACGAGTACGTAATCGCCGAAGGAGAGTGTGAGACCGAGCTTTTCAAGTGCGGTATCGACTGACATAAACTCTGTAATTGCGGAATTTGCGAGACTTTCCTTTGCTTCTTCAGTTGCTCCGCCGACGAATGACGAGAAGCCGAACATATAAACTACCGCATTCATTAGTGCGATTATTGCTGCTGCAAGCATTTTGGCAAAGAGTATAGAAGTTCTTGAAACCGGTGCAGAGAGCAGAGTTTCAAGGGTCTTGTCGATTTTTTCGTTGCTTATGGCACTTATCAGCATTGACGATGTGAACATTATGAGCACAAATACTACGATGGGGAGTATCATGTTTTTAGTCATGAGACTGCTCATTATCCTTGTTGAAGCAATTGAAGCTGTTTTGCCGTTTACTACGGTATTCTCAGTTAAAATCGTTGGCTCGTTCATAAGCTTTACCTGCTCGGGTGAAAGTCCCGACTTTTCAGCGAAAGTATTTGCAACGCAACTCTGTATAAGAGCTATCGCGCCCGAATTGTCGGTCTTTACGTTTGACATCATTGCCGCCGATTCCATAGCAGATACGCTTATAAGCTGAGGCTGTTTACCGTTTTCAAGGTCGTCGGTAAAGCCTTCGGGAATGATTATGATAGAGTCTTGGTCGGTTTCCTTGAGAATTGCGGAGTAGTCGTCACCGGAAGTGTCGAACATATTTAACTCGGCACCGCTCTTTTTAAGGACTTCCGCAAGCTGTTTTGTGAATTCGGTGTTATCACGGTCGCTGATACTGATAGTGTACTCGCTTTTCACTGCTTCACTGATAGTTGTCTTCATCATGTTACCCATCAGCATGAGCATACTTGCTATAACAACGAGGCTGATGATAGTCTGTGCGGTGATGAGTTCACTGAGTTCCTTTTTAAGAAGATTAAAGAATTTCATTATCATTCACCACCCTTTCAAATACTTCTTCAAGGTTAGCGGCATTGTAGCGCTGTTTCAATTCTTCTGCCTTACCGCTTACGAGTAGGTGTCCCTTGGCGATGATGCCTACTCTGTCGGACACGAACTCGATTTCGAGCATATTGTGAGATGAAAGGAGGAACGACATTCCCTCTTCTTTGGCAAGCTGTTTTATCATTTTTCTTATCTCGATAGCGTTGAGTACGTCGAGACCGCTTGTAGGTTCATCGAGGATAGCGAGTTTAGGCTCGGTCATGACTGCTCTCGCAAGGAGGAGCTTTCGCGTCATACCGCGGCTGTATGTTCCGATTTTGTCCTTGAGTCTGTCGCCGAGACCGCATATCTTGCCTGCACGTTCAACGTAGCGGTTGATATCATCGATATTAGTCGAAAACAGACCTGCCATAAATCGGAGGTAAGCCTTTCCGGTCATATTTTTGTATGCACCTGCTTCATCGGGGAGGTAGGTTATACACTGACGTACCTTTTCAGGCTCCTTGACTATGCTGTTGCCCGCAACAACAGCGTCGCCGGAAGTAGGGGTCAGCAGAGTTGATATCATGCGGATAGTGGTGGTCTTACCTGCACCGTTAGGACCGATAAGAGCGAATATCTCGCCTTTTTCGATTTCAAATGAAACCTTATCGGCGGCGAGTACTTTTGAGTACTGCTTGGAAAGCTCTTTAACTTCAAGTACCTTTTCCATAGTTTTTCTCCTTTAGATTTATTGAGTATAAGCTGAAAATATTATAACATACGAAATAAAATATTGCAACAAAATTTTATGATCTTTTGTTTGCAGCTGTTAATGCATGATGCATTTAGAAGTAAAACAGCTCCTCGAACTTTTTATCGAGGGCAATGCAGATGATAAGGGCAAGTTTTGCAGTCGGCTGATACTGTCCGGTTTCTATCGAGCTGATAGTATTTCGCGATACTCCGACCATTTCTGCAAGCTGTGCCTGTGACAGACGTGCTTCTGTACGTGCTTCTTTCAGTCTGTTGCGAAGTACAAGTTTATCGTCCATTTTTTACCTCGATGCAACGTTTTTGCTGAGAAATACGCCGAATCCGACAAGTGCCGCAATTGTGAGTATACCCCAGCTTACTCCACCTATAAGTGCCCATTTGTTTTTCAGCTTTATACCTGTGTAAAGGCACTGAGTAAAGTTCAGGATACATATCAGTGCCCATATTGCATAGTTTTTGTTAAGGGTTACGGTTTCTTCGATGATATAGAGCAGAAGTGAGGCAATGCTCGTAACGATTACAGTGAGATTTGCACCTTTGAGCGATACCTCTTTTCTGAGCGGGTCGTGGTCTTTATTTTCTTCACGGCTCATAGCAAGTATTTCGTCTTTGTTCATGACAGATTCTCCTTGATGTTTATTTTCCTATAAAGTAAGCAATCAGCATGGTTATGCCTGAAATCAATATCATACGAACCGGTCGGCTGAAAAGAATGCTGAGAAAATTGAAGTCTGTGAAACTGCTTTCGTTCTTGTTTGTAAAGTTTTTCATAATAACACCTCGTTAGATATAATTCTGTGGTTTGTGCCAAGTGAACTTTGCACCTGCTGTGATTGTATTATATCACTGCCAAGTACACTTGTCAATGCCTGACAAGTAAACTTTGCAAATTCAGCGTTTTGCACAAACGATAATTGCATAATTTGTAGAGTGGGTAGATAACTGAGCTGTATAAGCCTTTTTCTTGACATGATACTGCAAATTTGATATACTTATACTGTATAGGCTATTGCAAAATTGCGCGGTTTTGTGCAATTTTACCGATACAGTATCGCACAGGAGGTGACAAAGCTTGAATATAAAAAATTTCTGCCGGAGAGCTGTTTCCGGAGCTTTGTCATGTCTTCTCGGAGCAGGCTGTCTTTCGGGGAAAATCACTGCTGAGGCGGCTGTCAGCACAATACGTGCTGACATGGTAAGCGATTACTACACTATTGAGCCGGCAGACAGCGGAGTCCCTGCATACAGCGAATATTACGACAAATATGCGGACGAAACACGTTCCTCACAGGAAATAACGGTTCGCGGAGCTGATTACGATTCCGTGAGCGGAAGTGATATAACGTCCGGAAGTTATGGCGATGACGATGTCCGCAAAGAAGTGCTGATTTGGAAAAGTCCCGAGGGCAGGGTCGGCTACAGGATAAACGTCCCTGAGACCGGTATTTACTGCCTTGATATGACCTATTTCCCGTTAGAATCGAATAGTCCGCAGATAGAGCTTTCGCTGAAAATCGATGGCAGAACTCCGTTCAACACTGCTTCAAGGCTGTCGCTGGGAAGGGTATGGGTCAATGAGAGCGATATCCATACCGATTCACGCGGCAATCAGGTACGTCCGCCGCAGGTGCAGAAGGGAATATGGAAAAACTGTACCGTCGGCGATGTGGACGGTCTTTTCAGCGAGCCGCTGATTTTCTATCTTGAAAAGGGGACGCATGAGGTCAGCTTTGAATCAGAGCGTGCACAGTTTGCACTTGAAAGCTTCAGATTCAGTGCGCCGAAAGAACTTCCCGACTATGAGCAGTACAGAAGTAATGCGGGAGCAGATGATTCAGCGTCTGAGCCGAATATATTCCGCATAGAGGGCGAGGACGCGCTGTACAAGTCCGACCCGACCCTCTACCCGACATACGATAATACGAGTTATCTTGTGTCGCCGTCAGACCCTCGCAAGGTCGTGTATAATACTCTCGGTGCGGGCAACTGGAAAAAGGCTTTGCAGTCGGTCACGTGGACTATTCCGCGTGATAAGATTGGTGCTGACGGCTGGTACAGAATCGGAATAAAGGCGCGGCAGAACCAGATGCGCGGACTCTATTCCAACAGGAGGATAATGATTGACGGCGAAGTTCCGTGCCGCGAACTCGACCAGCTTAAATTCAGATATGATACAGACTGGAACGTAGTCTCTCCGAAAACCGAAAGCGGCAAGGAAGTTTATGTCTACCTCACTGCCGACCGCGACCACACGATAACGCTTGAATGTGTTCCCGGCGAGATAGGGGAGTCGCTGCGCAGACTTGACGGTGCTGTTGCCGACCTCAACACGTACTACCGGCGCATACTGATGATAACCGGTCCGTCACCGGATAAATACACTGATTACTATGTTCATGAGAAAATACCGGAGATAGTTGACGAGTTCAGCCGTCTCTCTCAGGAACTCAAGGACGTTCAGTCCGGTATTGAGAAGCTGTCAGGTAGCGCAGGTTCAGAGGCGGCGGCTATAGGAAATATGGCGGTGATACTGGATAAATGTACCGCTAAGCCGCTGAAGATACCGGACTATCTCTCGCAGATAAAGGACAATATCGCTTCAATATCAGCATGGATGAGAGACTATCGCGACCAGCCGCTCGAAGTCGATTATATTGAGTTCGCAACGAAGGACAGGAGCTTTTCTCCGTGTAAGGAGAAGCTCGGCAAGGCGCTGAGTTTCAGCGTAAAATCGTTCATAGGCTCATTTTTCGAGGACTATACCACACTCTCCGATGTTACCGGCGAGGACGCTATCGAAGTCTGGGTCGCACTCGGCCGTGACCAGGCACAGGTCGTTAAGGAAATGACAGAGAACGAGTTCATGCAGGAGTACGATATTCCTGTGTCTGTGAACCTCGTTGTCGGCGGAGTCGTTGAGGCTACACTTGCCGGAAAGGGTCCGGACGTTGCACTTTTCCTCGGCGGAGAGTTCCCGGTGAACCTCGCGGCGAGAGACCTGCTTGTTGATATTTCCGATACGTCGCAGTTTGACGACTTTGACGAGGTCTGCGGACGCTTTCAGGAAAATGCCATGACACCTTATCAGTATGGCGGCGGTACATACGGTCTGCCGATAAGTCAGAATTTCCCGATGCTTTTTTACCGCACCGATATCCTGACCGAACTCGGTTTTACCTCTCCGCCGGAAACGTGGCAGGACCTCATTGATATGCTTCCGGCTTTACAGAGAAATTATATGTCCGTGGGACTTGTTCTTCCGCCGGCTAATATCTCTCCTGCGACTGAAACCGGTCACACGTTTGCGATGATGCTTCTGCAAAAGGGTGTGAACTATTACAACGATGACCTTTCAGCTTCAACGTTTGATTCGACAGAGGCAGTGCAGTCGTTTGAGGAGTGGACAGACTTCTATACGAAGTACAGCTTTCAGCAGTCTTACGACGCATTCAGCAGATTCAGAACAGGCGAGTATCCGCTTGTTGTGTCGAATTACGCTTTCTTCAATCAGCTTACTGTCGCTTCTCCCGAAATCAAGGGACTTTGGGACTTTTGTCCGGTTCCGGGAACTGTCCGCGCTGACGGAACAGTCTCCCATGCGGCTAATTCCAACGGCGCAGGAGCGGTAATATTCAGCAAGGTCAAGAATAAGCAGAACGCATGGAAGTACATAAAATGGTTTACCGAGACCGATACGCAGGTGCGATACGGTACGCAGATCGAGGGACTCCTTGGTACTATGGGCAGGTTCGATACTGCAAATACAGAGGCACTGTCACAGCTTTCATGGTCGCGTGACGAGCTTGCGCGGCTGAATGCACAGCGTGATGAACTCACGGAAATACCGATAATACCGTCGTCATACGCGGTTACGCGAAACATCATGAATGCCTTCCGTGAGACCATAAACGAGAACGAGAATCCGCGTGACACGCTGATATGGTATAACCGCGATATCAATGACGAAATAGCGCGTAAGCGTAAGAATCTAAAACTCGGATAAGCAAAGCGGAACGGTTCAGCGTACAGGTACCGTGACCGCGTTACTGTGAGAAAGGAGGGACAGAATTGGCTAAAAATAAAAAAGACCGCGCTGACTTATGGCGGTCGGTAAAACAGAATAAAGCCTGCTACTTTATGCTTGCGCCGTTTATGATATTCTTTATCGTTTTTACGGTAGTGCCGGTAGTGATGTCCCTTCCTATGGGATTCACCGACTTCAATATGGCGCAGGCTCCGAAATTTGTCGGACTTTCAAATTATACTACACTTTTCCTCTCGGACAAGATATTCATCAAGTCGATACGCGTTACTCTCGTGTTTGCGCTGTTTACGGGTCCGGTCAGCTACATACTCTGCTTCCTGCTCGCGTGGCTGATAAATGAACTCCACCCGAAGCTTAAAACAGTGTTCACGCTGATATTCTATGCACCGTCAATGGCTAACGTCTACACGGTATGGCAGCTGATTTTCAGCGGCGATATGAACGGCTACGTCAACTCTTTCCTGATGAATCTCGGACTGATAAATGCGCCGATACAGTGGCTTACGGACGGCCGCTACGTCCTCGGTGTAACAATAGTCGTACAGCTTTGGATTTCACTCGGAGCCGGATTTCTCGCACTGAGAGCAGGCTTTCAGAACATCGACCGCACTATGTACGAAGCCGGCGCTATAGAGGGTATCCGCACACGCTGGCAGGAGCTTATCTACATCGTTATCCCTTCTATGGGACCTCAGCTGATGTTTGCGGCTGTCATGCAGATAGTAAGCTCGTTTACGGCGGGTACGGTCGCACAGAACCTTGTAGGCTTCCCGAGTACCGATTATCAGGCGCATACGATAATGACCCATGCCTACGACTACGGCTGGGTAAGGTACGAAATGGGCTATGCTTCAGCGATTTGTATGGTGCTGTTCCTTGCTATGTACATTCTCAACCGGCTGATAAGTAAGGCTCTCAGCAGGTATATGGACTGATATTTTACGAAAGGAGGGCGGGATATGCCGCAGGTCGATACTTCTAAGCTTCATGCTTCAAACAGACAGGCTGGACGAAAAATCGGCGGAACTATCGCTATATTTACAGTTCTTCTGATTGTCGGAGCTTTCATGCTTTTTCCTATTTACCTGACTGTTGTAATGTCGGTCAAGCCGGTAGAGGAACTTTTCATTTTCCCGCCTAAACTTTATGCGATGCGTCCTACGCTTGACAATTTCAGCGATATGTTCGACGCTCTCAACAGCAACCGTGTACCGTTTTCACGCTATGTTTTCAACAGCGTGGCAGTAACGGTATCGGTAACGGTCTTGCAGTGCATATTCGCTTCTATGGCGGCATTCGTGCTTGCGAAGTGCAAATTCCCCGGAAGCAAGCTCATAAACGGAATTATCGTCGTGTCACTGCTTTATCAGTCAAACGTCATATACATCATGCAGTACATAGTCATGGCGAAGCTGGGTCTCATAGACAATCCGCTCGCTCTTATACTGCCATCAATAGCGTCTCCTATGGGACTTTTTCTCATGCGGCAGTCGATAAGTCAGATACCTGACTCGATGATTGAAGCCGCAAAGGTAGACGGTGCCGGACTCTTCCGCATATGCTGGCAGATAGTCATGCCAAATCAGAAACCGGCACTTATGACCCTCATCATTTTCGCTTTTCAGGCGGCTTGGAATATTCAGGCAGGCTCACTCGTTTTTCAGGAGCAGTACAAAACTCTCCCGACAGTCGTAATGCAGGCGGCTTCGTCCGGACTTGCCCGCGCCGGAGTTGCAATGGCGGCGGCGGTATTCATGCTGATTCCTCCGATAGTTGTATTTATGCTCGCACAGAGACACGTCATCGAAACTATGGCGCACTCCGGCATAAAGGAATAGGGGGCGCGTAATGAAGAGGATTTTCAGGAAAATTTTTACTCTGCTGAGTTCGGCAGTGATTATTTCTGCCGGTATCGCTCCGGCGACTGCCTCCGCAGAGCCGTATGAGGTCTACAATTATGACCGCTGGGGCGAGGCTATACCCTCGCAGGCAGGCTATATCGCGGAACGTTCAGTTTCAGGTTCTGACATTGGTGCCGGCGCTTTCAGTGCGCCTGAGGACATTTTCATCAGCTCTGACGGTACCTTTTACATCGCCGATTCAGGCAATGACCGTATTGTTGCCGCCGATTCTGACCTCAGCCGGACAGTCCGCATATATGATAAATTTACTATGCCCGACGGCTCGGAGACTTCTCTCAGCTCGCCGCAGGGGGTTTACGTCTCCGCAGAGACTGAGCTTATGTACATCGCGGATAATGAGAATTCGCGTGTTCTTGTCAGTGACCTTGATGGCAATGTCTCATTTGAGATAACCAAGCCGGAGTCCGGAGTTTTCGACCAGAACAAGACTTTCTTTCCGCAGAAGGTACTCGCTGACAAAGCCGGAAACGTGTACGTAGTTCTCGGCAATATCACTACCGGAGCGGCAATGTTCAACGCGGAAGGGGAGTTCATCGGCTACTACGGCGCGAACCGCGTTCAGCCGACTGCGGAGATAGTTTCAAGTTATTTTACGAACCTTTTCGCTCCCGATGAAAAACGCCGCAGACGTTCCCGAAACGTCCCCACCGGTATCACAAATTTTGATGCTGACGGCGACTTCATCTTTACCTGTACATCGTCATCGACACAGACTACTGACACCGTGAAAAAGCTCAATGCCGCCGGAAATAACATCTTCGCGAACAATGAAGCTGTTTTCGGCGACTATTCCCCTATGTACGATACGACACAGAGAAAGCTCCTTGCACCTGCTATATGCGACATCGACATTGCCGCTGACGGCAATATCAACTGTCTCGACTTTACTACCGGACGTATTTTTCAGTACGACGAGGACTGTAATCTGCTCTTTATCACAGGTACTATCGCTAAGCAGGTAGGCGGATTTGCACAGGTCACTGCCGTTGAGTCCGCTGAGGGCAGACTATACGTCTCGGACGGTCAGAAGAATACCATAACTGTTTTCACTGAGACCGATTTCGGCAGAGCTGTCCATAAAGCTACCGCTCTCCATAACGACGGCTACTATGAAGAAGCACTTGAGCCGTGGCAGGACGTGCTGAAATATGACGGAAATTACCGCCGCGCCTATATAGGTGTAGCGTCGGCACTCCTCAGAAAAGGCGACTACAAAGGCTCAATGAAGTACGCAAAGCTTGCGGACGCTCCCCGGATATATAACAAGGCTTTCGAGGGATACCGTATGGAGTTCCTGAAAAAGCATTTCACACTAATCGCACTTTCAGCGGCTGGAATTATTGCCGCATTGCTCATATTCGGCTTGAAACGCCGCAAAAAAAGAAAGGGGGAATCACCTGATGATGGACTTGAAACCGGCTGAGTGGGTAAAACACGCTGTTTTCCACCCTGTTGAAGGCTTTGAGGATATGCGCTGGAAGAAGTCCGGCTCACTGAAAATCGCATTCGGGATAGTATTTCTCCTGTTTCTTTCAGAGATAGCGTACGGACGTCTTTACGGTTTTCAGTTTTATGCTCCGAACGATAAATTATTCAACATCATTCCCTACATCATCAAGACAATAGTGCTGTTTGCGGCATGGGTGGTCGGCAACTGGTCGGTCTGCACACTCCTCGACGGCGAGGGTACTATGCGGAATATCTGCATTTACAGCGCCTATGCGCTTATCCCATATATCGCACAGACTTTCATAAACGTCTTTCTGTCACACTTCCTCATACGTGATGAGTATGTGTTCATGAACATTATCCGTATTATCGGCATCGGCTGGAGCGTTGTGCTCATGTTTTCAGCGATAAAGTCAGTACATCAGTACTCCGCCGGCAAGACTGTTTTTGCAATAGCAGGTACCATTGCCGCGATGTTCATAATGCTGTTTCTGGCGGTTCTTTTCCTGTCGCTTTTACAGCAGGTATACGTTTTCATCTCGACTGTTTATGCGGAAATATCGTACCGCATAAGGGTATAGCGGGGTGACATCATGGGAAAAAGGATAAGAAGAATAATGCTGTGTCTGCTTGCGGTATCGCTTCTGAATGTCTCTGCATCTGTTTATGCTGACGATGAGGAAGCTCCCGAGCCTGTCAGCGAGTCCGGAGCCGATGAAACGGCTGAGACTTCGTCAAAGCTGAAAGAATCGGTCGAAACGGTCAAGGCGGACTTCGCTGAGATTACCGGATACCTCGAAAAAAGCGGCTCTGCGGACGGTATCGACATCTACCGCAAAGATAAGGACATCGGCGACAAACTATGGGAAAAAGCCGGCGGAAAGCCTGCTTCAAAATCAGACTATACTGACGAGCAGAAAGTGCTCGCAGAGAAAATTTCAGACCTTAAACAGCTCGGCGAATTTGTTGCTGTAGACCCCGAAAAGCACGAGGTACTGGCACAGTTTAAAACCGGCAGCAAGTCCGGCAGCGAGAAAATTTACCTTAGTGACGGAAAGCGATATCTGCTCTATACTAACGCTGACGGTACGGAAATAGTCCGTATCAGGCGCGTAATATCGACTATTGACAATCCGCTCCTGTTCAGCTCTGTAGACGGTAAAACTCTTGAGCGTATGGACAAGGACTGCAAAAATGTCCTCGCAACACTTACTGAAAGCGGTACTGAGGACGGCAGAAAAATATATTACAGCGATGACAAAAGAGAATTTGCGTGGCTCAGCTCAGACAGTACGCGCGTTATTGCCTCGTACAGGGAGTGTGCTGAAAATGAAAGCTTCATTCTCCTCGTTGACGACCGCCTCGGCAATCTTGGCATAAAGAACAAGTCTACCGGCTATATATGGTGGTCTTCACCGCTTGGTGCAACTCAGGACACGATAGCAACTCCGCTTATTGCGAATGAACTTCGCTCGTCGAACGTTTTGCGCTACGGCATACCTTCAAGGCGCACAAGCAATAACCTTCTCCGCTCAGGTACTGATGACTGCGAGATTTCAGTCTCGGATATCGCAGGCGGAGTAAGGGTGACATACGATTATAAAAAGACCGGATTCAGGCTTCCCGTAGAGTATACCCTCGACGGCGACTGTCTTAAAGCAAGCCTGAAAGTCTCTGATATTCAGGAGCCGGAGGATGAAAAAATCGCAACCGAAGTAACGATAATGGGAAGCTTCGGTGCCGGCTCCGACACTGAGGACGGCGAGTTCGTTATCCCCGACGGAAGCGGCGCACTCGTCCGCTTCAATAACGACCGCACTATGGACATGAATGCCTATCAACAGCGCATTTACGGTCCGGACGTTACGGCTGTGCCGACGAGCAGGGGAGCGGTGACCGAGCAGATATATCTGCCGGTATACGGCATAATCAAGGGCGATAACGCCCTTCTCGCAGTTGCCGCTGAGGGAGACTCTGATGCTTACCTTTCTGCTCAGGTGTCAAAGCAGTCAAACAGCAGTTTCAATCTCTGCAATTTCACGTTCATACTGCGCGGCACGGACATTTTTTATATGTCCGGCAACAACAGCGATAAGCTGACCGTTTTTGAGCGCGGCGGTATAAAGTCGGACGACATCGAGGTCAGATACTACCCCATAAGCGGTAAAAATCTGGACTTCACCGACGTTGCGGCACGTTACCGGCAGTACCTCATAGACGAAAAGGGGATAACTCCTAAGAGTGCCGCAGGTGATGCACCGATGTGCGTTGACCTCTACGGCGGCACTCAGAAGAAAAAGCCTGTGCTCGGTATTCCGGTCACTATGAAACAGGACGTGACTACCTACAGCGAGGCACTTGATATACTCACAGAGCTGAAAAATAATGGTGTTGACGATATGTCAGTTACGTACAACAACTGGACGACTGCCGGTATAAAGCGACATATCGACAAAAAAGCGTCGCCCTCGGGTACACTCGGCGGCAGTAAGGATTTCGGCAGGCTGACTGAGTTTATCAGTGACAGCGGCTATGAATTCTACCCCGCGGCTGATAACAACTGCTTCTATTCCGGAGGAGGTTACAACTCTATAAACGCTACGTGCGTAAGGATTTCGGGGGCCTACTCGCGAATCGTCAGCTATGACCGCGCTTACGGCATACCTAACGGATTCAAGGACAATATGTCTCTGCTTTCACCTGACTACTTCACTGAGGTCTGCGGCGGTATCGCTGAAAGCTACTCTTCTGCCGGACTTTCCGGAGCGTCCGTGAGCGGAATGGCTTCGGCACTCTACGGCGACTACGGCAAGAAGGATATTTCGCGATATAAGGCTATGGAGCTTGCAATGGAAGGCTTTGACAAGCTTTCGTCAACTCTTGATGACGGCATGACCGCTGACGGTGCAAATGCCTATGCACTGCCGTATGTGAGCCGTATAAGCGGAATACCGCTTAATTCGAGCAGATTCGACATCTTCAACGAGGATATTCCTTTCTATCAGGCTGTAATGCACGGACTTATCCCGTATTCGGGTACGGCTGTAAACGGCAGTCCCGACACTGACAGCCTGCTCCTCATGTCAGCGGCGACAGGAAGTCTGCTTAGTTACGATATGCTCTACGGTGAGACCAGCAAGCTCAAAGACACCGACCTCGACGTTTATTTCTATGCAAATCATGAGAACTGGACTTCCCCTGCGGCGGAGGAGTATAAACTGCTGAAGCCTCTGCTTGCAAAGGTCAGCGACAGCTATATAGTCAGCTACAAGACTTCGGCTGACGGCAAAATTATTACTACCGGCTTTTCGGACGGTACTACGGTCACGACTGACCTCGACGCCGGTACTTTCAGTTACGACGGCAAAACTATCGCACTGCGCAGTGAAAAGGAGGGTGAACATGACAGCTAAAAAGAAACCGCTCCCATATGAGCGCCGCAAGCAGTTATACGGCTACGGCTTTATTTCACTGTGGCTCGTGGGAACTGTTCTGTTCTTCCTGATACCGCTTGTGAGGTCACTGTGGTTTTCGTTCAACAATGTCGGTATCGACATCAACCGTACCGTACTTACTTGGAACGGTCTCGGCAACTACGACGATATAATCAACAAAGACCCGAAATACCTCGCCCTTCTGAAAGATACACTGATAGAAACTGCGTGGAAAACTCCGCTGATACTGATTTTTTCACTGTTTATTGCGGTTATGCTTAATCAGAAATTCCGCGGTAGAACCCTCGCAAGGGCGGTATTCTTCATGCCCGCTATCATCGCGACAGGACCGGTATACAAGATAATCAGCGGCGATATGGACAGCACCGGAAACACTCAGGCGGCACAGTTCTCAACACTGTTTTCTACCGACCTCATCGGTTCACTATTGCAATTTCTCGGTATATACGGTATCAGCGACAGAATGAGCGGACTTATCTCAGGTATTGCCGATAATATTTTCGGTATAGTATGGTCGAGCGGTATACAGATACTGCTTTTCCTCGGTGCATTGCAGAATATACCGCCGTCGGCTAAGGAAGCCGCTCAGATAGAAGGTGCAACTGCGTGGGAGTTCTTCTGGAAGATAACTCTGCCGTACGTTAGTCCGTTCATACTCGCGAACCTGATATTCACAGTGATAGACTCGTTCACAAGTCCGACAAACGCTGTAATGGAACGTATTCTCTCCGTCAAGGAGGAACTGAAATTCGGCGCAGCTTCAGCAATGGCATGGGGTTACTTCATAATCATTGCCGTCGCGATAGGTTTGCTGACGTTCATTGTTAACAAGTTTATCTACTACGAAAATGACTAAGGAGGGCGCTGTTATGAACGATAATTCAGGCGGACTCTCTCCGCGTCAGGCAAAAAAACAGCGTATGAGGTCGATGACTCCGGAAGAGCGAAGTTACCTCAGACGCAATGCTTTCGCAGAGAAGGCATGGAAATTCTTCCGGACCGTGATACTCTGCGGACTCAGCTTTGTTATACTGTATCCGCTGATTTACATGGTTAGCTGTGCATTCCGTGAGCGTCAGGATATGACTGACCCGACTGTTATGTGGATACCGCGCCATTTCACTCTCGATATTCTGCGCGAGACTATCGATGCTATGGACCTTTGGAAGACTCTGAAAGATACCCTTGTGCTGAATATCGGCTGTTCACTGGTTCAGGTGGTGTCGTGTGCGATAACCGGATACGGCTTTGCAAGGTTTAAATTCCGCGGAAGCAAGCTTTTGTTCGGTATTGTCATACTCATGATAATAGTGCCGACTCAGATAATAGCGATACCCCTTTATACTCTTTTCCGCAACTTCGGTATACGCGGTATTTTTACCGTTAACCTCATAAATACACCGTGGACCATGTACCTGCCTGCACTCACCGGAAACGGTATACGCTCAGGACTGATGATACTGATATTCCGTCAGTTTTTCCGCGGTTTGCCGAAGGAACTTGAAGATGCCGCATATATTGACGGATGCGGACCCTTCATGACGTTTGTACGTGTCATGATACCGAATGCAGGTTCGGCATTCCTGACTGTTTTCCTGTTTTCGGTCGTGTGGTACTGGAACGACTATTATGTAAGTTCTACTTTCCTTGACGACTCAAAGACAGTTTCGCTGATGCTGAAAAGTCTCGATTCGATATTAAAGACGAGGATATTCAACTCGCCGACTGCGGATATACCGCCGCGCGAGCAGATAGTGTGGAAGGAAGCAGGATGTCTGCTTTCGATAAGTCCGCTTCTTGTGATGTATCTTTTTTTGCAGAAGCACTTCACTGAAGGAATTGCACGCTCCGGAATCACAGGAATATGAGGAAAATTAAGAATTTAGAATTGAGAATGGAGAATTATTGTAGGGGCGGCGTTTCGCCGCCCGTAATCAAAGAAAAGGCGAACCCGAATAAATGGGTTCGCCTTTTTTGGCGGGCGGATAATATCCGCCCCTACATAAATTCGTAATCGGAATCAATACATTCCGCCCATGCCGCCGGCAGGCATTGCAGGAGCAGGATTCTCTTCCTTTATATCAGCTACGAGGCTCTCAGTTGTGAGTACCATTGAAGCAACAGAAGCGGCATTCTGAAGTGCACTTCTTGTAACCTTAGTCGGATCAACGATACCGGCAGGTATCATGTCTGTATAAACCTCGTTGTAAGCGTCGAAGCCGTAGCCGACCTTGCGTGAACGTCTGATCTTGTCAACAATGACGCTTCCTTCGAGACCCGCGTTCTCAGCGATCTGACGAACAGGAGCTTCGAGTGCCTTGAGGATTATCTTAGCACCTGTCTTCTCGTCACCGTCGAGTGAGGGAATGATTTTCTCAACAGCAGGGATAGCATTGATGAAAGCAGTACCGCCGCCTGCAACGATACCCTCTTCAACAGCAGCCTTTGTAGCAGCGAGAGCATCTTCGATGCGGAGCTTCTTCTCCTTCATCTCTATTTCAGTAGCAGCGCCGACCTTGATAACAGCTACGCCGCCTGCAAGCTTAGCAAGACGCTCCTGAAGCTTTTCACGGTCGAAATCAGAAGTTGTAGTCTCGATAGCAGCACGGATCTGAGCAACTCTTGACTTGATAGCTTCCTTGTCGCCTGCACCGTCAACGATGATGGTGTTTTCCTTCTGAATAACTATCTGCTTAGCCTGACCGAGCTGCTCGATAGTAGTCTCGCTGAGTTCAAGACCGAGGTCAGCAGTGATGACCTCACCGCCTGTGAGAACTGCGATATCCTTGAGCATTTCCTTGCGTCTGTCACCGAATCCGGGAGCCTTTACAGCTGCAACCTTGAAAGTTCCGCGGAGGTTATTGAGTATAATAGTTGTAAGAGCTTCGCCCTCAACGTCCTCAGCGATGATAACGAGCTTCTTGCCCATTTTTACTATCTGCTCAAGGAGGGGGAGAATTTCCTGAATAGAAGAGATCTTCTTATCTGTGATGAGTACATAAGCGTCGTCGTAAACAGCTTCCATCTTGTCAGCATCAGTTACCATATAAGGTGAAATGTAGCCGCGGTCGAACTGCATACCCTCAACAACTTCGCTGTAAGTTTCAGCAGTCTTGCTCTCTTCGAGAGTGATAACACCTTCTTGAGAATCATCGGGTTAGCACCGGCTGCGATGTTCTTCATACCCTCACGAACGATTGTCTGAGCGAGGAGAGTAGCTGTAGTTGTACCGTCACCGGCAGCATCGTTAGTCTTAGTAGCAACTTCCTTAACGAGCTGTGCACCCATGTTCTCGAAAGCGTCTTCGAGTTCGATGTCCTTAGCGATAGTAACACCGTCATTAGTGATGAGCGGAGCGCCGAACTTCTTATCGAGAACTACGTTTCTGCCCTTGGGGCCCATAGTGATTCTTACTGTATCAGCGAGTTTGTCGATGCCAGCCTGTAAGGACTTTCTTGCGTCCTCACCGTATTTTATATCCTTTGCCATAGTTATTAACTCCTTTAAATAATTTTGTGTAGGGGTGCAAATTGTGCACCCGCGTGACAGATAGTGTATATCGGGCGGACACTGTTCGCCCCCTACAAGTTAAAAGTCTGAACGTAAATGCATATCCGGAACGTCGAGGCGGCGTTCTCTACATTTGGTGTTTACTTAACAGTAGCGAGAATGTCTTCCATTTTAACGATGATGTACTCTTCTCCTTCAAGCTTAACGTTAGTTCCTGAGTACTTGGAGATAAGCACCTTATCGCCCTTGCCTACTTCCATTTTAACGTCGGAAGTTCCGGGACCTACTTCGATAACCTCAGCAAATTCGGGTTTTTCCTTAGCTGAACCGGTAAGAATGATACCGCCCTTGGTGGTCTCTTCAGCTTCGACCATCTTTACAACAACTCTGTCCTGTAATGGTTTGATAGTCATAATATATACCTCCTGAAAAATAATAATCGTTAGTTTAGCACTCTCTCTTTCTGAGTGCTAATTATATTTTACCACCTTTTTCTAATAAATCAAGACTATTCTCGAAACTTTCACAAATTTTGTTATTCTGCACAAATATCACGCGTTATTCTGCACAAATATCACGCGACACTGTTGAAATATGGTGACACAAGAGTGGGGAGAGCATTCCCAGCCGCTGTACAGTACTAATCCATTGACTTTGTGCCGTTTAAGTGCTATAATACATATATATCATCTACGGAGGTTCAGATATGCCTATTGTTTCAGCTATATGTCCGTCGTGTTCGGCACCGCTCGAGGTCGATAACAAGACCGAAGCCGGCGTTTGTAAATTCTGCGGAAATGCTTTCATAACTGAAAAAGCTTGCTGACGCTCAGGAACAATACGACAGGCAGTATAAGGAAAAAAGCGAGATCTTACAGCAGACAGAGGCAAATATAAATGCCTTTATACAATGCCTTTATACAGGAAAAAGAACTTACGGAATAAACTGTTCAGGCGGATAAAGGATTAACCCTGTTATCCGCCTGCTTTTTTATTCTCCGGTCTTGTGGTATATTATCGGACGAAGCTGAACTCCGCGAAGTGCCGCCGAAACTGCCTGCGGAAGCATTTCAAATTCCGCCACGAGAGAAGCGGGTTTCTTTTCGATATCGTCCTGTAGCATCGGCACGAAGTAGTAGTTTTTACGGTTGAAGAGTTCGCCGATATTCTTTGCCGAGGCAAGAAGTGAATCGTTTGACGCGATAGCAAGTACGACAGGTCTGCCGCCGCGCAGATGCGACTTTACAGCCATAGTTGCCGCAGAATCGGTGATTCCTGCCGCAAGCTTTGCCGCTGTATTTGAGGTGCACGGAGAAACTACCATGATGTCGGTCAAATTCTTCGGACCGATAGGTTCAGCACCGTCGATTGAGGTTATGACCTCTTTACCGCATATATCGCTGAAACGCTTGACATTGTCCTCGCCGGACCCGAAACGTGTCGATATACCGGCGGCATTTTCCGACATTACCGGCAGAAGTTTCGCTCCCATGGCTATAAGGCGTTCAGCCTGCCGGAAACTCCGTTCAAATGTGCAGTATGAGCCTGTCATAACGTAGCCTATGCGGATACCGCTGAAACTCTCATTCATTGAACTCACCCCTTTCTGCGAGTATGCCTGCGACTGTTTCGGCGACTATCTCTCCTGCACTCACCGGACAACTCTTGCCCGGCAGTCCCAGTGCCCATACAGCTTTTCTGCCAAGGTCTGCGGCGGCTTCAAAGTCGATACCGCCGGGACGCGATGCAAGGTCTATGAAAAGGGTATTACTGCCGCTTTTTGTGAGCATCTCCCTGTCAAAGACGAGTTCGGGCGCAGTATTCAACACAAGGGCATAGTCACTGTTGAAATCTTTCATTCTCACAGGTCTCACCCCGTGAAGCTGTACATTTGCGGCAGCCTTTCTGCTGCGTACAGCTACAGTTATATCAGCGCCGAAGCCTTTGAGGATTTCCGTGAGGGCAGTACCGATACGTCCCATTCCGACTATCAGCACAGGCAGTCCGCTGAGCGTGACAGGAAGTTCCTCAAGTGCGAGACGTATCGCTCCCTCAGCAGTAGGGACAGCGTTGCAAAGCTGAAAATCCTCGCGGTCGGAGTAAGAGATTATCTCATGGTCAGGGAATAATTCAGAAAGGCGCGTGTCCTTCCTGCCTGTGAGGACTACCGCCCCTTTTTGCAGCATTCCTGCCGTTTTCTCTGCACTGATACTGCCGGAAAAGCATGGTGTATTGACGAGTCCGTCATCATTCAGCGGAGGCACAGGAAGTACAAGACAGCTGTACTTCCTGCCGCTGTCAGCAGTCGGAATAACGTCAGGGACAAGTTCATCATCGAATCCGGTCACTGCGACCGCGAATCTATCGGCAAGCCGCTCTGCACAGAACAACTGCCGCATATCGCCGCCGGCGATAAGTATATCTGTTTTATTATTCATACTGTTCTCCATTCTGTAAAAATAATGAGTTATATGCTCGCTACATTATATGAAAACATCGTCGGTTTGGTGTGCGGCTGAACATTGAATGGTACATATTCCCTGCCGACCATTGCATTTTTCATATATATGTGGTATAATATAAAAAAGCAAAGTGCTGAGAGGTATTATATATGGACTTTATCGGAGAAAAATGCGTTTGCTGTGGTGAGATTTTCAAGGAGGACGACGATATCGTTGTTTGTCCGCAGTGTGGCTCACCTCATCACAGAGCCTGCTATAAGGCTGAAAACAGGTGCGCAAACGAATCATGGCACGCAGAGGGAAGGTCGTGGGAAAAGACTGCGGCAAAGTCTGCTGAGGCTGATTTACAAGAAGAATATGCAGGCAAAGAGTGTCCGCTCTGTCACTGCATGAATGCCGGAGACGCTGAGGTCTGCGAAAACTGCGGAGTGTCCCTTGACGGTGTTGAAAGCATGAAAAAAGCTTCTCCCGAAAAGGACGTGCCGCCTTTCGGAGTACCGCGTCCGTACCTCGGATTCGACCCGAATGAGGACATGGGCGGTGCAACTCTCAAAGACGTTTCCGATTTTGTACGTACCAATACGATTTATTATATTCCGATTTTCAAGCGTATGAAGGACACCGGAAGAAGTATTTCGTTCAACCTCATCAGCTTTATTTTCCCGCCGCTCTATTTTGCTAACCGGAGAATGTGGTTCTGGGCGATATTTTCGGTGATAATAAGTGCACTTCTCTCACTTCCGTTTGCGATAAGTTACCTCGCGGCAGACGGTCTCGAAAATGGCTATAATCTCTTTTCCGCGGAAATAACTGAGTATATCTATGCGAACAGGGTGATGCTCTCGAATATTGTTGACGTCTGCAATTTCTCCGATATGCTGATACGCATACTGTTCTGTCTGTTCAGCAATAAGCTGTATTACCGCTTTGCACTGAAATCTGTGAAGAAGATACGTGCACGGAGCGGCAATGAAAAGAACAGCGCCGAAATCGCATTTGCAGGCGGCGTAAAGCCGCTGAATTCACTGCTTATAATGATAATATCAGTAGCACTGTCGTTTGTATCAGTGTATTTGACTATACAGATACTCGGAATGATAACATTATGAAAAAAGCCAAAGGATTATCCTTTGGCTTTTTTGCCGTAACGGCAATGTTACATACGCTGTATAACGTCCCATAATTCCTTGGCGGTTTCAAGGTTTATACCTGCGACTGCGGCAAGTTCTTCGGGAGTTGCCCTGAGCAGATTTGTCTTGGTCTTGTACTTTATCATTATCTTAGCCGCTTTTTTCTCGCCTACACCTTTGACTGTAAGAAGTTCAGAGCTGTAGGTCTTTTTCTTATGTTTCTGATGCATGAAGCTGACTGAGTAGCGGTGAACTTCGTCCTGTATGCAGGTTACGAGGTCGAATACGGCGCGGAGATTGTTTATTTGTATTTCACGACCGCCTGTAGCTATTGCGCGGGTACGGTGCTTGTCGTCCTTGACCATGCCGAAAAGGGGGATATCGAGACCGAGTTCTTTCAGCAGGGGAACTACCGCGTGTACGTGACCTGTGCCGCCGTCGAGGAGTATCAGGTCGGGAGTGCGGTTGAAATACTCGTCGCCGTCCTGATTCACGATGTGAGTGAGTCTGCGGCGCAGTACCTCACGCATACTGCCGTAGTCATTCTGAAGCTCCTGCTCTTTTATGTTGAATCGTTTGTATGCCTTTTTCAGGGGTCTGCCGTTCTCGAATACTACCATTCCCGCAACCATCGACTCCGACGAAAGGTTTGAGATATCATATGCTTCGATGTACTTCGGCGGACGCGCAAGTCCGAGACTTTTTCCGAGCTGTTCAAGTGCGATGACCTCTTTTCCGGTGCGGTCACTCCGCAAAGCCGCGTATTCCGCAGAGTTGCTTTTGGCAAGACGCATAAGTTCCGGCAGACGTCCTCTCTGCGGCTGATGAAGCTTAACATTTCTGCCTGCCTGCTGAGAGAGCATACGCTCGATTAGTTCGTAGTCGTCGGGGAGATGGTCAACGGTCACGGTGCGCGGAATATCTGTCCTGCCGTGGTAATACTGCGCGAGGAAAAGACTGAGGATATCCTCGCCGCTGTCACTCTTGCTGAACTCAAAAACTGCCTTGTCATAGAGTCTGTCCTCGCGGTACATGAGTACAGAGATTATAATTCCGTCGTAGGCTTCGGCGATACCGATAACGTCGGTTGAATCGACTCCGTGGTTGATAATCTTCTGCTTCTCGGAAGCCTTTTTGACTGCGTTTATCCTGTCGCGGAGCATTGCCGCCTTCTCGAATTCGAGATTTTCAGCGGCTTCTGTCATCTCTTTTTCCATGCGCTCTACCGACTGTGCACTTCCTGAGCGTATGAATTCGACAGCCTGCCGTACGGTGTCGTTGTAGGTCTCTTTGTCGATTTTTCCGCGGCACACTCCCATGCAAAGCTTGATGTGATAATTCAGACACGGACGCTCTTTACGGAAATCCTGCGGAAAACGTCTGCGGCACGTAGGAAGCATAAACACGCGGTTTGCTTCGTCTACGGCTTCTTTTGTGATGAATCCGCTCATGTACGGACCGAGATAAGTTCCGCCTGCCTGAGTATTTTTCTCGTTTGTTATACGAGGGTAGTCCTCATCGGAAATGCGGATATAGTGGTAACCCTTGTCGTCCTTGAGCAGGATATTGTACTTCGGTTTGTGCTGTTTTATAAGACTGCACTCAAGAAGCAGAGCCTCGTATTCACTGTCAACGACGATATAGTCATAGTCAAAAACATTCGATACCATTGCCGCAACTTTCGGGGTATGGTCGGGGTTTTCGCGGAAATAGCTCGTCACGCGGTTTTTAAGGTTCTTAGCCTTGCCGATGTATATAATAGCATTTTCCTTGTTTTTCATGAGGTAAACTCCGGGAGACGTGGTCAGCTTCGAGGTTTTTTCACGAAGATAGGGGAGTCTTGGATTCATGGCAGTTTCCTTTCAGCTACGGCTAAAACAGTGGATATGCCGTAACGTTTGAATGTTTCTATGCAGGCACGGTCGATTACTTCTCCGCTTGCGGAAATGGGTACAGCCGGCGGACAAGGTACCTTCACGGACGCGCATACGCGCCCCTCGGCTTCTTCGACCGGTATCTCTTCACACGGAGCAAATGCCGCCTGACGTATACTCATCGCCTTTTCGGGAAGCGGAAGTGAGAAATATTCACGGACCGGTGCTGACGTTTTTGCATCGCAGAGAGCATTTTCAAGCGCGGTATGAAGCTGTGCGTAGTCGTGAGAAGTGTTCATCGGCGACATAAGCAGTATTACGAGCGAGCTGTCCGCGTATTCACACTCGGCACCATAACGGCGGAGCATTTCAGCGAGACTGTTGCCGTCGAGACCGCTTTCCGCCGCCTTTATCGTGATGTGGAAAGGGTCACCTTCTGTGAATATCAGCTTGTCTGCAAAAGACTTGCGGAAGTCCTTTATATATCTGAGATTTGCCGATATATCGTCACGTATCTGCTCTGAGATGTACTTACAGCAGAGGTCGAGCGATGCCATTATCAGGTACGACGGACTTGTTGAAGCAAACATACTCATGCATTGCCGCAGTATCTTCGCGTATCTCTCCGACGATGTGTGGAGCATTGCCGCACCGGTCAGTGCCGGCAGCATTTTATGTGCCGAATCACAGCAGATATCCGCACCGAGTGCGATGGGGTGGTGACTTTTCGGTAGAAAATGAAGATGTGCACCGTGGGCGTTGTCTACAAGCAGGGGAGCTTTGTATTTGCGGCATATCGCGGAAATCCCGGTGATATCAGCCATTCTGCCTGTGTAGTCGGGCGAGGTGAGGTATACACAGGCATTTTCAGTTGACCTGAGCTTGTCCTCGACATCGCTGACAGAGATGTTTCCGGAGAGTATACCGTCCGTGTAATCGGGCATTATCCACTCAACATCAAGGTCGAGAAGTGCCGCCGCATTGAGAAAGGCACGATGTACATTCCTCACGGCAATGACCTTTCTGCCCTCATACTTCATAGCCGCGAGCATTGCCTGTATGCACAGCGTAGAGCCTGCGGCGGAGTAAAACGTATCGGCAGTGCCGTAAAGCCGCGACATATTGCACTCGCTCTCACGGATAATGCCGTCGGCTTCAAAGAGACTGTCTGCACCGGCAATTTCAGTTATATCAAGTGCCGCGGCAGGAGCGCTCCCGCGCCCTTTGTGTCCGGGCATATGACATCGCAGGGTGTCAGAAGCGGCGTATTTTTCGAGAAAATCATATATTGGTGTATTCATTTTTGTTACCTCATAATCAGCAAAATATTTTATATATAGTATTGCAGTATACGTAACATTCTCAGCCGTGCTCGTGCCATTGCGGCGGATACTGCCTGCGGGCTCACTCCGAGCCGCTGTGAGATTTCTGTAGTATTTTCATTCTTAAAATAGTATAGCATAATAATCTCCTTTTGTCTCGGAGTAAGCTCATTTTTTATAACATTTAACAGGATTCTTTTCAGATTTATTCTTGATGTACCGGTTTCGTCGTCGCTTTCATGAAGTATCCTGCGGATATTCTTGTCGGCTTCACCGGTAAATGTATCAGAGTAGCTCTCACGAATCGGCACTCTTTTCCCGCCTCCTCATATATGCAGTCAGACCGGAGATTATCTCCTGCATCTGCTCATGTTCACAGTATAGGAGCTTTATACGCCTGTCAAGGTCAAGCTCCTCAATTTTGAATGTGTCGCCGAGCTTTTTCAGTGAGTTGCGCAGCTCGGTTAGTTCGTTTATGCGATTTTTCACGCGGATACAACTGTCGATGTACCCTTTTATCATCCGGTCCATTTATAAACCTCCATTTCTTCAGGGAGAATATTTTTCCGCATCGCGGCAGCTTTGAGAACGTTTGTTCTATTCCTTGTAAATCTTATTATAGAACATTTGTTTCAAAATGTCAAGACCGTTCAGAAAAATTTTATTTATTTACTAACATATTATCTGCTATGCACAATAATCTTTTGTTGAATACAACAAGTTGCGATTATCAGTATGAAATTCACAAAAAAGCCATTGACAAAGCCGCTGATTAATGATAATATATACTTACAGGAAAACATGAATAACTTTTAACCAAACGTTAACAAGTTAAAACAAATGGAGGTAATTATCATGAAGCATTTAAAAAAGACTGCTGCAGGCGTTTTCGCTTTAGGCATGGCTGCAGTCTGCGTTGCTCAGACTGACGGCTTCAGCGGTGTAAATAAGGCGTACGCCGCAACTAAGGACATTTCTTCTACTATGGAATGGGACACTCTCAGAATGGGCGGAGCGGGTTTCGTTTCAGGTATCGTAAGAGGAAAAAGTGAAATGTATCTCCGTACGGACGTAGGCGGTGCGTACAGATATGACTATGAGCAGAAAAGATGGGTCCAGCTTTTCGGATTTATCAATGAGGACGACAGAGGTCTCCTCAGCTGTAAGGGTATCGCTATCGACCCTACAGACGATTTGACAGCTTACTTCCTCTGCGGCTGTGCATACTTCTCCGATGCTAAAACTGTTATTTTCAAGACTACTGACGGCGGTAAGACATTTACTTCCGTAGATGTAACAGAGCATATACAGGTTCACGGAAACGGCGACGGACGTGAGTGTATCGAGCCTATCGCTGTTGACCCCGATAATCCGGATACTATTTATGCCGGCGGCGATGTAACAGCAGGCAAGTCTGCACTTATCAAGTCTACAGACGGCGGTAAGTCGTGGAAGCCGGTTGAGGGCTATGACGCTCTCGGTCTTTTCACAGGTGAACTCAAATACCCCAAGTGGACAGACCATATGGTAAGAGGTACTGAACCTACTAAAGAGTACAACCAGCAGAACGGTATCGGCTGTGTATATATTGAAGGCGGCAAGGTTTATGTCGGAACTTCCGTCAAGGGCGAGCCTAATGTACACGTTGCAAGCGTTAAGGACGACGAGTTTGAAGCTGTCAAGGCTCTTCCGAATGAAAACTATCCGCTTTCGATAACAAGTGACCACAACGGCAACCTCTTCTTTACATATATCGGAGGTCTTGCATTTGCAGGTGCTTCCGGCGGTGCATACAAGTACAATATCGCATCAGGAAAGGCTGAAGAGCTTTCTGTTTCAAAAAACTCTATCGGTATGATCGAGGCTGACCCCAAAGACCCGAATAAGCTTTTTGCTCGTACCTGCGGTGTGTTCTCAGACCAGTGGTTCGGCGAAGAATGGCTTCAGGACGACCCGCAGACTCCCGAGAATGAAAGCACTATCGCGTGGGGCGACCACTTCTTCCGTTCGTCTGACGGCGGTAAGACATGGGAGGATATAACTCCGGGTGCAGGTCCGACAGACTACTCCACAGGCAAGGGTGTCAAGAATTTCGTTTCACTTCCTATGGACCTGAACGGCTATGACTGGATATACGGTAAGGCTTGCCACTGGGGAAGCAGTATCATTATCGACCCGAGAGACCCCGAGGGCGACCGTATCCTTCTTACATCAGGTAACGGTGTTTTCGCCTGTGATAATGCGTGGGACGAAAAGGGAGTACAGTTCTATTTCCAGCCTGACGGTGTTGAAGAGTGCGTAAGTCTCGATTTCTACAGCACTGCTGATGGTCTCGACCTTTCAGCTATCGGCGACTACGACGGATTCGTTCACGAAACTGTTAACGGTATACCTAAGCAGTATAAGCCGAATATGGGCTCTACATCTGCTATCACAGTCTGCCCGCAGAATACTGATGTTTGGGCAAGAACTGCAAATGGCGACGGCAATAATACCGGAAGCGGCTTCTATACCCTCGACCGCGGCAAGACATGGACTGCTTTCGATCCTGCCTGCACTGGCGGTAAGCTCTCAATAACTGAGCTTTCAAAGGGCAAGTACAGAATAATCAATTCAAGTCCTAAGGGCGACGTTTCCTATACCGACGATTACGGCAAAACTTGGAAGAAATGCACTGGTATACAGGCTTCAAAGGGTGCTTATACTCTCGTTGACCCCGAAGACCCGAGTATTGTTTACGCTACAGGTGCACAGTACAACGAGTACTGGTCATCTGATATGAGCAAGAAAGAACCTACTTACGATGAGGCTCACTACTCATATTTCGTCAGCGAAGACTACGGCGCTACATTCAAGGAAACTCGTATCTGCCCCTATAACTGGGAGCTTACATGGAAATTCGAGCATACCGGCGACCTCGCTTATGTCGGAAACGGCACTGTTGCTCTTGCAGGTGCAAATCACGGTATATACCTCATCTCCGACAAGGGTGCTAAGGTTGAACACCTCGAAAATGTAAAATACGCTAAGTGTATCGGCTACGGTGCACCTGAGAAGAAGGGCGACGTGAATACACTTTATATGTTCGGTAAACCCGAGGAAACTGACCCCGAAGGTGTTTATCGTTCACAGGATGCCGGCAAGACATGGGTGTGCATCAATACTGACCACCTCTACGGCGGTACAGGTAACGGTAACTACCTCGTAGGTGATATGGACGAATTCGGAAAAGTTTATATGTCAACAGTAGGATGCGGTATCGTTTACGGACAGATAGCAGGCAGCACTCCTAAGGAAACAACTACCAAGGCAACTACCACTTCTGCTCCTAAGACAACAACTACTACCGTTTCTGCAACTTCAAACCCGAAGGTAACTCTCATCGGTGACGCTAACCTCGACAAAGGCGTAACTGTTGCAGACGCTGTAACTATCCTTCAGTATATCGGCAACAAGGATAAGTACGCTCTTAACGACGAAGCTAAGGCAAATGCTGACTGCTTTAACCCGGGCGATGGTATCACCGGTAAGGACGCACTCGCTATTCAGAAGCTCGATGCAAAAATAATCAAGAGTCTTCCTGAAATAATCAAGTAAAAAATAGGCTGCTGATTCAATCAGCAGCCTATTTTTATTGCATAATAATATCTTCAAATTTACCGCGTATCGCTTTGACGAGTTTATTCGGGGAAAGACGAATCTGCGTGCCTATGCGTCCGCCGCTGATATAGAATAGTTCCATACTTTCAGCGGTGTTGTGGATAACGGTCATGAACTGTTTTTTCATGCCGATTGGGGTACAGCCTCCGCGGACGTAGCCGGTTACCTTTGTGATATCCTTTACGTGCAGCAGCTCGACCGACTTCTCGCCGACGCTTTTTGCAGCTTTTTTGAGGTCAAGCTCGAGTGCTACCGGCAGCAGAAAGCAGTAATAGTCGCCGGACTTTCCGTGTGCGATAAGCGTTTTGAAGGTCTCATCTAGCGGCTGACCGAGCTTTTCCGCGGTATGGATACCGTCTATGAATTCATCACACTCATAGGTTTGTACGGTATAGTCTATCTTGTTTTTTTCAAGGAAACGCATTGCGTTTGTTTTTGCTTCTTTAGCCATATAGCTCCTTTCTGAGGACTTTGCCCTCAGACTCCGGGCAGAAACTCTGTCTCTGCACTCTGGTCAAGGCTCTGCCCTTGACTCGGCAAGGGACATTGTCCCCTGCAACCCAACTCACGTTGCCGCTCGTAAACTCGCTCACTCTGTACGTAAGGCAAAGTTTGCTTTCGCTCAGCCATAGCAACTGTAGCGCCCGGCAATTATTCACTTCTTTTCCGCGAATACACACACCCGCAGTAATTCTGACGATACAAATTATACTGCCGGGAAAGCTCTATCGAATGTTTGTAGCCGTCATGTTTCTTGAAGTCTGAAAACAGGTACGGAACTCCGCACTTTTCCGATATCTCAGCTCCGCATTCGTTGATGAAAGCGCAGTCCTTATGCGGACTTATCGTCAGTGTAGTCGTGAAGTAGCCGCAGCCGTATTCGGCTGCTTTTTCACCTGTTTTTTCAAGACGGTATGCGATACACTTCCGGCAGCGTTCTCCTCTTTCGGGGAGGTCTTCGAGTCCCTTTGCGAGTTCGTAAAACTGCTCAGGAGCGTAGTCTTCGTCGATTATTCTTACGTCAAGACCAAGCTCGGATATGAGACGTTTCAATTCGCTCTTGCGGAATTCGTACTCAGCTTCGGGAGCTATATTCGGGTTGCAGAAGTAAACCGTTATATCAAAATGCTCATATAGGTACAGCAGAGTGTGACTGCTGCAAGGGGCACAGCACGCATGGAGCATAAGCTTAGGCTTTTCGCCGTTTTTGGCGAGTTCTGCGAGCTTGTCATCGAGCATTTTGCCGTAATTGACCTTCTGCATTATTTGTCCTCAAGATTTTTAAGAGCTTTGAGTTCCTCCTTGCTGAGCCTTACCTCAGCGTCCTTGAGAAGCTTTACATCGCCTCTTTCAAGCACTATCGGAACTTCCGATTTCTCTGTCTTTACGCGGAGCTTTCCTGTTATGAGGTTAGCGTCCTCGACTCTGCCCTTGTCTCCGTCAGGAGTTACAACGATAGCGCCTACCTTAGGAGTTATTTTCAGCAGCGACTCGTATGCAGCCTGTTCATTTTTCAGGCAGCACATAAGTCTGCCGCAGGTGCCTGATATTTTGGTAGGATTGAGGGAAAGTCCCTGTTCCTTAGCCATTTTTATTGATACCGGGTTGAAGTCGCCCATATGAGCCTTACAGCAGAATTCTCTGCCGCAGATACCGAGTCCGCCGAGTATTTTTGCCTCGTCGCGAACACCTATCTGACGCAGTTCGATACGTGTGCGGAAGACAGCTGCGAGGTCTTTGACGAGTTCGCGGAAGTCAACACGGTTTTCAGCCGTGAAATAGAACAGCAGCTTGTTGTTATCGAATGTACACTCGACGTCGACGAGGTTCATTTTCAGCTTGCGGAAGGCGATTTTCTCCTCGCATATTTTGAAAGCATCTTTTTCCTTCTGCTTGTTTTTCTCGACAGTTTTCATGTCGTTAGCGTCAGCGAGTCTGATGATAGGTTTGAGAGGTGAGGAGATGCTGTTATCGTCTATCTGACGGTTAGCGATAACGACTTCGCCGCATTCAACACCTCTGACAGTTTCGACGATAGCATGGTCGCCGACATTTGCCTTTATATCTCCGGGGGAGAAGTAGTATATTTTTCCTACGCTTTTGAAGCGTATTCCGACAATTTCTTTCATAAAAGCTCCTTGTATCCTTTACCGGACTATTTCAGTTATCTCCGCGCACAGAGCCGAAAGCACGAGCGGCGGATTGACATTTGCTTCCATAGCTCCCCACGCCGCTTCGATACGTTCGTGGAGACGTGCCGCCTGATAAGCGGTCATCATGCCTGAGAGTCTGACTGCACCTTCGCGGTAGCAGCCTATCAGGGCAGCATTCTTATCGCGTGTGAGGACGGCTGAATCGCGTGCAAGCCTGTCAAGCATTGTCAGAGCTGCGCGGATATCGTCACGGCTGCTTCCGAGGGAAAACAGCGTCTTGTTCAGACCGTACTCGTCCTTATTTATTATACTATCAGCGAGACTTTTTGTCAAATCGACCTGTTGCCTTACGTTATCATCTGAGATGTAGTCGCAGCACCTGCCGATATTGCCGTGGAAGCAGTTTATAGCCGCTGATATGTCTTTATCGGAACAGCCGTTGTCGCGGAGTGCCTGAACGGCTTCGTCCTCGGTACAAGGTGAAACTCCGAAGCATACGCATCGGGAGATTATAGTCGGCAGAAACTCATACTTTGCCTCAGCTGTAAAGATGAAGTAGGCATAGTCAGGCGGTTCTTCAATAAGTTTGAGGAGCGTATTCTGTGTCTGAACGCTCATTTTCCGGCAGTCGCGGAAGATGTATACCTTTCTGCCTGTGTGGTTATTAGGCTTGACGTATGCGTCGCTTATGACTGAACGCGCAATGCCGACAGTGTAGCCGTTGAGTTTTCCTTCGGTCTGAACGTATATAACGTCGGGGTGCGACTTTGAACTTACGTTTCTGCACGCGGGACAGTTTCCGCATGGGGCACCGTCTATGGGGTTCTCGCACATCAGCTGAGAGGCATAGTAGTCAGCCATAAGCTTTTTTCCGGTACCCTTTTCACCGTAAAATATCAGGGAATGGGCGGTACGTCCGCTTTTTATCATACTGGCAAGAGTAGTCAGCAGTTGCTGGTTTCCGTATATATTTTTCATTTTATCTCCTCTGTAGCGGACTATTGCTTATCGTAGTATTTTCTGCCGCCGCTGGGTCTGAAATATGTACGTATATAGCCGTCAGTCGAGAGAATTACAAACTCGTTCGTCGATTCGATATAGTACACTCCGTCGCCGTCTTCTTTTTCAGTCTTATGGAGTGCGGCACTGTTGTTGATTACGTCGCTTGCACCTTTTTCGTACTCCTTGGCAGTCTTATAGCCGAAATCTTCCTTGAACTCATCGCCGTGCTTCTGAAAATGCTGTTCAAGCTGTTTCTTGGTGCGGAAATGGTACTCTACATTTGTATTGTCACTGTAGTCATCGAAAGCGGCGATTGTCGCAGTAGTAGCTGAAATAGCCTTAGAAGTGGTGGATTTGGACTTTTTTGAGGATGCGGCAGTAGTTTTAACAGTCGATGTTGTCTTCGGGATAGACCTCTCTGCACTGACGTATTCGCCGTTGGTAATGTAGAAATTACCCTCAATATTGCCGTATGACGGTTCGATAGCAATGGTGCCGCCCACAAGGTACTGATAGCCTTTTTCAGTGCTGTTGGTATACGTGTTGCCGTTGAGGTCTATAGTCAGCTTGTCGTTCGGTGCCGTAAGTTTTATCTTGTCCAAACCGTCGTTTGCTGACATCTGTTCAGGCGGCGGGCAAATATAGGTCAGCTTCTTGTCGGAGGATATTTCGGCACTCGAACAGAAACCATTATTGCGTGACGTACTTACTGTTATATCGCCGCCCGCTTTAAGTGTGTTTTCAGAAGAATCGCTGAACGAAAGGTTCTCTCCGGTTATACTTTCGTGTGTGACAAGATGAATCTGTCCGCTCAGATTTTCGACACCTATATCGCATTCTTCAGTGTTTATATCGAAGCTGTCAAAGTAGTCCGGCAGAGTTATCGTTGCGATGGAAGTTGTATTCTTGAAGTCTATACCTTTGTGTCCGGCGATGTAATCAGTTGATTTATCCTTAACTGAAACAAAGAGTACGTCGGTGTCCTCTATACTGTATGAGACGTCTATATTATCGCGCTGTTCTTCGAGTTCAGCACGGCTGAGTCCGTCAAAGCTGAAATCGAAAGATATTTCCGGTTCGTCGATGTCAGCGGTACTGATAATACACTGCCCCGGAATAAGGCTGATAAGTCTTATCTTTTTACAGTTATCTTCGTCGAAGCGGAAATCGCCGTTTTCAAAATCAAGGGTAATATTCTTGTCCAAATGAAGCTTTATATCGCTGAAATCTTCAAAACTGTCACTGCACGAAACGAGTGAAGCAGTAAACATAGCCGAGAAAGCGAATGCGGCAAGTCTGTATTTGAATCCGTTCATGTCCGACCTCCTTTTATGATGTATACTCATTATACAATAAATTTGCAAAATAATCAACATATAATACCTGATTGTAATATAATGACCCTCTTCGTAACTATTATCAATTGCGGATTTGTGCAATATGGTGTAAAATTGGGAGCACATTTTGTTGAAAATAACCTATCTTTGAAAAATAATATAGACAAGCTGTGAAAAATGGGCTATAATAGTATTTGATTATGGATTCGGCTGTCTATGCCGGAAAGTTCTGTTATCAGTGAGGAATAATTCTGATATGAGAGTAATTACAGGAATTGCAAGAGGTCACAGGCTCATTGCTCCCGAGGGACTGGAAACAAGACCGACAAGCGACAAAGTCAAGGAGGGTGTCTTCTCTTCTATACAGTTTGAACTCGAAGGTGCTGATGTTCTTGACCTTTTCGCCGGAAGCGGTCAGATGGGTATTGAGGCACTCAGCCGCGGTGCGGCTCATGCGGTATTCGTTGACAGTTCCGCAAAGTCGATAAAATGTGTCAATGAGAACCTCAGAAGTACTAAGCTTGACAAGTCGGCAGAGGTCATCACACGCGACAGCTATGACTATATCCGCCTGACTTCACAGCAATTTGATATTATTATACTCGACCCCCCTTACCGTCACGGTCATATCCCGAAGCTTCTGCCGCTTGCCGCTGCAAAGCTCAGAGACGGCGGCTTCATCATCTGTGAATACGAGAAGGAAGCCGAACAGCCTGACGCTCCGGAGGGTATGACGCTGAAAAAAGTATACAGCTACGGTAAAATATGCGTCGCTGTTTTCGTTAAGCCTTCGGGCGGGGAGGACGAGGAATGAGAAGGATCGCAGTTTGTCCCGGCAGCTTCGACCCGGTCACGCTCGGACACCTTGACATTATTACCCGAGCTTCAAAGCTCTTCGATAAGGTTATAGTCCTTATCTCACGAAATGCCGGAAAAGCTCAGCCGAGCTTCACCGCAACAGAGCGTATGCTCATGATAGAAACTGTTACGCAGGACCTCGATAACGTTGTTATCGATATACTCGACGGTCTCCTTGCTGACTATGTCCGCAATGTAGGAGCTGTCGCTATAGTGAAGGGCCTGCGCGCAGTCAGCGACTTTGAATACGAGTTTCAGATGGCTCTCGCTAATAAGAAACTCTATGCCGGCGCTGAGACAGTTTTCCTTACGACCGCCGCTGAGAATATGTATCTCAGTTCGAGCGTTGTAAAGCAGATCGCTTACTTCGGCGGCGATATAAGCCATTTTGTCCCCGAAGATATACTTGATGATATACAAAGAAGACTTATTAAAGAGAGGTAATTGTTATGAGTATTGATGAGATCCTTGAGGAAATGGACGAACTGCTTGACAAGTCCGCTTCCGTACCATTCGTTTCACACAAGAAGATCGTTGACGGCGAACGTATGCGTGAGCTTATAAATGATGTCCGACTTAATATGCCTCATGAACTCAAAGAGGCTAAGAAAATCGAGTTTGATTGTCAGCGTATCCTCAACGAGGCTAAACTCAATGCTGAGGGTATTATCCGCAAGGCTGAGGAAAGAGCTGCTCAGATAGTTTCTAAGGAGGCTATCGTTACCGAGGCTAAGAAGAAGGCTGTTGACCTCATTCAGAAGGCTCAGGCTGCTGCTGCAAATATGCAGAAAACTGCTGCACTTTCAGTTGCACAGATGCTCAACGATGCAGAGGCTACACATAACAAGTCTCTCATGGATATCAAGCGTACTAAGGAAAAGCTTCAGCACGCACTCAAGTCTTCACCGGCTATCGGTCAGAATGCACAGGCTGTAAAGCAGGCAATATTACAGGAAAAATAATAAAAACGGAGCAGGTGAGGTTCACCTTGCTCCGTTTTTTTCGCGGACAGCTTAATGCTGTCCGCATTTTTTATTTTATTTCAAGTCGCTTTGCAACAGGTTCAGCGGGTTTCTTTTTAGGAAGCTCGATAGTCAGGATACCGTTTTTGTACTCAGCTGAAATAGCATCTGCTTCAACGTCTGAGATGTCGAAACTTCTCTTGTATGAGCCGAATCTGCGCTCACGGCGGATATACTTCGTCTCGTCATTTTTTTCTTCGGACTCAGCTTTTCGCTCGGCTGAAATAACAAGATATTCACCGTTGAGGTCTATATTGATGTCCTCTTTTTCAAATCCGGGGAGTTCTGATTCCATTATATATTTATCACCGGCATCTTTTATATCAGTCCGGCAGGCATTGACTGGCATAGTGTCGCCCAACAAATCTTTGTCGAGGTCATTCCACATATTGAAAAGGTTAAAAGCGTTTCTTCCAAAGGGTGTCATTCCGTACATCATAATTCATACCTCCTGAAAATATATCTCTCAAATCCGGAAGAATATCCGGTTTTATTATTTGCTTTATCGTCTGTAATATACTCTTTCCATTGGTATCATTCCTTTCGTTTCATTGTCTGTATGATACCGCCGGAATATGAAAGGTTTATTATGGGAATGTGATAGAATTCTGAAATTTAGCACTCACGCCAATAGAGTGCTAACACTTGCTGGCAAAGAGTGCTAAATGGCAAAAAATTGGAGAAAATGTTGAAACTTCAAAAACTGTATAATCTGCATAAGTATATACCGCAAGGATAGCTGTACCTTCTAAAATTGAGTAATTGAATTATTTGTACTTATTTGATATAATATATGTATGCCGCTATATATGATGCGGATACAGTATTTCCGGGTATTTTTCCCGAAAAATCTAAATGGAGGTTTATATGAGCAGCAGATTTAAAAGAAGTCTTTCCGGCTTGATGGCTGTTGTCACCGCTGTCTCGATGAGTCAGCTCGCACCGCTCTATACTGCGGCGGAAGAGCTTGCACAGTCACTCAAGGTCGAGTTCACAAGCGGCGATGTAAACGGCGACGGAAAAACTAATCAGTCAGATGTTGAAGCGTTATACGCTTTCCTCGGCAAGTCCGCAGGAAAAGCTGCCGCTGACAGTAAGTTTGACGTTTACAAGGACGGCAATGTCGATGTACGCGACCTTCTCGCCCTGCGTAAGCTTGCAGACGGTGAGAAACCGACAGCTCCAGAAAATGAAGCTTCTGGCGATACCGTTAAAATTGAGGTAGGAAGTGCGGAATGTGTTCCCGGCGAACAGGTATCGGTCGATGTGAATATCGTTGACTGGGACCAGGACCTCGGTGCGGCTGAGTTTTATCTCGACTTCGACAGCAGTCTTTCACTGGTAAGTGTTAAGACTACCGGTGATTATAAGTATGTCACTGATGGAAATGTTGTCAAGTTATACGGTCTCTCAGGACTTGAGGACGTTTACCGCGGAACTGTAGCTACTCTTACGTTTGACGTTCCGGATACCGCTTACGGCGATTACGATGTCAAGGTAAAGAGCTGTGCAGTTTATAACGACGGTTTCCAGTCGCTGAAACCCTCAACAAAGGTAGGTCTCATCGCGGCTGATGTTACCGAGCGACCGCTCTATCTCACTCCTTCATATGTGAACAGCAAGTCGCTGCGAATGACATGGAGTATGCCTTATTGCAGCGGTGAACTTGAAGGTTACATAGTTTATCGCGATGGCAAGGAGATAGTCCGTACAAAGGACACTTCCTACTACGATACTTCGCTTGAAACCGGTAAGAAGTACGTTTACGAGGTTCAGGCTTATGGTGCAGACAACTACCTTTCTGCTAAATCAAAGGCAGTTACAGCTGTTCCGCAGGGTCCTGTCATAAATGCTGTCACCTTCCCCGACGGCGCTGATACTATCGGCGGCGATAAGACAGAGGTAAGGGTAGCAATGGAAAAAACTGTCGACGCAAAGGCTTACGAGCTTTCTTACGTTGACCTTCAGGGCGAAAAGCAGGTTATTTTCAGCGGCGAAAATGCGGCTCTCTCTGCAACTGATATCCGCTGGAATATCAAGGACGTTCCTACAGGCGAATACACCGTTACTTTCTCGGTTACTGACAAAGACGGCGAAACCGCTGAGAAATCGGTAAAGGTAAATGTCGATACGACTGCGCCTGAGAAGGTTTTCGGCTTTGATGTATTCGAGGGCGAAAAAGAGATGAAGCTCACATGGGGTATTGCTGCTGAAGCTAAGGTAACAGGCTACAATATCTACCGCAGAACTGAAACAGGTGCATATTCTCTCTTCAAGCATATCGACGGCAGAGAAACTCTTGAGTACGTGGATAAGGACCTCGCTGAAGGTGATATCTACTTCTATATGATGTGTGCCGTTGACAAATACGGCAAGGAGGGCATATACTCCGACGAGAAGAGTGCTGCTGCAAAGGGTGACGAGACTTCGCCGGAGGTAACACTTTTCCTTCCTGAAAACGGAAAGGTACTCAGTCACTTTGTCAATCTCTCAATAAAAGCTGACGATAATGTAGGTGTAGCTTCTGTTGCAGCTTTCATTTCAACTGATGACGGCACTACATGGGAAAAGCTCTTTGAGGGCAAGGGTGCTTCTTCAAGCTACAGCTTCGACACCACAAAATACAAGGATACAAAGGTAAAAATCAAGGCTCTTGCTTACGACTATGCAGGCAACGAAAGTAACGGTCTTGTTCACCTTTACGCTGTTGACAACGCAGGTCCTGCAAAGGTTGCGGACGTTCGTGCCGTTGCTGTTACCGACGTTACAGCTTCTATTGCGTGGAACGACGTTCCCGATGACGATTTCAGCTACTTCACAGCTAAGTACTATCCCTCAGACGATAACAAGGCTGTAAGAACTGCTTCAACGTCGTCAACTCTCGGAGTAAACCTTTCAAATCTTACTCCCGATACCGAGTACACTATCGAAGTTGCCGCAGTTGATATCTACAACAACATCGGCGAGTATTCAGAACCTTTCACATTCACGACGGTATCTGATACGAATGCTCCGATAATTTCGTATATCAGCCCCGAACCGGCATACTTCAACAAGTCGATACCGCTTTCGATTTCGGCTCTCGACGACCACAGCACTGCTTCTGTGACTATTCAGGCTTCACAGTCAAATGAAGAGGGTGCAAAGTGGACTGACGTTGCTGTTATCAAGAATGAAAACGGCGGAAGCAGTTTCACAGCTTCCTACGCGCTCGACCTTGCTGATTACAAGGACGGTAAGCTCTTTGTCAAGGCATTTGCTGTTGATGCGGCAGGCAATACCGGAGTTGAGTCACCGGTATATGCTTACATCGTAGACAAGACTGCCCCCGCAGCTCCGACAGCTTTCAAGGCTTCGTCCGACGCTAATGCTATTGAGCTAACATGGGAAGCATACGAAGAAAAGACCGAATCCGCCAGATTCTCACTCTACAGAAGCGATAAGGAGGACGGCGAGTATACAAAGATTCTCGACCGTGTTGATTACCTCAACTATTTCGACAGAGACGCTGAACCCGGTAATACCTACTTCTATAAGCTCACTGCTATAGATGCTGCCGGAAACGAAAGTGCAATGTCAAAGGCAGTTTCTGCGGTTCTCAAGGAGGATAAGGAAGCTCCTGAGATAGTAAGCATAGCTCCCGGGGAAGGAAGTATCGTAAGCAGCGTTTACAATACAGTTTCCGTACTTGCAAGTGATAACGTAAAGCTTGCTTCAATACTCATGGAGTACCGTCTCACTGACGATGCGGCTTACAAGAAATTCGCTGAGGTAAGCGATATCAACGACTATTGTAAGGTTGCGGAGGGTACTCTCCCGAAGGAAGCTCTTGCAGGTGAAAGTGTACAGGTAAGAGTTTCTGCGGTCGATACGGCAGGTCTCGTTTCCGAGTACAAGGAAGTTAAGTTCACTGTTGATAATTCGGCAACCAATATCAAAACTCTGAAGGCAGAGCAGCTCGCAGACCACATCTCCGTAACATGGACAGGCGAGGAGAATAAGCTCTCACTCGGCTACTATGTATACAAGAAGGCGAATACAGGTTCATGGCAGAAGATAGGCTCTCTTGCTGTTGACGCTGATAAGAACGGCGAGTATGAGTTCACAGACTACAGCGTTAACGCTCCCGGAACAGTTACATATAAAATAGAAGCTTGCAGCTCGAATGGTATGGTAACTTCTAAGGAGACTTCTCCGCTGAATATCTACACTAACCCCGAGGCTTCGCTCAATGTTGAGAATACTCAGCAGGTAGGCGTTGAGTACGTTTACGATGCTACAGGCTGCCGTGACTACTACGGTATCAGTTCTATCAGCATAAACTTCGGCGACGGCAGCTCCGACAGCGATACATCGGCTGCAACAGCTAAGTTCATTCACAAGTACACTGAAACAGGCGTGTATACAGTTACCCTCACCTGCACAAATGAGCAGGGTCTCACATCTACTATAGAGCAGCAGATAGAGGTAATTGAGCGTACACTCATCGGACAGAGCGAAGTTGTTGTAAGAACTACTGACGGCAAGAATGCTTCCGGTATCAATGTTTACATCGACCTCGGTACACCTCGTCAGAAGAAACTCAGAACCGATTCAAACGGACGTGTTTTCTTCAATACTGCCGCAGGTATACATACTATCGGCGTATTCGGCGACGGCTATCTCCCTGCTGAAAAGGAGTGCACTATCCTCGCAGGAAGCGGAAACAGATACGATATCACAGTTACTGAAAAGGACATAGTTACAGCTGATTTCAAGGTCGAGCGCATGAAGCTTGACGAAATAAAGGCGGCAGGTATCGACATAACTGCTCCCGAAAATCAGCACATCGTTGAGGTCGAACTCAATCTTACATATAAGGCTCATGAAAAAAACAAGGGTAAAGCTAAATTCTACGTCAACAGCAAGGGCGGCGTATTAGGCGGCGGCTTAGGTCTCTTTGGCTGGGGCGGTAGCTGGGGCGGAAGCGGTACCGGCGACGGAAGTGTCACAAAGCCTGTATACGTTAAGATAAACCCCGAAACAAACAAGGTAGATACCCTCATCACAATGACAGTTCCGATAAATGCAAGCTTCCTCAAGGAATTCTTCCATGCAAGCCTTACTGTTATCAATAACGCTGATGAGCAGTACACTATTTCAGATAATCAGGTTAAACTCAACCTCCCTGACGGACTTACACTTGTAGATTGTCCGGCAAGTGCTCCGGAAGTTGTTGACTTCGGTACACTCGCAGGTCAGGAGGTAAAGGATATCGACTGGATAATCCGCGGCGATAAGAAGGGTACATACAATATTTCCGCTTCTTACTCCGGATTCCTTGACAGATTCAATGAAAAGCTTGAGGCTGAATTCAAGCCTGAAGACCCGATAACTGTTTACGGCGAAGAGGCTGTTTCAGTTGATGTTATAGTTCCCAAACAGCTTTTCAACAACAGATTCGAGTTTGAAGTAACTCTTACAAATAACTCGCCTGTTGATATCTACTGCCCGAATACTGACGTAGGCGCTATAATTTCAAGTGCATTCGGCAATGAGACTCTGACTTACCCGATAATCTATCAGAGAAGCATTAAAAAGGACGGCAGATATATCCATATCCTTGATGCAGATGAGCCGAATCTTGAAACTCTCAGACCCGGTATGACGTACAGCGTAGTATATGTTGCAGAGAGTGTGTTCTATGGTATTGAAGACCTCGGCAAAGACGCATTCTATGAGAGCAGACTTGATGTAGTAAGCGGTACTATAAAGGTACTCAACGATTCGAGAATACCGGTTTCTCTGCATATAGTTCCTAATGAGGAATTCATTATCATTGATAAGATAGTTGAACTTGAATATGACCCCGAAACACAGTTCGTCCTCTTCGTAACAGGCGGCAAGCACGAGAAGACTCTTGAAAATGCTCATGTTGTTTACGGCGAACAGGACGCTCTCACAAATGAATTCGGCTATGTCGTTTTTGACCTTCCCGAGGAAGGTGCCCCGCTTGAAAATATGACAATAAAAAGCGGCGGCTATCAGGTAAGAGAGATACTTGGCTATGACGGCTATCTCTCAGGTATCGACACTATTAACCTTAACCCCGACGGCGATGAGGAAGAAGATGAAGACCCGCCGGCACCCGGTCACGCTACAGTTGCACACAGACTCCCGACCGGTGAAATTGCGGCTCCCGGCATTGCAGGCGACCCCGAAGACGATGTTTACGAGGGTAAGAACTTCTTTGGCGAAATGGAATTCGGCGATGACTTTGAAGTTACTATCGCTGAAGATATCCCATTCATAGGCGGACACAGCCTCGGAATAAAGAATATCAATCTCCCGATAAAGGGCGGAGTTGATGATGAAGGTTTTGCTTACCTCAAATTCGGCGAATTCCCTGAAGAACCCAGATGGACTAACAAGTCGCAGGAAGATCAGGACAAGGAAGAAAGATTCATTCAGGAAGAATTCAAAGAAGCCTGCGATATTATGAATGAGTACCGCGGCAAGTCGTTCAGTGATGTTGCTGATAAGGTAAAGCAATCTCCTAATCCGTTCAAAGACACTACATATGATGTAAAGTTCAGCATCTATGGAGCGGTTGCGGCTCATTACGACCCGAAAAAAGGACTCAAGCAGTGCATCACAGAAGGCGGAGTTGTTTTCCGCGGAAACATTGAAGTAAAACTTGAAGCAGAAGTAGGCTGGGATACAACTATTCTCGTTGCATCTTTGGTTCCTGTTGCTCTTGAAGTAGGTCTGAGCGGTGAAATTACCGCAAATGCTTCATTCACTATGGAGTGTGTAGGAGCAGGTGAAATAGACTTCACAGGTAAGCTCGTACTTTCAGCTGATGTTAACGGCGAAGTATTTGTCGGCTTGGGCGTTTCAGGCGCAATTGCGGCTGGTGCTTACGGCGGACTTGGCTTAGAGGTTGAGGTAACTCCGATTTCTATGGTTCCTGATGATATGGGACTTAACAAGATAACGTTCAAGTATGACGTCGGTGTAAGAGCGTATGTCGGACCGTTTGAGTACAAGAAGAGTTTCCTGAGTGACGGAGAGATAGAACTCTATCCGGGTGACGATGACGACGATAACTCGGCAGAAGGTGAACAGCTTCACGCTTCTATCTACAATCAGAATCTTTACAAGCTCGCTCCTGTAAAGGCTGACAGCACTTGGACCGGCGGCAAGACTGCTGTTGAAAGCAAAAACGGCTACCTCCCGTTCAGTGTATTTGCTGAAAATGCAAACGATTTCACACAGGCACAGTTCGCAGTAGTTGACGGAAAGCTCGTTCTTGTATACCTCGACAGCGACAGCAAGCGCGATGCTGCAAATGCAATAACACTCAAGTACAGCGTACTCGATGAAAAGAACGGCTGGAGCACTCCTGCTCAGGTCGATGCTGACGCTACAGGTGATTATGCACCTTATCTCTGGTCAGACGGCAAGGAGATGTACCTCGTATATCAGAATTCTGCAAATGGTCTCACAGAGAAGTCGGCAGTAACAGACTGGACAGCTGCTCAGAATATCGCAGTTTCAAAGTTCGATACTGAAAAGCTTGCATTCTCAGAGCCTTCACTCATCACAGACGACAGCGTATACGACAGAGCTCCTGCTATCGCAGCAGCCGGCGGCAGCGTATATGCAGTATGGGTGGCAAATACCGATAATAACTTCTACGGCGCAAACAATACAAATACTATCATGTACTCAGAGCTTGGCGAGAGCGGCTGGACTGCTCCTGCTGTATTAGCTTCGGGACTCGGCTCAGTAATTCAGCTCACAGCTGAAGAACACAACGGCGAACTCTACACAGTTTATATCACAGATTGTGATAATAACCTCGCAACAGATAACGACAGAGACCTTCGTGTTCATAAACTTGGTGACAAACAGGGTCACTTTATCGCATCAGGCAAGGTTTCGTCGGCAGTATTTGCAAAGGCTGCGGGCGATGAGAACAGCTGTCTCTACTGGCAGCAGGACGGAAATATCAGACGCAGTGAAAACTTCACAACTTCAACTGTTCTCTTTGATGAGGATGAACAGGCAGTTGCAAGCGGATTCTCTATCGCAGGCAACCGCATACTCTGGACAAAGGCTGACGGCAATAATGCTTCAAATCTCTACGAGTCGGTTTACAACAGCAAAACAGGCAAGTGGGGCAGAGCAGTCAAACTCACGGAGCAGGATAACTACATCGAAGGTGTCAATGCAGTTGAATTCGGCGGTGACGTACTTGCAGTAATGAACCGCAAGAGCGTTTCTGTAACAGCTGATACAGTTGACAGCACTAACAGCGTAGTTTACACTACTATCAAAGATATTGAGGACGTTGCACTTACAGACATCTACTTCAATCAGAATAATTACAAGTCCGGTGAGGAAGTTCCTGTGAAGCTTTCGATTCTCAACAAGGGCGATAAGCCGGTAGAATCTGTACACGTAAATGTTACTGATAAGGCAGGCAAAAAGGTGTTTGACAAGGTAGTTGAAGCTTCTATCGCTGAAAACGAGACAGCTTCTATCTACACCGACTTAGTCCTTGACCCGACAGAATATAATATCACTGTCAATACTGCAAATGATACAGATACCTACACCGATGACAATACACGTACTCTGAGTGCAGAGTTCAGCGTTATGGAGGTGTCCGCAAAGAAGAAGGATAACAACACCGTTACAGTTACTGTTGCAAACAACGGTACAGCTGCCGGTAAGGAGGAACTTTCAGTTGCGGCATATCCGTCAGGCGAAGTGCTTGATACAATCGAAACTGATGAGATAGCACCCGGTAAGAGCGTTTCGCTCGACATCGACCTTACAAAGTATCCCGACACAGCCGGCTCTATAACTGTAAACGGCAAGAATGACCCCATCGGCGCTTATATCGCTGACGCTATGAGCGGCGTTTCATCTGTCATTATCGGTGACGTTTCAGGTGACAGAAAGGTCAACTCTATCGACGCTTCAGCAGTGCTTGAAGAGTATTCATCACTTGCTACCACAGGCAAATCGGGTCTCACAGCCGCTCAGAGAAAGGCTGCTGACGTAAACGGTGACGGCAAGATAGATTCAAAGGACGCTACTGAGATCCTTGCTATGTATTCAAACGCAGCAACAGGCGGTTCCTCAAAGGTCAATAAGTGAGGGAGGTAAATCATGAAGAATATCAATAAAAATATACTTTCTGCTGTACTCAGCGCTTCGCTGACTGTTACATCTATACCGTTCTGCGGTGTGGGGACAGTTGCGGTTGACAATGCGGAAGATATAACAACTCCCGGCAGCAATGCTGCCGGTGAGTCCGCTCCGGCGGAGAATATCGCATTGCCGTTTGAGTCTGCTCCGAAAACGGCAGGGGAGACTGCTGAGGCATCAAAGCCTGCTTTTACATACACTAAAGACGATGAAGGCAATGCATCAATTACCGCTTATAACGGCACTTCCACGGAAGTTGTGATACCTTCTGAGATAGACGGCATTCCTGTAACAGCTATAGGAAGCAGTGTGTTTATGGATAAGGCTATAACCTCGGTAACTATTCCTAAGGGGATAAAAACTATCGGCACAAACGCTTTCCGCAACTGTGACCAGCTAAAAGAGGTAGTAATTCCGGATACAGTCACAGCTATCAGCGACGCCGCTTTCTATAACTGTAATAATCTTGTGTCGGTTACAATGTCAAAGGGTATCAAGACTATCGGCTCAAGTGCATTTGCTGAGAACCCTTCGCTTATCGCTATAGAGCTTCCGGCGGGTACAGTATCAGTCGGAAACGGAGCTTTCAATAACTGCGATTCGCTCACACGTATTATCCTTCCTGATAATATTCAGCTCGGCAACAACGCTTTTGCATACTGTGACGGACTTGAATACCTGAGTCTGCCTGATAATGTGGTATTCGGTGAATCCGCATTCTATAACTGCAAAAAGCTCAATAAGGTCGTATTTGAGGGAAAAACAGCTGCACTCGGTAAAAGCACTTTCCATAGCTGTGAAGCATTGCAGTATGTTGTATTCCCTGAGGAGCTTAAAGCAATACCTGACAACTGCTTCTACGATGACTATGCTATAAAGTCGATATCGCTTCCTGCAACAGTGGAAACTATAGGAAAAGAGGCTTTCCGCAATTGCCGTAATCTTGCTGCTATACAGCTTCCTGACGGTGTAAGTCTTGATTCATCTGCATTCAGCTCCTGCTCAAAGCTTGCAGAGGTAAAATTTGCCGGCAGATGTGAAGGGATAGGTTCAGGCTGCTTCAACGGCACTGCTATAAAGGAAATAAATATTCCTGACGGTGTAAAGGAACTCGGCAGCAATGCGTTTGCTAACTGTGGCAGTCTTGCTTCTGTCAGCTTCGACGGCAAACCTGAAACTATCGGCGGCGGTGCATTCTACAACTGTTCGTCGCTCAAGAGCATAACTATTCCCGATACGGTTACAACTCTCGGAAATCTTGTTTTTCAGGATTGTGCGGCTCTTGAATCTGTGACTATACCGGACTCCGTTACAAAGGTCGGATACGGAATATTCCTTTCGTGCAAGGCTCTTACAGACGTTAAACTTTCAGCTAATATCACTGTTCTTACAGACGGCGAATACGGATTCTTCCAAAACTGCAAGTCACTTAAAACAGTAAAGCTTCCTGCTAAGCTCACTTCACTCGATTCGGGTGTTTTCCGCGACTGCACATCGTTAGAGAGTATAACTGTTCCTGACGGTGTAACATCTGTTCCGGCATATGCATTCTATAACTGCCCTGCACTCACTGAGGTCAATATGCCTTCAGGCATTACTTCTATCGGTACACAGGCATTCGCAAGCTGTACTGCGCTCAAGGAGATAGTTCTTCCTGCAAGTCTTGAAACTGCCGGAGAGAGCATATTCAGCGGCGATAAGTCACTTGAGAAGATAACTCTTCCTGAGAAGATGACAGTTATCAGCAAGTCTATGTACGCAGGAATGAACGCTCTTAAAGAGGTCGTTATTCCCGACGGTGTTACTGAGATAGGCGAAGGCGCATTCCGCGGCTGTGTTGTACTTGAAAAGGTAACTATCCCGAAGAGCGTTATCGCTATTGGCAATGCGGCATTCTATGACTGCAAGGCACTTGATAATCTTACACTCCCTTCGGGCATCACAGAAATCAAAGCTGAGACCTTCAGAAACTGTATATCACTCAGCAGTATCACTATTCCGTCAGGAGTTACAACAATAGGCACAAGTGCATTCAACAACTGCGATTCACTCACAAAGGCTGAGGTGCCGAAGGGTGTGACAACTGTTGGAAGCTGGGCATTTTCGGAGTGCGACAAACTTTCAGAAGTATCTCTTCCGGACGGACTTGAAAAAATAGGAGAGGGCGCATTCTCTACCTGCCCTGCTATCACTGCTATAACTGTTCCGGATTCAGTAACAGAACTTGGCGGAGCAGTATTCGAGTTCTGTTCAGCACTTGAAAACATTACTTTGTCAAAGAATATAACATCTCTCCCGAACAGATACTACGGCTGGTACAGCAGTTCTCACAACGGTATGTTTGAGGGTTGTAAGTCGCTGAAAAAGATAGTTATTCCCGAGGGAGTAACAAGTCTCGGATATGAGACGTTCAACGGCTGTACCGCTCTCACGGACGTTACTCTCCCGAAAACTCTTGAATCAGTAAACGGTCAGGAATTCTGCGGCTGTAGTGCACTTGAAACTATAACCCTTCCTGCGGCACTTAAATCTATCAGCTATGAGATGTTCGTAAACTGTAAATCACTAAAATCCATTAAGTTTGCAGAAGGTTCGGAGCTTTCAAAGATAGACTCGCGTGCATTCGTCAACTGTGAATCTCTCAGCGACATCACACTTCCTGAGACGGTTGAATCTATCGGATATGAAGCTTTCTACAACTGTACAGGACTCGAATCTATCAAGCTTCCCGACTCTGTAAAAGGAATGGATTACAGGGTATTATGCAACTGCACAAACCTCAAATCTGTCAATGTGCCTGCTTCACTCGGAGTTATTCCTGAAAGTGCATTTGCAGAGTGTGCGGTACTTGAAAAGGTAACATTTGCAGAAAAGTCTTCGCTCACAGCTGTTAACAGAAATGCATTCGGCGGTTGTAAGGCTATTACAGAGGTAATTATACCTGACGGTGTCACAAAGCTTGAAGATGAGGTGTTCAGAGACTGCGCTTCCCTTAAGAAGGCTGTACTTCCGAAGACTGTTGAGTCTATAGGAACATACACATTCAACAAGTGCACATCGCTTACTGATGTTACACTTTCTGACAGCATAAAGAATCTGCCGGAGGGCACTTTCAACGGCTGTACCGCTCTCAAGGGCATAAAGCTTCCGTCTGCACTCACAAGTATCAGTACACTCGCATTTCAGAATTGTACTTCTCTTGAGGAGATAACTATTCCTGCAAATGTCAAGACTATAGCGGCAAATGCGTTCATCGGCTGTACAGCAATGAAGAGTGCGGTAATACTCAATAACGTATCTTCGATAGGCGAAAAGGCATTCGGATATGTCGGAGACAAACTCGTTGAAGGCTTTACTATAAAGGGTTATTTCAACTCTATAGCTGAGGACTATGCTAATGCAAACGGTATACCGTTTGAACTTTTCGGCGAAAGAGACTATGGTGAACTCGGCTTCGGCTACGTTGTTGACGGTGAAAAAGTTATAATCACTGACTGCGACCCTAAGGCTGAAACTATCACGATACCTGCTGAGATAGAGAAACTGCCGGTAGTAAAGATACAGGCATATGCATTCAAGAATGCTTCTGCAAAGAAGATAGTTCTTCCCGACAGTGTTAAAACCATTGAAAAGGGTGCGTTTATCAACTGTGCTTCACTTGAGGAAATTGTACTCCCTGCTGAATTGACTGATATTCCTGCAAGTTGTTTTGAAGACTGTGCAGCACTCAAATCAGTAACAGGAGGAGTTATAGAGACTATCGGTGCAAATGCGTTCAGCGGCTGTAAATCACTCGCAGCTTTTGACTTCTCTGAGACTCTTAAATCTATCGGTGCGGGCGCATTCAAAAACTGTGCCGCACTCAAGTCAGCAGACTTTTCAAAGATAGCATCGACTATCGATATCCCTGCGAATACATTCAACGGCTGTGCTTCAATTGAGAAACTTGTTTTCACAAAATATATCAGGCATATCGGAGATTCTGCATTCAGAAACTGCACTTCTCTTACTGAGATAGTATTTGAGAAGAACGACAGACGTAGCCTTGGCACCTATGCTTTTGCAGGCTGCTCAAAACTTGAAAAGGCAGATACTTCCTGCGGTTCGTTCGATATCTACGATGCAGCATTTCTTGACTGCCCGAAACTGACTGATATCACACTTGAAGACAGCAACTATTATAGCAACATCGGAGTAGGACATCAGGTAGGCTTTAATTCCTCTGTTGATGAAGAGGGCAAGACAGTCTATGAGACTACACCGGATATGACGATACGCAGCTATGTAAGTACGAACACTTCATCTTATGCTATAGGAAACGGTATAAAATACATTCCTACAGGCGGAGTTGAGTACACTGTAGAGGAAGACCATGTCGTTATAGACAAATGGCTGAAAAAACTCTGGTACGTAACAGTTCCTGCGCAGATAGAAGGAAAGCCGGTAACAGTGATCGGCAGAAATGCGTTCAAGAACGCTCCCGAACTTGAAGACGTATATCTTCCTTCCTGCCTTAAAGAGATACGCAGCGGTGCATTCATGAATTCAACGGCAATGGATATGTCTATCCCTGCTTCTGTTGAAAAAATCGGAAGCCGTGCATTCACTGGTTCACGTTTCGAGTCAAGCTACCTCAGAGACAATAAATTCGAGGTAGTCGGAAACGGTATACTCGTAAACTATAACGGTTCTGATGAAGAGGTCGTTATACCTGATAATGTAAAGGTTATCGGCGAGGACGCTTTTGCATATCACAGTGAGATAGAGAAGGTTACTGTACCGGCAGCTGTTACCGAGATATGCGGCGGTGCATTTTATAAGTGCAGCGGACTTTCCAAAATCGAACTTCCTGACAGTGTCAAAGCTATCGATGTTGGAGCGTTTACCGGCTGTACCGCATTAAAAACGGTCGTTACAGGCAAGGAAATGGCTTATATCAGCGACTTTGCATTCTGCGACTGCTCAGCACTTTCTGCATTCAACGGTTATGCTGAGACCTATACAGAGCAATTTGCTAAGGATAATGGTTACTATTTTGAGGCACTTGCAGAAACTGTTCCCGAAGAGGAAACTCCTGCGGCTGAATGAGTCATTTACTGAGACTTTAACTTTCGTCGGCAATTCAATATAAACAAAAACAGCTCCGTTTTCTCTTTGCAAGGAATTACACCTTGCGGAGAAAACGGAGCTAATATTTTTATTAAGGCGGATATTATTCTGTGTTTTTGAGTGCTTCGTCCATGGGGATACGGTTGATTCTGCGCTTTAAGAGCAGAGCCGTTGCAATGTACGTTACAGCACCGAGGAGAATAGTTTTGATGTAGGCAGTGACCGGTATATCAGGTGCAAGCCAACCACCGTAGCTCATCATCATTCCGCGCCACAATACATCAAGTGCCAGTCCGACAAGCGGTACACACAGTACAAATGACGCAAGTGTGACTATAGTCGTCGTGCGCAGGTAAATACCGCTCACCTCGCCGGACGAGTAGCCGAGTATCTTTGCAACTGATATAGACTGCGTATTTTTCTCTATCATTACCTTTGAAAGCATATAGACTACAAGTATGATAACCGCAACTCCGAGTACAACGAATATTATCATCATATTGCCCATTGAACGTTTAAGCTGTCGGGACGTTTTAGTAAGGTCGTCGATAGTTATTTCAGAGGCGATGTATTTGCTGTCGATATCGTCGAGTTCACGGTCGGAGAAATATCCGGTGAAGTAGTCCTTGTCGAGGTCGAACGTCTCGTTGAATTCGTCTATATCCATGAATACCGCGATAGTACTCGGGTAGTCGTAGATATCGCCGACGGTGAATGTATACTTCTTATCGCCGAATTCTTCATGGAGAGTTATCTTGTCGCCTGTTTTGAGTCTGTACTTGTCAGCATAAGCTGAAGAGACTTCGACCTTGTCGTTTTCAAAGTCGGAATGATAGTAACGGCTGTTTTCAGAAATACCGTAGAGTGAAACGTCCTCGCTGAAATCGCGGTTTCTTATTTTCAGACTGCCTGCCGCAAACTTTTCAGCCTTGTCGTCAGTGGTTTCTATGGGAGCTTTAAGAATGTACTGATGCTGTGCAAGCATACTGTTTTTGGTGTCTCTGCTGAAATTATCGATCAAAGGATTGAAAAGGAGTGCAAACACCATTATAACGCTTGCAAAGAAGATTCCGCAGAACATCGTAACATATCCGGGAATGTTCTGAAAAAGAACTCTCATGCGGTAACGAAGCATTATCGGTATCTTTGTGTTGAGCTTGAAAGCCTTTTTGCGCTGACGTCTTTTGAGGTCGCGGCGAAGGAATTTCAGCGGTGAAAGACTGAGTTTTGAAGCAAGCATGATGTAATTTATCGCCGCAAGAATTATGAGCGGGATTATAGTTGTATCAATGAATGCACTGGCATTCCACAGTGTCTTGTAGCTTACAAGGCTGTATGAGCCGAGATACATATCTGCCATGATGTTTTTCATGCAGGTGTAGCCGAGTATATTGCCTATCAGTGAAGCGGTAAGCAGGTCGATTATAGGAGCCGCCATATAGTGACGTATGAGCTCGCCTTTAGTATATCCGGAAGCACGAAGAGTACCTATTACATTTGCTTCTTTTGTAATGGTATTGCTCGTTGTTACTGCAAATACGAATGCGATGATACCAACAAGCATATCAAGCATTACCACGAACATTATTCTGTCGTGACCGATATCATTGCCTGAGAATTTTATTGCAGGGTTGTTGCAGGTAGCAACATAATTGAGCAGGGGAGTCTTCTCTGATATAGCTTTGAGGAGGTCTTCACTTTTGTCGGACGCTTCCTTACCGAATACCTTATCGGGTGCGGAATCATATTTCCATGAATAAGAGTAGTGCAGATTGGTGGCATCTATATTCTCAAATTCCTCTTCTATGACCGCTCCTACACCGAATTTTTCAGTATCAAACATGAAGTCGGTCGTATGTTCGTAGAGTGCAGAGTAGTCCGGCAGAGCGACGGTTCCAACGATTTCACGGTCTTTACCGCCTATGCTGACAGTGTCGCCGATTTTGAGGCCGTTGCTTTTCATATAAAGTCGGTCGAGGACGATATCGTCCCTGTTTTCGGGCATTTCGCCCTCAAGAAGACATATCTTGTTTACCTCGTCCCTGACCTTGAAAACACGTACTTTACTGTTATCGACTGATGACATATCAGAGTAGAAGTTCTCATATAGTTTGATTTTCTCGTCTTCAAGTGAGTCGATAATGTTGCTGTCAGGCTTTGCAGGAAGTTCAAAATTGCCGTCCTCAATGTTGTACTTTTCAAAGCTTTCGTCATAGGCTTTTTTCAGACTTGCGTCCGCAACAAAAAATCCTGACGCAACGCTTACAATACCTATCATGAATATGAAAATAACTATGTATTTTCCGAGTTCGTCCCTCATTTCGCGGAACACACGGCGGTTCATGGGATTTTTCATATAACCGCCCCCTTACCATTCAAGCTCTTCTGCGCTGACCTTTTTCTCGTTGACGGTATTCTTTCTGATAACACCGTCGCGGAGCTTTACAACGCGGTCCGCCATATTTTTAATAGCGTCGTTGTGAGTTACCATAACAATGGTACTGCCGTATTTCTGATTGACGGTCTCGATAAGCTTCAGAATCTCTTTTGAGGTATTGTAATCGAGTGCACCTGTCGGCTCGTCGCAGAGGAGTATGTCAGGATTCTTGACTATCGCTCTGCCTATAGCAGTACGCTGCTGCTGTCCGCCTGAAAGCTGATTAGGGAGCTTATGACGGTGCTCATAGAGTCCGAGAGTTTTGAGTATATCGTCGACATTCAGCGGATTATCACTGAGATATGCTCCAACTTCGATATTCTCCTTTATATTCAGATTAGGTATGAGGTTGTACATCTGAAAGATGTAGCCGAGGTGCTTTCTGCGGTACTGAGTAAGTGCCTTTTCGGTCATGTCGGCAGTTTTTTCTCCGCCGATGGAAATATATCCGCTGTCGGCACGGTCGATACCGCCGATGATGTTGAGAAGCGTAGACTTACCCGAACCTGATGGTCCGAGAAGAACGCAGAATTCACCTTTTTCAAGCTCGAACGAGATGCCCTTGAGTACATCGACTCTGCTCTCACCCTCGCCGAAATGTTTTTTTATATCGCTTATCCCTATAAACATAATGTCACCTTCCTGTTAGCGTTTTCTAACTAAATTATAACATTTCCACCTTTCTTTGTCAAGATATTATCAATTGACAATACAACTGATTTTACTAACCTGACAGCTAAAAAAATGTATCATATATTTAAGGTGCTGCCGTACAAAGCATCCCCTTCGTTTTGCTATAAATAACAAAAAACCTTGCCGGATAACGTCCGACAAGGTTTTTTACATAGATATTACTTGTTTACTAACTTCTTTCTCATTGCTACCATGTCAAATGCATCAACTCTCTTATCACCGTCAAGGTCCATATTTGAACCGATGATACCGGGAGTGGGTTTGCCAAGAAGCCATGACTGAAGCTTTACTGCGTCAGCTACTGAAATAACAGTATTACCGTCGATATCTCCGGGAACATTTCGTGCGAGTTTACGCGCATTGAGGTCGAATTCTCCTATCGGAACAAATGCGATTTTATTTGCATTTGCGTATGTTTCAACTGTTGAACCGGGTTCGCCGACAAGTACAAAGTCGCCGTTAACCTTACCGCTTACAAAGCCAACAGATTTTGTTGACATCTTTGGATTTCCTTCAACAATAAGCTCGTAGAGTACCGGGCAGTTGGAGAATGCGCTTGAATCTATCAGGTTTAGTTTGTGTGAACCGCTTGACTGGAGAGTAACGTTTCTGAGTGAAGCACAATTTTCAAATGCACTTGAACCTATCTTATCAACGTTAAGTGTAGCGTTCTCAAGGAACAGGCAGTTATTAAATGCCTTAGCATTGATATTTGTGGCAACAACATCTATAGATGTGAGCGAGTTGCAGTTTGCGAATGCGCTTGTGTTGATATTCTGAGCAATATCGAGCTTTACACTCTTAAGACCTGAATTTACAAATGCATTGTTGCCTATTGTTATCATATTAGCTATGTCAATGTCCTCAAGTGACGAGCAGTATGCAAATGCAGAAGCAGGAATCTCTGTTATGTCATTGAGTTTAACGTCTGAGAGATTTGTACAGCCTGAGAATATATTTGCTGTAAGCATTCCAACATCTGCGGACTTTATAGATGAGCAGTTTGTAAATATTCCTGTGCCGTTAAGAACAGTATTCTTATCAGCAGGTATCACACTAAGTGCATTACAGTCTTTGAATGCAGATGTATTTATCTCGTCGGCATAGATAGTTTTTGTAGTATCGTTCTTATCCTTCAGCATTATCAGGCTCTTATCGCCTTCAAATGCGTTTGCTTTGATATTCTTTGCGTTAGTTGTAACATTTTTGAGTGAAGGACAATTCTTGAACATACTTGCTGTTATGATCTTTCCTTCATAAACAACATCAGTGAGTTCGGGACAATTTGCAAATACTGATGAACCTATCGAGAATTTTGCAGCACTGTCAGAAAGAATCGAAACAGACTTTAGTTTATTACAGCTTTCAAATGCATTGCTGTCAATAACTACAGTTCCACCCTGCATACCTTCGAGGTCTACAGCGGTTATACCGCTTCCCTTGAATGCTGAGTTGCCTATAGTAGAGATAACACCTGTGATATTGAAGTTAAGCGATGAACAGTTGAGGAATGCACTTGCTCCATAGTCCTCAGCATTGAGCATATTTTTGCTTGAAGAAACCTTTTTGAGTGAAGTACAGTCTGCGAAGGCGTTGCTCTCAATGATACGAACATTGTCAAGGTTCATTTCTTCGAGTGCTTTACAGCTTGCGAATGTCTTTGTACTTACAACGCTTACCTTAGAAAAGTCTCCGTTTTCAGTTGCGATTTCATTAAGTGCTTCACAGCCGTTAAAGAATCCGTTAGGAGTTTTATTCGGGAATTCAGTGAGGAATTTTGCGTCAATAGTTATCTTTTTAGCACTTGAGCAATTCTGAAATACATATCCGTCAGATGTATTTGACTTTGTAGGAGCACTGTTTCCGTACTGTTTTGAGAGGAGCTTTATCTCTTCAATTCCGGTACAGCCGTCGAGAGCATAGTTACCTACTATCTCGCACTTGCCTGCTTCAAATTTATTGAGTGAAGTACAGTTCTTGAATGTGTTCGGGAAGATGTAAAGAGATGAAGGGATGCTGACGTTTTCAAGGAGTGTACAGCCGGCAAACGAGCTTCCGCCGCCCTTCATAACACAGTTATCTTTATCCAGCTGAGAAGTAATTATCATGCCTCTGTCAGACTGCGCTGTATCCTCGGTTCCACCGATATACTCAGCCTTCGGGAAAACAGCTTCAAGGAGACTTGTACAGCCGTTGTAAGCATTAGGCTCTATAACAACTACATTATCAAACTTTGCCTCAGTCAGGCTTGTGCAGTTTTTGAAAGCGCTGTCGCAGATAGTCTTTATATTCTTGCCGACTGAACCACTGTTGAAGCCCAGAGTAGTAAGTGCCTTACAGCCGGAGAATGTATTCTTTGGTATTTTTGTGAGAGCTTCAGGAAGAACGCACTTTTCAAGTGAAGTACAGCCTGCGAATACACCGTCGCCTAAACCGTAACCTTCACCTGTCTTTTTATTTGTAACTACCCAGTCACCGATAGTTTCAGGGATTCCTTCTACGGTTTTGAGCGAACTACAATTCTGGAAAGCGCCGCCGCCTATGCCTATCATTATTTTATTAAATGTGATACTGCTGAGTGCGGTACAGCCTGAGAAAGCATCTTGGTCGATTCCAAAAAGAGCAGCGCCGCAAGACAGAGATGTAATGCTGGTACAACCCTTGAATGCGCTCTTGCCGATAATGCTTACATTATCGGTAGTAATAACGTCCTTTATCTGTGTACAGCCACTATATGCGCTTTCACCGACTTTAAGGAGTTCGTAGTCTTTCACATCACTTGCGTAGCTTGTCATAAAGAGAGGAGCGGAAACAGCTGAATTAGCGAAAGCACTTTTGCCGATCTGACGAATGAATTCAGGATGTGCGAATTCAATATCAGTGAGTTTAGTGCTTGAGCAGAGAGAGTCAGGAATAACAGGCATATCATTCTTTACGGATAACTTTTTAAGTCCGCTGCCTGAAAAAACACCAGTTCCGACATATCTTACTGAAGCGGGAAGCTCAATTTCAGTTATGTACTGGCAACCGCTAAAAACGCTCTTATCGATATATTTAACACTGCCAAGATTTATAGTTTTGAGGTAAGAATTAGCAAATGCACTTGCACCAATGTACTCAACGTTCCAGCTGCTGAGTTCAATGCCTTCCTTGTTGAGGAAAGACTGAACCTGAGGATCTTTATCGAGTGCGGTAGAAAGATCAGCATCAATGATATTCTCATTTGCTTCTGAAATACCAATAACGTATTCGCTTAATGCAGGTTCTTTCTCGCCGATAGCTGTAACATCTACTTTATATATGCCGTAAGTGTACTTCTTATCAGCCGAATGCCATGTATAGGTGATTTTAGTTTCCTTATCGTATATCTTGACATTAGTAAATTTAGTAGTATAGATGGTTGGATCAGCAAATTTATAGCTGTATAAACCAGCATTTTTTCCGGGTTCAGGAACTTCTTCAGTTGAAGCAGCAACCGCAGTTATTGCAGTAGAATAATCTTTTACAGGTATGATCCAGCTAGTGTTGACTGAACTCATAACGCAGAGAACAGCAGCTATTCCGGCAATGATTTTCTTGGCGTTTTTCATTATTGATTTTCCTCCTCTGAATAAATAACTGTCATATATATAAGTATAACATTATATATTAATATTATATTACAATGAAAAACAAAAATCAATAGCACCATTAAAAATTGTCGATATGCACAGGCTGCGTGAAAAAAATTGGTAAAAATTGCTATATTTTTATGCTGATTCATTTACAAACGGTATATTTATATGTGCATAATACATCTGCTATATAAAAAAGTCCCTATGGAATAAATACCATAGGGAAAGCTTATTTTTCATACTGCGCGATTATGTGTTCAGCAACCTCGCGACGGGTCTGACGATTGTTCATAGCCTGCTTTTCGATATATCTGTGAGCCTGCGGCTCGGTAAATCTCAGGTACTTCATCAGTACCGTTTTTGCTCTGCTGATGACACGTATCTCGTCGATTCTGCCTAATATTTCGGGAGTTTCTTTTTTCAGTCCCGACATTCTTGTTCTTGAAGCTGCGATAAGGCGGATACTGCGGCTGAGTTCTTCACGGCTGACCGGTCTTGCAAGCACGGTGACTCCGTAGTCTGAGAGTCTGTCAGCGAGTTCATCAGCGATATCTGACGGCGATATAAGGATTATACCTGCCGCAGTTTCTTCAGCAGCAGTTTCGGCGAGTTCATGCCCGAATTCGTCAGGCAGCGGTGAATTTATTATGATAAGGTCAGGTTCGGACTCTCCTTTAATAAGGCGGCGAGCCTCACTTCCGCCGGATATCACGGCAAGCGAGCTGAACCCCTCAATACGAGCCGCCTGTTCGATAGAAGCGATAAGTTCTGACGGTGCGGAAATTATAATTGCTCTGTTCATAGTCTACCCCGCTCAGAGATACATGAAATAGGTTTTTGCTTCAAAGTCGTCCTTGTCCTTTGCAAGGTTGTACTCCTGAATCTGTGTTTTCAGGCGCGAAAGTATACTTCTGCTTACCTCTTCGGGCAGCGCATTGCGTACAAAGTCACTGTTTTCAGCGATTTGCACTGCTTCCTCAAGTGACATAGGCAGCGGTTCAAATCCTGACGGTGCACGACCGGTTTTCATGGTACTGTCCATGATAGTGCAGTCGCCTGAGCGGATTCCCTCTATTCCTGCTTCAAGTATAAGTTTGAACGCGATATACGGGTCGCAGGCAGCGTCTGCCGAACGGAGTTCGATACGCGGAGAAACTCCCAGTGCCTTAGGGATACGTATAAGCTGTGAACTGTTTTCGTATGACCAGTCAACGTACTTAGGCGCATATCCCATACCGAACCGCTTATAGGAATTTGTTGTAGGGTTCAGGAATGCTGTTATTTCGCGGATACGGTTTAATACACCTGAAATGAAGCATTTTCCTTCGAGCGACATATTTTCGGGTCCGCCGTCGAAGATATACTCGCCATTCTTTTTAAGGCTGAGCGAGATACTGAGTGCACTTCCGTGTTCGTTGCTGAGAGGTCTCGGCATGAACGACGCAAAAAGTCCGTTCTGTGCGGCAATAGACTTAACGATAGTTTTATAATGTACCATATCGTCAGCGGCAGTGACCGGTTCATTTTCACGGAACTCTATTTCGTTCTGTGCAGGACCGTGTTTGTGGCATGAACTTTTTGGACTGAGTCCCATTTCTTCGAGTGAAAGGCATATCTCACGTCTTGCATTCTCGCACTTGTCAAGGGGCGCGACATCGAGATAACCGCCGTTATCATGAGGGGTTTTGGTAGGTTCGCCTTTCTCGTCGAGTTCAAACAGATAGAACTCGCATCGGGTACCCATTTCGCAGGTATAGCCGTCGAGGCGCAGGTCGTTTATTTTATTAATGAGGTCACTTCGCATATCTCCTACGTAGTCAGTGCCGTCGATATTTTTAAGCGAGCAGAAGAAGCGTACAACTCGTCCTGATTTAGGTCTCCACGGAAGAATGGAGAGGGTAGATATATCCGGAACGAGCATAAGGTCGGAACAGTTTTCACCGAATCCGGAAGCGTCGAACGGTATACCGTAGGTGAAAGCGTGCTGGAGTTCGTTCGGCATTATAGCCAAATTTTTAAGATTGCCGAATATGTCGCAGAATGTGAGCCTGATAAATTTAACGTCATTTTCCTCGACGAATTTCAGGATCTCCTTTGGAGAAAAGCTCATTTACAGGACCTCCGTATAATTTGGTTTACAACTTTATATTATAGCATAATAAAATAATAAATGCAAGGAGTATTTTATTATGCGCTGATATACAAAAATGCTCCATTATACCGCCAGAAGCGGCGATATAATGGAGCGGAATTTATTAGTCAACACTGCGGATCTGGTCAACGAGCGGAGTTTTGCGCATCATACGAAGCGGTATAACTGCCGCAAGTATCGAAACTATAAACGCAAACAGAGTTGCTGCAACTACGCGGATTGTAGGCTCAGAGTACTTGACAAGCTTCATAACGCTTTGGGGAGACAGTATCTCTGTCATGACGAAAAGCTTTCTTGTAAAGAATACTAACAGCGTGCATAGTACAATAGCTCCTACAGCGGCAGTAAGTGTGTACTGCAATCCTTCGATTACAGCCATTTTATAGAGCTGTCCGCGTGTCATGCCTATGCACTGCATAGAAGCGAGTTCGCTTCTGCGGTTGATGATACCGGTCGAGACGATATTTATCATGTTCACTATCGCTATCAGTGCGATAAGACCAGTTATAAAACCTGCCGCTATCGAATATGCCGCAGTAGTCGAACGGATCTGCTGAGTCATTTCAAAGCTGTCAAAAACAACGTTCATGTCATCAGCGTTATTGAAGAACTTCAAAGCCTGTTTATGCTGTTTGGGGTCTTTGATGTCTAATTCTATAAATGGGGGGAAATTTACATTGCCGAACATTTCATTTTCACTGGAATCATACTGGTCAAGTGTTGCAATGAGTATTTTAATTCCGTCATACATCGGCATTCCTTCTGCCGGATCAAGCGCGTCCTCATCGACAGGCTGTTTGCAGGAGTGTACTATTTTAAAGGTGTGTTCTTCCTGAGTGAAATTGTCCTCTGATTCTTCCCTTATAAATTTAATAACGTCGCCATAATCCGGCACAGCGTATTTGACACGTTCCATTTCGTCGTCATCAATTATCTCGTTCTGCTTGTTTTTAGCGTCTTCACGGCATTTTTCTATTACCTTATCAGATGCATACATCTTCTTTGTATTCAGTTTAAGCTCGGTGATACTCTTATCGGGTTCATCTGCGCCGGTATTCAGGATATAGCCGCCTGACTTTGCAAGTTCCTCATAACTCATGGGCGGATTGCCAAAGAAATTTCTTTCGTATTCGTCCTTGCTTAAATACAAAATGTCATATACATTTTTATCACCGCATATTTTTTTTGCGTATTCATCGGCGGGGGCTGCTACTTTTACTGTACTACAGTAATACTTGCTGAAATAGCCGGAGTCTTCAAGCTTTTTGAGTACCTTTCTGTAGCTTGGCGCATCGAAAATGTCATAGGAATACCCTATTTCAAGGTCACTCATTGTAAATGTGCTTATACTTGCCTGTATAAATTCAGAAACATTGTTCATAGCACTTCCGACTCCTGCGAAGAGTGCAAGTGAAAGCATGAGAGAGAGTATAGTTACGAAGAAACGCTTAGGCTGACGGCGGGCATTTCTTGATGTAAGCTTGCCGGTCCAGCCGAATAAAAGGCCCATGAGAGTGTGTCTGCGGACTTTTTTTACGTTGTTACTGCGTGCGGAAATGGCTTCAACAGGCGATTTTTTGATAACGCGCATACCTGTTCCGTATGATGAGAAAAGAACCCATGCAAGTCCTGTTATCGCAGCAAGTATGAGGAGCGGTATACTAACATGGAAACGCACAAGCTGTTCAGCCTTTTCGGATGCAAAGTAAGCATCAGCGATACCGCTTTCAAGTATGCGGCGGAATGCGATATACGCAACACCGATACCGGCAGCAAGTCCGATGGGTATTCCGATAACGGAGAGGAAGAGTCCCTCAACGGTCATGATGCGGACTATCTGTTTCGGAGTCGCACCTATCGACTGCAGCACTCCGAACTGTCTCTCGCGTTCTTTTGAGGATATTTCAAATGCTGTGTCGATGATGAGACGGAGTGCAAGTGCGATGAAAACGATGAAACCGTAGAATATAGCAAGAAGCTGCAAGTTGGACTTCTTTGCATCATCGTCAACGAAGTCATAATTCATGAGTTTGCGGTTCATGATAATATGAGTCTCGCGCCAGAAAGCGTAATCCTGCATATTCATGCCGATGTCGCCTGTCATGGTGTCCTGCAAATACACCTCAATATCCTTGATGCTGTTCTTTTTGAACATAATTTCAAGCTGATATGTTCCGTCGGGAGATTTACTCTTGTTATAGGACTCGACGGTGTCAAGCTTTGACATTTTATCCGACTGTTCCGCCGTAATGTCCGTAATGCAAATATGATACGGCTGAAGCTCGTAGCTTGATGCTCTGAGACACTTATTCAGCGTCGCATAGCCTGTGAAAAGCATACTCATCAGCGTTACCGCAACGATGATACTGCAAATCGTCAGGGCAGAGTGACGCTTCTGTGCGCTGATATATTTACGCGCAAGCATTGTTTCAAAACGCATGATCCCGCCTCCTTACTTGATATCGTTTATCTTGTCATCGACTATCTGACCGTCGGAGATAGTAATGATACGGTCGCACTGAAGAGCGATATCCTCGTCATGGGTGATGATTACCATAGTCTGTTCGAGGTCACGGTTTGACTGGCGGAGAAGCTTGATTATCTCGGCACTGTTTCTGCGGTCGAGGTTACCTGTAGGCTCGTCTGCGAGGATAACTCCCGGCGACGTGAAAAGTGCTCTGCCGATTGAGACTCTCTGCTGCTGACCGCCTGAAAGCTGAGAGGGGAGGTGGTGACGGCGCTCTTTCAGCTGTAACATATCAAGAAGGTCGTCGAGATGTTTGTTATCAGGCTTTCTGCCGTCCATAATCATGGGGAGAGTGATATTCTCCTCGGCATCAAGAACTGGGATAAGGTTGTAAAACTGGTAAATAAGTCCGACCTGACGGCGGCGGAAAACCGCAAGGTCGCGGTCGTTCTGAGCGTATACGTCCTGACCGTCAAGGTATACCTTTCCGGAAGTCGGACGGTCAACGCCGCCTAAAATATGCAGAAGAGTAGACTTTCCCGAACCGGAAGGTCCGATAACTGCAAGCATCTGTCCCTTGGGAACGGTGAAAGATACGTTGTTGAGTGCCTTTACTTCATTCTCACCTTTGCCGTATGTTTTGCACAGATTCTCGATTTTTAAAAGTTCCATATATAAACCTCCTGTAAAATTATTTTTTCACTGTACCCATTATAGCATAGATATATTACTTTGACGTGACTTTTTCATTACAATTATGTCACTTAAGGCAGAACTACATAAAATCAGCCTGACTGCTTCGGATATATTCTTGCATTTTTTCGGTCAGCATGGTATAATCAACAGTATCGGAGGTGGTAGCATTGGCTAAAATTCTACTTGTAGAGGACGACTTGCAACTCGCAAAGAATCTGTCGGCATTTCTTATTTCGGAGGGACATTCCGTAGTTCACGCAAACGGACAGTCTTCCGGACTGAAAGCGTTTGAACAAGGTACTTTCGACTGTGTTCTTCTTGATCTTTCTCTTGGCGACGGAAGCGGTTTCACGGTTTGTTCGGCGATAAAGCAGGTATCGGAAGTGCCTGTTATTTTCCTTACAGCCGCCGCTGACGAGATATGCACAGTCACCGGATTTGAAGTCGGCGCTGACGATTATATCAGCAAACCGTTCCGTCCGCGCGAACTTCTCGCCCGAATGAAAAATGCAATGCGCCGCCATAACAGTACACCTACAGTTATTTCCTGCGGCGACGTGTCAATTGACCCCTCACGCGGCATTGCTTTCAAAAATGGGAACGAACTATTCCTGTCAGCACTCGAATACCGCCTGTTACTGGTCTTTTTCAGCAATAAAGGACAGCTTCTCAGCCGTGACCGTCTCGCGGAGGAATTATGGTCGGTATCGGGAGAATTTGTGTCTGACAACACTATAAACGTATACATGAAGCGTCTGCGCGAAAAAATAGAGGACGACCCTCAGCACCCTTCAATAATAGTTACAGTCCGCGGAATGGGATATAAGGCGGTGGACGAATGAACGATATCCGCATATGCCGGATAGTGCACATTTCAGCCACTTTAGCCGGAACGGCAATATGTGCGTATTTCAGTATTCCGGCGGCAGTTGTTCTTTTTGCCGTATCTGCACTGATTTTTACCGTTAATGAGATTTACTGCACCAAAAGAAAAAATAAGATTTTCCTGCTATGTGACGATATCGACCGTATACTTCACGGCGATAACTCGGTGTCTTTCAACGATTACACAGAAGGTGACCTTAGCATTCTCACTGCTGAGATACACAAGATGACTATTCGCCTTCGTGAACAGAATTCGGCTTTGATAAGCGAAAAGCAGTATCTTAAAGAGTCGCTCGAAGATATTGCACATCAACTGCGAACTCCGCTGACTTCAATGATAATAATTCTCGAAATGCTGCGTAATCCTGAGCTTTCAAAGCGCGAACGCATGAACAATGTTCATGAACTTTACTCCCTGTTGTCACGTATGAACTGGCTTATAGAAACTATGCTGGGACTCTCCCGCATTGAGGCGGGCGCTGTTGAATTTCAGCATCAGGAAATCAATTGCCGCAGTCTCATAGCGGATTCGCTTGAACCTATTTCTGTTCAGCTTGACCTGAAAAATATCAACGTCAAAACAAGTATAGAAGGTGACCCTATCTTTATCGGTGACCGTCAGTATTTCACGGAAGCACTCATGAACATACTCAAAAACTGTATGGAACATACTCCTGAAAACGGTCAGATAACCATTTCAGCAGGATGCAACCCGATTTACACGCAAATCGTGGTAACTGACAGCGGGAGCGGCATTTCCGAAGAAGACCTCCCGCATATTTTTGAGCGTTTTTACCGTTCAGGTCACTCCTGTGGCAGCGGATTTGGTATAGGACTTGCATTTGCCCGAAAAATAGCCGTTTCTCAAAACGGAAGCCTTCAGGCTTCAAATTCTCCCGATGGCGGCGCACTGTTTGATTTGCGCATATACGGTGGAACTGCATAAAACTGAGCTGATAATTTCATCACTTTTTTTAATCTCAGCGCTTGAAATTTAAGTTAAACTGTGGTATAATATTATATATAACAATTATCGGCAAAGTTGGTGAAAAATAATGTTGAATAGTCACAAAATAGTATCGCTTTGTACAACGCGACTGAACGAAGTTGAAAACTGTAGATTTATTACTGAACTAAATAACGGTCTCAGAAAACATAATGCCGCTTTGTTTGTTTACAATATTAACGCTGAAATGTACTGGAGTGACGACAATATCCGTGCAGAATCAGCCGTTTTCGGACTCGTTGACTTTAATATCACCGATGTTGTTATTGTAATGTACGAAAGAATAAAAAACCATTCTGTTGCAAGGAAAATCATCGACGAAGCTAATAATCACAATGTCCCTGTCATAATTGTTGACACTGAATACGAAAATTGCATTAACGTCTGCTTTGATTATAAAAAAGGTTTTGAAAAAGTCGTCCGTCACGTAATCGAACATCACGGTGTCAGAAGACCTCACATGATGGCAGGCATAAAAAATAACCCTTTCTCCGACGAACGTATCGAAGTATTCAAAAACGTTATCGAAGAAAATGGTATAAAATTCAGCAAAGATATGGTCAGCTACGGCGAATTCTGGGCAGTACCGTGCCGTGCCGCTATGGAAAAGCTGATAGCCTCCGGAAAAGAACTTCCTGAAGCTGTTATCTGTGCAAATGATATCATGGCAATAAACGTTTGTGCAGTTCTGAATAAACACGGATATAAAGTTCCCGATGATATTCTCGTTACCGGCTTTGACGGCATCGACGAGATAGGTCTGTTCATACCGAAGCTTACTTCAAGCTATTGCGGTACAGCAGGGGCTGCGCCTACACTCATTTCGCTTATCAGTGACCTTTTCGCCGGAAAAGATATCAGGGGAAATCACTATATTGAGCCTCAGCTTATCATAAACAACTCATGCGGCTGCCATACAAGTGAACCGGAGTCTCCGAACGATATCTTCGGCTTCAACAATCGCTTTTACCGCTATCAGGACGATTATCAGACATTTGTCAATATGTCGGAGAGAATGGTAAGTGCGTCTACTATCGAGGAGTGTTCTGACGTTATATTCGATGCCGATATCAGTGACCTCTCTATTATAATCAGTAAAAAGTTTACTGATTTTACACAGAATCATTTTGATGACACTTCGTTCCAAAATTTTGAAGATGAAATGTTCGTTTTCTATGAAAGCAACAAGAGCGTTTACAGTCAAAAGGATTTCTCGCGAAAAGAAATAGTGCCGCAGATAACGAGATTCCTCAACCACGGCACACCGCTTGTTTTCAATGTGATAGCATTCATGAACGTCCCGATTGGTTATATATGCTTCCATCTGCCTAAATTGGACATATCCGATTACTGCAAGATTCCGCCGCTTGTAAGCTCTGTAGGAAGCGGTATAGGCGGTTTCATAAACACTATGTATCAGCACTATCTTACTGAGCGCATAGAAAAAATGTACAAGTACGATTCGCTGACAAATCTGTACAACCGTCTCAGCTTTACTAATGAATTTGAAAAGATGAAGCGTTCATTTGCAGGCAAAAAAGTGCCGCTCAATATCATACTTATCGACCTCGACGGACTAAAGCACATAAATGATAACTACGGTCACGGTGCAGGTGATAACGCTATCAGAGTTATTGCAACTGCACTAAGGGAAGCTTGCCCGAAGGGTTCACTTTGTGTACGTTTCGGCGGCGACGAAATGCTTGCCGTTATCCCCGGTAAAAACGACCCGGAGGCTGTCAAGCACGATATCAACCGACGCATCGAGCGGTATAATGCTAAAGAGGGAAAACCTTACCTCATATCAGCAAGTGCCGGAATCTACCGCACTGATTCAACGTGCGATACCGATTTTGAGCACCTCATAAAAGAAGCTGATGCCATTATGTACGCCGAAAAAATCGAGAAGCGCCGTAAGAGGTAACAATTTTAGAAACCTACTTATTCATTACATTTATTTCAAAAAAAAATAGCTCCGTTTCCTTTTTTCAAGGAATACGGAGCTGTTTTTGCTTATTTCTGAAGTGTACCGTGGGAGAGTGACTTGAGGTAGGCATTGATAAAGCCGTCGAGGTCACCGTCCATAACCGCCTGAATATTGCCGTTTTCAAAGCCGGTACGGTGGTCCTTAACGAGTGTGTAGGGCATGAATACGTATGAACGTATCTGTGAACCCCATGCTATCTGATTCTGTACACCCTTGATATCTTCGATTTTTTCGAGGTGCTCACGCTCCTTTATCTCGATGAGCTTTGAACGGAGCATCTTCATTGCGTAGTCCTTATTCTGATACTGGCTTCGCTGTGTCTGACACGATACAACGATACCTGTAGGCTTATGGATAAGACGTACAGCTGAACTTGTCTTGTTTACCTTCTGTCCGCCTGCACCGCTTGAACGGTAAACTTCCATTTCGATATCTTCATCGCGTATCTCAACTTCGATTGAATCGTCGATTTCGGGCATAACTTCGAGAGCCGCAAAAGAAGTGTGACGTCTGCCGGAAGCGTCAAACGGAGAAATACGTACAAGGCGGTGAACACCTGATTCTGACTTCATATAGCCGTAAGCGTTGTCGCCCTGAATGAGTATAGAAGCCGACTTCATACCTGCATCGTCGCCGTCGAGGTAGTCGAGAAGCTCTACCTTGAACTCATGACGCTCTGCCCAGTGATTGTACATACGATAGAGCATTTCTGCCCAGTCCTGAGCCTCTGTGCCGCCTGCACCTGCATGGAAAGTGAGGATAGCGTTAGAGTTATCGTATTCACCGGTAAGCAGAGTAGAGAGTTTTTCGTCTTCAAGCTTTGACTTGAAAGCCTCGGACTCTGCCTTTATTTCGTCGATTGAGCTTTCGTCGTCCTCTTCGATAGAGAGTTCGATGAGAGTGATTATATCTTCGAGGTTATCGCTGAGCTTCTTGAATTTTTCTATTTTACGCTCAAGCGATTTAGTTTCCTGAAGCACCTTCTGAGAATTTTCGAGGTCGTCCCAGAAGCCTTCTTTTGCTGTTTCTTCGTTCAGCTCGGCAACTCTTTCCTTTGCCGCCTTGATATTCAGAACGTCGGCAAGTTCCTCAACTTCCTTGCGGTAGCCGACCATTTCAACTCTGAGTTCGTCAAGAATAATCATAAAACAGTATCCTTTCTTGGTTTTATCGTCACATACATATTTATTATATCACATTTTTGCAGACAATGCAAGGATTTTTCGATATCTCATATAATATATAAAGAAAAAAGCTCTCCTGCCTAAAGGAGAGCTTTTTTCGTGAGGATAGAAATTAGAATAGAGAGTTTTTATTGTAAATGCACTGCGTCCTGTGATGCGCGGGAACAGTGATCATCCCTAAGCCGTTCCCTTAATGCTTACAAGTATATTATACACTCCTGTACACCTTCTTACAATCAACTAAACTATCAATATTTGAAGATTTTTTGAAATAAGATATTTATATGGAGGATTAGTATTGCTTTTTCTATAAAGATATGATAGAATAATTCATATAGAATAAAGTGATATATAGTAATAAATATTATTTTACTTATGTATAATAATTTACTCCGTTCATAAAACAACACTATCCTGCACAAAGGAGGCAGTTTTGAACAAGCGTATACTTATCGGTGTTATCATTACTGAATGTCAGGTAGATTTCCAGAAAGAGATTCTGCGCGGTATCATTTCACAGGCTTTCAAGAGTAACTGTGATATCGCTGTGTTAGCGCCGCTCCATAACTTTTTCATGGATACTCCCCACAAGCAGACCGAAAAGAAAATATATGACCTTATACTCTCCGGAAGATTCGACGGTTTCCTTTACGGCAGGAACACTTTCTACAGCGAGGATATCAAAAATCACATCGATAACCTTCTCCTGCGTTCCGGAAAACCGGTAATGCTGATGGATTCCGCTGACCACCGCAGTTTTGAGACAACGTCTATCGACGACTGTGCCGCATTCGAGCAGATAACCGACCACCTCATCGACGTGCACGGATTCAATAAAATATACTGCCTTACCGGCCCGAGGAAGGTATTTGTGTCGGAAGAGCGACTCAAAGGCTATAAGAATTCGATGAAGAAGCACGGTCTGTACTACGACCGTACCTACTGCTACTATGGCGATTTTTGGCGTGAAGCCGCTAAAGACCTCGCCCGCCGCATGATTCGCGGAGAAATTGAACGTCCCGAAGCTATAATATGCGGAAACGATTTCATGGCTATCTCGCTTGCTGAAGAATTTGCAAGTGCAGGGATACGTGTACCCGAGGACATCGCTATAACCGGCTATGACGCTTCCGAGGAGGGCTACAGCTTCTCGCCGTCTATTACCAGCTTTGCACGTCCGAATTTTCAGATGGGAGCCGAGGCTCTGCGCCGGCTCTACCGCATTATAACCGGCAGAATATGCAACCGTGTACACAACGAAAACGGTGAACTCCGTACCGGCAGAAGCTGTGGCTGTACCGATGACCAGCGCGTAGTACAGCGTCTGCACCGTCAGAATCGTATAAATGCGCGTTTTGAGTCGAATATGCTTATGAGCGATATGCTCTTCGACATCACCAATGTCGATAATACCGCAAGTTTTGCCGACCGGCTCGACAACTACACCTACTTTATATATAAGCTCCGCCATGTTTCGATATGCCTTACAAAGAAGTATATTGAGTCACCAGCCGGAAATTTCACTGATAAACTTGATTTCAATATCGGCGACGACATGAAAACAGTGCTTGAAAAGTACGCGATAAAGCGCCAGCCGGCTCCCGAAAACTATTTCAGCTCACTCGATATCCTTCCGGTTTTCGATACCGAAAGGAACTATTCCGTAGCATATTACATATCGCCGCTTCACTACAATGATAACTTCTTCGGATATTCGGCTATTTCTTTCGGAAAAGAGCCTATCAGTTTCGGTACTCTCTATCTGCAATGGATAAACTATGTTAATGTCGCACTTGAACAGCTCCGCGTAAAAGCAATGATGAACCGCACTATCTCTACTGCTAACCATGCTTTGCTGTATGACGACATAACGGGTCTGCTCAACCGCAACGGAATGGAAAAAGCAGTTGCGGGTCTCAAGGACAGATGGAGCAGAAGCGGTAAAACTATCGACTTCCTTCGCATACATCTCACCGGTCTGAGCAAAACATATTTTCAGAGCGGCGAGGACAAGTGTCAGCGGATATATGCCGAATTTGCACGTAAGCTCTGTGATTGTATGTCTCCGGAGGAAATATGCGGTGCATGGTCGAATAACACATTCGGCATAGTTACTCCGCTTTCAAATCGCTCGGAAGAGATATTCAATTCGCTTTCTGAAAAAATCAAAGCCTCACAGTTTGACGACGACGAAAGCTGTAATGTAGACTTCTCGCTCGGTCAATTCAGTCAGCAGATAACTCCGGAAACAAGTCTTGGCAACGCTATGCACAAAGCCGCAGTGAACCGTGTTTTCACATACAGCATTTCCGAAAACAACTCAAATCCGCAGTTTGACAAGCTCTGCCTGCTTCGCAACAGGATAATGAAAAATCCCGAAAATCCGTGGAATATCAGCGAAATTGCGGAAAGTCTCTATCTCAGCAAGAGCTATCTGCAAAAGATATACAAGTCGTATTTCAACAAGAGCATCATCGAAGAAATGATACAGTTCAGAATCGAAAAAGCAAAGGAACTTCTCGTTCAGACAAATATGACCGTAACTGAAATATCGCGTGAATGCGGCTATTCTTCGTACAATTATTTTGTACGACAGTTCAAACTTGCTGAGGGTGTGTCGCCATCGGAGTTCCGTGAAAGCGAAAAAACAAATAAGTCATCGTCGGTACTATAAAATTAATTACACCTTTACCGTGAAAGAAACTATATGAAGAATAGTCCTTTCGCGGTAAAGGTGTAAGTGTTTTTATTGGGGGATTCCGTTTAGTGCCGGCGTTATTTTTTTATTTTCATCGAGATGTCGAAGCATTTTACGGAGTGGGTGAGTGCGCCGAGAGAAATGATATCAACACCTGTTTCGGCAACAGAGCGGATATTCTCAGCTGTAACATTTCCTGACGCTTCAAGCAGAGCGGCTCCGTTAGTTATTTCGACAGCCTTCTTCATTTCGTCACAGCTCATATTGTCGAGCATGATTATTTCTACCTTGTTATCGAGAGCCTCGCGGAGCTCGTCAAGAGTACGTACTTCCACCTCTATTTTTACAGTGTGACCTATCTTCTCGCGCAGAGCTGTTACTGCCGCGGTGATACCGCCGTAAGCGTCGATATGGTTATCCTTGAGCATAGCTGCGTCGGAGAGATTGAAACGGTGATTCTTTCCGCCGCCGACTGTTACTGCGTACTTCTGAAGAGCGCGAAGTCCGGGGAGAGTTTTTCTCGTATCCGTAACAGAAGCATTAGTGCCGTTTACGAGTTCGACGCATTTGTTGGTAGCGGTTGCGATTCCTGACATATGCTGCAACAGGTTGAGAGCTGTTCTTTCACCTTTGAGAAGTGTGAGGGTACTTCCTTCAAGCTCGGCAATGATATCGCCTTTCTTGACTTTTGAGCCGTCGGGGAGGAGTATGCGGAAGTCAACGTCTCCGCCTGCGAGGTCGAAAACTCTTTTTGCAACTTCGATACCGCAGACAACTCCTGTGTCCTTTGCGACGTAGTAGGCGGAGCTGCGGTGCTCAGGTGGGATAAGGTTATCAGCGGCAGCGTCGATGTAGTTGATATCCTCCATCAGCGCGGTAGTGATGATATTATCTATATAGCACTGTAAAAGTTTCATAGCAAAAACCTTCCTTTATGGGGGGGACAATGTCCCGATTTAATTAGTAAGCATATTTTGAGTCGATACCGAGGTATTCTTCGAGTGTGAGTCCCGAATCGTGGACGAGTTTGGCATTTTCCTTGCCTAAGTAGCGGATATGCCACGGCTCGTAGATGTATCCGGTTATATTCTGTTTACCCTGTGGGTAGCGGATAATGAATCCGTATTTATAGCAGTTTTTGTCGAGCCATATAGCTTCGGGAGTACCGATGAACCATTCCTCAGCGGTGTTTATATCAGCGGCAAGACCGGTCTGATGCTCTGAATGACCTGGACGTGCTGAGTAAGTATCAGCGGCAGCCTTGCCGTCCATAGTGACAAAGTTTTCGTATATCTGTTGCTGATAGCTGTATGAGCGGTAACCGGAGAATACTTCAAGCGATATACCGTCGTTTGCGGCATCGCGTTTCATTTCGCTGAAAGCCTTTGTAAACTCCGGAGTAAGCGACTTCGGGTCATAAGACCTCGGGAGTGAATACGTCTTATTAGCGATGAGTATGCCGTTTACATAGGTGATACCGTCTTTGACGGTTATTTCGCGGCGTGTGAAATCAGCTTTTCTGCCGTCGTCCCATTTGAGGTAGAAGTGATTTTTATCTGAGCGGCTGAATGAAGCTTTTTCTGTTGAGCTGTCATCGTAGAGGAAAAGTACATGGTCTCTCTGCGGAAGGATATTGAAGTCCTCACCTGACAGTGAAGCAGTGTAATTATTCGCGAATTTCATATCCTTTTCGCTTCCGTCTATCATGTAAGTACCCTCAAGATACGGACCTCTGTCGAAACGCACATCAGATGCATAAGTAAAAGACTCAAGTCCTGCACCGTCCCATTTGAGGTAGAAGTGATTTTCGTCTGTCCATGAGATAGAAGCACCTGTCGGAGCGCCTGACGAGAGAGAAAATGTGAGCTTTCCGCCTCTTGACGAGAGTCTGAACGGTGTAAGCTTACCGTTTTCGCAGAGTGCGAAAGTACCTTCGCTGTTTTCGTCGAACCAGAAATAGCGTGTACCGTTCATTCCGTCTGCTATCCATGTGCCGTGAGGGACGTTTGAGCAGTTGTAGACATAAGCTTCTCTGAGACCGACGAGGTCGAAAGTATCGACTATACCGTCGTCGTTGCAGTCAGCGCGTGCGGCTTCTGCGTCGGTTATTCCATGAGCGCCGAGAAGGTACTTGCTGAGCATTACCATATCGGCTGCACCGATAGTCAGGTCGCCGTTGATGTCGTACATGAGAGTACTTTCTTCAGCGGCAGTAGTTTCAGTTGTCGGAAATACCGGCAGCAGAGCTGTGGCAATGGCAGCGGCTGCAAGTCGTTTCTGTATATTCATCCGGCATTTTTTCCTTTCTTTCTTTTGTATCGTTCTTACTGCATTACCTCGCCGAGTATAATATAAGCGACGGTAACGATAGATTTTGCGAGGACATAGTCAGCATCAACGAGGTAGCCGCCTTTCAGGAGGTCTTCGCGTATTTCCTTTACGCGGCGGAAGCCTGCTGCTGCGGCTTTTTTATCTGGGATAACGAAGTGACTATCCTGCATGATTTTGCGTGTTTCGGTACGGATACCCTTGGGTATGCGGTCAGCACCGATATGAGCGTCGAAGTCAGCCTCCTCGAAATTATCGGGGACAGTATTCATCTTTGAAGCGATGTGAGCGGCTGCGTGACGCGAAAATACGAGTGCTTCGAGCAGAGAATTGCTTGCGAGACGGTTTCCTCCGTGAACACCGGTATGCGAGCATTCACCGCAGGCATAGAGGTTGGTGAGGGTAGTCTCGGAGTTTTTGTCAACATCGATTCCGCCCATGAGGTAGTGCTGACATGGGAAAATCGGAACAGGTTCCTTAGTAAGGTCGAATCCCTGGTCGAGGAGATTGCGGTATATCATCGGAAAGCGTTTTTTGAGGAAATCGCTGTCCTTGTAGCTTATGTCGAGGTAGAAATCGGTAGAGTTCTGCTTGCGTGATTCAAGAATGATAGAATGTGACACAACGTCTCTCGGCGCAAGTTCAAGGCGCTCGTCGTAGTTGTGCATGAAACGCTCCTTTTTGCAGTTGAGGAGGTATGCACCTTCACCGCGCACTGCCTCGGAAATAAGGAAACATTCACGTGTAGCGCGGTTGTTGAAGGCAGTCGGGTGGAACTGTACATAGCTGAGATTCTTGATTTTCGCGCCCATTTCGTATGCGAAAGTAATACCGTCGCCGGTAGCGATAGCAGAATTGGTCGTAAACTGGTAAACTCTGCCGATACCGCCTGTTGCGAGTATCATGAAGTGGCAGTTGGCAGTGAGGTAGGTATCGTCCTGCTTTTTAAGGAAAGCGGAGTAGCCGGTAGAGGTCTGTTTCACGCTGCACATGATAGTATTCTCCATAATTTTGACATTAGGGAGTTTCTGAACATTTTCGAGCAGTGTAGAAGTAATCTCCTTGCCTGTAGCGTCGGCGTGGTGGAAAATACGGTGGTGACTGTGACCGCCTTCGAGAGTGCGGTGATAAGTGCCGTCTGGATTCTTGTCGAAATCGACACCGAGTTCGATGATACGTTCGAGGTCCTGAGCGGCTTCGCTTACGAGGGTGTGAACGGCATCAACGTTGTTTTTGAATCCGCCTGCGATGAGGGTATCGTTCTGGTGATACTGTATATTATCGGTCGGAGAATTGTAAACTCCGGCGATACCGCCCTGAGCGAGCATAGAGTTGCAGAGCGTGAGTTCGCGTTTGCAGATAATAAGAATATTCAGCTCGGAGGGGAGGTTTATAGCAGCATAGAGTCCGGCTGCACCGCAGCCTGCGATTATAACGTCGTAGTTTTCAGACATAAGTGACCACGTCCTTTGAAAAAATATACACATACATTATAACATATTATTTTTGAAAAGGCAATAGTTATGTTGAAAACTCAGCGTTTACAAAACAGAAGACCCGGTCTTGTAACGACCGGGTCCGCTGTTCAATGAACACACCTTTAAAGATTATGATTTCAGAATCTGAATGGGAGTACCTTGTACTCACCTAGGACGAACCTTTGCAGAACTTTAGCGTCTGCATCGGTAACAGCGCCGTCTTTGAAACAGTCGGCAGCTTCGAGTTGAAGAGCGTTGAGATAAGCCGCTTTTCCTTCTCGTTTCCTGTCGATATAGTCCGCGAGGACTACGAAATCGAATGTATCGACACGGTCATCACCGTTGATATCTCCGCATCCCTTGGGGACTACATCGTATCTTTGGGGAAGAAACTGGTCATTGAATACCTTATCGGTCTGAATGAAGAGAGTTTCCCAGTAGAATTTATAAGTTGAATCAGGGACATAGGCAACGCCTGCGCCCATATGAGTGATATTGGGGTTTGTGATAGCTTTCCAGTGACGCGCAGAATTTTTCCACTGATTGAACGTAGCTTCTGCCGTGGCATTTCCGCCTGCTATATTCTCGGCACAGTAAAAATAAGGAGCGATGTCGAGGTCGATAGCGGTAGAAAACTTTAGCGTATTGTCGTTCGGGTCACTGACTCCGGCGTCTATTTCTGCCTGAGACGGACGGTAGTGGCTGAATTTGAAAGAAGTCTCTTTAGCCCTTAATGCGGAGACTTCGCAGAGATACGGCACAACATAAACCGGCTGTAAACCGAGTTCAGAGCGTGCTTCATTTATAAGTATCTCCATTGTTTTGGTGAGCGAATCGAGTTTATCCTGCGATACATCAGCGGCAGTTGTGTCGGTAGATGAGAAGTCAGATACGAAGCAAAGTAGTGTTACAGCTGAGACGACCGCAGTTATCTTTGATAGTAACCGCTTCATATTCAAATTAATACACCTCCTGACGTTTAATTACTGCCTATAAGTATTTTAACACAGTTATATAATTTTTTAAAGGGGGAAAAAGAGGTTTTGGCGCTTTGCACAATTAAATTCTACATTTTGTACAAAGGAAAAATATACCGCGGGTGATACTGGTGAAGAATATTGGTTTTTGTAATAATATCGCGGTACAGAGAGTACAAAACACATGGAATATTACATTTTTCGGAGTATTACAAAAGTTGAAATTTTCATCGAAATATTACAGAGCGTATATAAAACTTTCCGCATTGAGACGGCGAAAATCCGGTTGACAATATCCTATGTCAGTGATATAATTATTTTTGTGTAAATATAGGCGGGGAATGCATGGTATAGGCATGATTTTTCCGCATTCCGATGTCCCGAAGGACAAATCATAAGAAAGGAGCAGGCTTGCTATGAACGACGTGTTAACCCCAGAATATAAAATAAGAGAGGTCGCTGAGCGAATAAGGCTTACTCGTGAATCAGTGGGTTATACTCCGGAGGAAATGGCTGAGAAAGTCGGCGTTTCCACTTATGAATACCTCGCATATGAGGGCGGAGCTAAGGATTTCAGCTTCACTTTTATATATAAGTTTGCAAATATATGCGGTGTCGAGATAGCCGACCTCATGGAAGGTGAATCTCCGCGTATCAACAGCTTTGACATCACAAGAGCAGGTGAGGGACTCCCTATCGCGAGAAGAAAAGGACTCAGCTATCTCCGCCTTGCTCCTAAATTCAGAAATAAAATAGGCGAACCTTTCCTTGTGACCATTCCTTATATAGACGAAAAATTCCGTGTTCCCCACCCTCACACTCATGAGGGTCAGGAGCTTGATATCGTTATAAGCGGTCAGCTAAAGGTACAGGTAGGCGATAATGTCGAGGTGCTCAGCGAGGGCGACTCTATTTATTATGACAGCTCTGAGCCGCACGATGAGTGGGCAGTAGGCGGTCAGGAGTGCAAGTTCTACGCTGTAGTATTCGGACAGAATGAAAAGCCTACACACGCTATTTCCAACCTTGAACCTGTTATACTTCCGGGTGTTACGAATTTCGACCTCGCAAATATCGAGAATCCTGTCGCTGATAAATTCGTCAGCCTCGAAACTGACGAGAACGGTGCACTTACTAAAATCGAATTCAAGAATGAGGAAACTTTCAACTTCGGATTTGACGTTGTGGACGCACTCGCAGAAAAGTGCCCCGATAAGCAGGCTATCATCTACGTATCTGACGATATGCAGGAGAAACGCTTTACATTCGGAGATATAAAGAAGTATTCAAACATGACTGCGAACTATTTCAAGTCGCTCGGCATAAAGAAGGGCGACAAGGTAATGCTCGTTTTAAAGAGACATTATCAGTTCTGGTTTTCAATAGTTGCACTCCATAAAATAGGTGCAATAGTAATTCCGGCTACAAATCAGCTTGTACAGCACGATTTCACATACCGCTTCAAGGCGGCTGACGTGAAGGCTATAGTTTGCACAGGCGACGGAGATGTTGCTCATCAGGTTGACCTTGCAGTAGATGAGTGCGGCATGGATATCATGCGTATCATGGTGCACGGCGAGCGTGAAGGCTGGGCAGACTTCGATAAGGGCATATCCGACAAGAGCGACGTTTTTGAGCGTCCTACCGACCCTGAGCTTCTCTCGTGCGGAAGAGAGCCTAACCTCATGTTCTTCACATCAGGCACTACAGGTTACCCGAAAATAGCTACACATTGCCATCTTTACGCTCTCGGACACTTCATAACTGCCCGCTACTGGCATAACGTTGACCCGAATGGTATCCATTTCACTATTTCCGATACAGGTTGGGGCAAAGCTTTGTGGGGCAAACTCTACGGTCAGTGGCTCAGCGAGACCTGCGTATTCGTTTACGACTTCGACCGCTTCGACGCACATAAGATACTTCCCATGTTTAAGAAGTACAACATAACAACTTTCTGTGCGCCGCCGACTATGTACAGATTCTTTATAAAAGAGGACCTCAGCAAATACGACCTCAGCAGTATAAAGTACGCTACTGTTGCCGGTGAGGCACTTAACCCCGAGGTGTATAATCAGTTCCTCAATGCAACCGGAGTAAAGCTCATGGAAGGCTTCGGTCAGACTGAAACCACGCTTTCTATCGGCAATTTTGTAGGTATGACCTGCCGTCCTGGCTCAATGGGCAAGCCGAGTGTCATGTACGATGTTGACATCGTTGACCCCGACGGAAATCCCTGCAAGACCGGTGAGACAGGCGAGATAGTTATCCGCGTAGACAAGAAGATTCCTGCCGGACTTTTCCTTGGCTACTATAACGACGACGAAAAGACAAAGGAAGTATGGCATGACGGACTCTACCATACAGGTGACACTGCCTGGAAGGACGAGGACGGCTATTTCTGGTATGTTGGACGTGTTGATGACGTTATCAAGTCGTCCGGTTACCGTATAGGACCATTCGAGATAGAGAGCGTTATCATGGAGCTTCCGTATGTGCTTGAATGCGGTGTAAGCGCGGCTCCGGACCCTGTAAGAGGTCAGGTGGTAAAGGCTTCTATAGTACTTGTTAAGGGCACGGAAGGTACTGAAGAACTCAAAAAAGAGATTCAGAACTACGTAAAGAAGCATACTGCACCTTATAAGTATCCGCGAATAGTTGAGTTCCGCGATGAACTTCCGAAGACTATCAGCGGCAAGATAAGAAGAGTAGCTCTCAAAGGCTGATAAAATAAAAGGACGGCTCTTAGAGTGCTCCTCTTGCCGTCCTTTCTTTATTTGAAGTTGGATTTTAACTGTAACTCAATAATTATCACCGAAACGCTCAGGGCTGAGATTTGCAGTATCATAATTGCGAGTTCTGCGTAACCGGTGAAGCCGAAAGGCATAAATGTGCCGTCTATAGCTGCGATAAAGCTGATGATTCCGATTATTATCCATATTCTTCCGCACTTTTTATTGGCAAATGCCCACGCTTCCGGACTGGACATGGCACGTTTTGTTCTGAAACCTATAGAATAGTCGGCAGGGGAGTCGGAATATCGTTTCATGCAGATGCCTCCGATTATAACTGCGAGCGAGATAATAATATTGACTATAATTAGTATTTCCATAGCCGCCTCCGAGGATGAAATTTTTCTTGCAGATATTATACATCAAAGGCGGATTCATGTCAATACACGGAAAATCTCAAAAAAATTTGTCAGACTTTTTGGCTATATACGGTCATTTTGAAATTTTTTTGAAAAAATCTGAAATTTTTTTCAAAAAACGCTTGACAAACCTGAAACGTTGTGATATAATTAATATCGTCGTCAGGGGCAAGACGGTGAACGGAGCGGTCCGAAAGACTTGCGAAGACAGCGTTCGACTGGCGGAATAAAAGGCTTTTGTGGGGGTTTAGCTCAGCTGGGAGAGCATCTGCCTTACAAGCAGAGGGTCACAGGTTCGAGCCCTGTAGTCCCCACCAAAATGGCCCGGTAGTTCAGTTGGTTAGAACGCTAGCCTGTCACGCTAGAGGTCGTGAGTTCGAGCCTCATCCGGGTCGCCATTTGTGCTTCTGTAGCTCAGT
>CADAYP010000004.1:0-58840 GCA_902792235.1 Ruminococcus flavefaciens
ATATCATTAACCGCAAAAATAAGAAGCAGTAAAATACCAATCAGCGAAACAGATTTTCCTACGCCAAGCATAGGAGCGGTAAACTTGATAACTATTCTGTGACTTCCGCTTTTAACAGGAAAACCAAGGAATGCGGTATCAACTTTTACCGGCACAGTTTCTTCACCGTCCACCCAAACTCTGAATCCCTCATGCATAACAAAGCTTGTACATACAATGCTGTCACACTGATGGCATATAGTACCCGAAATGACATCACCGTGGGTTTCGGACATATCCGCAATAAAAGGTGTAATACGTGTTAAAGGTTCAGATAGTTTCTCCGGTGGAAGTACATAAGCATCAATTCCGGAGATACGTATATCCTCACCAGTCATTACAATATCGAGTTTATCGCTCATGTCTGAGATAACATATTCAAACGAATTGTTGCAGTTATGGTATTTCCATGACGGGTCACTGAGAGTATTCCTGACTCCGTTAATAGTTATACGTACATCTCCCTTATTTTCCCAGTTGCGATTATCTTTTTCAGATGGGTCAGCAACATTGAAGCGGAGCAGAAGCAACTTTCCGCGGACAGATTCAGGAAGCACATATTCAAACTCTGCCCTGCCGTTTTCAGTAGATATTACTTTTTCCATGCCGACTGATTCAGAAACTGCACTGTCGAAAATATCGCTGATGTCGACTTTTTCGTAACCTGAACAGAACTTTACATCGGGCACATCTGTCGGAACAATCGTATAGTTCAGCAATGCGGCGATATTATCGGGATAAACAAGCGTGCGGTACTGCCGCTCACTCATAATATCATCACGAACATATGCAAGCGGAAAAGCATTTTTATTCACGTAGATGTCAAAGCCGTCTACAGAGTCAGCCAGTTCAAAACCATAGAACGAGACCGGACGATTTGAAATGTAATACCTATCCCCCATGAAAGAATTAAAAAATGGATTTTTAGAGCGAACTGTCAGTGCAGAATTGCGGAACTCGTTTTCGTTGAACATCTCATTGAAATAGAAATTGTTATAGTCCTGTGAATGAAGAGATGAGTACACGGTGTCACTGTAATGTCGGGGCGAATAGATTTTATTGACAGAGTAAAGTCTTTCCGTATCGACAGCCGTGCGGTACAGTTCATCATCAGGAAGTTCTGAAATCAGCTTAGTAACAGATGAAGAATTAACCGTCTCATAGCTTTTTCTTGAAGTCAGCTTATCGTAGTGATTACCAAAAAGACAGACAAATATGGGAACAGCAAAAAAAGCACCGATAAAAACTCGTTTGTGAGTAAAGATACATAGTGAGATACCCACCGCAACAATAAAAGCGTCAACAAGGTAAGCACCGGTCATAACGGTCATACCGCCTGTAAAAAAAGCGATAACAGAGAAAGAGATAAACAGAGCTAAAGTTTTCCGGCTTTTGAGATAAGGAAGTACATTCAGCATATCCGCAGTAAGAGTCAAAGCCATAGGCAGAAATGGAAAAAGCACCTTAGGGTCGGTATAGAGAGTGCCATTCAGAATATATAGAGTTACAGGGAAAACAGCAAATGACAGAACAGTTGCCGAAACGAACCTCTGCTGTCTGCCGCCCTTGACAAGGAAATAGAGTGCCGCAAATACTCCGAAAGCAGAAAGTCCCATCGGAGAGTTATAATATGTAAGTTTATCAATTCTCAATTCAGGAACGAGCATTTTCAGAACAGATGATTCACCGGAATTACCTCTGTTAGCGAAAAGACCGTAAGCAGTCGGAAGAATAAGCACAGCCGAAGCGCATATTCCAGCAAAAATGCAAAGAGAAAACGGTAATAGCTTTTTGAACACAGACTTCGGCTCTTCACCTAAAGCGAGCCAAATCCCGTACATAAAAACAGCAATAACCGCAGACGGTGCAAAATAGTAATTGCACATCACCATGAGGAAAACACCTGACGCGAGGATAGTTTTCTTTCCTGACTTAAAAAAAGACTCTGCACCGTGAAGTGACATAAGCAGAAACGGCATAAACGAGGTGAACATGATCTGCCTGTGAGTATTGAGTATCAGCGGCACAGAAAGTGCAAAAAACACGGTTGAAAGCAGTGAGACTGCCGAAGAATAACGTCGCCGCAGAAGAAAATATAATTCGCATTCTGAAACCAGTGCCGCGGCAACTGACGTTACGATAATGTACGTACCCATAGGGACAGACGGCAACAGATACGAAGGAAGTATCAGCGGTGACAGCAGACCGTAATACGAAAGATTGAATATATTTTCCCCGCCGCCGGAATTAGGTGCATACGACGGAATAAGCTGACCGGTATCGTAAAAAAGTGTGCGGAAGTATTCCGGAATCGCATAGTGCTGAGAAGCCCAATCAGTTTTAGAGCCGTAAACCGTATCGGCAGATGAAATGGAAAAAATAATCATCAGCGTCATAAATACGAGTGCACCGACAGCCGGAGCGTCATACCGGAAAGAAAGCTTGTTGCGTGAATCATTCATTCGTCATACTCCTTCCAGTTTTCATAGGGAAACATATGTGAAAGCTTATTCATGGTACGTTTCTGAGAAGAATACATATCGCAAAGAATAAGCTTTTCACGCATAGTTTCATCGGGAATGACGGTATCACCGGCTTTTCCGATATCCGAAGCCTTGTAGTAATCACCGAAGAAAAGGAGCTTTTCAGCGGAATGAGTCTGCTCAAAAGCCTGAACAGTCAGTGCATTAGTCATTTTATGGTGGATATGACCGTATTCACCGTCGGGATTATGGGTAACAACGAAGTCCCAGTGTTTTGCCGACAAAACAAGCTGAATATCAGCCTCTATCCCCTCTTTAGAATAATTCCAGTCATTTCGGACGAAATTAGTTTTGTCCGGATAATCAAGTATCAGCGAAGTATTGCCTGATTTTTCAACAGCTCTGCGAAATTCATCAGCGCGGCGCTTATTCTTGCCATTAGTAATGCATAAAACGAAATAACCACCATCAAGCAGATGTGCACCGCCCCATATCGTCTCATCGTCGGGGTGAGCAACAATCATAAGCTTTGTCGCATCTCCGATACAGTCCAGTTTTCCGGCAGAAAGCGGCTGAGGACAAAAAGTCTGCTCCATTCTGAAATCAACAGCACAGGCTATCGCTGAAAGAATAATAAAGCAAATCAGAAGAAATGCCAAACAAGATTTTTTTGAAATATCTATTTTCATCATACGCCTCTGTTTTTTGTTTTTTAAGATATACTAATTATACTACATTTTTCCTGTTTTTTAAAGGGTTTATTAAAAAAAGCAAAAACATATAATTTTTCAGCTGTTTACATTTTATCCATTGTATTTTAAATTGTGATAGTGTATAATTTATATATAAAAACCGGAACAATCCACAGCACTTATGCTGTTTAATAAGGGAGGCATAATATGGAATATAAGTCATGGATAGAAGGTATCGACGGCTTAGCAAGTCTTTACTCATTTGACATTCAACAGGACGGAAGCTTCAGTGAGATACGCCTTATGGCGGTCAATCAGATGAATTCAGGAATGCTGATGATGAATCCGGATGCACCTGATTTTTACCCGGGCATACCGTACCGTACATACTGGATGGACCTCAATTTTGAGAATTTTATATACAAATGCGGAAGCACACATCAGCCGCTGTATTCATACGTAAATGCACGCGGAGTATGGCTGAAAGGATTCTATATTCCAATTGCGGCTTCAATCTTTGAAGATGCGGAGTATGCACAAAGCAATAAAGAAAAGCAAACCGTTTATGCTCTTTACATTCTCATGTATTCAAATGATGTAGAGACCGATTCAATGTCTCAGCAGTCAGCAGACGTATCAAATGCCGTAATGAATATAAGTATAAAACTTCACGAGACCGAAGACTTTTATCAGGCAATGGCACTTGCTTCAGGCGAGATAGAGAAGGTATGCGGAGCTGAAAAATGTGCTATATACACCGTTGATAAAAGCAATCAGAAGTGCATTTTCATCAACAAAGACGGTATACAGAAAGCCTACCTCGACGGTTTTACAGCTGAAATGGAGCGGACTCCCTTCGAGATAGCGGAAGCATGGGAAAAAGACCTCGCCCTCAGTGACTGTCTGCTTCTTGACGACCTCAGCATAATAAAAGAGCGCGACCCGGTATGGTACGATTCTCTTACGAGCCACGGAATAAAAAATATCATACTCTTTGCAATACGGAATAATCAGACGCTTGTCGGATTTATATGGGCGGCTAATTTTGCCACTGATAAAATTCAGAAAATCAAGGAAACTCTCGAACTCACAACCTTCCTTATTGCCGCAGTGATTGCCAATCATCAGCTTGTTTCACAGCTTGAGGAAAAGAGTACAATCGACGGACTCACTCAAGTAAGCAATCGAAATGCAATGAATGAGCGAGTTGACGGCTTCACAACAGGCGAAACTGCACTGCCGACTTCAATGGGCGTTGTATTTGCAGACCTTAACGGACTGAAAACAGTAAACGACAACGACGGACACGATGCCGGAGACAAACTCCTCAGCCGTGCAGCAGCATTATTGAAGATATCATTCGGAGATTACGAGATATACCGTGCAGGCGGTGATGAATTTGTGATATTCTGTCCCGACATCACAGAAGAGAAGCTTGAACAGCTGATATCTCAGCTCAAATCGCTCACTGACAGCACCGATGACGTAAGTCTTGCACTCGGAACAGCATATTGTAAAGGTGACTATGATATCCACACCGCAATGCAAAATGCCGACGAAAAGATGTACCAAGACAAAGAGGAATACTACCGCCGCCACCCTGAAAAGGACAGGCGCAAAAGATAAGATAAAGAAAAACGTCAGTTTAAAAAACTGACGTAAGACTGTAAAAGACTGGATTTGAAGCAAAATTTTTCGGGCGAACAGTGTTCGCCCCTACACATACAAACGTAAAATAACCAAATTGTAGGGGCGAACATTAGAGTGCTTCCCTTAGCGGAATTTGTGGGCTACCGAGCCGTAAATTTACGGTACATATTCGGTATTCTGCGAAACCGCCAAAGGGGGCTCCCCTTTGCGCCCCTGTTGCTTCCATATGAAATTTGACTTTTTTGACAAGCTGACGTCAGTTTAAAAAACTGACGTTTTCTTATATAAAATTAGCTTATCATGAATTAGCACTGCGTTTTTTCTCAGGATGAAGCTCATAGTAATGCTTTTTATCCTCATACATACGCTCATCGGCTTCACGAAGGGCAGTCCTTACATCACTCATATCATCTGCCGAAGCAACGCCCAAAGCGAAGACAAGTCTGTCATAATGCTCCGTAGTTTTTCTGAGAAGTTCAGCCTTCTCAGACATTTGCTCAGCATTCATGCCGGGCATGATAACGACAAACTCATCACCGCCGGCACGGAACACCTTACTTTCCGGAAACACCTCAGTCAAAGCGGACGAAGCATTTTTCAGCATGACATCACCTGCAGCGTGACCTTCACAGTCATTGACGACTTTCAAACCATTAAGGTCAGCAAAAAGCACACTGACAACACGGCCACCTTTGCCGTTTACAAGTTCATCAACATAGTTATTCATCTCGTTACGGTTCATAACACCGGTAAGCATATCACGTGAACTCAGGATATGCAGACGGTCGATCATCTGATAGCTGTAGATTTCTGAAGCAAGAACAAAGGAAGTAAGTTCAAGAGTTTCCTTGATAGTATCAGCAGCCTCTGAGTTGAAATTGATCGCCCACATATAGCCAAGATGCTCATTCTTGAAGATCAGCGGGAAGAGGACTATAGTTTTTCCGCCTGCACTTGTGATAGACTTGTACCATTCAGGATTACGTTCTTTTACAACTTCCATATCATGTTCATTTTTAACGATAAGGCAGTTACTGCCAGCAATAGTATCCTTCCACGAATCAGCGATATCATAGAAAGCATCATCAACGTAATTTTCCATAGGAAGCAGGTCAGTATCCTTAGAAAAAGCCTCACAAAGAACAGAACACTTCCGGTTATCATGGTCCATGAGGAGGATACAGCAATGTTCGGAATCGCACAATTCGCGGATATCCTCACATACATCATTCATCGTTACCCTGAAATCCTCAGGACTGCGAAGCTTGATACAGGTTTCAAGAACGGACGTAGCGATATCAGATGATATAGTTGACATACGCTTTGCATCGTGCTTGAAGCTGACCTCCATAATATAAAGGCAGTAGCAGATGTTGCCGTCATCCGGACCAAGCGGAATAAACGACATATTGAACCAGACATCAAATCTTGCAGGGTGTGCATAAGCATTAAGACATTTTTTCTTGACCGCAGCATTAAAGCAAGAGTCTTCAAAATTGAGGTCACGGTTAAGATAATTAGTGTATTCGCTGTTAGGGACGAATTTTCTGACGAGCATTTCGACTCCGCCCATAGGTTTTTCGATAGAATCTATGTATATACGGTTACCGGTTACGATGCGTATAGTTCCATAGTTGTCGTCACTGATTTTTTCAACAGAAACTACACAAGCAGCCGAACTTATACTGTCAACAACGGTCTGAAAATCCATAACAATCCTCCTGTTAAAATAATCGCTACTATAATTTTACTATTTTTTACACAAAGAAGTCAAGTGAAATCTATCAAATTAACATATCAGCAACATTTTTAGTAACTTCGGACAAACTATCAGTTTAGTCTTTGTGCATTATCACAACATAAAAACGTATAAAGAGTCAACCATCCGAAAAAAGTTGCAATATCAGCGAAGATATATTATAATAGTAGAAGAAAAAACGATCAGGAGAAACATATGGCATTGGATAAAACTATATACAAAAAACTCACAGCCATAGTCATACCTATAGCGTTCCAGTTTCTTATGGCATCACTTGTAACTGCAAGCGATGCGTTCATGCTCGGATTTCTCGACCAGAACTCTCTTTCCGCTTCTTCACTTGCCGGACAGATAGCATTCGTTTTCAGTTTATTTTACGGAGCATTCACCTTCGGTCTGTCCGTACTCGCCGCACAATACTGGGGAAAAGGCGATAAAAGAGCAGCAGAAGAGGTATTAGCCATATCCATGCGCTACATTTTGTTAGTGGGACTTGTTTTCACATTTGCATCTGCCCTCATACCGCGACAGCTAATGATGCTTTTCACATCGGAAACACCGCTGATAAACTCCGGAGCAAAATACCTTCGCACAGTCTCGCTATCGTACTTGCTGACTGGATTTACACAGGTCTATTTTGGAATGATGAAAGTATGTGACAAAGCAAAACTGAGTTCAGCGATAGGGTCAGCATCAGTAGTACTGAATATACTTCTCAACTGGCTGCTGATATTCGGAGTAGGCTTTTTCCCGAAAATGGGCATAACCGGAGCGGCACTTGCAACGGTACTATCGAAAGTATTCGAGACAGCAATGGTACTCACTGCGGTAGCAAGAAAACAGTGTCCGGCACTGAGAATCGGCGCAATGCTTCACTCAGTCAACAAAGAACTGCACAAAGACTACTGGAAATATACAGTTCCCCTGCTGATAAATCAGATAGGCTGGGGCGGCGGAGTGACGATGTACTCAGTTATAATGGGACATCTTGGTTCAGACGCAGTTGCCGCAAATTCGATAGCAAGCATAGTGCGTTCAATCATTGCGAGTCTGTGCTGGGGCATTGCTTCAGGTGTAGGTATAATAATTGGCGGAATGCTTGGCAGGAACGAATTTGAAAAGGCAAAAAAAGCCGGCGGAAGCTTTGTACGCTTCTCTATTATCATAGGAGCGGCTTCGGGACTTGTCATACTCGCAATAACACCGCTGGTACTGCACGTTATCCACCTCGCACCACAAGCGCAGTATTACCTTAAATACATGATGTGTCTCGCGGCATATTATATCATCGGCAACTCATTGAACTCCACAATAATCACTGGTATTTTCCCAGCTGGCGGCGATACCAAATTCGGTATGTACTGCGATGTCATCACGCTATGGGGATTCGTCGTACCACTCGGACTAATCGGAGCATTCGTTCTGAAACTGCCTGTACTCGCAGTCGCATTCATACTCACACTTGATGAATTTGTAAAAATCCCTGCTGTATACAAGCACTACATGAAGTTCAGATGGGTACGCAACATCACAAAGGAAAACATATGAAACAAGCGGAAAGACGATGTCTTTCCGCTGTTTGTTTTATTATTCGCTGTGCGAACACAAATAATACGCGATATAACAATTAAGGGGACGCCGTACACGACGTCCCCAACGCTTTATTGTATCAATATCTTATTCAAGAACAGGCATACAAGCTGCGGCATTGACAGACTTAGCCTTATCAGCAGCCTGAGCGAAAGTGAGCTTGTCCTCAGTGATGAAGGAAGTACCGTTTTCATCGGTATACGCACCCTCAGGAACATCATTGGAGTCAGCGGGAACACGGAAATACCAGCGTGCAGAGAGTTCCTCAACAGGAGCAACGAAGCTGTTATCGCTTGAAGAATCCCATGACTGAGAGAAAACAGTGACCTTATGCTTAGCAGCCTCGATTACGTCACCGAGCACAGCACTTGCAGTCGGGAGCTTACCGGCACCTCTGCCGTAGAACATAGCCTGATCGATACCGTCACCGTAAACAAGAACAGCGTTGAATACATCATTTACGCCAGCCATAACGTTTTCATGAGGAACGAGCATAGGCATAACAGCTGGAAGAATACGACCGTCATCAAGTCTTCTTACAGAAGCGATGAGCTTAATAGCGTGACCGAGAACGTCAGCAGAAGCAACATCAGAGAGGTCTATCTCAGAAATACCCTTTGTATAAACGTCCTTAGGATAAACGTGTTTACCGAAAACGAGGGAAGAAATAATGCATATCTTACGGCAGGCATCGTGACCCTCGACATCAGCAGTGGGGTCTTTTTCAGCGTAACCGAGTTCCTGAGCGAGCTTAAGAGCGTCAGCGAAGGACATATTATCGTTATACATTTTAGTAAGGATGAAGTTTGTAGTACCATTTAAGATACCGGCAACCTTGTCGATATCATTAGCGGCGAGACAACGGTGAAGAGGACGGATTATCGGAATAGCACCGCCGACACTTGCTTCAAAGAAGAAGTTGCAGTTATGCTCTCTTGCAGTTTTGAGGAGGATATCACCTTTTTCAGCGACAAGCTCCTTATTTGAAGTAGAAACGCTCTTACCCTTTTCGAGGCAAGCCTTAACAAAAGTGAAAGCCGGTTCAACACCGCCCATGCACTCAGCAACACCAGTAACCTCGTCATCGTTGACGATATCATTGAAATCCTTGGTAAACTTGTCATGATAAGGCGAATCGGGGAAGTCTCTGAGGTCGAGGATATACTTGATATCCATTTCAGTACCGGCATGCTTTTCGATGCTCTTTTTATTCTTGTAGAAGAGCTCAACAACACCCGAGCCAACTACACCATGACCTAACACTGCGAATTTAACTGACATATAAAAAAACCTCCGGAAATTATTCGGCAGAGAGGACCTTAGCCTCAAGAACGCCGTCAAGTTCAGTTATAGAATTAAGGGAAACTATCTCATCGGGAGCACCCTCGGTGAGCCTTAGTGAAATATTCACCGCAGCTGCTCCGTCAACAGGAATACTCTGATTAACAGTAAGGATGTTAGCGTTAAGTCCGTGAAGGAACACAAGAGCACTCGAAAGGACTCCCGGACTGTCGCTCAGAAGCAGGTAAAGATTGACTATCCTGCGGTTGAAGAGTTCCTCATACGAAAAAACGCTGTCCTTGTACTTATAGTAAGCACTGCGCGAGATACCGATTCGCTTGCAGGCAGAAGCGAAACTCTTCTCCCCTTTCTGAGCCATCAGCTTTTTAACTTCAAGCACTTTAGTAAAGACGTCAGGCAGAATCTGCGCGTCAACAACGATAAGCTGAGATTTCTTTTCCATATCAGAACATCCTTGTATCCTAAATCTGAAATCGTCCGTCACAGACGAACAACTGTACATTGTATATTTACTATACCATGTTTTTTAGTCTTTGTCAAGAGAAAAAAGTTATTTTTTCGTCAAACTTTTCATAAAAGGGCGGTTCAGTGCGCATGGCTGGCAGAAAAACTGTTTTTCAGCACTTGCAATTGCCTTTAAAACGTGATATAATATAATATGTATGCCAAAAGGCAGTTTCCTTGCGGCGAAAATTTTTTTGAAAGAAGTGTACCTCAATGACAAAAATCACAATTTTTTCAGGATTCCTCGGAGCAGGTAAAACGACACTTATCAAGAAGCTCATAAACGAAGGATATAAAGGTGAAAAGCTCGTGCTTATCGAGAATGAATTCGGACAGATAGGCATAGACGGCGGATTCCTCAAAGATGCCGGAATCGAAATAACAGAAATGAACTCAGGCTGCATATGCTGCTCACTCGTCGGAGACTTCGGCAAGGCACTTGAAAAGGTACTTGAAGAATACAAGCCTGACCGCATACTCATCGAGCCATCAGGCGTAGGCAAACTCAGCGACGTAATCAACGCTGTACGCGGCATAAACGCACACGACGTTGAGCTTGACGGCTTCACAACAGTAGTTGACGCAAAGAAGTGCAAGATGTATCAGAAGAATTTCGGTGAATTTTTCAACAATCAGATAACATATGCAAGCTGCCTTATACTCAGTCACACAGCCGGACTTTCACAGGAGAAGCTCAACGAAGTAGTTGAACAGCTCAAGGCACTCAACTCTGCCGCACCTATTGTAACAACAGAGTGGGACGAACTCACAGGCAAGCAGCTTGTTGAAGCAATGACACAGAAGAACACACTCGACGATGAACTCAAGGCACTTCTTGAAGAAGCGGGTCACGAGCATCATCACCACCACGACCATGATGAACATGAACATCATCATGACCACGATGAACACTGCCACCACGACCATGATGAACATGAACATCATCATGACCACGGTCCGGACTGCACCTGTGGCTGTCACGACCATGACCATCATCACCATGCCGATGAAGTATTCACAAGCTGGGGCAAGGAAACACCCCGCACCTACACACCTGAGGCAATAAAAGCCGCACTTGAAGCACTCGGCGACGAAGAAAAATTCGGAATCGTACTCCGTGCAAAGGGAATCGTTGCAGGCGAGGACGGACAGTGGATACATTTCGACTACGTACCCGGAGTGCCGGATGTAAGACACGGCAGTGCTGAAACTACCGGCAGACTCTGCGTTATCGGTTCAAAGCTGAACGAAGAAGCAGTAGCGAAGCTATTCTGCGTAGAATAAGGAGGACACCATGCCTAACAATCAGGAACCAATTCCGGTATACCTCTTTTTAGGATTTCTCGAATCAGGAAAAACCAAGTTTATTCAGGAGACCTTAGAGGACAAGCGCTTCAACACAGGTGAAAAGACACTTCTCCTCGTCTTTGAGGAGGGCATAGAGGAGTACGACACCTCACGCTTTGTAAAGAAGAACTGTATAGAGATAAGAAATATCGAAAGCAAGGAAGAAATGACTACTGCAAACCTTGCACGTCTCGCAATGGAGACAAATGCTGAGCGAGTTGTAGTTGAATACAACGGAATGTGGAACGCATCGGATTTCTTTCAGAATATGCCGCAGAACTGGGCAGTATATCAGGTGATGTTCTTTGCTGATGCATCAACGTTCCTCAATTATAACGCCAACATGAGAAGTCTCGTTGTAGACAAGCTCAATCTCTGTGAACTCGTGGTATTCAATCGTTTCGACAAGAACTACGACGTACAGGAGTTCCACAAAATCGTACGCGGAGTAAGCCGCCGTACCGAAATATGCTACGAATACACTGACGGACAGGTCGCATATGACGATATAGAAGACCCGCTCCCGTTTGATGTAGAAGCCGACAACATAGTAATCAAGGACGAGGACTTCGCCCTTTGGTACAGAGACATCATGGACGACCCCGGAAAATACGACGGCAAAACCGTTACATTCAAAGGACTCGCCGCAAAGAATAAGAAGTTCCCCGCAGGCTGTTTTGCACTTGGCAGACATATAATGACCTGCTGTGTAGAAGACATACAGTACTGCTGGGCAGTAGCTGAATGGGACACTCCGTTCGAGCCGAAACAGCCAAAACACTGGGTAAACGTATCTGCAAAGGTAAGCGTACAGAAGCACAAGCTCTACCGCGGTGCCGGACCAGTTCTCAAGGTCATCTCACTTGCAGACGCAGCTCCGCCGGAGAAAGAAGTAGCAACATTTTATTAAGAATAAGCCACAGAAAGGTGGAATAACAATGAGTAAAATAAATATAGGATTCATAGGTGCAGGCAACATGGGAACAGCTATCATGAAGGGTATAGCAGGCAGTCCGGCAGGTGCAGATATCAGTCTTTTTGCATTTGACCCCGACAGCAGCAAGGTAGCGTCACTCGCTGAATACGGTGTAACAGCCTGCGGAAGTGAAGCAGAGCTTACTGAAAAATGCGGCTACATTTTCCTCGCAGTAAAGCCGCAGGTTATCGAGCCTGTCATCGAAGCAGCCGCACCCGCAGTTACTCCTGACAAGGTAATAATCTCAATTGCAGCCGGAATCTCAGACGAGTTCATCGCATCAAAGACTATCCCCGATGCAAAGGTTATCCTCGTAATGCCGAATACTCCCCTTCTCCTCGGAGAAGGAGCATCTGCACTTTCACGCAATGAAAAAGTAACGGATGAGGAATTCGACCTTATCCTCGGAGTATTCCGTTCATGCGGAAAGGCAGCAGTTGTCCCCAAGGACAAGATGAAGGAGATAATCGCAATAAACGGCAGTTCTCCGGCATTCATCTACCTCTTTGCAAAGGCATTTATCGACTATGCCGAGTCTGAAGGAATCGACGCAGCCGCAGCGACTGAGCTGTTCAGTCAGAGTCTCATAGGCTCAGCAAAGATGATAACAGATTCCGGCTATTCTATCGCCGAGCTGATAAAAATGGTATCTTCACCCGGAGGAACTACTCTCGCCGGACTTGACCGTCTCTACGAAGGCAAGCTTGAAGAAACAGTAAAGAATTGCTGTGAAAGCTGTACCAAGAGGGCATATGAACTTTCAAAATAAGTTCTAACCCTTGTCCAATTTGCATATCCTTATCGTAAGAGAAAGGATGGTGCAAAATGAAACATTTGCAGTATATACCCGCACAGACAGGAAAAAATGCCGGACTTGCACTAATGTCCGCAGCCATTACATCCGGAGTAGTCATAGGCTCAATTCCCGCAATAAAACAAGCCGGAGAAACATCGCCGTGGCTTCACCAGTATTTTTCACCGATTTTGTGCGGAGACACAGTATTTTCAGTATTCGGAAAAACGCTTCTGTCGGAGATAATTTTTCTTACGGCAGTATTTCTGCTCGGGACATTCGCATTCGGACAGGCTGCCGGAGGAATAATGCTCATCTACCGCGGTATCGGCATAGGAGTGTCGGTATCGCAGATGTACACCGTCGGCGGACTGCGTTCACTTCCCGCAGTTGCAGCACTTGCACTGCCGTACTCGCTTGCGGTATCACTTGTAGCGATACTTGCAGTAAGGGAGTCAATGCGCTCGTCAAACCGAATACTTATTTATTTCGCCACAGGAAAGTCAGTCGGCAGTGAACGCCGGGGACTGAAAATGTACTGCATACGTTTTGCGGTACTAATGATAATATCACTTTTTATATCTGCCGCAGACTCGCTGCTGAACTACATTTTCGCGGGACTGCTCTGAGAAAACGGAGGATTGTTAAAATTGGGTCTGTTAAACAATGATTACGAAAGTGCCGGTCCGGGCATAGCAAAGAACGCTCCGCACAAGAAAGGCATCGCGCTGTTTTTCGACATTTTCTACCGCAAGAAGTGGAAAATCGCAGGACTGAACCTGCTGTTTTTCCTTTTCTTCATACCGGTACTTCTGATGCTTCCGGCAATATACTACATCAAGCAGCCGTACGTCTGCTTGGGAGTACTTGCGGTACTGTTCATCACATTTGCAGTCAACATAGGTCCCGCACTTGCCGGTCTGACCAAAGTCATGCGTCTCTTCATCATAGAGCGCCACACATTTGTAACACGTGACTTTTTCCGTGGTTACAAGCAGAACTTCAAAAAGGCATCGCTGATAGGGATACTTGACGTACTTGCAGCAGCATCAGCATATGCCGGCTACAACGTCTACCCCGACCTTGCGGTACAGTACGGCAAGATATTTTATGTACCGCTCGTACTGACATTCAGCGTAGCGATAGTTGCCGTAATGATGAACTACTACATCTTCCTGATGATGACCGCTACAGACCTTTCATTCAAGAATCTGATAAAGAATTCATTCGCGCTTGCATTTGTGTCACTGAAACAGAACATACTCACAACAGTAATGATAGGAGTACTTGCGTCAGTGATGGTAATACTGCTGATGTACGCAATGCCGCTTTTCATGCTTGTACTGCCGTTTTTCCCGGCAGCACTGATGTGGTTCATAGCCTGCTTCAACAGCTACCCGGTTATACAAAAATACGTCATCGACCCGTACTACGAAGAGAAGGGCGAGATAAACCCTGAACGTACCGACGGATTTGAAGACATCGACGAAGAACCTGTTTTTGAGGACATGGGCGGCAGGGAAAAACCGATTGAAAAGCGAAAAAAAGGCAAAGGCAGACACATATCATAAAAACACCCCCTTATCGGCAGATAAGGGGGATTTTTCATATAGAAACATATTCGGGGTCGGAATTAAATTCCGTGAGGTGCGAGTCGATAGCCTCACGGTCGAGGTAATCGCCGATAACTATCAGTACTGACTGTCCATCGCTGACGGGGTCAGTTTCGATTTTATCGGGCATAGCGTTTATCTTCAGCCAGCCATATTTTTCAGTAAAAAGCGAACCCTTGATACGGAAAATACGTCCGCATTTTTCATCGCGCATGATGTCACTGATAACAGTAACTATCCTGTCATCAGGAATAGAAATATGCATAAAATACCGAACAGAGCTGAGGATTTCGTCGGCTCTGAATTTTTTTACATAGCTTGAACTGCGATACCCTGAATTCATAATGGCACTGAAATCGTCGTTATTCAGTTCATTCCAGTCTTTCGCGATAACATCTTTCACAGCAAATCTGCGGTCACATTTAATCTCTTCAAGAGCCGAATTAAGGTGCTCTATCATTTTTTTAACATCGACATCAGCATTATACTTGCTGACAACGAGTTTACCGCAGCACGATGCTTCCGAAGCGAACAGATACTCCATCTGTTCGGTCATTCTGTCATCGGATTCAGGGTCGATGATACCGATAATACTTCCAACTTCAAACCAATTATCGAGTGGAGACTCATGCAGAATATCAAAGAATTCGTCCATATCAAAGACACCGGACGGTTCAACGATAACGCGGTCGAAGTGCTGCATACCGAGAGAAATGAGCTGAGTTTTGAATCTTCTCCTGTGGCAGCAAGGGTCGGCAGTACCCGCTATCATTTCAAGCTGACAGTTATCGCATTTCAGGTCTGAGAGCATGAGCATATCTACGTTAACAGCACCGAGGTCATTCACAAGTATTGCAATACGCAGACCGCAGTCAATGAGATGACGTGCATAGTGAAGCAGAAACGTAGTCTTACCCGAACCGAGAATACCTGTTAAAAGGTCAATTTTAGTCATTTGCGTCCTCCTTTTTCAGACTTACAAGAAATACAGAACCTTCATCAGGCTTACTTGTAACATAGATTTTTCCGCCGCAGCGGGTAACGATTTCTTTGCTGAGTGCAAGACCGAGACCGTTTCCCTGAGACTGACGAGAGCTGTCTGCCTGATAGAATTTATCAAAGATATGCCGCTGCTGCTCCTCTGACATACCGATACCTTCGTCGCTGATAAAAACCTTGTAATGGTGCGGCGACTCTTCAAGCTTGACGGTAATAGTGCCGTCCTCATCGGAAAACTTTATCGCATTGCTGATGAGATTAGTCCATACCTGAAACAAGAGCGACTGCTGCCCGCGTATAACGAGTTCAGGCAAATCAAGGTCAAAAGAGATATTACGGCTGTTCCACTTAGGTTCAAGGAGAACGATCGCCTCGCGAAGCTGTTCATCGAGACGGTACTCATCAGGAGCATCAAGTGCGACCTGATTTTCAAGTTTAGAGAGTCTGAGGATATTTTCAGTAAGGTCGTTGAGTTTTTCGATACTGAAAAAAGCCTTTGAAATGTACTCAGCACGCTCCTCCTCGGAAATTGACGGGTCCTGAAGCAGAGTGAGGTACCCATTAAGCGACGAAAGCGGAGTTTTGAACTCATGTGAGACGTTAGCGATGAAGTCATTACGTATCATTTCTATAGAGTTGAGTTCCTGAGCCATGTCATTGAAATTCTCGACAGATTCCGCAAGTTCCTTGACTCTGCCCCTGTATTCGAGCCGTACACTGTAATCGCCCTGTGCGATTTTTTTAGTAGCCTTGCTGATATCTGAAAGCGGACGGAAAATGTTCCAGACTGCAAAATACGAAAGAGCAGAAGCAAGAACGACACTGATAATATATATACTCAGTCCGCCGTAAGCCGGAAAAGCACCTGTACCGAAATTGACTCCGAGCTTTTCGAGCAGGAACATGAACATCACGAGTATGAGCAAAAGAGCGAATATAGTAGCGAAGAATGCGATCGTTAGTCTGCGTGTGAGACGTTTATAGTGCCGCATCTCGATAGGTTTCTTATTATTAATCATTTTTCACAGCCCTGTAACCGAGTCCGCGTATAGTAACGATTTTGAAATCGGGGTTATTTCTGAAACGTTCGCGAAGTCTGCTGATGTGAACATCAAGAGTATGCGAGTCAATGACCTCCTCAATGCCCCATATATCGTCGAGTATTTGTTGACGTGTAAAAATCTGACCCGGATAAGAGAGAAGCTTATACAGAAGCATGAACTCTTTCTGCGGGAGTATCTGACCGCCCGAATTGTCAGTGACGGTCCACGTAGTGTATTCGAGAACAGTACCGCCGAATGTGAGTTTTTTCTCGCTTGCACTCTTAGCACGTCTCAGCAAAGCTGTAACGCGCATTATCATTTCGTTCAGGTCAACAGGTTTGACCATATAATCGTCCGCACCCGAACCAAAACCGTTCCTTTTATCCGTAATATCGCCCTTTGCGGTAATAATAATAACAGGAACATCGTTTCCGGACTCGCGGAGTTCTCTGATGAAATCGAATCCGTTCATACCAGCCATCATAACATCAGAAATAATGAGGTCGATGTATTCAGTATCAAGCACTTCTAAAGCCTTGTCGGCATTTTCCGCACCAATCGCACCGAAGCTGTTTTTCGTAAGAGTACGGCAAAAAAGCTCACGCAGGTCACGGTCGTCTTCAACAACAAGTATCCGGAACATAATAAACCTCCTAAGCAGTATTACGTAATCATTATATCACACAATCGCCGTAATTTCAATAACAGGCGAATGAATACTCCCCTGCTGAAAAAATTTTCAAAAAAAGTATTGACAAACGAATATAAACGTGCTATTATGTAAGTGTAATATCCGTATTACTCGATATAGTACACTTGCTACAGAAAGGAGATAGTCTATGTTCTCTATTGACCTAACAAGTAGAATCCCTATATATGAGCAGATACACGATAATATCATATCTCTCATAGTCAAGGGAACACTTTCTGAAAACGACCAGCTTCCAAGTGTGCGGGCACTTGCGAAGAACACCGGCGTAAACCCCAACACTGTCGCGAAAGCCTATCAGGAACTTGAACGCAATGGAATAATCTATTCTGTTCCGGGACGCGGAAGCTTCATAGCCAAACCCGACAGCAGTGTATTCCAGAGCGCCGTACTGACAGATTTCGATGAAGCAGCAGAAGCATCATTTCAGCGCGGAATCCCCCGCGACACACTAAAGCAGCATATCGACAACATTTACGACAAGCATGAGAAAGGAGAACTTCTATGATTGAACTAAAAAACACAGTAAAAAAGTTCGATAGCTTTACAGCGCTTGCCGGCGTTGACCTGAAAATAGAAAAAGGAACTGCTTACGGACTTCTCGGTTCAAACGGAGCCGGTAAATCCACTATACTGAGACTTCTCTCGGGTATCTACAAACAGGAAAGCGGAGAAGTCCTCATCGACGGAGAACCGGTATACGACAATGTAAAAATCAAGCAGAAAGTATTTTTCATCAACGACGAAACGGTACAGTTCGGTAGTTTCACACTGAAAAAACTCAAGAACTACTACAAGAACTACTACCCGAACTTTTCAGACGAAGTATTCGAGAATCTGCGACAGCGAATAAATCTGCCGCTCAACAAGAAGATAAACACATTTTCAAAGGGCATGAAGCGTCAGGCGATAGTTATAATCGGACTCGCCTGCCGGACTGATTATCTTCTTCTTGACGAAGCATTTGACGGTCTCGACCCGACAATGCGAATCATCGTAAAGAAAATGCTCGTTGACGCGATGCTCGACCGTCAGCTTACCACAATTATCTCCTCGCACAATCTCAAGGAGATAAACGAGGTCTGTGATACCGCAGCACTGCTTCACAACGGAAAGATAGTATTCGCACGCGAGATAGACAGTCTCAAGGGCGAGGTACACAAGATACAGGTAGTATTCCCGAAGAATCCCGACGGAACACCTGTTGAATACACAAGAGAAGACATCGCCTCAACAGGAATTGAAATACTCCACTTTGAACGCAGTCAGAGTATATACTACATCATCGCAAAGGGCGACGAAAACACGGTCAAGGCAGCATTTGCGCCAAAGGACCCGCTTCTTCTTGAAATGATACCGCTTACACTCGAAGAAATATTCATCTATGAACTGGAGGTGCTCGGCTATGACAGCAACGACATCGGCAAATAAAAGCTTTTTCGGCAGGCGCTTCATTACCGACCTTGCTTCAAACAGAAGACTACTTATAATAAACATCGTACTCGAACTTCTCGGACTCCCTGTAATCACAGGAGCGGCACTTGCATTAATGAAGATATCCGAACTTGAAAATGCGAATCCAACACTCGATTACGATGAATTATACCTAATAGTAGTACCGTTCATAATGCTCGGTACAGTAACTATAATAGTCGGCATATTGCTTGGAATCGTAATAGCGCTTTTCCATTATGACTACCTCTACCGGAAATCAATAGTTGACATGAACTATTCACTTCCGCTCAGCACAACACAGCGCTTCTTTGCAGACTATCTTTCAGGACTCTGCATATACATGATACCTGCTGTATGTGCGTCCATACTTAGTCTAATAATCTACGCAACAGGAAGTATGTTTATAGACACTTCCCAAATATCCGAAATACTGCCTAATCTGATAATGATGGTCGTAGCAGAACTTGTCGGAATGGTAATGCTTTACACAGTTTCAATTCTCTCGATAGTATTCTGCGGAAGCACATTTGAGGCGATATACAGTGTACTGGCAGTAAATGTAATGATACCCTCCGTTATAGCTTGCTTATGGTTTGCAGTAATAAGTGCATCAAGCTACGGAATGGTATTTGAAAACATCGTAACAAGTCCACTTTTCACAGCAACATCACCTATTGGCGTAGCAGCATTCATTTTAGAATTCATGTCTAACGCTCCCCGTGACACAATAAACGGCGGGATGATGCAGTACTATAATTCAATGTTCATACGCTGGATAATAGTAACCGTCATCATGACTGTTATATACCTTGCAGCGGCATTTCTGCTCAATCATTTCAGAAAGGCAGAAAGCGTATCAAAGCCTTATGTATACAAGGCATTTTTCTACATGATATTCGGAGCATCTGTATTCTGTATCATGTCACTTTTCATCTCAAACGGAATAACCTCTATCCCCGCAGTAATAATGTGTGCAGTAGGCTGGTTTATCATGGAAGTGATAACACGCCGCGGATTCAAGAAATTCTGGACTGCCCCTATAGGATTTATAGCGACAGTTATAGGAGTTTACATGATATGCGGATTCTGCAATATCACAAACGGATTCGGAGCATCACGCCGTGTACCGTCAGCAGTCAGCGTTGAGAGCGTAAATATCGGAATAGAAGACGATGCTATACTCCCCTACTATATCGAAGAGGTAACATTCCGTGATAAGGACGTTATCAAATCCGTAATCGCACTTAACAAAGAAGCAGTCGACAGACACTTCAACTTTGACAATTACTCCTACGACTATATTGATTTTGATAAACTTGAGGGCGGCCACGGCGATTCAACAACCATAAATATAAGCTATCGCACATTCTATGGAACAAGTACCCAAAGAAGTTATTATGTACCAAGCTATATGCTTGCCGACATCATAAAGGGAGTACTCACATCTGACGAATACGCATCATATGCACAAAATGAAATCGCATATAACCTTGTAAACTATGCACACGAATATTCAAATTCTGATGAGGCAGAGAACTCAAACAGACCGTTAAGATGCACTATACTCAACAAGCTTCATCAGGTAGCGTTAACTAAGTCATTCACCAGAAAAGAGATCGATTCAATAAGTAAGGCATACGAAGAAGACCTCAAAAACATGACAGAATCCGACCTTATGGAAGGCAATGTATACTGCTACCTCGGCGATTACTGGGTACTTGATTCGTTTGAGAATACAAAGGAAGCTCTCGGAGTTGACATTGCACCCATCGACATAACCGCAATAGATAATACCAGCACTTACGGCTCCGGCTTCTCGATAAGAAAATACCCGGCACTTTACTATGACGTAAGGGAGACATTTGAGCAGAAGGAAGACCTTGAGCATCAGCCGTTCAGCGTACTCAGAAATCATTATTATTACGATTACGACAGCAACGACAATGAAAGATTTGCAAAGCTTGATACGCTTGTAAGCATCTTCCCTAACAGCACAGACTTTTACGACTCCGAATCTGAGATACCAGTTCGAGCAAACAAGTATCTTGAAAAGCTTATCGAAACAGCAAAGCCGATAGTAATAGATGAAAAGCCGATAGCAATGATAAGAAGCAATGGCTACCAGCTCTTTATAATCGACACCAAAGAAAACAGAGAGCTCATCAAGAAATATTACAATAGCTGATGAACAAAGGAAATGAAATATAAAAGAATGATACTTCTCTCAGCCGCACTTGCATTAGCAACAGGCTGTACAGAGATACCGGCTGTACCGGTTGAAAGCTCGGTACCTGAACCAGTTACTGAAACTGAGAACACGTCTGCGGCACCGGTAACTGAAACCACAGTAACCGAAACTGAGCCTGAAACAACTGAAACAGCCACCGAAGAAAGATATCCAGCTCTCCTTAACTCGCCCGCCGACATCGCATTAAGCGATGTTGACGGTGACGGGTACGAGTACACATTCACGTATAATGACACAGTCTATCACGCTAACTATATACCCGATAAGTGGCAGGTGATAGACTCTTATCAGATACGTAATTTCAGCGACATCGAGAAGATATGTCAGGCACTTTCTGACGAGCACCCGATACACACTGCCGACTATACAGACTACCGTACCGCCGACGATATGGCACGTGAGTGGAAACAGCATAATCTTGCATATGATGTACTTCCGAGCGATTCAGAGTGGAAGGAAAGTGCGCGAAATGTAGACCTCGACCCACAGGATGAAAACAAGAGTGCATATCGAATGTTCAAAGACAGGTTCATAGAAGAATACTGATGAAAAAGTCAATATTTACGATTCTGATAGTGATAGCAGCAATAGCGCTGACAAGCTGCGGAAAAAGTATAGACTACGAACTTCCTGCCGACGCTACAGCGTTTAATACAGGCACATTCATTAATCCTGACAACAAAGACGATACTTACCAGTCAATAGAGTATGGCGGAAGGACCTATATCCCATATGGAACACTGAAAAAAGGCATTGACAGTGACGATACCGGCAGATGTCTCGGATATAAGGTGCAGGACGGAGAAGAGATGAAGCAAATACGATTATTTCTTCTCAGAGCTGACAAAGAAAACAACTACATAGTCGAAATAGACACAGAGGGATTCATGTCGCAGCCGATATTTCTGCGAGCCTCTGATACAGTGGGAAAGGAAATAATAACCCCTGATTACATAGAAAGTCTCGAATACGAATACTGGAAAAAAAGTCCCTGAAACGATGTTTCAGGGACTTTTTTAAGCCACAATCATGTCTTGATGAAGATTTTATCATCGGCAGAGTGTTCAGATAAGTCATTCCAGAACAGTCCATCAGGACGGAGTTCAAACTTCGCACTGCAATTCTCAAGGACAACCTTTCTATCAGGCTCAGAATCAGGAGAAGAGTACTCAACGAGTGTCTGAATACCATTACCGTCGCAGACGAGGTTCTCACCGTCAAATACGAGCGGATAGTCCCACTCAACATGAGAAGCGGCACTTGATGACCATGTAACAAGCGCACGGAAAGTTCCATCACCCTTGTCCTCAATGGTGATATAAGCTCTCTCACTGCCCCAGCGACCGACAAAAGCATCTGCGGAATTAACTTCATCATCACCGCGTCCGTCGTCGCCGAGTCCACCCTCACCGTACAGTCTAACATAATGCTGTTCATACTCAGTAACAGGGTTAAGGTTTGAATCATCACTGCGAGTAAAGCTCATAACAGAGTCAGACAAATCAGAATTGAATATATACCCCTTATTGCCCGATTCATCAACAGCACCATACTCTATCATACCTGTATCGGTTCTGTTGCCGTCAGGCTGAAAGCACTCATATTTACCGTCAGCAGAGACATGAATCCAACCGAGGTTATAATCACCGTCAACATACCAGTAACCAGCAAGATCACTGATGTCAGCAGTTTCCTGAGTGTCAGCAGATGCAGAAGCAGTTTCACTTGTAACAGATGTCGTCTCAGTCGGAACAGATGAAGCATCTGACGCTGATTCAGAAGCAGTTTCAGAAGTTGAAGCGGCAGTTGTCGGAGCCTTGAAATCGGAAGATTCTGATACATCTTTTCCGCATCCTGTAAACATTGCAGCCACAGCTAATAAAGCGGCAACAGCTATTATTTTTTTCATTTCATTACCTCATTTCAAAAAAATGTCACCTATACTAATGTCTGCGCGAAATGCGCTCTCCGAACAGAATTCGGGGGCAATAAACGATTATTGCTGACACATATATTATATACCGGACTTAAAAGCTTGTCAAGATAGAACATGGGACAGATAGGGTATTAACACCTGATCTGTCCCAAATAATATCAATCAGCAATAAAAGCAGCAAAAGCCTTGTAAGCCATGAAGAGGTCGAGTTTAGAAATCACCTCAAACGGAGCGTGCATAGAGAGTACCGGAACACCCATGTCGATAGTATCAACATCGAGGTTAGCGATATAAGCAGCAACAGTTCCGCCGCCGCCGGCATCGACTTTACCGAGTTCACCTGTCTGCCAGATGACATCACGGCTGTCCATGAGACGTCTGATGCGACCTGCGAACTCAGCTGAAGCGTCGGAAGTACCAGACTTACCGCGAGCGCCTGTATACTTTGTTATGCACACACCCTTGTTGACGTATGCGCAGTTATTGCGCTCATTGACCTCAGGATAAGTCGGGTCGAAAGCAGCATTAACGTCAGCGGAAAGACACTCAGAAGCAGAAAGGACATCTCTGCCCTTAGCACCAAGTGACTCAGCGATATCGTGAATGAAGTATTCGAGGTAAGACGAGCAAAGACCGGTATTTCCATCACTGCCAGTCTCTTCCTTATCAGTGAGAACAGTAACAGCAGTATGAACAGGAGCATTGCAGTCGAGAGTAGCTCTGAGAGCGGGATATGAGCAGCAGCGGTCGTCGTGACCGTATCCGCCGATGAGGCTTCTGTCGAAGCCGATATCTCTTGCCTTGAAAGCGGGAACAGCTTCAAGCTCAGATGAGATGAAGTCAGCCTCAGTGATACCGTACTTCTCGAAGAGGATATTGAGGATATTCAGCTTAACAGCCTCACTTGTTTCGTCCTCACGGAATGGAATAGAGCCGATGAGGAGGTTGAGGTCTTCGCCTTTTATGAGTTTAGTAGCAGTACGCGTCATCTGCTCAGTAGCAAGATGAGGGAGAAGGTCAGTAACGCAGAAAACAGGGTCATTCTCGTCCTCACCGATAGAAACGCTCACCTTAGAGCCGTCAGCCTTTATGATAACACCGTGGAGAGCCATAGGAATAGTAGTCCACTGGTATTTTTTAATACCGCCGTAGTAGTGGGTCTTGAAGAGAGCGAGCTCATTGTCCTCATAGAGAGGATTCTGCTTGAGGTCAAGTCTCGGGGAGTCGATGTGAGCCGCACAGAGTCTCACACCTTCTTCAATAGGAGCGGTACCAATAACAGCCATGAGAATAGCCTTACCGCGGTTATTGCGGTAAATTTTATCGCCGGCTTTGAGTTTCATACCCTTCTTGTATTCAGTGAAGCCGTTTTCTTTAAGGAGTCTGAGAGCCTCCTCCACAGCCTCACGCTCAGTTTTAGCAGTATCAAGGAAAGCCTTGTAATCGTCAGCAAAAGCAAATGAAGCCTTTTCGTCCTCACTGCTTATCCTTGTAAAGCCGTTCTTGCGCTTGAGGAAAAGCTTTTCCTTAAGTTCTTTTGATATTTTATTCTTTTCGCCCATGTTAAAAAAGCTCCTTCCTGTATTTACTCAGCGACTGACGCCGCAGCGATACGGTCGTAGTAAATATCCTTTATCTTATCAGAGACCTCGCGCGAAATAGCGTTAACGGTCTCGATAGAATCGTTGTTGCCGATAATATAATCGGAATGAGACACGAAAAACTCCTCATCGAGCTGAGAATTCATACGTTCAGCAGCCTGTTCACGAGTAAGACCATCGCGTTCGATGATACGTTTTTCTCTTACTTCAGGCTCTGCGATAACGGAAATAATGATCTCGCAGAAGTCGTCAGCGCGGCTCTCGAAAAGAGTAGGCGCATCGAGGAGAATGAGTTTTTCGCCGTTCTGAGAAAAGTCTCTGATCTGACGGAGTATCTCTCCGGTGATATAAGGATAGATAATAGTATTGAGAGAATCGAGCTTGCACTTGTCAGTGAAAACGATTTTAGCGAGAGCCTTTCTGTTGAGAGACTTGTCAGGATTGAGGATATCGCATCCGAAGAAGTCAGATATCTCTTCAAGGCACTTACTGCCCTTTTCGACGACATTTCTCGCAATTGTATCCGCATTGATAACAGCGAACCCGTTATCCTTGAAAACGCGGGAAACAGTACTTTTGCCCGCACCTGTCTGACCGGTAAGACCAACGATCATAATGCCTTCAAGACTGTTCATATCCTTATCACCTCGAATCCAGCCGCCCTGATGAGACGGTTATATACTGCAAGTCCGACCCCTTCGGTAGAGGGAGCGCGGACATAGACCTTTTCAGCACCAAGGTCATCGAGTTCTCTCAGGCGCTGAAAGAGCCAGTGAGCCTGACGAGAGCTGTCAGCCCCGTAGGTCATATATCTGTAAGGGAAGTCATTTTCGTCGCCGTCAAAGATCAGCGTCCAGACATTGTCATTGTAGTTATCGCCGACAAGAGTGATAAAATCAGCGAGTGATGACTCAACCATGATAATATCAGCTTTCGGGGAATAATGCTTGTATTTCATACCCGGAGAAGCGACTTTTGTACCTTCTGCAACTTCATGAAGTATCGCAGGGTCTATAACGACCTCGCCGCAAATCTCAAGGAGCATTTCGCGGGTAACAGCGCCGGGACGTAGGATCCTTACCGAATTATCGCTATCGAAGGCGATAACAGTTGATTCAACGCCGAATTCAGACTGTCCGCCATCGACAACAGCGGCTATCTTGCCGTTCATATCGCGCATAACGTGCTCAGCCGAAGTCGGACTTGGAAGACCTGACGTATTAGCAGAAGGCGCAGCTATAGCGCAGCCTGACAATTCAATTATACGGTGCATAGCCGGATGTGACGGCACACGAATACCGACAGTATCGAGTCCGCCGGAAGTCACCATAGGTATACGCTCATTCTTAGGGAGTACCATAGTAAGCGGCCCCGGGCAGAACCGCTCTGCGAGTTTAAAAGCGAGCTGAGGTATCGACGATGTGAAATCGACAGCCTGTGAAAAATCGGCAAGATGAACTATCAATGGGTTATCTGCGGGGCGTCCCTTTGCAGCAAAGACGTTCCTGACAGCCGCCTCATTAGAAGCGTCAGCGCCGAGTCCGTATACAGTCTCAGTGGGGATACCGACCACCTGACCGTTTTTGATCATATCAGCAGCGAGAGCAATATCCTCATCGCTGCATCCGAGCAATAGAGTTTCCATAACCGCTTAATCTTCCTGACTTGCCAGCTTTGCAGCCTGATCTGCCGTAGCGAGGGCATCGAATACTTCATCGAGGTTACCGTTCATCATGTCCTCGAGGCGATAGATAGTAAGACCGATCCTGTGATCGGTGAGCCTTCCCTGCGGGAAATTATATGTGCGAATACGTTCTGAGCGGTCGCCCGTACCGACCTGCATTTTTCTTTCAGAAGCGACCTTAGCAGCCTGTTCTTCCAGCATAGCCTCATAAATACGGCTGCGGAGTATTTTCATAGCCTTGTCCTTGTTCTTATGCTGACTGCGTTCGTCCTGACACTCAACGACAACATTAGTCGGCAGATAAGTTATACGTACAGCAGACTCAGTTTTATTGATATGCTGACCGCCGGCACCGCTTGCACGGAAATAGTCGATTTTGAGGTCAGTGGGATTGATTTCGAGTTCAACCTCATCTGCTTCAACGAGAACAGCAACAGTGACCGTTGAAGTATGGATACGACCCTGCGATTCAGTTTCAGGAACACGCTGAACGCGGTGAACGCCGCTCTCGTATTTGAGACGTGAGTACGCACCATCGCCCTCGATAGAGAAGCTTATTTCCTTAAAACCGCCGAGTTCAGTGGGGTTAGCGTTAAGGACCTCCTGCTTCCAGCCTTTTGACTCAGCGTACATGGTATACATACGGTAGAGTGAATTAGCAAACAGAGAAGCCTCCTCACCGCCGGCACCGCCTCTTATCTCAATGATGACGTTTTTGTCATCGTTAGGGTCTTTAGGGAGAAGCAGGACTTTAAGTTCCTGAGTGAAGGCTTCCATAAGTGCTTTATTCTCTTCAAGTTCAGCCTGAGCCATTTCCTTGAAATCCTTATCAAGACCGCCGGCATCGAGGAGTTCCTTAGCTTCATCGAACGAAGCCTCAGCCTTTTTATACTCGCGGTACTTTTCTATGATAGGGGTCATATTCTTGAATTCGCGCATAAGCTGAGTATACAGCTTATTATCGCTTACAGTATCGGGGTCAGCGAGCTTATTGCTGATCTCCTCATATTTCTGCTCCATAAGGGCAAGCTTTTCAAACATCAGATCATTCCTTCCAGTATTGATAACATGAAATAATGTCCTGAGTCTATCCCTCAGTCTCCCGCCTTATTTTTTTAATATTTTTCTCAATTTTATTACGGGGGATCATGAATTCTCTTCCGCAGCCGACACATCTGAGTCTGAAATCCATACCTGAACGTATCACAAACATCTCATTTGAACCGCACGGATGCGGCTTTTTCATCATAAGAACATCGTCTGGTCTGATATCCAAAAACCTTCCCCCCTTTTTTGTTTCCGGAAAAAATCGTACATTTCACATTATACCCTAAAATACATCTTAAATCAATATTTTGAAGGTATATTTTTTCACTTTTGTGGAAAAATAATAAAAATGAGCATTGAAAATATATAATACAAACAAATATGCCATTGAAAGGAGATAACTTATGGTAACAAGAATAGTTGCTGAATTTGAGAATTCAAAGCAGGCAGACCGTGCAGTAGAGAGGATAATGACAGATGTACACGGTATCTACTCGGCAAACATAGTACAAAAACCGGCAGTTTCAGCTGTAACGGACAAGCCTCTGCAGGCAGTAGACAGTGTCGCAGAGGAAGCGAAGGAAAACGTGCGGAAAGATACACGTACTTCCCTGTATATCGTATGTGACGGAAGCCGCAGTGATGAGATATACTCGCTTATAGCAACAATGGGCGGACTGAACATGGCATAAATTGCAGGCTCCGTGAATATGATTATCTCACAAGAAAAAACAGTCAATACAGCACAAAAACGAAAGTGAACTTTGTGCGGTGTTGCCAATAATTGACACGGAGGTAAAAACATGGATTACAGACCGGAAGGCTGTCTTTACAGGACGGCTGAAAATCAAAGGTATATCTCAACAGCTGAAGGACTATCCGAAGCTATGAAAAAGGGACTGATACTTGAAGCGCGTGCCGCACTCTGCAACAGTTCACACGACCTGATAGTAGACCTGCCATGCGGCGAAGGAATAATCCCTCGTGAAGAGGGTGCAGTCGGAGTAAAGGAAGGCAAAACGCGCGATATCGCAATGATATCGCGCGTCAACAAGGTAGTGTGCTTTAAGGTAACTGAAGTACACAAAGAAAACGGAAAAACAGCTGCAATACTCTCAAGAGCGGCAGCGCAGGAAGATTTCATCAGCAGCCGCATGAACAAGCTTAAAAGCGGAGACGTTATCGAAGCAAAGGTAACACACCTCGAACAATTCGGCTGCTTTGTCGATATCGGCTGTGGAGTTCCCTCACTGATACCGATTGATGCCATCTCAGTTTCACGGATATCGCATCCTTCCGACCGTTTTCACACAGGACAGTTCATAAAAGCTGTCGTCCGCACAAATGAAAACGGCAGGATATGTCTCACTCATAAGGAACTGCTTGGAACATGGGAAGAAAACACAGCCTGTTTTGAAGCAGGAGAAACAGTATCCGGAATAGTACGTTCTGTAGAAGAGTACGGAGTATTCGTTGAGCTTTCGCCTAATCTTGCAGGACTAGCCGAACTTCGTTCCGACGTGCACGCAGGCGAGAGTGTAAGTGTTTACATAAAGGCGATAATACCTGAAAAAATGAAAGTGAAGCTGGTAATAGTCGATGTATGCGACGAATGTATCCCCTGCCATGATTTCAGTTATTTCTGTGAATCCGGACACCTCACTAACTGGGACTACGCACCTGCAATTTCAGGAAAAAGCATATCTACTCATTTTGAGTAACGCAGGATAATCAGCCGACAGTTACGTATTCGATTATTTCAGCGACCTGCGGCTGAGTGAGGGAATCAACATAAAGCAGTTCATACGGATGACTGAAACCGCCGATTTTCTCACGCAGACTGATTATCTGTTCCGCGATAACATCGTCAACGTAAGGAAGCAGCACAAGAAGCTCAGTATCAGCCGTATTAATGTTGATAGGAGCGGCATCTTCGAGAGTAAGGATATATTCAGTACTGCACTCAGTTTCCGTAATGATTTCCTCATTTTCAAAGGTTTCAGGTTCAGCAGACGGAATGGGAGCAGACTCCGCAGATGTTGAAGTTTCGTACACAGGTTCATCGACGAAGATATGGTCTTTTATATCTGAAAACATGACCTCGCCGACACCGCTGACATTCATGATTTCCTCTACATTCCTGAAATAGCCGTGTTCATCGCGGTAAGCGACAATCTTTTCAGCGATACTCTCGCCTATGCCGTGAAGCTTTTCAAATTCAGACGCATCAGCGGTGTTGATATTGATGTAGAGAAACTCCTCTGTCGGCGGCACAACTGAAGTACTGCTGACTTTCGCGTTAGCTGAAGAAGCAGTGGAAGAAACAACCGAAGTCACTACAGATTTTCCCCGACGGATAATCATTGGCTCAGACGGCTGAACAAGCGAGTCGTAGAGTTTCCAAACACCCGAACAGGCAAGAGTAATACCTGCCCCGATGAGTAAAGCTTTTTCAGTATTTTTGTTAGCCATACAAACCACCACCAATGCTGTATAGTAAAATTATAACATAGTGCTCCGGTGCATTCAATGCGATAATATGAATAAGATAAAAATAACCATAAACATAATCATACCGTGAAAATAGGAATTGAAGAAAAATATTTCTTAAAAGCACTTGACAAATGCCGGAATACATGATATAATACAAACATACCAAACAAGTAGGATTAAATGACTTATTTATGAGGTGATATAATTATGTTTATATTTTCGGAGCGATGTTGTTTCTGATATGAAACACAATAAAATACAATAAATATACTTACGGAGGAAAATAAAATGGCTATTTATAAAAAAATAACAGATCTCATTGGAAATACACCTGTTCTTGAACTTGAGAACACAGAAAAAAACAACTCTCTCGACGCAAGACTTATTGCAAAGCTTGAGTACTTCAACCCTGCCGGAAGCGTAAAAGACAGAATTGCAAAGGCAATGATCGACGACGCTGAGGCAAAGGGACTCCTCAAAGAAGGCAGCGTAATAATTGAGCCTACAAGCGGAAATACCGGTATAGGACTTGCTTCTGTAGCAGCTTCAAGAGGCTACAGACTTATAATCACAATGCCCGAGACAATGAGTATCGAGCGCCGCAACCTCATGAAAGCATACGGTGCAGAACTTGTACTCACAGACGGTTCAAAGGGCATGAAGGGAGCTATCGAAAAAGCAGACGAACTCGCAAGAGAGATATCAGGCAGCTTTATCCCCTCTCAGTTCACAAACCCGGCAAACCCTGACGTACACAAGCGTACAACCGGTGTAGAGATATGGGAACAGACTGAAGGAAAAGTAGATATTTTCGTAGCAGGAATCGGCACAGGCGGAACCATCAGCGGTACAGGAGCATATCTCAAGTCTCAGAATCCTGATGTGAAGGTAGTAGCAGTCGAGCCTGAAAGCTCACCTGTTCTCTCTGAAGGCAAAGCAGGTCCCCATAAGATACAGGGAATCGGCGCAGGATTCGTCCCTGAGACCCTTGACACAAGCATTTACGACGAGATAATCAAGGTTGCAAACGAAGATGCGTTTGAGACCGGAAGAAACATCGCACGTCAGGAAGGAATCCTTGTCGGCATTTCATCAGGAGCAGCACTGTGGGCAGCAATACAGCTTGCAAAGAGACCCGAAAACAAGGGTAAAACGATCGTTGCACTTCTCCCCGATACCGGTGAACGATATCTTTCAACACCTATGTTTGAATAATAAAAAGCATCATGAGCGCACAAAATTGGAGTACCCATTTTGTGCGCTCATAAAATTTGTCTATTCAATGTAGATTTTTTGGATATTATAAAACGGACACTCTTAACGAGTGTCCGTTTTGCATTTTAAAGTTTTACGAATCTCTGAGTTGTACCGTCACTTGATTTTCCGCAGAAAATCGCCTTAGGGCGCGCCCATACAGCACCATCGGAAACGGACTTGTAAACAACGAGTTCCTCATTATTCTCACTGTGTCGAGCAACAGCGATAACCTCGTACTCATTGCCCTTGTAGTGGCGATAGTGAGCACCGACTACGACCTCAGTCTCATCATGAGGAGCAGCCTCATGAGCAGGCATCTCATCAGGTTCAATGTTGACGATATCGTCAGAAACGATGATCATTGAGCTGAACGGAGGCATAGAAATATGGGCATTACCGTTCTCGACCTCGATCTGATTAGCACTGATAACATCAACAAGTGCAGGCAGATGTGTACTGAAGCTGAAATCATACTGACTGTCAGAGAGGTTAAGAGCAACATAAATAGTCTGATCGCCCTGAACCTTCTTGAAGAGCAGCTGCTGATTAGTGATCTGTATACGCTCATAGCTGCCTGTTCTGATAGCGGGGTAAGCCTTGTAGATACGGCCGAGCTTGACAATATGTCTGTACAGGTCGATATTTTCTCTTTCCATGTCAGCGAGGTGGAGACATGGGCGGAGATTATCGTCGGAATTATTCTCCTTTCGTCCCTGAACACCGTACTCACTTCCGTAATAGATAGAAGGGATACCCGGCATAGTATACTCAAGAGTATAGATGAGTGGGAGATAAGCGGGATTGTTAACGGTACTAGCGATACGGTTAACGTCGTGATTATCAACGAAGTTATAAAGGTTGATATTCTTGTAGATACCGCCGTTCACACCTGACTGACGATTGATAGAGTAATCTATCTCGAAGTAGTTCTTGTCATTGTGTGAGGAATAGATACCCTTGTAGCATTCGTAGTTAGTGACACTGTCGAGCATTTCGGGGTTAGCCCAGCGGTTGTAGTCGCCGTGGATAATCTCGCCCATGAGCCAGAAGTCACTCTTTTTACCTTTGCAGAAGTTGTGAATACGCTTAAAGAAATCGAAGTCGATGCAGTCAGCGGCATCGAAACGTATACCGTCGATACCGAACGATTCTATCCAGTAATTGATAGCATCGATGAGGTGGTCACAAACACCGACATTGCGGAGATTGAGCTTAACGAGGTTATAGTGACCGTTCCAGCCTTCGTACCAGAACGGGTCGCCGCACGGACTCTGACCGCCGAAATTGAGGTTCTGGAACCAGTCGCAGTAGCCGCTTGCCTGACCCTTTTCCTGGATATCGACAAACTGCGGGAACTTTCTGCCAACGTGGTTGAAAACTCCGTCGAGGATAACTCTGATGCCGTTTTCGTGAAGGCGGTCACAGATGAAGCGGAAAGAGTTGTTATCACCGAGTCTGCGATCGATTTTCTTGTAGTCAACGGTATCATAGCCGTGTTCAACGGACTCAAAAACAGGACCGAAGTAAACAGCATCAACGTTCATTTCCTTGAGATGTGGGATCCATTCAAGCACCTTGTCAAGACGGTAGACCACGTCATCACCGAAGTCGTTGAATTTCGGAGCTCCGCAGAAACCGAGAGGATAGATATGATAGATTATCGCGTTATCGTACCAATTCATGATTTTTCTCCTTTGAAGTGATTATCCTTTATGATCCATCCCTGTACGGGAGGTAATAAACTTATTTTACGCTTCCTTCGAGGAAGTACGTAGCTTCCATATCAGCGACATGGAGAGCGAAAGCGAGCGGATACATTTCAAGTGCCCTGCCGATAGTATTCTTGTTATCGTCCTCACTTGAAAAACCCATATGCCAGCGAATAGCGAGAGCCTCATCGCGGGTAAGTCTGCCGTCGCCGTAGAGGAAGCCGGAAATGATATAGACCGACTTTTCGCCGTGACCGTATGGCAGAGTATCATTAATAGTATAAAACGGGACCTTTTCCCACTGTCCTGTTTCATCATTTTTTCTGTTGCGCATTTCGGTAGCGTAGAAATTGACCTTGCATACGTCATGGAGAAGAGAAACTATAGCAATAGTTTCCTCCGAAGCCTCGATACCGTAAACTTCTTTAACGCGCGGACGCGAAAGGTAGTCTTTAAGGCAGTGGTAGACGTTAACACTATGCTCAACGAGTCCGCCCTCATAAGCGCCGTGAAAGCGGGTACTGCACGGGGCGGTAAAAAAATCGCTTTTATTTTCGAGGTAGTCGAGCAGTTTATCAGCGCCCGGACGCTTGATATGCTCATTAAAAATAGAAATGAATTCTTCTTTAGCAGTCAATTGGCTATCTCCTTTCAGGAGTACAAAGAGTTATTACGTATATTATTATAACACTAAATGAATTCATTTTCAAGTGTTTTTGGTAAAAATCTTCAAAAAAATAAAAAGTCACAGCTTATTATCGTATAAATAGGCTAAAATATACATTCAGTATATAACTCGACTGCATATTCGTGAAAAGCAACAAAATATTTTACCATATAAAATATTATTCATGAAAAATTTATTTCTGATGTGCAATTTTTCCACTTTTTCTTCAAAAAGTGGGTTGAACATTTACGCTTTTTCCAATAAAATTAAAGTGGTTTATTATAGATGAGCTGTAAAAGGCTCATTAAATATCGTTCTGTAGAATTGAGGATAGTATTACAGAACATAATCCATGACGAAAGAGGGTATCTCACAATGAAAAAAATCGTACAAAGGTCCGTATCAGCGTTCACAGCAGCAGTTACATCTGCGGCAGTATGTGCAAACGCACTGCCTGTCATAAAGAGCTTTGCAGCCGGAAACGGAAGTGCCGTAATGAGTACAGGCTCCGCCGACACCCCTGCATATCTCAGAGGTAATGCCGACGTAAAATACAATTCAGACGTTGATTCAAACGTTCTCGAACTCAAAGGCGGCTCATTTGGTGAAGGCTGGTTACAGCTGCCTGAGCTTTTCAGTGAAGACTGCAGCGGCGGTTTCCAGTTCTCGATGAAGTACTGTATCGGCAGCGGCGCGGCTGATTATTCGCGTCTGTTCCAGTTCACGACAGTACCGTTCGGAACCGGCAATGCACCGTCATATTCCTCCCCTGACATATCAGTAGACGTCAAGGACAAAAAGGCATTCAGAGCGAGTCTGTTTGCAGGGACATACACCTCTACCGCAAATGATGACAAACACCGTGCGATCTTCGACCTTGAAGCCGCTCCCGAGACCGGCAAATGGCACGAAATGACACTCATGTGCTCTCCCGAAGGAGCAACATACTATATCGACGGACAGGAAGCAGGTTACTCCTCCGAAACCGCTGATGATACGGTAAAAAGTCTCCTTGAAGGAAATACACTGAAGCGCTACATATATAATTCTATCGGACACTCAGTATATTCCGATAATGATATTGATATGCTTGTGGACGATATTTCGTTCTACAACAAAGCAGTCGGAGTTGATTCCGACGCTATGCCGCTGTACCGCTACACATTTGACGGCGATACAGTTACCCCATATGAAGGCACAGCTAAATCCGAGAATTCCAAGTCGCGCACAGGTGCGGACGTAACAAGTCTGCCATCACTTGAGACCGCCTCCCCTACCGGAAAGCTTGTGACAAAGATATGGGTAGACAACGGCGGAAGCTACTATTATTCTGTCAGCAAGTCCACCGGTGAGACCGTTATCAAGCCATCAAAGCTCGGACTTGTCACCACAAATGAAAACCTCAGCACCGGCTTCTCAAAGACCGCTCCTGCTCCGACACGCATCTCCCATAACGAGACATACAAAATGCCGTACGGCAAACACAGCACACTTCACGACAACTACAACGAAATGTCATTCCCTCTTCTGAAGGATAAGACACTCATGACCGTAGTTATCCGTATGTATGACGACGGAATCGGAGTAAGATACGCAGTCAACAAGGGAGTATCCATAAAGGAAGAAGCAACAGAGATGATATTCCCTGACAAGAGCACATTCTGGAGCAACTGGCCAAATGCCACATATGAATGGGACATCGTCGAGCTTCCCAAGGACAGGCAGAACGAAACATCATCTACATATTCCTTCCCGTATACAGGTGTACTTGCCGATAAAACATGGGTAACGGTATCCGAGGCAGGAGTATTCAACGAAGAAGACCCATACTGTGCAGGCGCTGTACAGTTCCTCGGAAACTACCACAGTCTCCGATTCAAAGGCGGCGTTAAGGTCGGCTCGATAAACATGAGAAGCGCATTCCACACACCGTGGAGAGCGTGCGTAATCGGCAACGACCTCAACGAGATGTCATCAAGTGACCTCATACTTAATCTCAATCCGCCCTCACAGGTAGAAGATATAAGCTGGGTACACCCCGGAAAGACAGCATGGTCATGGTGGAGCAGCGGCGGAGATTCGCCGATAGAGTACCACACTCAGAAGGACTATATCGACTTCGCGGCTGAAAACGGCTGGGACTTCGTATGTCTCGACTTCGGCTGGGCACTCTGGGACAACAGTGAAGAGAAAGTGCGCGAACTTTGCGAATATGCCGGCAAGAAGGGCATAGGCATCTACCTCTGGTACGGTGTAAACAACAAGGGACACAGCGGTTATAAGGACAGCAAGGGCAACCCTGCATACCCCTACTACTCACTCCTCGACGAAGCAACTATCGTCCGCGAATTCGAGCGTATCCACGGACTCGGTGTACAGGGTGTAAAGGTCGACTACTACGAAAGCGACACACAGGAGACCATGAAGCAGATGTACCTCTGTGCAACAATAGCGGCAAAGAACAAACTCATGGTACTTTTCCACGGCTGTACTATTCCGCGCGGTGAAAGCCGAACATTCCCGAACGTTGTATCATTTGAAGCAATAAACGGTACAGAGTACTACAAATGGTTTGAGAGTCCTTCACTCGCAAACCGCGTAACATACACATTCACACGTAACGTTGTAGGTTCAGCCGACTTCACTCCTACCGGAATACCGGTATTCGGAATAAAGGCAACAGCCGGATTTGCACTCGCAGACGTAGTAAATATCGAATCAGGCATACAGCATTTTGCTCAGTCAGTATACACATATGAAGGCTCATCAGCACTTCCCCTGCTGAACGACGTACCTGTTGCATGGGACGATATGAGAGTACTTGACGGCTACCCGATGCAGTTCAACGTTACCGCAAGAAGAAGCGGCGACGACTGGTATATAGGCGCATCAACACTCAACAGAAGAGACGTTACAGTTGACCTTTCCAAGCTCATAACAGACGGCGAATACAATGCATACATTTTTGCCGACAATGCAGACGGAAGTGCCCTTGAAGTAACAGTCCTCAACGGACTTACAAGCAGTGATACGATAAAGCGTTCACTCCTCCCCAACGGCGGATTTGTAATCAAGCTCACAAAGGGAAAGATGAAGCTGACTACCCCCTATTCCAACTATAAGAGCTACGAAGCCGAGAATGCTTCACTCTCAGGAAAAGCGTCTATAACAGCCGGAAAACAGGGCAAGTACTGCTCCAACAACGCATATGTCGGCTGGGTAGGCGGAGGCGCCAACAATTACGTAACATTCAAAAACGTAAAGTCTGACAAGGCAGGCAAATACACACTCCGTATCTACTACGTTTCCGGCGAACCGAGAAGCCTTAAAGTTGACGTAAACGGTCAGTACGCAGGCACACTCGACAATCTCTACGCAAACAGAAACGACTGGTCCGGAATCCGTGCAGTAAACATGGAAGTCAACCTCAGAGAAGGAGACAACACAATAAAACTCTACAACGATAAAGGAAACGGTCCTTCCATCGACAGAATCGCAATAGCCCTTCCCGAGAACAAAACCGAAGGCGATGTCAACTTTGACGGCGAGTTTACAGTAGCCGACCTCGTATGCATGGAGAGATACCTCCTCGGCGCTGAGAAATTCTCTGCACTCCAGTACAAAGAGGCTGACCTCGACAAGGACGGAGTAACAGATACATTCGACCTTGTAGCATTCAGAAAGCTTATAGTCACAAAGGGCTGAGAGACTGCACACGCGGCAGTATACACACATAATAATATCAGAAACACATCAAAGAGAGGTTGGGGAATATGCGAATCACCAAGAAATTCATATCAATATGCCTTTCGGCGTGTCTGACACTTCCGCTGATATCCGGTATCCCGCAGATGCCGGAATCAGAAGCGGCATATGATACTGACGATACCTACGCTTACGATGAAGACCTCGTAATGCGCTACACCAAATCAGCAGGCAATGTAAATACGAACAATGCATTCAACAATAACGAATCATTTTACAAAGCACTGCCGGTAGGAAACGGACGAATCGGCGGAATGGTCTACGGAAACTGTCCCGACGAGCTGATAGACCTCAATGAATGTACAGTATGGAGTTCAGGACCAAGCAACAACAATAAAGACGGCGCGGCTAATTACCTCAAAGAAGCGCAGAATCTGCTAAAGGACGGCAAGTACAAAGCGGCAAACGACCTTATCGGAAGCCGCATGATAGGCGGCGGCGAAGCAAAATACCAGATGGTCGGCGGACTGAAGCTCTCATTCGGACATAAAAACGTGTCCGGTTACACGCGTTCACTTGATATGAACGACGCCGTAGCACGTACAGAGTACACCTGCAACGGAGTAAAATATACGCGCGAGACATTTGTCAGCCACCCTGACGACGTAATGGTAACAAGAATAACGGCAGACCGGTCGGGTGCCGTGTCGATGACACTCGGATACGAAAACGTCCTCAACGGCGGAGTATCCACCGACGGTAACGACACCCTCGTTGCAAACGGACACGGAAGCGACGATAACTGGGTAAAAGGTGCCGTATACTTCTCAAGCCGCAGCAAAGTGATTCCACAAAACGGTAAAGTGTCAGCCGGAAACGGTAATATCAACGTTTCCGGAGCAGATTCAGTAGTGATACTCACCTCCATCAGGACAAATTTCATCAACTACAAGCTATGCAACGGCGACGAAAAGTCTGACGCGAAGGCAGATATCGCGAAAGCTGAGAAGCTCACATACGATACCCTCTACGAGAACCATAAGGCAGATTATCAGGAACTTTTCAAGCGGGTAGACGTTGACCTCGGCGGAGACAGCAGTGTATCCAACTCGAAGACAGTCGACCAGCGCATAAACGAGTTCAGCAAAACACAGGACCCGAAAATGGTCAAAATGCTCTACCAGTACGGCAGATACATGATGATATCGGCATCGCGTGATGCACAGCCGATGAATCTTCAGGGCATATGGAACAAGTACTCAAACCCTGCATGGGGCAGTAAAGCGACGACCAATATCAACTACGAAATGAACTACTGGCCGGCACTCACGACTAATCTTGAGGAATGCTTCACGCCGTTTGTAGACAAGGCACTGACACTGCAATATGCCGGAAATGAGACAGCAAAGGTCCACTATGGAATCAATGACGGCTGGGTAGTACACCACAATACCGACATATGGAACCGTACCGCACCTATAGACGGTACATGGGGACAGTGGCCGGTCGGCGGAGCGTGGATATCGAATATGCTCTACGACGCATACCGCTTCAACAAGAACGACGAATATCTTGAAAAGGTATATCCGGTTATAAAGGGCAGTGCATCGTTTTTGAACCAGCTCATGATACCGGTAAATATCAATGGTCAGGAGTACATGGCGATAAGTCCGAGTACATCACCCGAGCTGAATCTTCCGCCATACTACGGCTCAAACGAAGCGTTCTGCGACTACTCAGTAACCATGGACAACGGTATTGCACGAGAGCTGTTCAAAGACGTAACAGAAGCATCGGCAATACTCGGAAAGGACGAAAACCTGCGCAGTGACCTCAACTCAAAGCTGACCCTCATAAGACCCGAAACGATTGGAAACTGGGGACAGATACAGGAGTGGGCGCACGACTGGGATAACAAAAATGAGAAGCACCGTCATATATCACATATGTACGCACTCTACCCCGGATATGAGATATCGCCCACTGACAATCCGACAACTTCAAAAGCCGCAATGACATCACTGAATGCACGCGGTGACGACGGCACAGGCTGGTCAGAAGCGTGGAAACTCAACTGCTGGGCACGTCTCGAAGACGGTGAGCACGCATATAACCTCGTAAAACTGCTTGTTTCGCCGGTATCGGGCGGCGGCAGACTTTATGAGAATCTCTGGGACGCACATCCGCCTTTCCAGATAGACGGTAATTTCGGCTTCACATCAGGAGTCACAGAAATGCTTCTGCAAAGCCATAACGACGTAATCACACTTCTCCCCGCACTACCCTCACGCTGGAGCACAGGTCACGCAAACGGACTCCGTGCACGCGGCAACTTCGAGGTCAAGGAAATGAGCTGGACCAACGGCAGTCTTGACAAGGTCAGCATCGTATCACGTTCAGGCGGAGTATGCACAGTAAGGTACGGCGGCGAGACAGTCAGCTTTGATACAGAAGCCGGTCAGACCTACACTCTCACCGGAGAGCTTATGCTTGAAAGCAATACAAACGAGCTACAGAATGTCGCACTCAATAAGACAGTAACATCTTCCGGCTCGGAAACAGGGTCAGACGCTGCACTTGCAGTTGACGGCAAAGACAGTACAAAATGGGCAGACCTCGACGGACTCAGCGGCGAGTGGATACAGGTAGACCTCGGAGCTGAATACGACATTGAGCGCTGGACAATAAGATTTGCCGGTGTAAAGGAAGATATAAACCTTAACGCACGCGATTTCAGAATCGAAGCAAGTCCGGACGGCGAAAGCTGGACCGACGTTTCAACAGTTTACGGCAACACCAAGACCGTATGCAGCAAAAATGTAGCCGAAATATCGGCAAGATATGTAAAGCTCACAATGCTGACCTCAACACAGAACAACAAAGGCGGTGCAAGAGTATACGAATTTGAAGTATGGGGAGCCGACAACAAGCCTCCTGTACCGATAACAGCCTACGCAAATACTCATGCCTGCGATTTCAGATTCAAGCACGGCGGAGTGCGCAAGGACCACGACGACACCGATATCGGCTACATAATGGACGGCTGCTACGTAGTTTATCGCAACGTAGACTTTGAGACCGGAGCTGACAGCTTCCGCGTAAATGCAGCAAGCGACACGAGCGGCGGCACTATAGAGCTGCGTGTCGGTAGTTCAGACGGCAAACTTATCGGAAGCTGTGACATCAGTGGTACAGGCGGCTGGACCGAGTTCAGCGAATTCAGCTGTGAAACCGAGCAGTGTACAGGAGTTCAGGACCTCTACCTCGTATTCAAAGGCGACGACGGCTATCTGATGAACGTATCAGACTTTGAATTCAGCGGAGTCAAGGGAGACATGGACTGCGACAGAACCATAGACGTTTTCGATTTCACGATTGGACGAAAGGCTCTTGTAAAATCGGCAGAATTAAAGGGACTTGCAGCATCAAACGCAGATATCGACTCCAACGGAGAGATAGGCATAGCAGACATGGTACGTCTGGAAAAGTACCTTCTCGGCATGACAAAATCACTTTAAACAACTTGTTTACAGCACAAAAAACCGGCACCTTTGGTGCCGGTTTTCTATTATATTTTAGTGATGTCAACGAGTTCGACGTCGTTGATAGTTCTTCCGGATTCGAGTACCTTAACGAGTGATTTCGCAGTATCGATAGCAGTAAGACTGCAAATCGAGCGTTCAATGGACTTACGTCTCATCTTAACGCTGTCACGTTCAGGAAGTCTGCCCTTAGCGGAAGTCGAAATAACGTAATGGATCTTACCGCTTTCAAGAAGGGTAACGACATTTGGTTCACCGTCCGAAATCTTACGGACGAGGTGTGACGCTATCATATTTCTTGTCAGCACACTCTGAGTACCCGAAGTAGCGTAGATATCGAATCCCATACGTTCAAACTTATCAGCGATAGGAAGTATCTCACGCTTATCGGAGTCACGGACTGAAATAAGAACTCCGCCCTCACGCTTCAGGTCAAAGCCAGCCGCAATAAGCCCCTTCAGAAGAGCGTCCTCAAGATTTCTGCCGATACCGAGGCATTCGCCGGTAGACTTCATCTCAGGACCGAGCATAGTATCGACGTCAGTAAGTTTCTCGAAGCTGAACACAGGTACCTTTACAGCAACGTAATCGCCTGCGGGATAAAGACCGCTCTCGTAGCCCATATCCTTGAGTTTAGCACCGAACATTATTTTAGTAGCAATGTCAACCATAGGAATACCTGTAACCTTGCTGATGTAGGGAACAGTTCTTGACGAACGCGGATTTACCTCGATAACGAAAACTTCATGGTTGTATACAACGTACTGAATATTCACGAGACCGATAACATTGAGTTCCTTAGCAAGCTTGCGGGTGTACTCAACGATGATACGCTTGATACGGTCGGAAAGGTGCTGAGCGGGATAAATTGAGATAGAGTCGCCGGAGTGAACACCTGCACGCTCGATATGCTCCATAATACCGGGGATAAGGAAGTCCTCGCCGTCGCAGATAGCGTCGACCTCGACCTCAGTACCCATCATGTATTTATCGATGAGAACAGGGTTTTCAATCATATGGCTTGTAATGATTCCCATGTACTCAATAACGTCAGCCTTTGAGTGAGCGATGATCATATTCTGACCGCCGAGAACGTAAGACGGACGGAGAAGAACCGGATATCCGAGGTCTTCAGCGGCGGCAACAGCCTCTTCTGTAGTCATGACAGTGTGACCTGCCGGACGTGGTATACCGCACTTTTCGAGGACTTCATCGAAACGCTCTCTGTCCTCAGCGGCATCTATCATATCAGCAGATGTACCGAGAATACGAACACCCATATCAGAGAGATGACGAGTCAGCTTGATAGCGGTCTGACCGCCGAACTGAACAACAACACCGTAAGGCTGTTCGGTCTCAATAATAGCTTCAACGTCCTCTTTTGTGAGGGGGTCGAAGTAGAGACGGTCACCCGTGTCGAAGTCAGTAGAAACAGTTTCGGGGTTATTGTTGCAGATAACAGCCTCGTAACCGAGTTCTTTGAGAGTCCATACGCAGTGAACAGAGCAGTAGTCGAACTCAATACCCTGACCTATACGGATAGGACCCGAACCGAAAACGATGACCTTTTTCTTGCCGGTATCGGTACGTTCAATGAACTGTTTAGCCTCATTTTCCTCATCGAAAGTTGAGTAGAAGTAAGGAGTTTCAGCCTTGAACTCGCCTGCACAGGTGTCGACCATTTTGAAAACGGCTCTTCTGCGCTTCGGGCACTTCTGACCCGAGAGACGTTCAATAGTACTGTCGAGGTAGCCGTACTGCTTGGCAGTATCGTATTTTTCCTCAGTAAGTTCACCCTCCGCGAGCCATTTTTCGAGTTCAGCGAGGTTGAGGAGTTTATAGAGGAACCAGTTGTCGATCATAGTGATCTCATGTATTTCCTCGGGAGTGATACCGCGCTTCAGAGCCTCAAATACGACGAATGAACGCTCATCGTCGATATCATGGAGCTTAGCTCTGACTTCGTCATCAGTAAGCTTGGTAAACTTCTTCATAGTCATTGTATCAAGACCGAGTTCAATAGAACGAACAGCCTTCATCATAGCCTGCTCGAAGCTTGTACCGATAGCCATGACCTCACCGGTAGCCTTCATCTGAGTACCGAGAGTACGCTTAGCATAAACGAATTTATCGAATGCCCATTTCGGGAACTTGATAACAACATAGTCGAGAGCGGGCTCAAAGCAGGCATAGGTCTTACCGGTGACCTGATTGATGATCTCATCGAGGGTATAGCCGATAGCGATCTTAGCGGCAGTCTTAGCGATCGGGTAACCTGTAGCCTTTGAAGCGAGAGCAGACGAACGCGATACACGCGGGTTTACCTCAATAACAGCGTATTTGAAGCTTGTCGGATGAAGAGCAAACTGACAGTTACAGCCGCCCTCAACTTTAAGCTCCTTAATGATATTGATAGCGGCAGTTCTGAGCATCTGATACTCGCGGTCACTGAGGGTAACAGCCGGAGCGATAACGATACTATCGCCGGTATGAACACCGACGGGGTCGAAGTTTTCCATAGAGCAAACCGTGATAACGTTACCCTTAGCGTCACGGATAACCTCGAACTCTATCTCTTTCCAACCGCTTATGCACTTTTCGACAAGTATCTGAGTTATAGGAGAAAGGCGCAGACCATTTGTAGCGATCTCGTGGAGTTCCTCCTCATTGTTGGCAATACCGCCGCCTGTTCCGCCGAGAGTGAAAGCAGGGCGAACGATAACCGGGTAGTCGATCACTTTAGCAAAATCGAGAGCGTCCTCGACATTTTCAACGACCTTTGACGGAATACATGGCTCCCCTATCTTCTCCATAGTATCCTTGAAAGCCTGTCTGTCCTCAGCCTTGTGGATAGTTTCGGGGTCGGCACCGAGAAGCTTTACATTATGTGAATCGAGGAAACCCTCCTCAGCGAGCTGCATTGAAAGAGTAAGACCAGTCTGACCGCCGAGAGTAGAAAGCAGACTGTCCGGCTTTTCGATCTCGATAATACGTTTAACGACATCGAGAGTAAGTGGCTCGATGTAAACCTTATCAGCCATAGCCTTATCGGTCATGATAGTAGCAGGGTTAGAGTTTACGAGGATAACTTCGAGACCCTCCTGTTTCAGAGCACGGCAAGCCTGAGTGCCGGCGTAGTCAAATTCGGCAGCCTGACCGATAACGATAGGACCTGAACCGATAACGAGAACCTTTTTAATATCACTTCTAAGCGGCATATCACTTGCCCTCCTTCATAGTCTCAACGAAATCATCAAACAGATAAGATGTATCAAGCGGACCGCCGTGAGCTTCCGGATGGAACTGAACGGTCCTTGCGTTAACGGAGGTATAATGAATGCCTTCGCAGGTTTTGTCGTTAGCGTTGATATGCGAAACTCTGCCGACAGCGGGGTCTATACTGTCGCCGATAACAGCGTAGCCGTGGTTCTGGCTTGTAACGTAAGTAAGACCGCTTTCTATGTCGATAACTGGCTGATTAGCACCGCGGTGACCGTATTTAAGCTTTTCAGTCTTTGCGCCATTTGCAAGAGCCATGAGCTGATGACCGAGACAGATACCGAAAATAGGGATACCGAGTTTCTGAATCTCGCGGATATTAGCGATGATCTCAACATTTTCAGCAGGGTCTCCGGGGCCGTTAGAGAACATGATACCATCGGGAGCGATTTCCTTGACCTGTTCCGCAGTAGTATAAGCTGGAACAACGATCACCTCGCATCCGCGCTTAACGAGTTCACGGCGGATATTTCTCTTATAGCCGAAATCGAAGAGCACAACGCGGTACTTTTTTTCTTCAGGCTCATATTTAAGCGTTTCAGTGCCGGTAACAGTTTTAACAGCGTCCTTAACGGAGAAAGCTCTGATTTTTTCGAGGAGCTCATCTTTTTTCTCGTACACATTTTCAGTGGTGATAACACCGTTCATAACACCCGCCTCGCGGATAACTCTTGTGAGGCATCGGGTATCTATACCGTGTATACCGATTATATTATGCTCTTTGAGGAAATCGTTGATATTTCCCTCACAGCGGAAATTTGAAGGTGCATTGCACCATTCTCTGACGATATATCCGCTGACATACGACTTAGCTGATTCGCTGTCCTCGGAGTTAACGCCGTAGTTACCGATGAGGGGGAAGGTCTGAGTAACAATCTGACCGTAGTAGCTTGGGTCAGTGAGGGTCTCCTGATAACCGGTAAGACCAGTTGTAAAAACGACCTCGCCGATAACAGTACCCTTAGCGCCGAAGCTTCTGCCCTCAAATATCTGTCCGTTAGCGAGCATGAGGTAAGCCTTCTCGCTCATGTTGAATAATGACATGGTATCACATTCCTTTCGCATATTCGTGGGAGTATAATCAAGTCTCACGCCATTGTGAGATTGTATTCGATTCTGTAAGGGCGGAATCTACCGCCCGCAAAGCTTTTATGAGCTTACTTTAAATTGATGTACTGGCAGATATCCTCACGCATACGGAGAACTTCTCTTCTTGCCGCCTGAGCGAATTCACGTTCATCGCAGCCTTCCTTCTTATATGCACACATAACAGCGCGTGAGGAGTTTACGATAGCGCCGAGACCGTTCTCATCAAAGCCGCCCTTAAGACCCTCTGCACCGCCGCCCTGAGCGCCGTATCCGGGAACGAGGAACATAGTATGAGGAAGTCTCTTGCGGAGTTCTGTGAGCATTTCGGGATATGTAGCACCAACAACTGCTCCTACGTCTGAATAGCCGAACTTGCCAATGCCCTCGCTTCCCCAATTCTCGCACATATCACCCATTGCCTCATAAATAGTACGGCCGTCAGCGAGCTTCATATCCTGAAGTTCACCGCTTGAAGGGTTAGAAGTCTTAACGAGGACGAAAATGCCCTTATCGCGCTCGCGGCAGATATTAAGGAGCGGATTTATGCCGTCCGAACCGAGGTAACCGTTGACAGTAAGAGCGTCAGCACCAAAAGCCTCGAGCTTGTTTTCGCCTACCGGAGTAACTCCGAGGTGAGCATTTGCATATGCCTCCATAGTAGCACCGATGTCGTTTCTCTTACCGTCGGTCATAACGAACATACCATTGAGTTTTGCATAGCGGATAGTCTTTTCGAGTGTTCTCATGCCATAGTGACCGTACATCTCGTAGTATGCAGACTGCGGCTTGATAGCCGGAACAACATCGTGTATTTCGTCGATAATAGCCTGATTGAAATCGTAGATAGCCTTTGCAGCAGCTTTGAGTGTCCAGCCGTCCTTGTCGAGATAGCGGCGCTGAATAAATTCAGGTACGTATTCAAGCTTGGGGTCGAGACCTACAACAGTAGGATTCTTCATTTCGATTATCTTTTCAATGAGTCTGTCAAATGACATAAGAAATACCTCCGGTTATATTATTTGTATCTTGTTTAGTATAAATTGCAAGGCTGCGAACATAATTTGTCAGGCAAATTATGTTTCAGACTGTGCAAATTTTATCTTGCATCGTAGCGTATCTCGCCCTTTGAAATTGTGACGAGCGGCTTTCCGATAAGGGTCATTCCCTTGAAAACTGTGTTATGCGACTTTGAGTGCAGCTTTTCAGGTTCAACTGTCCACTTCATGTTGATATCGGCAAGCATGAGGTCGGCAGTTTTTCCAACCTGTATTGCCGGTATTTCAAGTCCGAGTATACGGCGCGGATTCACACTCATAAGCTCTGAAACTTTATTGAGACTTATCTCGCCTGTATGATAAAGTGCAGTAAGAGTCGCTGCAAACGATGTTTCGAGTCCTACAACTCCGTTCGGTGCTTTTTCAAAGTCTGCCTTTTCTTCTGCCGCATGGGGAGCGTGGTCAGTGATAATGCAGTCGATAGTTCCGTCCTTTATGGCTTCGATTATTGCCTTCACATCAGAAGAAGTGCGGAGAGGCGGGTTCATTCTGTAATCAGCATCACGCTTTTCAAGAAGCTTGTCCGTAAGCATGAAATAATGTGGTGCTGTCTCGCAGGTCACTTTCACTCCGCGCGACTTCGCAAATCTTATCATCGCTGCACTTCCCTCTGTGGAAACGTGACATATGTGTATACGCGCATCTACCGACGAAGCAAGTATCATCTCACGCGCTGTTATATAGTCCTCAGAAGCTCTGTCCATTCCCTTTACACCGAGCTTTTCCGACGTTTCACCCTTGTTCATGATACCACCGTTGATGATGCCGAGGTCTTCACAGTGAGACGCTACAAGAAGTCCGTTGCCGTTTGAGAGTTCAAGTGCCTGTCTCATAAGTTCAGCCTCGGGAACAGGCTTTCCGTCATCGGAAATACATATGCAGCCTGCCTCTTTGAGTGCCTCATAGTCGCAAAGCTCTCCGCCGCTCATTCCCTTTGTGATACAGCCTACAGGGTATACCTCAACTCCGGTATCCTTTGCTTTGTCGATGATGTAGCGGATAGTTTCGGGAGTATCGCACGGCGGCTTTGTGTTCGGCATTGCAAGAACTCCGGTAACTCCTCCTGCAAGTGCAGCTGCACAGCCTGTGAGGACGTCCTCCTTGTGAGTAAGACCGGGGTCACGGAAGTGTACGTGCATATCAAACAGTGACGGCATCAATACAAGGTCGGTACCGTCGATGACTTCGTCTGCTCCTGAGCGGATATTGCAGCCGACTTCAGCTATTTTTCCGTCTGCGATAAGCACATCGGTGTTCATGTCATTTTTCGCGTCAACCGCTCTGACGTTTTTTATGAGGATAGTGGACATATATTCCTCCTTTTGGTTTTAATTTAAGTGTATTATTCAAGACTGTGAGCCGTCAGGCATTCAGCCATACAATGCAACTGAATCGCAGCCGTCAAGCTCTGTCACTGAGACCTTTATCTCTTCGCTGTGCGAGGTAGGAAGATTCTTTCCGACGTAGTCAGGACGTATCGGAAGCTCACGGTGTCCGCGGTCAACAAGGACTGCAAGCTGTATCGAGCGCGGTCTTCCTCGCTTTATTATCGCGTCTATTGCCGCACGGACACTCCGTCCCGTGAATATTACGTCGTCTACGAGTATCACCTTTTTATCAGTGACCGAAAACGGGATATCCGTTTTTTCGTCGCCTACTTCTTCGGAAACGTCGTCCCTGTACGGAGTGATATCAAGAGTACCAAACGGTACGTCATTCTTTTCAAGCTCTTTCAGCTTGTCTGCTATTCGCCTTCCTATCGGAGCTCCGCGGGAGATTATGCCGATTATGCAAATATCCTCGGTTCCCTTATTGCGCTCGGTTATTTCGTACGATATTCGCGCAACAGCTCTGCCTACGGCTTTTTCGTCCATGATGACACGTTTTTTCTCCATAGCTGCTCCTTTCAGCAAAAATGCCCGCCTGATGGTCTCAGACGGGCATACTTATAGTTATAGCTATAGTATAGTTATACACATTTTAAGCAACACGCCTTGTCGACCTCACAGGGTCAAATTAAAGGGGCATTTCAAATTCCGGATATAATTATATCACATTCCCGCTCCTTTGTAAAGGGATTTCAGAAAAAAATGTGCATCGTTTACCTTTTCTTTTTCTTTTTCGACTTTTTCTTGTCCTTTTTATGAGAGGTTTTGGACTTGATAAACAGTCCCGCCGCTGCTATCAACACCTGTATTATTACCGTTATCAGTGCAGTTTTATCACTTGCAGGCTTCTGGTCAGTCTCTAACGTTTCGGAGAGGTCTCCCCTGCCTGCAACTTTTTCGTTTCCGAAGCCGAATGATACTTTTTCAAAGTCCTTTTCATATTTCATTCCTGCTCCTCCTTTATGGGTTCGGCAATGAGGAATTTTATGTTCTTGCCTTCAGCTGTGAACATATTTTCATGCTCGGTCACAAAATTTTCAATTCCTGTCTCGCTGTGAAGGTCACGGGTACTGAACTTTATCCTGTAGCCTGCTTCTTCAAAGTACTCGAACGATTCGTCAAAAAGTTCATCGTCGTCTGTCTTGAACCACAGTTCGCCCTTCAGGAATTTCTTATAATTCAGAAGCTGACGCGTATGGGTGAGACGGCGCTTCTTGTGCTTCTTCTTCGGCCACGGATTGCAGAAATTGATATATATCCTGTCTGCACGGTCGTTTTCGTCCCATGCAAGCTCAAGTCTTTCGATATTCTGTATCGCGATACGGACATTATCAGGTGATGTGCCTTTATCCTCGTATGCCGCTTCAAGCTTGCGCTTTGCAAGTACAAGCATCTCGTTTTTGATGTCCATTGCTACAAAGTTTATCTCAGGGTGAGCAGGTGCCGCCTGTGAGATGAATCCGCCCTTTCCGCATCCGAGTTCAACATAAAGCGGTCGCTCCGGTTCACTGAAAAGTGATGTCCACTTGCCCTTCTGCTCCTGCGGTTCGTGTATGTAAAACGGGCAGGCTTCAAGTTCAGGCTTTGCCCATGGTTTGTGACGTATACGCATTTTGACCTCCGTATTATCTGATTTTCACTTATTATACCATATAAGCGAAGCGTTATGGTATAATCGTCCGATTGCAGGGAGCAGATCTCCTGATCTGCGTATCTGCAAGGACATTAAGATAAATATAATTTTTTCAGCCTTCCCTGTTTAGTCTGAACTCAACTGAACGTTTCAGGTAACCAAGATATTCCTCGTCACGGCACATCGCTTTTCCTATATCGTCCGATAGCTTCGCAACAGGTCTGCCGTTGACGTACTGAAGCTTTATTACGATGTTGAGTGCCTGCTCCTCTGTGTCGTTCGAGCAGAATGTTCCTATTCCAAACGAAACCTTCGCCCTGTCTTTGAAATAGTCGTAAAGCTTCTGCGCACGGTCGAAATCAAGACTGTCGCTGAATAAAAGAAGCTTCGTTTTCGGGTCAACTCCGTACTTCTTGTAATGCGCTATCATCTTCTCGCCCCATTCATACGGGTCTCCGCTGTCGTGGCGGACTCCTGTATAGTTGTTGACCATTGAACGGTTGAAGTCAAGCAGGAAAAGGTCGGTTGTAACGGTGTCTGTAAGTGCTGTACCGTTATCTCCGTCGTACTCTTCATACCAGTCCTTCATTGCGTAGTGATTGGTATACGCAAGCGGGATAGAGTCTATGCCCTGATACATCTGCACAAATTCATGCGCATATGTGCCGATAGGAGTAACGTTGTATTTCATCGCAAGATAAACATTCGATGTTCCGACACAGTTTTTTGTCTCCGTAACAAGCCTCTTTACAGCTACTTCCTCCCACTCGCGTGAAAGTCTCCTGCGGCATCCGAATTCCGCAAAGCTGAATGTGTACGTGCCGTCGTTCATCGCCTTTATCTTCGCATCAAGCCGCTCCTCCGCTGACTTGCGCAGTTTTTCATAGTCATACTTCATGCGGAAGTACACTTCATTGACTATTTCAAGCAGGTATATCTCAAACTGCATCGCTGAGAAAAGCGGTCCGTTTACTTCTATATTAAGCTCACCGCTGTCATTAAGATTTACTGTTACATAGTCCCGAATCGGTCTCCACAGTCTCAGAAATTCTACGTAATCGTCCTTTATAAAACGAATTGAACGCAGGTAGTCAAGCTCGTCCTTTTGGAATGTCAGTGTACAGAGATGGTCTATCTGCTCGTTTATCTCCTGCACCATTTCAGGCGTGAATTCTACGTCTTTGTTGCGGCACTTGAAATAGTACTGTCCGCACAGGTCAGTATGCTTATGGAATATTACCTGATCCATGTTGAACTTGTAAAGGTCTGTATCAAGCAATGATATTACAATAGGTTCAAGTTTCATAACGTCCTCCTTACAGTATGTCTATCTGACAGCTTCTCATAGTTTCTATAGCAGCTGCGTGCTTTTCAGGTGTCACTCCGGCACAGCATTTCGCATCGACCGATATCGCCGCTTCGGGAAAGTTCGCTTTAAGCAGCAATGCATTGCTAACTACACATATATCTGTGCAAAGTCCGATAAGCTCTACGCTGAAATCTTCTCCGCCTGCCGCTTTGCTGATAATCTCCGGAAGGTCCACTGAGCCGAATGTGTTTTTTTCAACAGATGTATATTCTCTTGCACTAAGTGCAGCTGCGATGTCCTTATCAAGCTGCCAGCCATCGGTATCCTTTATACAGTGAGGTACCGGAAGCTTCCTGCCTTCGGCTGTCTCCATATAATTCTCAAAGTGTGTATCTAATGTTGCAAATACTTCACCGTCAAAGTTCATGATCTTTTCAACTGATGCCGGAACTATTCCTGCCGCTTCAGCTGAACCAAGTGCTCCGTCAACAAAGTCCTTCTGCATATCCACAACTACTAAAAATTTTTTCATACCGATTCTCCTTTACAAAGAAAATATATGCCTATATTATACCAAATATCCAAAGTAAAGTCAATTACAAAAAAACAGTCCTACCCTTCACGGATAAGACTGTTTTTCGCTTTTTCACAGTATAAAGCAGATCAGTCCTGAACAGCCGTCGTTTATTACGCGTTCAAGAGTCTCCTGTAGTTTCATTCTGGCTTCTACAGGCATCTTGCTAAGCTTGCTGTGAAGTCCTTCATTCACAAGTTCATGCAGCGACTTGCCGAAAATGTTGCTCTCCCATATTTTTGTCGGGTCCTCGTCAAATCCGTCAAGCAGGTACATCACCAGCTCCTGCGACTGCCTTTCTGTGCCGACTATCGGCGATACTGTCGTGTTGATGTTTGCCTTCATCATATGTATCGACGGTGCGGACGCTTTCAGCTTGACTCCGTATTTTCCGCCTTGACGTATCATTTTCGGTTCTTCCAGTGACAATTCTTCAAGCTCAGGCATCACTATTCCGTATCCGGTCGCCTCTACTTCTTCAAGTGCAGGTGCTATGCGGTCGTACTTCTTCTTGATGTCGTTCAGCTCCATGAGAAGCGGCATAAGGTCGCTCTCGCTCGCTATGTCTATGCCGGTAGCTTCACCAAGTATACGGTAAAACAAACTGCTGTCAAGCTCCGCTGTTATTGTTACTGAGCCTTTGCCAAGGTCTATCGCTGTTGCCGCCGCACTCACGATGTGCGGACAGTCTGCCATCGCTGACGCTGATTCCACCGCCTCACGTACAAGTTTTACGTCACCTGCTGCCTTGCGGATACAGTCCAGTATCTCCGTCCTTAGCCAGTGTCCCTTTTCAAGTGTATTTATCCAGCGCGATGTGCGGATATTTATCTCGCGTACAGGGAAAGAGTATAACAGTTCGCTTATTATGCCGCGAATGTCGTCCTCGTCAAGCGTCAGACAGTTTACCGGTATTACGCGCGAATCATACTTCTCCGATAACTCCGCCGCAAGTGCCTTCGCCTCCGCTGACGTCGGCTCAGCTGTATTCATGATGACCACAAACGGCTTGCCGAGTGCCTTCAGTTCGCCTACCACCCTCTCCTCGCACTCTTCGTACTCACTTCTCGGTATATCCGATATAGTGCCGTCAGTTGTTACTACAAGTCCTATGGTTGAATGGTCGGTTATGACCTTCTGCGTTCCTATCTCTGCCGCCATGTTGAAGGGTATCTCCTCGTCAAACCACGATGTCATCACCATTCTCGGCTGGTCGTCTTCGATATAGCCAACTGAACTCGGTACTATATAGCCTACGCAGTCTATCAGCCGCACGTTGAACGTTGCTCCGTCTCCGAGGCTGACTTCAACCGCTTCCTCCGGTATGAACTTCGGCTCAGTCGTCATGATTGTCCTGCCTGCCGCTGACTGCGGCAGTTCGTCAAGTGCACGCTCCCGCATGAACTCGCTCTTGATGTTCGGAATAACAAGCGACTCCATGAAGCGCTTGATAAATGTGGATTTGCCCGTTCTGACCGGTCCTACTACTCCGATATATATGTCGCCGCCGGTTCGCTCAGCTATGCTTTTGTATATGTCTTTAGCCATGTTCTGCTCCTTCTTATCTTATTCTTTTATCGGTATCATCAGCATTCCGCCGTTTTCCAGCTTGTCGGTTGCAAGGTCGTTTTCTTCCATTATCGCTGTCGCATCTGTGCTGTATCGTTTCGCTATGTCCCATACGTCCTCGTTTTCAACCCCGAAATACAGCTTTATCGCATAGTCGCCGTCACGCTGTTTTCTCACCGTTTCATCTACTGTTATGTCTGTTACCGCTCTGACTGCTGACGCACTTACCGCACTTATCCTTACCGGTATGTCCGCTTTTGCATTCAGTACTCCCTCGGGTGTGAGATTATATGAGACTGTGGGTGCGTTTATCTCAGCACTGAGTGACGCATTCATTATGTCGTCCCCGATATTGATAGTCTCCTCGAATGCTTCGTCTCTGTCAGGCATCACTATCGCTCCCGAACTGTCCTTTGCCGCCATTGAATAGGTCAGCATTCCTGTTATTACCGCCGATTTTCCGTCGTCTCCCGCTCTGATATTGATATTCTTCGGACTGCACCATACTGAGTATATCTCCGCAGGTACACTGTCGCCTTCCGCAAGCTTCGCTGTGTGCCGGAAGCTTTCAGCGTAGACCGCCGGAAACTGCTCCGCTTTTATTGCTGAGTATTCAACCTCACATGGGTAGACTGTTGAATATGCGTCAGCTACTATCACTGCGTCAGACGTTTTTACCGCACGACAGCTTAGCCTCAGCTCAGGTTCACATCTGAGTATCCGGTATTCACCTTCTTTGTCTGACACAGGTGTAATATCGCAGCTCAGCACCTCTGCATCAACTATGCTTTCGTATGTCTCATCTATCCCCTCTATATCAAGTATCTGACTGAACGGCACTGTGAATGACATCGCTTCAAGTGCTCCGCTTCCTCCTTTCTCGCAGGAATACAGTACCTCTGCACTAATGTCGCCCTTTGCAAGAAGTTTGCCCGATATAAGCTTCTTTTCACACTCGCTGACTGTACATCTTACGCTTATCACCGATTTTACCGCCGGCTGCGATGCACCGAGTGCCGTTTCCTCTGAAAGCTGTACTGTCTTCTCTCCGTTGAGCCGTCCGGCTGCAAATTTGACCGGTATCCGCCTGAGCTGTATGTTCATGCCCGATGCGTCACTGACGACCTCCTGCTGCTTCTCCCCTGTTACACTTATTTTTACTGATACTGCTCCCCTGACATCAAGTCTGCGCTTATTCACGGCTCGGTAGTTTATATGCCCTGACTTCGCAATAAGCGTAACCTCCGGCGATTCTGCGTTTTTGCCTATATCCGCCGTTTTTGAAAATGTCTGGGTCTGCGTTACACTTTGCAGCTCTGAGCTGTCCTCCCCGCAATAAAGCAGCGTTACATCACACCTCAGCTCGTATGAAAGCTTATCGCCGTTCATTGTGTACCCTGTTACTATCGGACTTATCTCACAGCGGACAAGTCTGATTATGTCAGGATAGTGGTCGGGAAGTATGTAATCAAGCTCTACCCCTTGCTCCTGTACCCCGCTGTAGACAGATTCAGCCGCCGGGACAGTCTCTCTGTTAAGTTTGAATTCCATGTGTTGACCTCCTTGAAAAATTGCTTTATTGTATCTTATTCGCAAGTCAGTACAAGTATGCAGGTAACGTAAACAAAAAATGCACAAAATTATTCCATGAATAACCTGTTTTAACGCGCTTTTGCCGTTTTATATTTAGAAAATGTAAATTTTTCAGTTTTGTTATTTACTTTTTTTCAGAATTGTATTAAAGTAATAGTGTATTTTATGCCGTCTCCCCTCATTATCCGGCGGCAATCTGGAGGTTTTTTTATGAGAAACAGGCTTATAGGCAAAGCAGTTTCAGGTCTTTTGGCTGCTGTCCTCGTTATGGGCAGTACAGCTCCGACTGTATGTCCGCTGGTCGCTGATGCAGGTCAGCAGCTCGGTCAGACCGATTTCGACAAGGGCGCTGGTCTTCCGTGGCATATCTGCGAATCAGCTCCCGGTGAAATGGACTTTGAAATCGACAAGGGTGTCTACAAAATCACTATCGTTAACCCCGGCGGCGCTTCTCAGGGCGGTGAGGACCGCTGGGACTGCCAGTTCCGTCACCGCGGTCTTAAAATCGTTTCAGGTCACCAGTATAAAGCCAGCTATGAAATAACCGCTTCTAAAAGCGGTAAGTATTACACCAAAATCGGCAACCTCGATGGTAATGTCGAAATCTGGCATAATATGTCTACAGGTGACGGCGACTTCAATAACACTTGGGACCCCATTCAGATAAATGCTAATGAAACTAAAAAGGTTGAGGTCACTTTCACTCCCTCACAGTCCCTCGACGTTGCTGAGTGGGCTTTCCACCTCGGCGGCGACGGTCAGTATACTCCCGGCGGATGTTTCCCCGCAGGTACTGAAATAACATTCGATAATATGTCCCTCATCGACCTTACAAGTGATGAGAACGACTTCAAAGCTCCCGCTGAATGGGAACGCGCTCAGATCCTCACAAATCAGGTCGGTTACTTCCCTGACCGCGCTAAACGTGCTACTATGCTGTGCGACGATAAAAAAGGTGTAAGTTTTGATATTATCGACGACAGCGGCAAAAGTGTCTACTCCGGTAAAAGTACACCTTTCGGTCACGATAATGACTCCGATGACGATGTTCATATCCTCGATTTCTCCGACTTCGATGAGGAGGGCACTTTCCACATCGAAGCCGATAACGGCGCTGTAAGCCGCGATATCAAAATCGGCGGAAGTGATGTCTATTCAAGTATGCTATACGATTCACTCAACTATTTCTATCAGAATCGAAGCGGTATCGAAATCGAATCGTCCCTCATCAGCTCAGGCGATGCTGACGCTCTTGCCCGTGCTGCCGGTCACCCGAAGGATATGGCTGAAATCGAACAGACTTGGGGTTATTCCGGTTCAAGCGGCTCTATCGACGTTACCGGCGGCTGGTATGATGCCGGTGACCACGGAAAATACGTTGTAAACGGCGGATTCTCACTTTGGATGCTTCAGGACCAGTACGAAACTGCACTTAAATACGGCTTCGAGGACAAATACGCTGACGGTACTATGAACCTCCCCGAAAATACCAACGGCTTCCCTGACCTCCTCGATGAAGCACGCTGGGAAATGGACTGGATGTTCAGTATGATAGTCGACAGCGGTGATTTCAAGGATATGGCTTACCATAAGGCTCACGATGAAAAGTGGACCGCTCTCGGTATCGCTCCCGCGGACGACGATATGAAACGTATCGTTAAACCGCCTACGACTGCCGCTACTCTCAACCTCGCTGCGTGCGCTGCTCAGTCGGCAAGACTATGGGACGGCATCGACGACAAGTTCTCTGATAAGTGCCTTGAAGCTGCCGAAAAATGCTACGCTGCCGCTAAAAAACATCCAGATATGTTCGCTCCGCTCGATGAATCAATCGGCGGCGGTGCTTACGGTGACACTGACGTTGACGACGAATTCTACTGGGCTGCTATGGAGCTTTTTATCACTACAGGCGATAAAAAATATTACTCCGATGCTAAGGATTCTAAGTTCTTCCTCGAAATGCCTACTTCCCTCGACGGCGGCGAAAGTGTTAACACTGTCGGCAGCTTCGACTGGGGTAATACTGCCGGTCTCGGTACTCTAAGTGCTGCTCTCAATCCCGACTCATTCGACAAAAAGGAAGCTGAATCTATCAGCGATAACATCTGTTCCGCTGCCGACTCGTTCATCGGTGTCGAAAACGAACAGGGATACGGTCTTCCATACGGTTCAAGCAAACTCGCTTATAATGACTCAGATGAAGGCTATGTATGGGGCAGCAACTCGTTCGTTGCCGATAATTCCATCGTCATTGCTTTCGCTTACTTACTCAGTGACGACGATAAGTACATGGACGGTGTTATCGGCGGTATGGACTACCTCCTCGGCAGAAATGCCATGGACTATTCCTACGTGACGGGTTACGGTACTCACGCTATCGAATTCCCACATCACCGCTACTGGTCCTGGCTTATTGATGACACATTCCCTAAAGCACCATGCGGTGTTCTCTGCGGCGGTCCGAACTCAGGTATGCAGGACCCCTGGGTTCAGGGCAGCGGCTGGAAAAAGGGACAGATACCGCCTCAGAAATGCTACCTCGACCACATCGAAGCATGGTCTGTTAACGAGTGTACTATCAACTGGAATGCTTCCCTCGCCTGGACTGCCGGCTTCCTCGCTGAAGAAAACGGCGGTATAATAATCGGCGAAACCGGTCGCTCTGCCGGTATCTCCAACAACGGCGGTTCCGATGATGACGATGAGATAAAGCCTGATTCGCAGTCTACCACTAAGTCTACTAAAACTGATTCAACCAAACCTGCTAAAACTACTAAATCAGGCGACAAAGCCACCGAAAAATCAAACAGCGGTTTCCCGGTAGTTATCGTCGTTATCGCAATTATGGCTTTCGCTTTTATTGTAATGGGTATCGCAGTGTTGGTATTCGTTTACAAAATTATTAAACTAAAATACGACAATAAGAATAAATAAAAGCAAGCCCGAAGATTCACTCTCTTCGGGCTTTTTGCTTAATGTCTGCTCAACCATTTAGGGCAAAGTGAGATTGACATAATGAAATGTGACGCGCAAAGGGGAGCCCCCTTTGGCGGTTTCGCAGGATACCAAATATGTACCGTAAATTTACGGCTCGGTAGCCCACAAATTCCGCTAAGGGAAGCACTCCAATTCCACATATTATAAAGAATTTGTGCTCGCCTAACGGCGGTTATTGTAGACACTTTACTCATCATCAACATATTATTGACATTTTTCTCAATATAAGTTATAATATATACCAGTTGCTACTAAGGAGGATTTTCAAAATGAAATACGGTCTTGTTATGGAAGGCGGCGCTATGCGAGGTATTTTTACCTGCGGAGTTACTGATGTTCTTATGGAAAATGGTATTTCTTTTGACGGGTCAGTTGGTGTTTCTGCCGGCGCTTGCTTCGGCTGTAACTATAAATCTAAACAGAATGGACGCAGTATACGCTATAACCTGCGCTTTTGCAGGGATAAACGCTATTGCAGCTTCCGCTCTCTTTTCAGAACAGGTGATATGTTCGGCGCAGAATTCTGCTACCATACAATCCCCGAAAAACTTGACCCATTCGCTAACGAGGTATTTGAAAATAATCCTATGTCTTTCTATGTTGTCGCTACTGATATTACAACCGGTAAACCTGTTTATCATAATTGCCACATCGCTACAGGCAGTACCCTTGAATGGATTCGCGCGTCAGCGTCTATGCCGCTTGCAGCCCGCATTGTTGAAATAGACGGACGAAAATTCCTCGACGGTGGTATATCCGACTCTATCCCCCTTAAATTTATGGAGTCAGCAGGTTATGATAAAAATGTAGTTATCCTCACTCAGCCTCGTGACTATATTAAAAAACCAAGCCGCAGTGATTCACTTGTTAAACTCTTCTATAAAAAATACCCTCAGCTCGTTAAAGCTTACTCCCGCAGACCTAAAATGTACAATGAACAACTGAAACACGTTCGTAAGTCAGAAGCTGAAGGTAATGCATTTGTTATCGCTCCACCAGATATTCTGCCTATTGGTCATGTTACCCATGACCCGGAAATTATGCTCGAAGCTTATCGCATAGGACGAAATGCCGCTCGTGAACGTCTTGCAGAATTAAAAGAATTCCTCGCAGATTAAATCACAGTCCACACAAATGGTGCATCCTTTACGTGGACTTTTTTTGTATAAATGAAAATCGCTGCCGTGACAGCAATTTCTTACTATTATTGGTATTCCTGTTACTCACATAATGATGTTTTTATAACAAGCATATTACATGAAACGAGATTCGGAGACATACAATCACAGGTTGTAACTTAGTTTACGAACTTGCAACGCATTGAAATACAGTATTTATTCATCTCACATTCACTACATTCCGCTATGTAGGGACGACCATTGGTCGTCCGATAAATACGTAACAACAATCAGTTTTTTACTCTGAGCCTGCTCATTTGAGTAGGCTTTACTTTAGTATACAAATTAGTATAAAAAATGCGTGTCTATTTCAAGACACGCATGGTGGGCCAA
>CADAYP010000005.1:0-67160 GCA_902792235.1 Ruminococcus flavefaciens
CTTCCGGTAGTTCTTATTCCGTCATCAATGTTGAGGACGAAGTTCTTGTTAGTCTCGAATGCCTGACACTCAAATGGCAGTGCAGTATTTGTAATAGCCTTGCTAAGGTCGAATTCTGACTGTATAAAATCGTGGGAATTGTTTTCGAGCCGCGTAAGATTCAGAAGGTCGTTGACTAAGACGTTCATGCGGTCGGTCTGGTCCATGATATACGTCAGCCACTTGTTTTCGCCTATTTCACCGGCGAGAACGTCTGCATTTGCGGAGATGACCGTGAGCGGAGTCTTGAGTTCGTGGCTTGCGTCCGAGATGAACTGTTTCTGTTTGTCGAAGGCGGTACTGATAGGTTTAACTATCAATCCGCTCAGGAAGTAGCCGAGAGCGGAGAGTATCACAACGCTGATAGAACCCACTATCACCGTAATGCGTTTGAGTTTTTTCATCATGTTCATCTCGCTGCTCTTGTCTGTGAATACTATGAGAGTGCCGTTGGACTTCTTTTCAACGCAGAACTGGTAATTATTCGCCATTCCGCTCACAGCGTTGCTGTCGAGTATCTTGTCGATGTACTGCTGAGCGACTTCCTCAGTCATGTCACTGTTGCGGATATCGAGGTATTTTCCGTCTTTGTCAGCCATAATGATGAAGAAATCTATAGAACTGAGCGACTTCGGAACAGAGTCGACGTAGTTTCTGCCAAAGTTTCTGCCGGTTTCGCGAGGGGGTTCCGACGGTGTTTGCGTGGTGGATACGGGTATATCGGTACTTTCGTTGCAGTCGATGATCGTATAGCCGTCGAGGACGGGTACCTGCATGATATTAGCCTGCGGCTGTATATGGCAGTCATGGTCATCTTTTATCCAAGGTGTCCACGGCGGCCACGGGCCGTGATATTCCCATTGAGGAAACTGACCGTCGCATCCGTTATTTTCGGTTGGCTTGGGTGGTTCTTCAATATGAGGAGGCTTTCTTTTGTGATCGTCGTTATCGTCGTCGTTATTGTCGGTGTCATCATCGTCGTCGTCATCCTCGTCATCGTCGTCAACTTTTGGACTTGCCGGCGGTGTCGTAACTGGCGGAGAAGTCGGTTCCGGAGCCGGAACTTCGACTGCTTCCGGCGGTTCCGGAGCAGGTGACTCTTTCTGTACCGGCGGAGGAACTTCTGCGGCGGGTTGTTCTTCTGCTTTTGTTTCAACAGTTGTAACGGCGGTAGTTGAAGTTGAAGAGACAGACGAAGCTGCTGTCGTAGCTGTGGCAGAGGAAGCTTTTGAAGTCTGAGTTGGTTTTTCGGGCTGTTCATCGGGTTTGTAAGGCGGCTGAATGTTTTCATCCCTGAATTTGCCGTCAGGCGGCTGGAAGGTGAAGGTTTTTACATTGCTGTCGTATTCGACACCTGCGGCAACCTGTTCAAGAACGACTTTGGTCTGATGCTCCATAACAGTGTCCATGATAATGTTTATAGAGCCGAGTACACCGATGAATATTGCGAGGAGTATCGATGTTATGATGCCGAAAAACTTTAGCTGTAGTTTTCTGAACAAGGCGGCACCTCCTGTCATTCAAGCGAATAGCCGATACCGCGTGCGGTCTTGATTTGGACCGGCGCAGAGATAACGGATAATTTTTTTCTGAGGAAGGAGATATACACTTCGATATTGTTGTATTCAATATCACTTTCGTATCCCCATATTTTCTCGATAATGCGTTCTTTAGGCAGTATCTGATGCGGATTTGCGATGAGAAGCTCCATTATCTGATACTCCTTGAGACTGAGTTTTACGTCACTTCCGCCGTAGCTGATAGAGCAGGTGTTTTTATGAAGCTCAAGGCCGTTGAATTCGACTTTGTTTTCGTCGATTATCTCACCTTTTCTGCGTGTGAGAGCGCGTACACGCGCAAGAAGTTCACCGGTCACGAAAGGCTTTGTAAGGTAGTCGTCAGCACCGCAGTCGAGACCGTTTATCTTGTCGTCGACCTCGCTTCTTGCTGTAAGCAGGAGTACGGGAGTGCTCACTTTTTCACTGCGCAGGCGGCGGAGTACCTCAATGCCGTCCATTCCCGGGAGCATTATATCGAGGAGTATGCAGTCATAAACACCGGTAAGCGCGTTATCGAGTCCGGCGATACCGTCATAAACGGTGTCAACGGAGTACATATTACGTTTAAGAATTTCGCTGAGAGCATCAGCAAGCTGTATTTCGTCTTCAACCACGAGAAGTTTCATATTAATCCCCCTTTAAGAAGCGTATACCGCTCCATACTATTTACATTATACCATATAAGCGAAGCGTTATGGTATAATCGTCCGATTGCAGGGAGCAGATCTCCTGATCTGCGTATCTGCAAGGACATTAAGATAAATATAATCTATTTTTCAGATATATGGTAAAATTATTGAGTAATAGGACGTGATATCTCTAAAGGGTATCAGGATAGTTAGCGGCGGCTGAATCGAAGCCGCCTGATATATATGCCGTAGGATAGGCGGCTTGGAAAGGGGCGTTTGGAATGCTTTCACCACAGGAACGTGAACGGAAAAAAGGTGTGTTTGCAAAGGCACTCCGCTCCGGAGGAAATGCAGATACTCAGCGATATCTTGAGCTTTACGGCGATTTCAGCCAGAACGGCTATACTCGTGAACTCGCAGAAAACTATGCGGACTCTTTCGTGAATGACCGCAAGAAACCGCTCCATGAGGACATTTTGCAGACTGTCCGGCTGTTTGAGAGAATACGCGATTACGGCAGTGCTGAGTTTTATCTTGAAATGCTTGCTGATAAGAAATTAAGCGGCGAGGACAGGTTCATATACTGCATCAACAGCCTGAATGTCAAGAGTAAACAGGGCCATTGGCGCGATGCTGAGGATTTTCGGACTGAGAATATCAATTTCATGCAGAAGCAGTCCGAAAAGGTCGATATGGACCTTCGTGCCGACCTTTATATCGCGCTTGCACTTGCCGACTGTGCGGCTAAGCACTATACGCAGGGGTTCAAGCTTCTCATGGGATTCGGCTATAAGCCGAAGGGCAAGAATGACCTGAAACTGCTTGATATCCTCATAACCGGCATTTATATCTGCTCGCAGACCGATAATCAGGGAACGGTCTATAATGCGGTGTCAAATGCGCACAGTGCTATGCGGCTTATAACCGAATATGAGCATCCGTGGCTTGAGGACTACTATGAACAGCGTATCAAAGATGCGGCAGAAGGTATAATATGAATTAGAATAATATTGCAGGGGCAGGAATGCTCCTGCAATAATTTTTTATCGCTTTATTAACAAAAAGTTCAAAAAAGTTTTGTTATAAGTTAGTGCGGGATTATAGTTTTTATTTTTTATGATATTAAAAAATGCCGGTTTAATGACCTGTTATTTTGTGATGTTAAAAAAACAAATGAGAGGACATAATGTGCTCTGAAGCACTGAAACAGCACTGTTACGCGGTTCTGTGATATGATACTATGTTTTAATTTATCTATATACAGTACAAAAACTGCATATATGAACTAACTGTAGATAAATTATAATATATATTATATTTACAGAATGTTAAATAAAAACATAAGCTATCGTTTGAGCAATATAGTCCTAAAAATCAGCAATATAATCTGTTGATTATCTCGTCCGTTTATTCTATAATACAAATGTCGGAACGGTTAATATCCGCTCCGCAACACAATAATTACGAATTTTATTGTGTCCTGTGATCTGCAGCAATTATAGTCAACGTAATGCTTTCCGGTTTTAAACTCCGCCGGATGTGAACTTACTTTATGTTGTAGCAAACATTCAAGCAATACAGCTGTTTATTAAACATTAATGCCTATAATATGTTTAATCGCCTAAATTCAGCTTTAAACAGTTTAAACGTTTTGAATACGTTCCGCCTTAGCATACGACTATATGGGTACTTCGGTTCTGTACCTGCTGCAAAACTGTTTATACGTATAGAGGGTGCGTATATACGGTAATGAAAGACGTTCTTCACTGACTATTGAGAGGGTGTCAGTGAAGAACGTCTTTTCATTTGCTATTTTTTATATTTTGTGGTATAATGGATATGTAATATTACTAAGGAGCGTTTTTAATGAGTATTTTTGATGTGTTCGACCGCATTTCCACTGGTTCGACAGCCGCAGGCGGTAAAATAGAATATGTGATAGCCGGTCTCGGCAACCCCGGAATGGAGTACGAGGGTACAAGGCACAATGCCGGATTTTTTACTATAGATACACTCGCTGAACAGGCTGGTGTCACTATCGACCGTCTCCGCTTCAAGGGTAAGACTGCGGAGGCAACTATCGGCGGAAAGCGCTGTCTGCTGCTGAAACCCACTACATACATGAACAACAGCGGTGAATCAGTGGTGCAGGCACTTGAGTTTTATAAGATAGATGCCGCTAATCTCATTGTAATATATGACGATATCTCCCTCGCCCCCGGCAAGCTTCGCATAAGAAGAAAGGGCAGCCACGGCGGACACAACGGTATGAGAAGCATTATCGAACTTACCGGACGCGACGATTTTGAGCGTATCAAAATGGGCGTAGGCAAGAAGCCTCACCCCGACTACGACCTCGCAAAATGGGTACTCGGCAAGTTTAAAAAGGAAGATGCTGATAAACTCAAGGAAGCCGCCGACAATGCCTGCGAGTGCGTTAAACTCATGGTACAGGGCAAGACCGACGAGGCAATGAACAAATACAATTCATGACATGATGAATGCGGCTCATTTTATGATATGATTTCACATTCCGGGAACATGATTATGAATTTTACAGTTGGTGCAGTATGAAGATTTTCAAGGAAACATTTAGTGAGCTTTCCGGTTACAAGAGTATCCGGGAGGCTCTTGATAAGAACATTTCACCCGTCTCCGTGACGGGTCTTTCGCATATACACAGGGCACAGCTCATTTCCGCAGTAAATACGGGCAAGGTTGACCTTGTCATAACCGGAAGTGAAGCCGAGGCAAAAAAGCTTTGCGACGATATAAACATGATGTCGGGGAGTGAGACTGCCGTACTATTCCCGTCGAAGGAACTCGTTTTTACACCGGTAGACAGTGCAAACCGTGAGTATGAGTATATGCGCGTATCGGCACTTGCTCGTGCAGCGAAGGGCAGCTGCCGGACGGTATGTGCGAGTATAGAAGCCGTAATGCAGCCTGTAATCCCTGTAGGAGTGCTGATTGCGGCAGGAATCGAGCTTGCCGAGGGCGATACAGTTGACCGCGACAAGCTGTGTCTCGCACTCACAAGGAGCGGTTATCAGCGCAGTGAAAAGGTTGAGGGAGCGTCGCAGTTTTCGGTGCGCGGCGACATCATCGACATTTTCCCTGTGCAGGCGGATAAACCGCTTCGTATCGAGCTATGGGGTGACGAGATAGAGACTATATCCGAGTTTGAGACAGATACTCAGCGCCGTACTGATGTACACCCCGAAAAAGCCGAAATATCGCCTGCCGGAGAGATACTCTACGACGGAAATGAACTTGCAGACAAAATCGAGGAACTTTGCAAGCGTGTCCGCGGAAAGCGCATGGAGCTTGTCCGTGAGCACCTTGGTGCAGATGTTCGCCGTTTGAGGGCGGGGGAGATACTTGCGCACGGAATGAAGTACTATCCGCTCGTTTACGGTGAGCAGTCGACAGTTTTCGACTACATTGACGGAACTGTCCTTTTCAGCGATTATTCGGGAATCCTCGACTCTGCTAACGGTATAATGTCGCGTTACAATGAGGACGTAAAGATACTCATGGAGGACGGTCAGCTCTGCAAGGGACTTGACGGCTACTGCCTTGAACTTGCGAAAATACAGCACATCGCCGAAAAGCGGAATTGTCTTTATCTGAGCAATTTCCTACAGGGCGGCGAGCGAATCGAGTACAAGCGGCTTGTAAGCTTTGAAGCGATGCAGACAGCCTCATGGGGCGGTGAGCTGAAACAGCTTATTGAGGACGTTTCCGACTATATAAGCCGGAAATACCGCATAATCCTCTGTGCCGGAAGCGAAAAGACACTTCCGATAATCCAGCAGGACCTCGCTGACAACGGTATCCCCTGCGACCTTGCTTCCGACGAGACAGATGCCGGATACGGCAGAGTGTACCTCATGTCGGGAAGTCTCAGCGGCGGATTCGAGTACCCCGAGAATAAAACGGTACTAATCACGCAGGGACGGTCTATGGACTCAGTCCGCAAGAAAAAGCGGAAGAAGAAAAACAAGGCTGAGGAGATACGCAGTCTCGCGGATATCGCGGAGGGCGACCTTGTAGTACATTCGAGCCACGGTATCGGACGTTTCATCGGTATACGCAAGCTCGAATTCGACGGAGTTACCAAGGACTACATAACTATACAGTACGCAGGCACGGATAAGCTCTATATACCGGTAACTCAGCTTGACATGGTGTCGAAGTACATCGGACCGCGTGACGACAGCGGTGTTAAGCTGAACAAACTCAGCTCCGGAGAGTGGCAGCGTACAAGAAGCAACGTAAAGCGTGCCGTAAAGGACATGGCACACGAGCTGATAGCACTCTATGCAAAGCGTGAGAAGAGTGTAGGATTCGCATTTTATCCCGATGACGAGATACAGCGTGATTTCGAGGACCGTTTCCCATACGTAGAGACAGATGACCAGCTTAATGCAATTGCGGAGATAAAGTCCGACATGGAGCGCGGCAGACCTATGGAGCGGCTTCTCTGCGGAGATGTCGGATTCGGCAAGACCGAGGTTGCTCTCCGTGCGGCGATGAAGTGTATACTTGCAGGCAAGCAGTGCGCACTTCTCGCACCTACGACAGTTCTCGCATATCAGCACTATCAGACGGCACTGCGCCGTTTCGAGCATTTTCCGGTAAACGTCGAACTGCTCAGCCGCTACCGTACACCGCGTCAGCAGACCGAGATAATCAAGAAGCTCAAACAGGGCAAGATAGACCTGCTTATCGGCACTCATAAAATCATTCAGAAGAGCGTCGTTTTCCGCGACCTCGGACTCGCGATAATCGACGAGGAACAGCGTTTCGGCGTTGCGCACAAGGAAAAATTCAAGGAGAGTTTTACCGGTGTTGATGTACTCATGCTCTCGGCGACACCTATCCCGCGAACTCTCAACATGGCGATGAGCGGAATACGCGATATGTCGGTACTTGAAGAGCCGCCGCAGGACAGATATCCGGTTCAGACCTATGTTATCGAGTACAATGCAGGTACGATAGTTCAGGCGATAGTACGTGAACTCCGCCGCGGCGGACAGGTATACTATATCCACAACCGCGTAGAGACTATTCAGGCGTGTGCGGCACGTTTGCAGGAATTTCTGCCCGATGCGCGTATCGCGTATGCACACGGACAGATGAGTGAGGACGAGATGAGTGACATATGGGAACAGCTCGTTGAGCATGAGATAGACATTCTCGTCTGCACCACCATTATCGAGACCGGAGTTGACGTACCGAACGTTAACACGCTGATTATCGAGGACTCCGACCGATTCGGACTCTCTCAGCTGTATCAGCTCCGCGGAAGAGTAGGACGCTCCAACCGCCGCGGCTACGCGTATTTCACCTATCGCAGAGACAAGGTATTGACGGAAATTGCGACCAAGCGACTGAATGCTATGAAGGAGTTCACGCAGTTCGGAAGCGGATTCCGCATAGCTCTCCGTGACCTTGAGATACGAGGAGCAGGAAGTATACTCGGCGGCAGTCAGCATGGACACATGGAAGCAGTCGGATACGATATGTATTTACAGCTCCTGTCTGAGGCTATAGCGGAGGAAAAAGGCGAAAAGCCGGAAAAAGTGCCGGAGTGTCTTGTTGATATACAGACCGATGCGCACATTCCCGAAAAGTACATTTCAAGCCTGAATCAGCGTATCGACCTCTACCGCAAGATAATGAACGTCACACGCGATGAGGACAAATTCGACCTTGTTGACGAGCTTATCGACCGTTACGGTGAACCGCCGAAGTCGGTACTCGGACTTATCGAGGTGTCACTGCTGAGAAATACCGCAGCACATCTCGGAATCACGGAAATATCGCAGAAAAACGCACAAATGTACTTCTACACGGAGTACCTGACGATAGACCAGATAAGTGCACTTTCGGCGGCATACAAGGGTAAAATAACGTTCAACGGCTCTGGAAAGTCATACGTATCGGTGAAGATAGACCCGAAAAAACTGCCGTTTGATATGATGAAGGAAGTTGTAGGGATAATCAATTCAGCGGTGTCGGAAGATAGTAAAAATGCACATATAACCGGCTGATACGTTGTGCATAATCACAGTTTACAATCAGCAGTATTTATGGTAAAATTATGACATAATTCATACGGAAAAACGGAGATGATAAAATGGACTATAGAAGAATAATCTCAGGTGCAATGGCACTTACTATCGCAGCGGCTATGACAGGCTGTGCGGGTTCAGATAAAGGCGAAAAATCGGAGAATAAGGAGTCAACAACAGCGGCTTCGACTACTGCTTCAACAGCAGAGGAGACTACCGAGCCTTCAACCGAGCCTGAGCCGCCTCACCCTGTTGACTGCGACGACCCGAATGCGATAACCTTTGACGACGGCGACTTCTCATTCGCTTCTGTGAACGAGGACGACGTTGACTCAGCAAAGGGAACTCTTGAAATTGCCGAGGTCGAAGGAAATAAAATGCTCAGATTCAAAGACAGCGGTACAAACTTTGCCGACGGAACTGTTCAGAAGATAAAAATTGACGCGGTAAAGCTTCTTTCACCGGAAAACCTTGCAAAGGTACGTTCAATTGAACTTGATGTCTACGCTGACGCTACTGCCGAAGACTACGAAAATGAGGACGGCGAAAAGCTGAAAGCTCCCGGCTGGATAGGCGGAGGCGGCGGTGCAAACGTTGCCGGCGACAAATGGTGCGAGTTCAAAGAATGGAGCGGCGGCGAGTACAACTTTGAAATGTCGGGCGCATCACACGTTACATTCAAGTTCCTGCTTGCAGACAGCGGCGAATGCTGGGACGAAAGCATGGACGAAGCAGTTATGCAGATAATGAGATGGGGCGCTCAGAACGAGGGAAATATGTATATCGACAACATCGTTTTCCTTGACGGCGACGGAAACTCTCTCCCCATTGAAAAAACAGCCGGAGAGTCTGCGGAAGAATCAACAGACTCAGCAGAAGCGGCTGATACAACTCTCAGCACACAAGACGATATAGACAAGATCATAGCGTCAGGGATTGCCGAGGGCGAGAAAATAGCGGCTGAGGCGCAGAAACAGGCAGAGGAAGCGATAGCAGAGTCTTCAAAAATGGCAGAATAAAACTTGATCAGAAATGATTTAAGGCAGCATATGTGAGGTATGCTGCCTTTTATTAATAAAAATTGTAGCGTTTAGCTATTTTTGACTTGACAAGCAATATGCGATATGATATTATAATGTACAGATATTAAATTTCAATATCTATTATACATTTAGGAGGCTTATAATGAAATTAAGAAAATCTTTTGCAGGTATTTCTGCAATGCTCATCACTGCAGGTGCACTTCCTTTTTCACAGGCAGCTGCATTTGCTGCTGATTCAGCTAAGGAAAAGACATTTACAAAGGGTACTATACCGGCTTATGTTTATTCGCTTGATAACAAGGTCGATATAGAGTGCAGATTCTACGAAGATATGCCGAATGTACCCTATATAAAGATTTCTGATTACTATAAAAACTATTCCGGCGATGCACTTGAGATAAAGGGCGAAAAGGGCAAGTATACCGTTACAACTCCCGTCGGAGCAACAGCAACTATAGATGTAAACAGTGATACTCTTGAATCCGCAGAATATGAGGCATTTTTCCGTCCGACAGCTGAACTCAGCGAAGATAGCGGTCTTGTAGAATTGTTTGTAAATAGTACGGATGTAAAAACTGAGGGTGACCCCAAGCCCATGACCATTGATTTTGCGGCTTATGATATTGATATCTACGGCGATGACAATGAGATATGGATGCCTGCACCAACGATATGCAACATTTTTACAGGTGACATACTTGACGGTGTATACTGTCAGGACTCTATCGCTTTTGTAAATATGGTAGACCCCAGCTTTACAAGAAATTCTGTACTCACAATGCAGAAGGCACAGGAATATGCGAATAATATGATTGAAAACGGCAGACCTGCTGACCTTGCAAAGTATAATTACTTTGAGCTTTGCCGTACATTCGACAGCGAATACGGCTACCCCGGAAGAATCCCTCTCAACGATATAATAGCAGAAAAAGGACTTGATAAAACACTTGCCGAGACAAACACAGATACAAAGCTTGTAAGAAGTCACCTTCTCTCAACTGATTACAAGGAGTACCTTCTGGGACTTATCGAGCTTGAGGTTTATCTCTGGGACGGCGGTCATACAACGATTGCTACTACAGGTTTCGGACTCCTTCCAAACGATTTGACTGACCCGGTTGTTGAAGCATACTTCAGTCATGGAGGCTATCAGCTTGCTTCAAATTTCCATGAAGATAATGATATGAATAATGCTTCTGCAATGGGAGTAATTGCCGCAAGAACGGCGTTAATGGGCGAAGAGACTGAGCCTGTATTATACAGATATATCGAGGAGGGCGGTACAGCTTATTTCTCGTTCGACAGCTTTATGTCGTGTGATTTGGCAGGCTGGACTGCATATTACAAAGGTGAGGGCGAGCGTCCAGCCGATATTGTTTCAGCATTTTATGACTGTGTAGTAAAGGCAGACAAGAACCCTGCTATCAAGAATTTCGTAGTAGATATTTCTACAAACGGTGGCGGACTTATTCCTGTAGAGCAGTATATGATGGCAATTATGGCTGATCAGAAAACTTCTGTAAATGAAAATGTAAGACTTGGAGTAAAGACAACAACATTTTATACAGCCGACAAAAATCTCGACGGTAAATTTGACGATGCAGACAAGAATCTTAAATTTGACCTCAACTTTGGTGTCCTGACATCAAGATGTTCATTCTCATCTGCTAATATTCTTCCATCAGATGCAAGAGACTCGCAGATACTTATTCTTGGTGAGAAGTCCGGAGGCGGCTCATGCAGTGTAATGAATTACATGACAGCTGACGGTATGCCTATAACGATTTCATCAGCAAAGATCAGATTTGCAAATCATAAAGGTGAGAATATCGATGCAGGAACAGAACCTGATTTCAACTATGTTATAAATTCAACTGACGAAAAAACAGGTGCGACTGTAAAGGACTTCTCAACAGCATTTGACCCCTATGAGGTAGGCAGAGCATTTGCAAAGTTCTACAACCAGGCAGTTTATAGGCTTGGCGACCCAAATAACGATACAAAGATAGATTCAAAGGATGCTACTTTTGTACTCAGTGCATATGCCGCACTCGCAACAGGTGATGGTATAACAGATGTTGAGAAAATGGCAAGTGACGTAAACGGCGACAGCAAGGTAGATTCAAGAGATGCATCAGATATACTTGCATACTACAGCTACAGGTCCACAGGCGGTAAGGACGGTATCGTAACATTTCTCGAATCTGAGGAATAATAAAACCATCGTTTTTGATGTCTTAACTGATATATAAGTTTATACTTTTATTGAGGAGGAACCTTTTCCCAAGGGTTCCTCCTCAGAATTTTTCCGGTAAAGGTATAGATTTATGTATTGGTATCTGCATCAGGAACGGTGGCTTTTCTTTATCCGCGAGTATTCGGCAAAGAGCATGACAGTCATAAGTATCAGCAGCACAGAAGGTACAGGAGAAGCACCGCGGTGCAGCTGAGAACGCATAGCTGCGGCACATACAGTCTTTCCGACAAAGAAATGCGGCAGCAGGACTCTGCAAATGCCGAAGCTCAGCGCAGAGGCGCAAATACGGAGCAAAAAAGCCGGAGCGAGCGAAAGTTCACCGCGGTATATTGCCGAAAGCTGCATGAATACACACAGTCCGCCGAATGAGACAAGACCGGCAGCAGGCGGCAGGAGTGTCATGTTGCCGCAAGGGAGACTGCTTACGGCAGTGACGTCGATAACGGAACCAATGATTCCTGTGGCAGAGGATAAGTCTCTTCCGGTTGCGGAGGAGAGAAGTTCAGCAGCGGCAGGGATAATTCCGAAACATTCGAGAAGTGACGAAATGACGGCAAAAGCTGCGACAGCAAAGCAAATCTCACCCATAGACCGACCGGCGGCAGAAACACAGTCAGCGAGCATATCGGTGCGCAGTCTGACTCCGGCAGTGTGAGGACGTCCGTTACCGTGCTTTCTTAAAAAGAATGAAACAGCAAAAGCAAGAATTACGTTTGAAGCGGTGCACGAGAGAATCAGCAGCAGACCGGCAGAAGCAGGGGAGTAGAATAGTCCGGCGGCACAGCCGAAAACGAATGCAGGACCCGCTCCGAAGCAGATACCGGTCAGTAATTCGGCGTCACGCCGTGATATTCTGCCGCTGCGGTACAGCGACAGCAGCATTTTTGCGCCTACCGGGTAGCCTGCAATATTAGAAAAGAGGAATACCGCAAAAATATCGCCGTCCATACCGAAAAAAAGTCTGCCGGCTTTGTGCAGGAATTTTCCGGCAGCGGAGACAGTGCCGCTGTGCAGAAGCAGTCCTGACACAGCCATCATCGCGTAAAGGGAGGGTATAACTGTCGTAAGGCACCTTTCGATTCCGCAGACAGTTCCTGCTTTTACAGCGTCCGCATTGAAAATACAAGCCGCCGCAGCAGTGATAAGCATAACGGCAGCAATGAAAGACTTTGTTTTTTTCATAATTATCACCCAGTCAATCATATTATTGAGAGGGTGATATTATGTTTGAAAATCTACATGAAAAAATGCGCGGCAGTTTTTCGCTCGGAGCAGGTATGCACATAGACGGCAACCGTGAGCTGATAATTGAGAATTGCAGCCGTATAGAGGAGTATGACGAGGTATTCATGCAGCTTATTTCCGGCAGACTGCGCGTGCAGATATGGGGAAACTCGCTCCGCGCCTTTGACTTTAAGACTCATGGAGTTGTGATACGTGGGAAGATATCGCGTATAGAGCTTGCGGAAAGGAGTACTGCGGATGAAAAATCAGCTCAGGGGAAGTGTTAAGATAAATGCAAGCGGAAAGAATCTTTACCGTTTCATAAACGATATACACGACAGCCGCATAAGCTGTTTCAGTCAGTACGTTAAGAGCGGCACGCTGAGTGCGGAGATATACCGTGCCGACCTCAGCAGGATTTCTGAACTTGCGGAAAAGCACGGTATAGAGCTGAAAAGCTTTGAGTACGACACACTTTCTGCAGAGGTCATACGTCGTCGCGGAAGATTCGGGATAATAATCGGACTTGTTCTTGTGCTTGCGGCATCGATCTATTTTTCGGGAGTTATCGTAACCATAGACATACAGGGAAACGAAAGAGTGAGCGATACGGCGATACTGTCGGCGCTTGATGAAATGGGCATACATTCGGGTACACCATTCGGGCAGATAGACTATATCAAGAGCGAGAATCAGCTAAGGGTGATGGTGAACGGAATATCATGGGCAGGAATGCACCGTACCGGACACCGGTTAGTAGTTGAGGTCACGGAGATAGTTGAGAAGCCGGAAATGGTGAATAACCGTATTCCGTGCAACCTCATAGCCGACCGCGAGGCAGAGATAACGTACACGTCAGTCCTTGACGGCAGATTAATGCACATCGTAGGAGACTACGTCCGACCGGGCGACATGATAGTGAGCGGAGTAACGACGGACGATACCGGACACACGACACTTCATCATGCAATGGGGTCTATAAAGGGAAAATACAGTGATGAAGCGGTTTTCACAGGCGATTTCACAAAGGAACGGCTGATCCCTGCCGGAAGGGAAGATACACGGCGGAAGATACGGCTTTTCAGTCTTGATATACCGCTGTATATAGGCAAAAACAAGTATGAGTACCGTTCATGCGAGCATTATTCAAAGCCGCTCACAGCTTTTGGAAGTACACTTCCTATCAGCATAGAGACTGACAGATACACCGAGTATGAGCGGACAGAGGTGACCTTCACAGAGGAGGAGTTATCCGCAGAGCTTATGGAGAAGGTGTATCTGTACGAGAAAAATTTTCTGAGTGACTGCGACATACTTGAACGAGACATCGCAACAGAAGAAAAAGACGGCAGACTGACCATGAAAGTCAGCTACCGTCTTGAAGGCGAAATATGCCGTAGTATGGAGATACTGATGAAATGAGACTATTTTTTTAGTTTTCGTTTAGCACGGAGTTTTTTGAAGAAATCGGTCAGCAGAGCCGCACATTCCTCCTCCATAACACCGCCGACGACCTCTGGTTTATAGTTATATGGAAACTCAAACATATTCTGCACCGAGACAGCCGAGCCGCTTTTGAAGTCATAAGCGCCGAAATAAACGTTGTCGATGCGGGAATTGATGATAGCACCGCAGCACATCGGGCACGGTTCAAGAGTTACATATAATGCGCAGTCGGGGAGTCTCCAGCCGCCGAGTTTTTTGCAGGCTTCGTCAATAGCGATAAGCTCAGCGTGAGCGAGGGCATTTTTAGCAGATTCGCGTTTATTTCTGCCTTCGCCGACTATCTCGCCGGTAGATTTTTTCACTACCACCGCTCCCACGGGAACTTCTCCTTCGTCGCCTGCGAGTTTAGCGAGAGCCAAAGCTTTTTCCATGAATAAGTCCGTCATCTTGCAGACACCACAGTTGCATAAGCGATGCAAACCAGTGCGACCGCCGAATAGGGGAAAGACTTAAGGCAATGAACAAAGCGCTTGAACGGGGTGAGTTCAGAGTTGAACTTTGCGATGCCGTTGCGTTTTTTTCTTACACATTCAAACCAGTAAACAGCAAAAGCGATAACACCGGCGAAGAAAACGATGATCATGAAGATGTTACGTGTAAGAGGCATTTTAGTGGTGCGGTCGGTCTCTATGACGAGGATAGCGAGGTTATACATCTTATAAATCATGCTTACCGAAATAGCAGTAAGGATAGTACCGCTGCTGACCATTCCATAGGCAGCGACAAGATAAATGAGGATATTTATCGGCATTTCAGCGAGGTCCTGAGAGAGCAGACCCGCAGTCAGAGCGGTCATGATAATAGCGAACGGGTCGCCGAACTGTCTCATAACAGCGAACATTGCGCCGCAGAAGAAGAGCTGAGTGATGGTTGACATAACAACGACGTCGAAAATGGTATAGATAACGAATTCCGACTGATCCCATACAGATACGTCGGCATTGATACTTCTGAAATAGTCGTAGATCTCCTTTGAATCGCTTGAATACGCACTCGGAAGGGCAGCGGCAGTACAGACGATAAGAGCCATAGCGATAGCGCCCATCATAGCGAAACTGTTGTGGAGATGTCCCATGAATTCGACTTTTCTCGGCAGTTTGAATCTGAAATGGACGTATAGAAACGGAACGAGTATCTGAATAAGCGGCATGACTATCTGAGCGGTAACGATCTCTTTACTGCCGCCGTAGATAGACGAACTGAAGAAATCGATATGGATATTGAAACCGAGTGCAGAGAACAGAAGCAAACCGAGTTTATTGAGGATATGGAAAAAAATCATCCACAGGAGCGCGGCAACGCCGATAACTCCGAAAATACGGGTAAGCACTTCTTTTTCATCATCTATAGCAGAACTTGCGACAAAACCTTTGCCGTCTATGTAAACTTTTTCATTTTTATTTGCCTGAAAGCGGAAGGCGAAGCGATTATTCTTTTTACGTCTCCAGCTTTTGAACAATTCGTTGTAAGAGTCGGTTTGAGTAGAGTAGTCGAACTCGTCGATAACGTTTATGACTGATCTGACCTCATCACGGTTGTTTTCGTTCACCCGATCACCTCCTGAACGATCATATATACATTTTATCACATAATGGTACAGATAGTGTTATATTTTTAGTCATGATTCATTAAGGTTCTGTAAATATGTTTTATGTTTGTCGGGGGATTATTCCATAACGTGCTCCATAGCACAGTAAAAAATGCGCTGAACGTGGTCATCGCAGAGTGAGTAGAAGACGGTTTTGCCCTCGCGCCTTGCATTGACGAGGCGAGCCTGTTTCAGAACTCTCAGCTGATGCGAGATAGCCGACTGTGTCATACCGAGCAGATTAGCGATATCGCAGACACACATCTCACTCTGCTCCAGTACGAAGATAATGCGGATACGTGTCGGGTCACCGAAGACCTTGAGAAGCTCAGCCGCATCGTACAGGACAGACTCGTCCGGCATGACCTTAGCGACTTTATCGATTATATCCTGATGGACTTTATGTTCTGTGCAGGTGAGTTCATCCATACTATCTCTCCTTTTGTGTGGTATAGCCTTAAAAAAGCTCCATCATTGAAACTATCTGCATAGTCATAAAAACGGCAGATGCACTTGCGAAGAAGCCGACTACGCAGGTAATGATGGTATAAATGTCATAAACTTTTTTCATGCTTTTACTGAACATGACATGGTATTCTTTATCAGTGCGGTACATTTTATCATTAAGAATGACCTCACTCGGGAAAATACATGGATACTCCTCACCGTCAACGATGTAGAATGCGACTTTGTATTTACCGTTTTCCGCCTTGTCGATACGTGAGAAGCGAGCTTTTTTTCTTTTGGTAAAAAGCAGGCGAACGATGAAATAGGCAAAAAGCAGGAGCATAGCGATAATAGTCAGCTCAATAAGAACGAGTCCGCCTGCAATTATCATTTCGTTGCTGACACCGAGTATCTTGCATAAAACGATAACAACTATCAATACGAGAATAAGTTCCATAAGTTCGCCTCCTTTTGAAGGTGCATATATAATGATTATAACACATATTTTAAAAAATAGCAACTATTAAATTGGTTAACTATATGATTTAATTCTGAATTAATTTTTAAAACCCCTTGCAATAATGGTGAAAAGATGATATAATCTTTATATAATATCTGCATTATGCGATTTCTCGGCATAATGAATATGAGTTAGGAGAAAAATATATGAAATACGGACATTTCGACCTTGAAAATAAGGAGTACGTCATCACTGACCCCGCAACTCCTGCGCCCTGGGCAAACTACCTCGGCGACCCCGAATACGGTGCAATGATATCAAATAATGCTGCCGGCTACAGCTTTGTAAAGTCAGGCGCAAACGGACGTATCTCACGTTTTCGTTTCAACTCTGATATGGCACTCCCCGGACGTTACATCTATATCCGCGATAACGATGCAAACGATTACTGGTCGGCATCATGGCAGCCTGTAGGCAAGCCTCTTGACAAGTATAAGAGCGAATGCCGCCACGGTACTGCATACACTGTAATATCAGCTGAATACACAGGAATAAAGTCAGAGGTAACATATTATGTACCTTACGGCAAGACATATGAAGTATGGCGTGCAAAGGTGACAAATGCATCTGACAAGGAGAGAAAGCTTTCAGTATACGGCATGGTAGAGTTTACTAACGAGCCGAACTACGAGCAGGACCAGGTAAACCTCCAGTACACACTTTTCATAACACGTACAAGCTTTGAGGAGAACCGCATAATCCAGCACATGAACGAGAATACCGGCTTTGACGAGACAGGCTCTAATCATAAGGAGCGTTTCTTCGGTATGGTAGGACAGCCTGTAACAGGCTATAACGGTTCACTCAGCAACTTCATCGGACCCTACAGAACATTCTCGAATCCTATCGCAGTAGAGTCGGGCAAGTGCGACGGAGTAATGAACTTCAACTCAAACTCATGCGGCGCACTTCAGAGCGATATCACTCTTGCCCCCGGCGAGACAAAGGAATTCATCTTCATCATGGGTCAGCGCAACAGCGCAGAAGCAGCTGCTATACTCGACGAGTATAAGGCACCCGGCAAGGTAGACGCTGAAGTAAAGCAGCTCAAGGACCACTGGCACGGACTTCTCTCCAACTTCCAGGTAGAGACCCCGTCAGACGAGTTCAACAACATGATAAATGTATGGAATGCATACCAGTGCTTCATCACATTCATCTGGTCAAGAGCGGCATCATTCATATACTGCGGACTCCGCAACGGCTACGGCTACCGTGATACAGTTCAGGACATTCAGGGTATCATTCACCTTGCCCCTGAAATGGCGGCAGAAAAGATACGCTTCATGCTCTCCGCACAGGTCAGCAACGGCGGCGGACTTCCGCTTGTAAAGTTCACACACAATGCAGGACACGAGACCTGCCCCGATGAGAATGACGAGCACAGCGTTTACGCAAAGGAAACAGGACATCCTTCCTACCGTGCAGACGATGCACTCTGGCTCTTCCCGACAATTGTCAAGTACCTCGGTGAAAGCGGCAACAAGGCATTCCTCGACGAAGTTATAACATACGCAGAAGAAGGCGGCGGAGAAGCTACAGTTTACGACCACCTCAAGAACGCTATCCGCTTCTCTATGGAGCGTCTCGGCGCACACGATATGCCCGCAGGACTTCACGCTGACTGGAACGACTGTCTCCGTCTTGGAGCAAAGGGCGAGTCTACATTCGTTGCATTCCAGCTCTATTATGCAATGAACGTGATGAAGGAACTTGCAGAGCTTCGCGGCGACAGCGAGTACATCACATACCTTGACGGAGTAAAGGCTAAGCTGGCTGATGCACTCGGCAAGTGCTGGGACGAGGACCGCTTCATTCGTGGTATCCGCGACAACGGAGTAGTAGTTGGCGCTAAGAAGGACCCCGAGGCAAATATGTGGCTCAACCCGCAGAGCTGGTCAGTAATTTCGCGCTTTGCATCTGAGGAGCAGGCAGAAAAGGCAATGAACAGCGTACACGATATACTCAACACACCTTACGGAGCGAAGCTCCTTGAGCCGCCTTACAAGTATCATCACTTTGAGGGCGCACTTATGCAGGTGTTCAACCTTGATACAAAGGAAAACGGCGGTATCTTCTCGCAGTCACAGGGTTGGCTGATACTTGCCGAGGCACTTCTCGGACACGGCGACCGCGCATTCGAGTACTTCCTTGAAAGCTCGCCTGCCGCAATGAACGACAAGGCTGAAATACGTGTAATGGAGCCGTATGTACACGGTCAGTTTACCGAGTCAAAGGCATCACCATACGAGGGACGTTCACACGTACACTGGCTCACAGGTACAGCATCGACAGTAATGGTTGGCTGTGTAGAGGGTATCTGCGGAATGCGTCCTGACCTTGGCGGACTTACGATCGCACCTTCAATTCCTGCTGAGTGGAACGGATTCAAGATAACAAAGAACTTCCGCGGCAAGAAGCTCAACATCAACGTTGACAACACTGCACACGTACAGTCGGGAGTCAAGGAGATAGTGCTCAATGGCACAAAGCTTGAAGGCAACTACGTACCTGCTGACAAGCTTGCAGACGTAAACGAGATCACAGTAGTACTTGGCTGATAGAAAAATAAAGGCGCACATTAGAGTGCTTCCCTTAGCGGAATTTGTGGGCTACCGAGCCGTAAATTTACGGTACATATTCGGTATCCTGCGAAACCGCCAAAGGGGGCTTGCTTACCTTAGCGGCGATTGTGGGGGACCGAGCCGTAAAGTTACGGACCATATTCGGTATCCTGCGAAACTGCAAAGGGTGGCTCCACTTGGAGCGCCTTTTGCATGGTACATCTCAGGAATAAGTGCTATATACAGAAAAATGCGGACGACCTGTAGTCGTCCGCATTTTGTTATGCATTAAATATTATTTGATTCCGAGAGTACCTTCATCGCCTTGATAGTGTAGCCTTCATTTGTATCAACGAGAGTGTACTGTACCGACTTTGATGAAGTTTTAGGCAGCCACTCAGGGAGTTCGTCGATGTAATCGACTACAAGAGTGTAATCGTTTCCGTTCTTTGTGACTGACTTTATCTCGGGTGAATATGTAAATGTAACAGGAGTGATAGGAACGTTGTAAGACTTAGTCTCATCGTTATAATAGAATCTGGACTCAGCGGGTCCGACAGTTGTATGAGTCAGCTCAGGCAGATTATCGCCGAACAGCTTAACAGCATATGACTCAACGTCAACGGCAGGAACCTTAACAACGTCGAAGGTTTTTTCGTACTGGTCCATAGTTCCGTCTGACATAATCATTGACCATATCGCCGCAGTGATTACCTGGTCGGAAGTAAGCTGAGACGGGTCGTCGAACGACTCGATATCCATGATAACGGTCGGGTAAATAACGTCAGCGAAGCCGTCCTTTTTGGAATTGCCGGAAGTAAAGTTTCCGAAGAATCCGATACTCTTGGCAATTACGGTTACAAGACCGATGCAGGCAAGAACGGCGAAAATGACACCAAGTACTGCATAAAGGCGCTTTTTGAAGTTACCGGAAGGAGGTTCAGCGAGTTCATCAGATTCGGCTTTTTCACTGCGTTCCTCGATGATTTCATCGGGGTCCTCAGCCATAATTTTTTCAAGGGTTGAGGTTATTCTGCCTTTGGGAGTGGTGGACTCAGCTTCTTTTTCCTCAGCCGGTTCATCATCAGCATTGGCAGCATCGTCAGCGGTGACTTCTTCCTCGGACTTATCGTTATCCAAATCAGCGATAGCTTTTTCAGCATCGTCGCGGATATTATCGATCATATCGCCTACGGGGTCGGTTTCACCCTTAACTGCGGCAATAGCAGCTTCCATGAGTTCGTCGACAGAGAGTTCTCCTTCACCGGTAGACGATGAAACAACGTTGATCTCCTCTTCAAAAGAGAACGGAGAGGACTCTGTTTCATCGACAGCATTTTCTTCTTCGATACGCTGTCTCTCAGCCTCTTCGGCAGCCTTTCTCTCAGCCTCGATACGCTGTCTCTCGGCTTCTTCGGCAGCCTTTCTCTCAGCCTCGATACGCTGTCTCTCGGCTTCTTCGGCAGCCTTTCTCTCAGCTTCGATACGCTGTCTTTCGGCTTCTTCGGCAGCCTTTCTCTCAGCCTCGATACGCTGTCTCTCGGCTTCCTCAGCAGCCTTTCTTTCAGCCTCGATACGCTGCCTCTCGGCTTCTTCGGCAGCTTTTCTTTCAGCTTTTAAGCGGTCTTTTTCGAGTGAAGCAGCTCTTATCGCCTCATAATCCGGAAGTTCTCCGGAGATGACGATACGCTTTTTCCTCGGCTTTTCAGGCTCGGGAGTTTTTGACTGAGTGTCTTTCGCAGGTTCAGTAACGCGATTCTCGTTTTCATGAACAAGCGAATCAAGCAGTTCATCTACTGACATAGAGTCAGCAGGAGCTTTCTGTGTATGGACGGCAGGTATAGTTTTCCTATGCGGAACTGCCGGTTCTTCGTTTCCTTTAAGGTTATTCAGCATATCGTCAATATCTTTTCTGATATCCATGCTTTCCTCCTGAAATTATAGTCAGCGGACGTTATCTTATCTGTCCGTCTCCGCTGATAAGATACTTTACAGTAGTGAGTTCAGAGATACCCATAGGACCTCTTGCATGGAGTTTCTGAGTAGAAATACCTATCTCAGCTCCGAATCCGAACTCTCCGCCGTCTGTAAAGCGTGTAGAAGCGTTCACATAAACAGCCGCAGCATCAACTTCGTGCTGGAATTTATTAGCAGCATCGAGCGACTTTGTAACGATACACTCAGAGTGACGAGTGCTGTATTTTCTGATGTGAGCGATAGCTTCGTCAATATTGTCAACGACCTTCACAGCGATGATGAAGTCGTTAAACTCGGTAGCATATTCTGTCTCGGTAGCCTTTTCGACGCTGTCACCGAGGATAGCGCGAGTTTTGTCGCAGCCGTATATCTTAACATTGTGCGACTTGAAGCGTTCAGCGATAGCCGGCAGGAAGTCAGCGGCGATGTCCTTGTGGACGAGGAGACTTTCGATAGCGTTGCACACTGATGGACGCTGAGTTTTAGCGTTATCAGTGATATTGACAGCCATACCGAGGTCAGCAGAAGCGTCAACATAAACGTGGCAATTGCCGGCACCTGTTTCGATGACAGGGATAGTAGCGGTTTTAACGACAGCCTGAATGAGACCGGCGCTTCCGCGGGGGATAAGAACGTCGATGTAGCCGTTGAGCTTCATTATTTCGTTGGTAGTTTCGCGTGAGGTATTCTCCACGACCTGAATGGTATCAGCAGGGAGACCCACGCTTTCGATAGCTTCGCGCATTATCTTTGCAAGGCAGATATTGGAGTTGATAGCTTCTTTACCGCCTTTGAGGATAACAGCGTTACCGGATTTGAGACAGAGTGCAGCCGCATCAACAGTAACATTCGGGCGCGACTCGTAGATGATACCGATAACACCGAGCGGAACTCTTGTACGAGTGATTCTCAGACCATTTGGACGAGTCCAGCCGTCGATGACCTGACCGATTGGGTCAGTGAGCGCGATAATTTCGTCTACACCTTTAGCGATGCCGGCGATACGGGTCTCATCGAGGCGGAGTCTGTCCTGTTTGGATTCAGACATACCGTTTTCCTTAGCGAATTTGATATCCTTTTCATTTTCAGCGATGATGAGCGCAGTATTGGCAATCAAAGCCTTAGATATAGCGGCAAGAGCGTCATTTTTCTGTTTTGTGCCTGCACCAGCGATAGCAGGTTCAGCGGCTTTTGCCTTAATTCCGAGTTCCTGAGTATAACTCATAAAATCACCTCATTATTAGTAACATTACTTATTAGCCTTGAAGAGAGTACCTATTTCCTTGTCCTCAAAGAGGTCGTAGAGTTTTTCCGGGTCTCTGCCGTTCATAATTACCATGTCGATACCGGCTTCAGCGGCAATTTTAGCGGCATTTATCTTAGTGGACATACCGCCTGTGCCGAGACTTGAACCGGCACCGCCAGCCATAGCTTCTATCTCAGGTGTTATCTTATCGACAACGCGGATAGGTTCAGCATCGGGATTTGAGCGCGGGTCATCGGTATAAAGCGCATCGATATCGGAAAGAATGAGCAGAAGGTCGGCACCGGAAAGTTCAGCAACGAGGGCTGAGAGCGAATCATTTTCGCCTATTTCGAGTTCAAGTTCGTCTATAGCGATAGTATCATTTTCGTTAACTATCGGGATAACGCCCATTTTAACGAGTGCCTCAGTAGCAACCTTGAAATTCTCGCAGTGGCTTTTGTTGTCGATGATAGCTTTTGTAAGGAGTATCTGAGCGACAGTGACACTGTATTTGGCGAACATATCGTCGTAAACGTGCATAAGTTCGCACTGACCGATAGCGGCGACAGCCTGCTTTATATTGGTTTCCTTCGGCTTTTCGGGGAGACCGAGTTTGCCTGCACCGAGACCCACAGCACCTGATGAGACCATAATTATCTCCCTGCCTGAATTATGCAGGTCGGAGATAACGCGGACGAGGTTGGTCATGCGGCGGATATTGAGTTTACCGGTTTTATGGGCGAGAGTAGACGTTCCGAGCTTAATGACTATTCTCTTTTTCTGTGAAATATTCCTCATTTAAATAACTTCTTTCAGTTAACTTTATTCTTGGGGGCACCGTTTATCCATGCATTAATATTGTCGCAGACGATATCTACGAGCCTGCGTCTTGTTTCAAAAGCCGCCCATGCGGTATGCGGGGTAATGGTGCAGTTTTCAGCGGATTTAAGGGGCGTATCGGGCGACATTGGTTCTTTTTCGAGAACATCGAGATAAGCCGCAGAGATTTTGCCGGTGTTAAGTGCACAGGCGAGGTCAGCCTCATTTACGACAGGACCGCGCGAGGTATTGATAAGGGTAGCGGAAGGCTTCATTACGGAGAGAAGCTCACTGTTGACGAGACCCTTAGTCTTGTCTGTGAGAGGGCAGTGGAAGGTGATAACGTCAGCCTTTTTTGCGGCAGAGAGGATATCGGTGACCTCGTAAGGGCAGTCGGCGGGTTTGGTACGTGTGCTTACCACGATATTCATACCGAAAGCCGCACCGATTTCAGCGACACGTCTGCCGATGGAGCCGTAGCCGACAATTGCAAGAGTCTGACCGGCGAGTTCAGCCGTAGGTATCGGGAAATAGGAGAAAGCGGGAGAACGCTCCCATTCGCCGGCTTTGACAGCGTTATCGTAATCGCGTATACGGCTGTAGCGGTCGAGAATGTAAGCGAAAACCTGCTGAGCGACGGCATTAGTAGAATACTGACCGGCATTGCAGACAGTGATGCCTTTTTCGGCGGCATAAGCGACATCGACATTGTTATAGCCGGTAGCGAAGAGTCCGACATACTTTAAATTCGGACAGCTGTCGATAACCTCTTTATTAATAAGTACCTTATTGCATAGGACGATATCAGCGTCACCGATATTAGCGGCAGTTTCCTCGGGTTTAGTGAGGGAGATGACGTTAACGTCACCGAACTGTTCAAGCTGTTCAGTGGAGATATCGCCGCTTACGCTTACAGTGTACCAGTCAAGAACTGCAATCTTCATGGTTTATTCCTCACTTGCGTCGTCGGAATCAGCGGAAGCCTCAGCTGTGTTATTTTCAGCGGAAGCAGTCTGCGTTGTCTCGGGTTTATTCTTGAAGAAGAAAGTTGAGACGAAGGCGGCGAGAATGAGAACGAGTTCAATAGCGCCGACGATATAGAACCATGTTCTGCTCTCTGAAGCCCAGAGGGTGAGAGAGAAGGGGATAGCTATAGCTAAAATAATCTGAAACGGCTTTTTATCGGTAAAGAAGCGGTAAACAAAGAACAGGAGCGATATCACAGCGAAAGTGATATGCATACCGAAAGGAAAGGGGAAAAGGTTAGTATTTTCGACCTCTGCCTGAGAGAGTGTAACAAACAGATCTGTATTTAACATAACATTACTCCTGACTGTAAAAAAATTTTGAAAAATATTTACGAAAAAACAATACTCTTAATAGTATAACATATACCGCTGAAAAATTCAACCATTTTTTCAGAAAAACCCCTTTCCGTACAGAAAAAAAGGATATAGCAGATATGTTTTATGATTTTTTTAAGACAAGCGGCATTAAATGCGAATAACTCTATTGACATCAGCTTAAAAAAAGAGTATAATAATTATGTTGTATTTATTTGCAGAAATATTACTTTTTGGCAGTAATTGCAGCTTTGTTTTAAATCATTCCGCCGGATGGGGATAAAGGACCGTGCCGCGGAAAATGTGATATATGAACAAATAACGGACGAAAAGTCCAATATTTCGGGAATTTCCCCTTGGGGAACTTTTATCAATATATTTTACAAATGAATAAAATAATGCGGCATTTACCGCCGGAAGTAGTAATTTAAGTTTTATGATACAAACTATATTTTACGAAAAGGAGGTAATGCACTGTATGGATCCTATTATCGCAATTGTACTCATCGTTGCCGCATTGGCTGTGGGTGTGGGTGTCGGATACGCACTTTTTTACAAAAAAGGTGTAACAGCCGGTATCGAACAGCGTAAACGTGATGCAGAAACTATGGTCGGCTCAGCTGAGCAGCAGGCTGCACGTATAGTTGAAGATGCAGAAAAGGACGCGGATAATAAAAAGAAAAGCGCCCTCATCGAGGCAAAGGATGAGATCCATAAACTCCGCAGTGAGGCGGATAAGGAAATCAAGGACCGCAGAGCAGAGCTGTCCCGTCAGGAAAGACGTATGCAGCAGAAAGAGGAAAATCTCGATAAGAAAACCGATAACCTTGAGAAAAAAGAGGACACTCTCAACCAGAGGATAAAGAGTGCCGATGAAAAGCTCAAGGAAGCTGAGCAGATAAAGAAGTCTCAGATGGACATTCTCGAGAGGATCTCAGAATTCACCAAGGATCAGGCTAAGGAGTATATCCTCAGCACACTCGAGGACGACCTCGTGCACGAAAAGGCTGTAAAGATACAGGCTTACGAGCAGCTCCTCAAGGACGAGTGCAACGAGAAGGCAAGAAGCTACATATCACTCGCTATCGCAAAGGTAGCCGCAGATCAGGTTTCAGAAGCCGCAGTTTCGGTTGTACCGCTGCCAAATGATGAAATGAAGGGCAGAATCATCGGAAGGGAAGGAAGAAATATCCGTACCCTCGAAACACTCACAGGTGTTGACCTTATCATCGACGATACACCTGAGGCTATCACACTTTCATGTTTTGATCAGATCCGCCGTGAGGTCGCAAGGATCGCGCTCGAAAAGCTTATCGCTGACGGACGTATCCACCCGACACGCATTGAGGAAATGGTCGATAAGGCTCGCCGTGAGGTAGAGTACCGCATCAAGCAGGAAGGTGAGAGAGCAGTCATCGAGACTAACGTACACGGTCTCAATCACGAGCTCATCAAGCTCCTCGGCCGTCTCAAATACCGTACAAGCTACAGACAGAACGTTCTCGATCACTCGATCGAAGTTGCAAAGCTCTGCGGAGTTCTTGCTTCCGAACTCGGTGTTGACGCTAACGTTGCAAGACGTGCAGGACTTCTCCACGATATCGGTAAGGCACTTACTTCCGAGATCGAAGGTTCACACGTTCAGATCGGTGTAGATGTATGTAAGAAATACAACGAAAGTCCCGTGGTTATCCACGCTGTTGAGGCACATCATAACGATGTTGAGCCGAAAACTGTCATTGCCTGCATCGTACAGGCTGCTGACGCTATCTCTGCTGCAAGACCTGCTGCAAGAAGCGAGAACTACGAAAGCTACATCAAGCGACTTCAGAAGCTTGAGGAGATCTGCACTTCTTATGAGGGCGTTGAAAAATGCTTTGCAGTTCAGGCAGGACGTGAAGTCAGGATCATGGTTGTTCCTGAAGTTATCAACGACGAGAAGATGGTTCTTGTTGCAAGACAAATTGCACAGCAGATCGAAAATGAAATGGATTATCCGGGTCAGATCAAGGTCAATCTCATTCGTGAGAGCAGAGTTACTGACTACGCTAAATAAGCGATCAGCTGCGGACGCCGTTCGTCCGCAGCTTTGTTTTATTCTACATGAAAGAAAGGTACTGTCATGGCTAAACAGCTTTTCAATTCAAGCGAGAGTTCAAATTTCATTCTGAATCTGACAGAAGAGAAATACGCAAAAATGGCATCATTCGGAATGCTTTCGGCACTGTTCGCGACGTCTGTCGCAACAGCGATACCGGTCATAGCGCACGATAGCGGACTCTACATATTATCCGCTGCCGGACTTGCGCTGTCGGGAGTAGTATGTATGATAATTGCTATCATAGCGCTGATGAAAAAATACGTCAGCGGAAAGTTAGTACTTCCGGTGTGTGCATTTGGAGCGATGCTGATATGGGGAGTGATATCACTCATCAACTCATACGACACAGGCATAGCATTTTATGGCTACAACGGCAGAGGAGAAGGACTGCTTGCGATAGCGTTTTACGGCTGCTTCTTTGTGACGGCAGCGACACTCCGCCGCGGAAATGTGTTTGGTACGGTTATAAAGGGACTTGTCGGAGTCGGACTGCTTAATTCGCTGTTCGGACTGATTCAGGTCTTCACAGGAAAAATAAGTCACTTCCGCATGATAGCATTTGATATTCAGGCAAATGCAGCGTCGGGACTTTCACAGTCGCCGCTTTTCCTTGCGATGACGCTGACACTGTCACTGATAGCAGCACTTGCAGCGTTCATCTGTGCTGAAAAAACTGTTCACAAAGTTGTATATATTGTCTCAGCGTGTATTTTTTCGTTTGTTATGATGTTTACATACTCTTTAATAGGTATATGCGGAGCGGTATTTGCAATTATAGCCGCAATCGTGATAGTATTTGTTACAAAGTCGAATAAGGCAAATCTGCTTTCAGCGTTAGCAGTGATAGTACCGGCTGTAGCGGCTGTAATGATAGTGAATGCCGGAATGATAGGCACTTTGAAAAGCTACCGCCTTTATGACGGACGTATTTTATGGTTTGCTGATTCGTACTACAGACTTTCCTCATCGGGTGCCCCTGACAGTACAAAGGTTGACCTTGACGATACCTATGATGTATACTACACGCTCAACCGTAAGGCAGCGAATATAATATCGAAGAATCCGCTTACAGGAACGGGTCCTGACGAACTTGTATTTCCTCAGCTTTATACATTCGGTGAGTTGGAACAAGACGATAATGCATCTATAGAAGAGGTGGTAATGCAGAACACGGGAACTTTTGACAAGGTATATAATGAGTACCTATATACAGCGGCAACACGCGGAATACCGTCGCTTATCGCACTTGTTGCGGTACTTCTGCCGGTACTTTTTGTCGGCTTCAGAAACGCGAAAAAAGGTGACTGGACAAGAAAATGTATATACATATTAACAGTCGGAGGAGTTCTGATATTCCTCATAGCGTGCAGCAATACGGCATTTTCACCGATATTCTGGACACTTGCAGGATGCTCTGTAGCACAGATACCTGCGGCTGAAAAAGAGCCCGAGAAAAAATAAGAGACTTCCGAAAGACCTCAGTTGGAAGAAACTGAGGTCTTATTCACAATAATGCGAAAAAAAATTTACTGACAAACGGCGTAATACAGGCGCTTTGGGACGCTTCAAAAAAATTTTTTTGAAAAAATTTCAAAAAACGCTTGACAAGTGCACGGATATCTGATATAATATTAAAGCAGTCAGGTGAGACTGAAACGAATAAAAGATGCGAGTGTGCTGGAATAGGCAGACAGGCACGTTTGAGGGGCGTGTGTCGAGAGACGTATGGGTTCAAGTCCCATTACTCGCACCACAGAGCAGATACGAAAGTATCTGCTCTGTTTTTTTGAAAAAATTCTCAGAAACCCCTTGACAAACTCAAAAATATGTAGTATAATATTAAAGCTGTGTGATACACAGTGAATATCGTATTCTAAAGACAGCTGGCAGGTTTATCCGTAAGTCCCGCCGAGGAATTGCAAATGATAGAATTATCATGTCCTTTTCCGAGCTGTCGGCAAAGGACTTTTTTATTGCACTCTGAATACGATAACAAATTATTCGGAGGTGAATACACAATGCCAAGTAATGCAGTTCTCGAAGCAAAGAAGGCAAAGGTTGAACAGCTCACAGAACTCCTCAAGAACTCAGTAGCAGGCGTACTCGTTGACTACAAGGGTATCACAGTTGAGGAAGATACAAAGCTCAGAAAAGAGCTCCGTGAGGCAGGCGTTAACTACTTCGTAGAGAAGAACACAATGCTTCTCCGTGCATTCAAGAATGTTGGTATCGAAGGTTTTGAGGAGGCACTCAACGGTACAACCGCTATCGCTCTCTCAAACGACGACCAGACTGCTCCCGCTCGTATCCTCGGTAAGTTTGCTGAGGCAGCAGGCGATGAGAAGTTCACACTTAAGGCAGGTTACGTTGAAGGTGAAGTTTACGATCAGGCAGGAGTTCTCGCTCTTTCCAAGATCCCTTCAAAGGACGTACTCCTTGCACAGCTGGTTGGCTCTCTCCAGGGTCCCATGCAGAATCTTGCAGCTATCCTCAAGGCAGTTGCAGACAAGAAGTCAGAAGAAGCTGCCTGATTTCGGTAATTATTATTACGCAGCTTAACTTAACAGCCGTAAAACGGCAAATTTAATTAAAGGAGATTATTATCATGGCTTCAGAGAAGATCACAAAATTTGTTGAAGATATCAAGACTCTTTCTGTTCTCGAGCTTTCTGAGCTCGTAGACGCAATCCAGGAGGAATTCGGCGTAACTGCAATGGTTGCTGCTGCTCCTGCTGCTGGCGGCGCTGCTGGCGGCGAAGCTGCTAAGACAGAGTTCGACGTAGTTCTTACATCCTTCGGTGACGCTAAGATGGCAGTTATCAAGGTTGCTAAGGAAGTTCTCGGTCTCGGTCTTAAGGAAGCTAAGGAGGTCGTTGAGTCTGCTCCTAAGGCACTCAAGGAGGGCGTTTCTGAGGCAGAGGCTAACGAGATCAAGGCTAAGTTCGAAGAGGCTGGCGCTACAATCGAGCTCAAGTAATCAAATTACTTACAAAAGCGAAGGACTGTACGAAAGTACAGTCCTTTTTTGTATGTTCAAGGGCGGAGATCAGTGAGCCTCCCTTAGCGGAAATTGCTAAAGATCCCCACTTTATCCGCCTATAGCTATATGTTGATTCAGTTTGAGTAGTCTTTGAAGCATAAGTTCATGTCGACTCTTCCGCTGATACCGGGAACAGTTCCGGAGCTTGAATACTGCCAGATGTCGAAATTATAGTAATATGTAGGTTCAGAGTCATATTCAGCGAGCCAGAAGTCGTAATCTTTGACGCGAGGAAGGTCGAGCTTACGCATTGAAGTGGTCTTGTTCTGATAAATCATGGGAGTATAGCCGGCAGACTTGACTCTCTCGCAGAATGATACACAGCAGTCGGCGAGAGTATCAACACTGATGTCATCGGTACGGGCATTATCGTCGTAAATCAGCTCCCAGTCGTAAACGACGGGGTACTTGATATCGTACTTTTCAATAGCATCGAGGACCGCGTCAGCCTCTTCGATAGCCTCGTCGGCGGAGGTGGCCTGAGAGAAGAAGTATACACCGGTATCAATACCTGCGGCAATAGCGCCCTTGATGTTGTCCTCAAATTTTTCGTCTATGGTAATTACACCGCCGCCATAGGTGCGGTAGCCGACACGTATCATAGCGAAGTCGATTCCGGCGGACTTGACCTTATTCCAGTCGATATCGCCCTGATGTTCAGAAACATCAACACCTGCGCGTGAGGATATTTCACCGTTCTGCGTATAGAATGAGTAGCCGTTACGGCTGACTATGTTGGCAGTATCAATGTCACTTGCGGGTACATCGCCATAAACCGGGACAAAAGTTTCGCCGAGCGAACTGTCGTGCATGAGGATTTTTTTGCCGTTGAGCTGATAGAATGACTCTTCCTTTTCGATGACAGCGCGGGTGCGGACCTGCGGGTCCTGTTCAGCGACAGTAACAGCGGCATTATTGCCGCCGTCGTGAATAAACACGAACCAGACGAGGAAAATACCCATTACAAAAATGATAAGCGCCTCAAACAGCGCTAAAACCTTAAAAATCACACTATTATTAGATTTTTGACTCATTTCAGCCTCCGATATCTTTTTTATAAATAATAACATATTTTTCGGCTTTTGTAAACAGGGGAGAGCCTGAAAATTCTGTGAAAACCGGTCTTGCCTAAATATAAAAGTATTGCCATGATTAGAAAAAAAGACTTGACAATACAGCACTGATGCGATATAATATATAAAAAACTAAAAATGAGGTGAGAAACTTAATGGACAGTACCCCTGACGGGTGTAACCGTGATATCTTCGTTATAAATAAAAAATCAAGGCATGGTCTGCGTCATTTACTGAGATGTTAGGCTATGCCTTTTCGTGCATAAAATAAAAAATAACGGAGGTATAATATGTTAGGGCAGATAATTCTGCAAATAATACTGATCGCACTCAATGCATTTTTTGCTTGTGCTGAGATAGCGGTCATTTCGATAAACGATACAAAACTTGAAAAACTGGCATCAAGCGGCAACAAAGGTGCGGTAAAGCTGAAAAAGCTCACCGACCAGCCTGCACGTTTTCTTGCGACGATACAGGTAGCGATAACGCTTTCCGGTTTTATAGGAGCGGCATTTGCGGCTGATAACTTTTCAGAGCGGCTGACGACTCTCATACTCAAAACGGGTGTAGGGATTTCGGCTGACATACTGAGACCGGTATCAGTAGTACTTGTAACGCTGATACTCTCATATCTGACGCTTGTATTTGGTGAACTTGTACCCAAGCGTGCGGCGATGAAATATGCTGAGCCCATGGCACTGAAAATGGCGGGTCTGATTGGATTTGTGCAGACGATACTGGGATTGCCGGTGTGGATACTTAACGTATCAACAAACGCAATACTGCGAATTTTTGGTATTGACCCCGAAAAAGAGGAAGATACTGTGACTGAGGAAGAGATAATGATGATGTCCGATGCCGGAGCCGAAAAGGGAACTATCGACGAGGACGAAAACCGCATTATCAAGAATGTATTCGCATTTGACGACATGACAGCCGAGCAGGTCTGCACACACCGTACAGACGTTTCCGTGCTGTGGAGCAGTGACCCTATAGAGACGTGGGAGGAAACTATCCACCGTACCCGTCACTCTGTATTCCCGATATGCGGCGACAGTGTAGACAACGTAATAGGAATCCTCAATGCAAAGGACTATTTCCGTCTTGACGACAAGAGCCGTGAGAATATAATGAAAAAAGCGGTGCGTGAGCCGTACTTTGTGCATGAGACCATGAAAGCTGACAGTTTGTTTGCGCAGATGAAGAAAAAGGGTGCAGACCACTTTGCAGTCGTTGTTGACGAATACGGCGGAATGACAGGAATAATCACGGTAACAGACCTTGTTGAGGAGCTTGTCGGCGACTTTGATGACGATGAGCTTGACGAGAAGACAGCAGAGTTTGAGCAGATTGGTGATAATCAGTGGAATATACCGGGAATCACGCCGCTGAGCGATGTCTGCGAGGAGCTTGAAATAGTGCTTCCGGCTGACAAATTTGACACATTCGGCGGCTACGTCATAGCAGAGCTTGGTGAGATACCGAAGGACGGCGCAACATTGAGGCTTGAATGTGACGGGCTTATAATTGACGTAGTTGAAATGCACCATCACCGTGTAGAGTTGTGCCGAGTGACAAAGACTGAGCTGATTGAAGAAACAGCCGGAGAATCGGCAACTGAAGACAAACGTGAGTGAAATCGCGCATAACAAAAAGACTGCTGTTGAAATCAGCAGTCTCAGCTTGTAGAAAAAACTGGATTTGAAGCAAATTTTTTCGGGCGAACAGTGTTCGCCCCTACACATACAAACGTAAAATAGATAAATTGTAGGGGCGCACATTGTGCGCCCGTGTTGCTTCAATATGAAATTGGACTTTTTTGACACTCCCAGACTGCTGTTGAAATCAGCAGTCTTTTTTTATAATACTGTACAGCGCGGTGCTGAACTGGTTATACATATATAAAGAGCCGAGTGCAAGCAGAGGCAGATTCCGCGATTTAGCGCAGTTATATGCGGACTTTACGCCGTCAGCGAGGTCGGGACAAGCCGTGGCAGTGATACTTTTACCGGAGAAAACTTCCGCGAGCTTTTCGCAGTCGAGGGCGCGTGGATTATCTGGTTTTACGGTAAAAACGCAGTCGATGAACTGTCCGAGTATTTCGGGATAGAGAGCATAGTCTTTATCAGCCATTACACCTATAAGCATGACCACTTTTCCTCCGCCGAGACATCTTTTGATACTTTCTGCCGCCTGAGCGATACCGTCGGGATTGTGAGCACCGTCAAAAATTACAGTAGGGTCAGTGTGCATGAGTTCAAATCTGCCGTGCCACTTAGCAGACACGAGACCGCTGTGTACGGCATTTTCGGGTATATCGAGACCCTCGTGCCTGAGAATTTCAACAGCCGTAAGGACGTTTGCGGTATTAATGACCTGATATGTTCCTGACAGCGGCACAGTGACCTTGCCGAAGCCGTCGAATACGAAGCTTGTACCCGAGATACCGGTCTTTACATCAGAAATGCGTGAGGTATCGGTCACAGTGAGGTGAGCGTTTTTTTCTATTACAGCATTAGCGATAACGTCGAAAGCGTCGGAATCGTTTCCGCCGTAGAGAATGGGTCTGTCGGACTTGATGATTCCAGCCTTGTGTGACGCGATTTCGCCGACAGTGTTGCCGAGGAAAGACATATGGTCAAGGGTGACATTAGTAATAACGGAGAGGACCGGCGAATTTACGACATTTGTCGAATCGGTATCACCGCCCATTCCGCACTCGACGATAGCGATATCGCAGTTTTCGTCGCAGAAAAGCTGGTAAGCCGCCGCAGTGAGCACCTCAAATTCTGTTGGCTTGTCGTCCATAGACTCGCACACGGGAACGACTTCAGACATGACCTTAGCGAACGAATCGTCGGAGATTTCGCGGCAGTCGATACGGAAACTGTCGTTGACACCGGTGAGGGCAGGGGAAGAAAAGCTTCCGACTTTGTATCCGGCGGCTTTAAGAATCTGGCTGAGCATAGCCGAAAACGAACCTTTGCCGTTTGTTCCGGCGATATGGATTATCCTGACTTTATCCTGAGGGTCACCAAGCAGAGCGCAGAGTTCGGAGATACGTTCAAGACCGAGTCTGCTGCCTCGTCCTGCGGCGATTTTCAGGTAATTGGTAGATTCTGTGTAATTCATCTGCTGCACATTTTGTTGAGCTGCTGAGAGAAAGCCTTGTTTCTTGTGAGCAGGAAGATGACTGTGAACTCAAAAGTAGCTATTACGAGATAAGTGGGGATACGCCACACAAGTGCCTGAATTGGGGTACCGTAGAGAACGTGGAGACCGAACGACTTGATAAGCATAGAGCAGATGATGTGGGGGACGAATACAGAAAGTGCGAGGCTGAAAGGCTTATCGGACTTGAGCTTCATAGAGATAAGACCCGATATCACGCCAACTCCGATGAATCCGAGAGTAATCAACGGAGCGACAGTGTAGCCTTTGAGGGCGCATCCGAGAAGGTCAGCACCGAGTCCTACAGCACCGCCGACGAACGGACCGAAGAAAATTCCTGCCATAAGAATGGGCAGATTCTCGATACTGATTCTGATGAATGGGGTAACGTCAAAGGCGAGGAGTTTGCCGAAAACGCTGCTCATAGCGATAAAAAGACCGGCGATGATGAGCACGCGGATGTTTCCGAACAGTTTCAGATTGTTGATGGGTGTGTTTTGACTTTGAGTTGTGTACATAAAAAAATCCTCCTTTTCCACATCATACGACAAGGAAAGGAGGGTAAAACCTCTTAAGTTGTCCTATGAAGCGGGATGCAAAGCGCGAACCGCGGCAGTATGCCTTCGTCCCACCGACAACTCCCCGTTCGGCAGGCACTTAACGAACTCGCTTTTACTCTTCAAAATATGGCAGACACATCTGCCGGAAATTATTATACAACGTCTTGAAAAGCAAGTCAATAGGATATTTGCAATTCGTTGTTTTCAACTGTTTCAACCGAGTTTTCAACATATTTTTATTGAAACTGCAATGATGCATTTTGTAAAAAAATGTCGTTGATTTAGGCAGTATACACATGAAACGACTTGAAAATTCGTGAAATTCAACGAATATCGGAGTGTAGTTAAATATGTGCTTTCATTTTGTATTCAAATGTGATATAATTAATGTGTGAATTTACATCCAGCGGAGGTTTATTTATGAAAAAAACGCTTTATGTTTCTGACCTTGACGGAACTCTGCTGAGTCCCGCACCCGAGATAACGGAACATACTGCTGAAGTTATAAATGCGCTTACCGCTAAGGGAGAATACTTCACATTTGCGACTGCAAGGTCGATATATTCAGCGATACCGATAACCGGCAGGCTTGATATCAATGTCCCGTGCATACTCATGAACGGGGTCAGCATTTACGATATCAGAAATAAGCGTTACCTTAAAACTGAGTTCATACCTGTTGAAGCGTCAGCGGAGGTATTGAAGGCATTTGAGCGGAACAATGTGCGATGCTTCATGTATAAACTTGAGGACGAGACGCTTGTCTGCTACTATTCCGAGCTGAACACGAAAGTGATGCGAAGCTTTGCAGAATCGCGGAAAAACGACTATAAGAAGCCGTTTGTACAGGTGGACCGGCTTGCAGACCACGCAAACGGTGATGCCATCTACTATACGACTACCGGTCCGCATGATGTACTTTATCCGGTGAAATGTGCAGTTGAAAAGATAGAAGGTGTAGATTATGCGTTCTATCTCGACGTTTACAACGGTGAATGGTACCTTGAAGTTTTCTCGGCGAAGGCTTCAAAATTCAACGGAATAAAGTTCCTGCGCGAAGAATTCGGCTTTGACGAGGTAGTTGCATTCGGCGATAATCTCAATGATTTGAGTATGTTTGAGGCGGCTGACGTGAAAATAGCGGTCGGTAATGCCAAAGATGAACTAAAAGCTGCCGCGGATATTGTCATCGGCTGTAATGACGGTGACGGAGTTGCAGAGTGGCTGAGTTCAGCTGTTATGAATAACAGGTAAAATTCGCAGACTGGCTAACATAAATTGCTAAGCAAATTATGTTTAAAGCCGTGCAAAATTTAATATTACTTTTACGATAAATAACATGAAAGGAAATACATAATAATGAAAAAACTTATGCTTGGAAACGAGGCTTTCGCAAGAGGTCTCTACGAAGCGGGATGTAAGATAGTATCAAGCTATCCCGGAACTCCTTCTACTGAGATAACTGAGGAAGTCGCTAAATACGACGAGGTCTACGCTGAGTGGGCACCTAATGAGAAGGTTGCTATGGAAACTGCTCTCGGCGCTTCTATTGCGGGTGCGAGAAGCTTCTGCGGAATGAAGCACGTTGGTCTCAACGTTGCTGCTGACCCCCTCTATACTGCCGGATATACCGGTGTTAACGCCGGTATGGTGATCGCTGTTGCTGACGACCAGGGTATGCATTCTTCACAGAATGAGCAGGACAGCCGTCACCACGCTATCGCTTCTAAGGTGCCTATGCTCGAACCCTCTGATTCTACAGAGTGCAAGGAATTCGTCAAACTCGCTTTTGAGCTTTCTGAGCAGTATGACGCTCCGTTTATAGTTAGAATGTCTACTCGTGTTGCTCATTCACAGAGCATCGTCGAAATGGAAGACCGTCAGGAGCTTGAACTCAGACCTTACGAAAAAACTCCGCAGAAATTCGTTATGATGCCTGCTTATGCTAAGGGCAGACACGTTTTCGTTGAGGAGCGTACCAAAAAGCTCATCGAATACGCTGAGACTTCTCCGCTCAACAGAGTTGAAATTTCAGATAAGGCTGAATTCGGCGTTATTACTAACGGTGCAGCTTATCAGTACGTTAAGGAAGCTCTCGGTGAGAAGGCTTCTGTTCTCAAACTCGGTATGGTAAATCCTCTCCCTGTTAAGCTCATTCAGGACTTCGCTGCTAAGTATGAGCAGGTATATGTTATCGAAGAGCTTGACGGTATCATTGAGGAACATTGCCGCAATATCGGTGTGAACAACGTCAAGGGCAAGGAAATTTTCGGATATATCGGCGAACTTCCGCAGTCTGTTATAGCTGAGAAGCTCCTCGGTGAGAAAAAAGACTTCGCTGCTCTCGACGAGAATATCCCGATCCGTCCGCCTGTTATGTGTGCAGGATGTCCTCACCGCGGTCTCTTCTACTGCCTCAAAAAGCTCGGCGTGACCGTTTCAGGCGATATCGGCTGCTATACCCTCGGTGCTGCTGCTCCTCTTAATGCTATTGATACTACTATCTGCATGGGCGCTTCTATCTCAGGTCTTCACGGCTTCAATAAGGCTCGCGGTGCTGAGTCTGAACACAAGACCGTTGCTGTTATCGGCGATTCTACATTCATGCACAGCGGTATGACCGGTCTCGTTAATATCGCTTACAATAACTCGAATTCTACTGTTATCATCCTCGATAACTCTATCACAGGTATGACAGGTCATCAGCAGAACCCTACTACCGGTAAAAACCTCAAGGGCGACCCCGCTGCCGCTGTTAATCTTGAGGAACTCTGCAAGGCTATCGGTATCAAGCGTGTTCGCGTTACTGACCCCTACAAGCTCGCTGAGACTGAGGCTGCTATCAAGGAGGAACTCGCTGCTGATGAGGCATCTGTTATTATCTCACGCCGTCCCTGTGCTCTGCTCAAATACGTTAAGCATAATCCGCCTTTCAAGGTTAATACTGATAAGTGCGTGGGATGCAAGATGTGCATGAAGCTCGGATGTCCCGCTATCTCAATGAGAGACGGTAAGGCTGTTATCGACCATACTCAGTGCGTCGGCTGCGGCATCTGCAAGGAACAGTGCAAGATAGGTGCTATCGAATAAGGCTGGTCTTGTTCAGCTTGTCTTCAATAGCAGATATTATCACTACAGGAGCATTTATATGTTGCAAATGAATATTTATGAGGAATTCAGCCGCTGGCTGGATGACCTCCTTGAAATTAATGAACTGCCCGATTCTACTAAGGCTATTTGCTTTAACCTTTATGCTGAATCTGAAGAGGAAAACCTATATTCCGCTCAGATAGCTGCTGCCGGTGTTTTCGACCCCGATGATGTCAGCGGCGAATGGGCTTGCGATATGGTGTGGAGCAGTGAAGAAAATGTCTTCATCGTCGATACCTCTGATGAGGATGATACAGGCTGGAAACACGCTCAGGACCTCTTTAAGGAAATGGTCGAAGAATATTTCAGAACAGGCAAATACGGCAGAATTCTCAGAAGCTTTGAAGGTGCGGCTATCGGTTTCGTCGACGGCGACCTCGAACTTCTCGATTTAAATTGACATCAACTTCAAAGGAGTAATATAATGGAAACTAAATCTATGATGATAGTCGGCGTTGGCGGACAGGGTTCACTGCTGGCTTCAAGATTGATAGGAAATGTGCTTCTCGCACAGGGTTATGACGTTAAGGTCAGCGAGGTTCACGGTATGTCTCAGCGCGGCGGCTCCGTTGTTACCTATGTTAAGTACGGCGACAAGGTGTACTCTCCCGTTATCGAAAAGGGCGAGGCTGACGCTGTTATCTCGTTTGAGCTGCTCGAAGCTGCACGCTGCCTGCCTTACCTCAAAAAAGGCGGTCATCTCATTACTTCAACTCAGCAGATTGACCCTATGCCCGTTATCACCGGTGCGGCTCAGTACCCCGAGAATCTCGTGGAAAAACTCAGAGCTGCCGGCGCTGACCTCGTAGCTGTTGACGCCCTCGCTCTTGCGGAGCAGGCTGGTACTTCCAAGGCTTCAAATGTCGTTCTTATGGGTGTTCTCGCCGCTCGTATGGATTACCCTATGGAGCTATGGCAGAAGGCTATTGAACAGTGTGTGCCTGCTAAGTTCCTCGAACTCAATAAGAAGGCTTTTGAGCTCGGTCTTAATGCTGAATCAGTCTGATCAATTCCGCCGGTATAAGGTATCTGTGGATTGAAAGCTGATCCGGTAAGCATACGATCTTTCTCGTTGCTTTAATGGTGAGAAATATTTACGCGTAAGCAATTATTCTGAATATACCAATCAAAAATCAGCAATGGCGCTGGTTTACATAAATCCAATCAGTAAGGAGTAGAAGTCCAATGGAAAGATATTGGAACAAAGAGATCGAAACTATGTCCCGGGAGGACATGAAAAAGCTTCAGGACGAACGTCTTGTCGCTCAGGTAAAACACGTTTACGATAACGTTAAATATTACCGCGATCTTATGGACGAAAAAGGCGTTAAGCCCGAGGACATCAAGGGAACAGACGATCTGTATAAGTTACCTTTTCTCAGCAAGGCTGACCTCCGTGAGGCTTATCCATATGGACTGCTTGCTAAACCGCTCAGCGAGTGCGTTCGTATCCACTCAACAAGCGGTACTACAGGAAAGCGCGTTGTCGCTTTCTATACCCAGAATGATGTCGATATGTGGGAGGACTGCGTAGCAAGAGCTATCACTGCCGCTGGCGGTACTAATGAGGACGTTCTTCAGGTCGCTTACGGCTACGGTCTCTTCACAGGCGGTGCCGGTCTGCACGGCGGTTCACATAAGGTCGGATGTCTCACTCTTCCCATGTCTTCGGGAAATACTGAGCGTCAGATACAGTTTATGCAGGACCTCGGTACCACTATCCTCTGCTGTACTCCTTCCTATGCCGCTTACCTCGGCGAAACTGTCGAGGAAATGGGGCTCGATCCCGATGACCTCAAGCTCAAAGCCGGTATCTTCGGCGCTGAACCGTGGACTGAGGAAATGCGCAAGTCTATCGAGAAATCACTCGGTATCAAGGCTTTCGATATATATGGTCTGACTGAATCAAGCGGCCCCGGTGTTGCTTTCGAGTGCTCGGAACAGTCCGGTATGCATATAAATGAGGATAACTTCATCGCTGAGATAATCGACCCCGATACCGGCGAAGTTCTCCCTGAAGGTGAGGTCGGCGAACTCGTTTTCACCAGTATCACTAAGGAAGCTTTCCCGCTTCTCAGATATCGTACCCGCGATCTCTGCGTGCTCAGCAGAAAAAAATGCTCGTGCGGACGTACCCTCGTGAAAATGGCTAAGCCTATGGGCAGAAGTGACGATATGATGATTATTCGCGGCGTTAACGTGTTCCCGAGTCAGATCGAGACCGTTCTCATCGCTGAGGGCTATGCACCTAACTACATCATCGAGGTCGACCGCGTTAATAACAGCGATACCCTCGATATCAGCGTAGAAATGAAGCCGGAACAGTTCTCGGATAAGGTCAAGGATATGCAGGATCAGGAACGCGCTCTCGCTACCGCTATCAAGACTATGCTCGGCATTAACCCGAAGGTTCACCTCGTTTCACCTAAGTCTATCGCAAGAAGCGAAGGTAAGGCGGTAAGAGTTATTGATAAGAGAAAACTTCACGACAACCCTGCTAAGCAGTAACTAATACGATTAAAATTTTTATATTTTAATAAATTCAACATTAAAGGAGAAATTATCATGAAAATCAAACTTTTTTCAACAAGCTTCCAGCCCGCTCAGGAGAAATATGAAAAATTCTCTAACTTTGAAAGCGATATCAATGAGTTTATCGCTACTGTAAAGGTTATCGACATCAAGTACAGCACTGCGGCAGGTCTCTGCCACGACGCTCAGACTCACGTTAACGAGTTCTGCGAGGACTTCTCCGCTCTCGTTATGTATGAGGAGCTTTGATCGTTTTTTATAATTCTATCTTCAAGGAGGAACTTCAATGGCAAATGTAAGACAGATCTCAGTATTTTTAGATAATAAACCAAATCAGCTTACCGGCGTAATGAAGCTGCTCAAGGAGAATAATATCAATATCAGAGCTCTTAGTATCGCCGATACCAAGGATTTCGGCATCCTCAGAATGATAGCAAATGATACCGATAAGGCTGCTGATATACTCAGAAAGGCTTCGTATGCCGTCGCGGATACTGAGATAGTTGCTATTTCTATCCCCGATACCCCAGGTCAGCTTAGCCGCGTTCTTGATATCCTCGGCGCTGATAACGTTAATATTGAGTACCTCTACGCTTTCCTCGGAAAGTCCGATAAGTCGGTCTCTTTCGTTATCCGCGTTGACGATAATAACAACGCTGCTTCTGCCCTCGAAAAAGGCGGTATTATTCAGCTTACTGAACACGATATCGAGAAAATGTAACTACTTCTATTAAATTTGTGCAATGGTTTCTATAGGGTATTTTCCATAAATCTATTAGCTAATTTTTTAAAAAAACGTAGAATAAATGTAAAAACCCTTGACATTTTTTTATAAAAAATGTATAATATAGGTGCAGATGTATCGGGGACTGTATCTGCAACAGAGCACGTTCGTCCGGTACGTGAGCGGCACAATATTCTATAGGAGTGATGAACATGGGTCTTCTCGATAAGATCGGTGACGCAAGCAAGGGCATTACCGATAAGACCAAAAGTATCTCTGAGGCTAATAATCTGAAGAGAAAGATACTGTACGAGGAGGAGAGAATCGTTGAGATATTTACCGATATCGGTAAGAAATATTATAAGAACCCCAACGAGGATCCCGCTAACCTCAAAGTGCTCTGCGATGATATCGACACAAGACGCAGAAGAATAAAGAAAATGAGATTTGAACTCAACGGCATCCGCGGATATAAGATCTGCCCCAAGTGCGACGCTGAGGTCAATGAGCGTTTCCAGTTCTGCGGACGCTGCGGAGCAAGGCTTCCTGATATGGAGGACGACGACTTTATGTCCCTCGAACCTAACGATTACTATACAGAAAGCAGCAATCAGTTCTTTAACGCAGATTCTAATCAGAACTACTAATAACTTCAGGACTGTTGTACATTGGTGCAACAGTCCTTACTTTTTATATTTATGAGAATTCTTGAATTATTTATACTGCTCGTTTTCTATAACCTCGTTCCGCTATGGACTTCTCTCACAGGAGTGCCGGTTTCGGCAAGAGTCGTCGGAACAGTAGGTATTTCTATCATTTACCTCGTTATGCTGTTCAGAAGCGAAAAGGTTCCGCTGAAAAGCTTCCGTATGCGCTCTCTCAAACGCGGTATATCCCTTATCTGGCTATCGGGTGCGTCTCTTTTGCCGGAATGGATAATCATTATCACCTATTTCTGCCTCACTCCGCGAGGGGCGGTCGCTAAGAGTTTTTCGGTCGTTATGCCGGTTCTTGCAATCCTGCTTACTCTGCTCGTCGGTATCGTGAGAACTGCTATTGGTGCAAAACAGATAAAAATTGCGGAATATGTTCTCATGCTCATATTCTGGTGGGTTCCGGGTGTGAACTTTTTCCTCATCTTCCATTTCTACAAAAAGGCTAAGCGTGAATACTACTTTGAAGCCGATAAGGCTGAACTCGATAACGCCCGCGCCGAAAATGAGATTTGTAAAACTAAGTACCCCATACTCATGGTACACGGCATTTTCTTCCGCGATTGGCAGCTGTTTAACTACTGGGGAAGAGTTCCTGCTGCTCTTATCCGCAACGGTGCTTCCGTTTACTACGGTAAACAGCAGTCTGCACGCTCGGTTCATGATAGTGCTGAAGAACTCAAAAATACTATTTTGAAGGTGATTGAGGAAACCGGTGCGGAAAAGGTCAATATCATCGCTCACTCAAAGGGCGGTCTCGATTCGCGCTACGCTATAAGTCAGCTCGGTATGGATAAGTACGTCGCTACCCTTACTACTATCAATACTCCGCATATGGGCTGCGATATGGTCGATTTCCTGCTCGGAAAGGTATCCGAAAAATGGCAGGATAAAATCTCGCGCCGATATAACAGTATCTTCGGTAAACTCGGCGACAGCGCTCCCGATTTTATGGCTGGTGTTCATGACCTTAGTGCCATTCGTATGAAGGAACTGAATCTGCAAATGCCCGATTCGCCCGACGTTTCTTACAGAAGTGTGATGTCTGTTATGAAATGTGCCATATCAGCAGGATTTCCGCTGTGTTTCAGCTACCTGCTGATTAAAAAACTCAATGGCGATAATGACGGTCTCGTTTGGGAGGAGTCCGCTAAGCACGGTCAGTTCCGCCGCATAGATAATAACCGTATCCGCGGTATCAGCCACGGCGATGTTATCGACCTTATGCGCGAAAATATCGAAGGCTACGACGTCCGCGAATTCTATACCGGGCTCGTCGCTGAACTAAAGTCGCAGGGATTCTGATACTGTGGGACGTTAACCGTCAGGTAAGTTTACGCCCTATCGCACGGCACAGATAATATGCCGGTATGCACAGTATCGCCCACAAAAGTGTGAACAGCGGACATATCTGCCCCATAATATTAAACGGCAATTCTGAATAGTCCCACACTTTCCAGCCCATTATAATGTTATCGTACAGCCCGACTGTGAATTCTATTACGGTTATTATGAGCGCTCCAAGTATGCACGTCTTTATCAGGTTCATCGCAGGTCGGCTGCTTATAGCGTATATCGCTGCAAGTACCGTTCCGCCTGTGAGTCCCATTGTCCAGTGTGTATAGCCTCTTCCGGCAATTTCTACAAGGCTGTAAATAAAAAATCCCATCAAAAATATAAATACATACCGCGTTATCTTCATACTCCACCTCTTGTGTGTAGTATGTCCGGTGCGGTTTAAATTATTCCTTTATAAAGGAGAGATATTATGAGAAAAAACTGCATACTTATGCATATATCCAGTCTGCCGTCTGAGTACGGTATCGGCAAAATGGGAAAGCACGCTTTTGAGTTCGTTGACTTTCTCAGGTCAGCTGGTGTGAAATGCTGGCAGATTTTGCCCCTTTCACCTACAAGCTACGGCGATTCGCCTTATCAGTCGTTCTCCGTAAATGCCGGTAATCCCTATTTCATCGACTTTGAAGTACTTGAGGGTGACGGTCTGCTTGAACGCCATGAGTTCGCAAGCTTCACATGGGAAAGTTCTTCCGGTAAGGTCGATTACAGCATCATATACGAGAATTGCTTCAAGGTCCTGCGTATCGCGTATTCGCGCTTCAAGCCTGCTAAGTTTCCGGCTTATAGGCAGTTCTGCGATGACAACAAAAACTGGCTCGATGAGTATGCACTGTTCATGTCTCTCAAGTTCAAAAACGACGGCAAGGCATGGTATGAGTGGGATAAGGATATCTCCATGCACAAGGCAAAAGCTGTCACCGAAGCTAAAAAGGAACTCAAAAATGATATCGGGTTCTTTAAGTTTTTACAGTTTGAATTCTCACGTCAGTGGTCCGAACTTAAACGCTATGCTAACGATAACGGCATTGAGATAATCGGCGATATCCCTATCTACTGCGCTCTCGACAGCGTTGAGGCTTGGGCTGACCACAAGCTTTTCTGGTTCAACAGAAAACGTCAGCCGGTTTGTGTTGCAGGCTGTCCGCCTGACGATTTCTCACCGACAGGTCAGCTTTGGGGTAACCCTCTCTATGACTGGGATTACCACAAAAAAACCGGCTACAGCTGGTGGATAAACCGCATAAGGACCGCTTCTCAGCTCTATGATATCGTCCGTATCGACCACTTCCGCGGCTTTGAAAGTTACTACACTATCCCGTTCGGTAATGAGGACGCTACTGTCGGAGAATGGAAAAAGGGTCCCGATTATGAACTATTCAAGCTCGCTGAGGAAAAACTCGGTAAGCTCAATATTATCGCTGAAGACCTCGGCTTCCTTACACCCGAAGTTCACCAAATGCTCGAAAAATGCGGCTATCCCGGTATGAAGGTGTTGCAGTTCGGTTTCTCTGACGGCGAAAACGCCTATCTGCCGCATAATTTCACTACTACTAACTGCTTCGCTTATACCGGTACCCATGATAATGAGACCCTCAACGGCTGGGTCGAGTCGCTTGATAAAAAGTCGCTCAAATTCGCTAAAAAGTACCTGCACGTCCGCCGCAAAAGTGAGATTCCTATGGCGGTAGTCCGTGCGGCATGGGGCAGCGTTGCTCAGGTCGCCTGCGCTCAGATTCAGGACTTCCTCGACAGTCCGAAGGAGGATAGAATGAATACTCCTTCTACTCTCGGCTGTAACTGGCAGTTCCGCATTTCTTCGGCTGACCTTTCCCCTGAACTCGCTAAGAAAATCCGTAAGCTCAATAAAATGTACAACAGATAAAGCTAAGAATATGTAATGTCTGCTTGTTTTGCCCTTTAGCGCAAAATGAGCTTGACATTAATGTAATAATTTTAGTTAAGGAGCTTATTATTATGAAACAGTCAATAGCAGATTTTTATAATGATATCATTCGTATGTGCAAGACTTTTGCAGAGCTCGAGGATACATCATTTGAACCGGAAGAAGGTGCTTCTGAAGAGGAAATCGAAAAATGTGAAGAAATACTCGGAGCTTCCCTTCCTGATGACATCAAGGACTTTTTCAGGCTTACAAAAGGTATCAGCATCGAGGAGATAGGCGATTTCTATATTGTTATGCCTACGGAAGCTTTTGAGAATGAAGATGGAGGAAAATCAACCTGCATTGGCAATTCCTACTTGAAAGACTATTTTATCGACCTCGAAAACGGTACGGTTTCCTCTTTTGACGACGGTCTGAGTGAGCAAAAGGTATTCGATAGTATTGAGGATATGTTTGATGATATGTATTTCGGCATCATGAGATTGGCTGACGATAATTACCCCGATGAATGGCAGGAAGTATATGACGAATTGTTCCCGGATAATAAGATAGAATTCGGCGAAGAACTGTGCGATGATGATGAATAATTCAATTCAGATATAAAGGAGAAAAACTAATGGACAAGAAAGCTTTTATCGAAAAATTTACTGGCAGACTTCCTAAGAATTTGAAGTCCGCTACACCTCAGATGCTTCATAACGCTCTTGGTGACACTGTTATGGAAATGTTCGCTGACCGCTGGGATAATTCGCGTCAGGAACACCTCTCTAAGCGCCGTGCCGCTTATCTTTCTATGGAGTTCCTCGTTGGCAGGGCTGTTTACAATAACCTCCTCTGCCTCGGTATCTATGACGAGGTCAACGACGCTTTCAAGGAACTCGGTCTCGACCTCGCTGACCTCGAAGTTATTGAGGACGCTGCCCTCGGTAACGGCGGTCTCGGACGTCTTGCCGCTTGCTTCCTCGATTCTGCCGCTACTCTCAGTCTGCCACTTGACGGCTACGGTATCCGCTATAAGTATGGCCTGTTCAAGCAGTCTATCGTTGACGGCTATCAGTGCGAGGATATCGACGACTGGACTAAGTTCGGCGACCCGTGGTCAAAACGCTGTGACGCGGATACCGTCATTATCGAGTACAACGGTCAGACCGTTAAGGCTGTTCCGTATGATATGCCCGTTTTCGGCTGCCGCACCGAAAATGTGGGCACTCTCAGACTCTGGCAGGCTGAACCCGTTAAGGAGTTCGACTTCGATACCTTCAATAAACAGGATTACCTCGAAGCTTCTAAAGAAAAAATCTACGCTGAGGATATATCCCGTGTTCTCTACCCGAATGATGATACTAATGAGGGCAAAAAGCTACGACTGAAACAGCAGTACTTCTTCAGCTGTGCGTCACTTACCGATATTCTCCGCAAGCATAAGGCTCGCTTCGGTACTCTCGATAACCTCGCTGACTATATCTCCGTTCAGCTCAACGATACTCACCCCGTTATCTCTATCCCTGAGCTTATCCGTCAGCTCGTCGATATCGAGGGCTGGTCATTTGAAAAAGCTCTCGCTACTGCGAAAAAAGTCTTCAATTATACCAACCACACAGTCATGCAGGAGGCTCTTGAAAAGTGGTGGACCGGTCTCGTTGAGGAGGTCCTCCCGCGTATCTACGAGATAATTATTCAGATAAACGAGGAGCTTATCGCTGAAATGTATGCGAATAACGTTCCCAAGGACAAAATTGCCCGCATCAAGATAATCAAGGGTGAGCTTATCCATATGGCTGATATGGCTTGCTATGCTTCGAGCCATATTAACGGTGTCGCTGAGATCCATACTCAGATCCTTAAGGATACTGTCCTTGCTGACTGGTATAGTCTATATCCGGAACGATTCCGCAACGAAACTAACGGTATAACTCAGCGCCGCTGGCTTGCACTCTGCAACCTTGAGCTTTCGTCACTTATATCCGAGAAAATCGGCGACGGTTGGGTCACTGACCTCTCTAAACTCAAAGAGCTGGAATCTGCCTGTGACGACGACACTCTCAACCGCTTCGTTCAGATCAAGCAGTCCAAAAAACAGCAGCTCGCTGATTTCATCAAGATAAATGAGGGTATCGATATCGATCCTGAGTCTGTTTTTGATATTCAGATCAAGCGACTTCACGAGTATAAGCGTCAGCTCCTTAATGCGTTCTCTATATTGTGGATATACTACGGTATCAAGGACGGCAGTATATCTGATTTCAAGCCTACTACTTTTATCTTTGGCGCAAAATCGGCTCCGGGATACAAGCGCGCTAAGGCTATTATCAAGTATATCAACGAGATAGGCAGAATAGTCTCTTCTGACCCCGATACCAAAGACTTGCTCAAGGTCGTTTTCGTACAGAATTACAACGTTTCATATGCTGAAAAACTCGTTGCTGCGGCTGACGTTTCCGAGCAGATCTCAACTGCCGGTACTGAGGCAAGCGGTACCGGTAATATGAAGCTGATGCTAAACGGTGCGGTAACTCTCGGTACCTACGACGGTGCTAATATCGAGATCGTTCAGGAAGCAGGGGAGTGCAACAACTACATCTTCGGTGCAAGAGTTGAAGACCTCGAAAAAATCGTTCCCGAATACGACAGCAGAAAAACTTTCGCTCAGGACGCTATGATCAAAAAGGTCGTTTCTTCTCTCATCGACGGTACAGTTTCGGACGGCGGCAGCGGTGACTTCCGTGAGCTTTATATGTCTCTCCTCGACGGTGCAAGTTGGCACGCTCCTGACCATTATTACCTCCTCGGCGATATCAGAAGCTATGTCGAGACAAAGCTCCGCTGTATCAGTGATTTCGGTTCAGACAGAAAGGCTTTTGCTGCTAAGCAGTGGATAAATATGTGCAATGCCGGTAAGTTCAGTTCAGACAGAACTATCGCTGACTATGCTGAAAATATCTGGGGTATAAAGTAAGTCGGCTTCCCAAGGCTCTGCAAGGGCGCTGCCCTTGACCCGCCAAAGGCTCCGCCTCTGGACTCCGCAAGGGCGCTGCCCTTGACCCGCCAAAGGCTCCGCCTCTGGACTCCGCAAGGGCGCTGCCCTTGACCTGCCAAAGGCTCTGCCTCTGGACTCTGCAAGGGCGCTGCCCTTGACCTGCCAAAGGCTCTGCCTCTGGACTCCGGTTAAGGCTCTGCCTTAACAATCCGTCGGGGGACATTGCCCCCCGAACCCCCAACCCACGGTCTTACTCTGTACAAAAGGCGAAGTCTGCTTTCGCTCGACGTTAGTTTTCATTCAGCTTGTTGAAATGTCGGGTCAAACAATAATACAGATGTCTAATGTTAGGTCATTTGATGAATTTATAAAAAAACGGAACTGCTTTGCAGTTCCGTTTTTTGTTATGATTGTATCTTCGTGCGCTGTACCGATACCTTCGAGTTCGTTACTACCCAGACACTGTCATACTTGCAAGTGAAGCTTGCATTCCAGCTGAACTGGTCTGTAGACAGGTTCGCGTTTATCAGGTTTACGTCCGCAAGTATGTCCTCAGGCGTTATCTCGTTTATTACGTTCTCAGGTCCTACAAGCGTTATCTCCATACGCTGTGTAAGTACCTCATACTTGTAATTAGATGCGTCAGGTTCGTTGCTTGTGTTTATCCTGCTCTTGTCAAGTACCATTGTGGTCTGCGCAAAGTCGGAATCGTCAAACGTTGCTGTTACTGTTTCAAGGTCGGATACGTTTTCGTAATCGCTTCCCTCAAGTCGGTTGCTGAGTGAGAATGTCTTCGTGAATCCCGGCTTCAGCTCGCTGAGCGATACCTTTCCAAGGTCAAGCATATCAGGTATCTCCGTTTTGCTGTTGTTGCAGGCGAGTACCACTTCGTCCGACGACAGGTCAAACTTGATTATGCTTGTATCAAAGTTGTCAGGTGCATCTACTACGGAGACGTACAATCCCACTGTTTTTTGCGTTCTTACCGGTATCGTTATGTTGAAGTTCGTGTCGTTGAATTTGAGCGACGACTGGTCTATCAGTGCGTTGTCCTCTGTGTAGAGCTGTATCTCGTCGCTTTGCAGTACGTATGTACTGTCGAGACTGAGTTCCTTGTTCGAGACTGCTATGCACTTCGATATCTTGTCAAGCTGTGATGAGGGTCCGGTTATTCGTACCTCCGATGGCTCACAGGTGATGTCGTCCTGGTCTATCGCCTTTCCGTCAATAACTGATACGTTCGGTATCTGCGCTGATACGTCAAATTGACGGGTGTCTATCTTATCAAAGACTATTGTCGCATTTGCCGGCTTCACTGACTTTACCTCGTAGTTTATGTTGCCTGCACCTCTTATTTTTATCGTAAGAGTACGGGTTCCTGCATTCGTTACTGAGTCGGCATCAATGTAGGCTTCGAGGTTTTCATTATTAAGACTTCCTACCTGCGTTTTGCCGGCAAGCAGTTCAACGGTTACTTCCTTGACGTCTGATGATATAACGCTGAGTCCGTTGTTTCCTGCGGCTGAACCCGAAATGTCGGTCGACAGCGGTATGTGCTCTATTATTTTCTGAGCGTCAGGATATTGGGTCATCGAGATTATCAGCCATACCAGTACCGCAAGGATAAGCGACAGTATCGCGAGAGCAAAATTGCTCTTCAGATTCTTCTCTTTTATGAATCTCATTTCTTCTTCCTCCTTCCGATTATGGAGGAGAGTTTCTTCTTGCGCTCAGAATTGTCAAGTGCCACGCTGAATATCTCCTTTTCAAGCGTCTCTTTCAGCTTCTCACGTGTATAGTCACGGGTCAGCACTCCGTTCATTGCGACTGATATCTGTCCCGTTTCTTCCGATACTACTATTACTACTGCGTCTGAGTTTTCACTCATGCCTATCGCTGCACGGTGGCGTGAACCGAGTTTCTTGTTTATCGCTGCATCGTTCTGAGGCTTTGGCAGAAAACACGCAGCTGCCAGTATCATGCCTTCACGCATTATTACTGCGCCGTCGTGGAGCGGTGTCTTCGGGTAGAATATATTTCCGAATACTTCCTTGCTCGGGAGAGCATTGAGTATAGTTCCTGTTTCTATCTGTTCGCCAAGTTTGGTCTGACGTTCACATACTATGAGTGCGCCTGTACAGCTTGCTGAAAGCTCGACGCATGAATCGCATATCGCTTCTATTGCATTGTCCCATTTCTGTTTTATATCTCCGCCGACTGAGCCTAATCCAAGAAGCTGTATTCCGAATTTGGTGCGTCCGAATTTTTCAAGTACACGGCGAAGTTCAGGCTGGAACAGCACTATCATCGCTATGAGACCGATGTCGAGCGCTTTTCCAAGTATATAATGCAGAACTCTCAGGTCGAAAAAGCCGCTGAGAAAGTATCCTGCTACAAGCAGGAGGATTCCTTTTACAAGCTGTCCGGCTCGTGTTTCGCGTATGAGCTTAAGCAACAAGTAGATTATGTATGCAAGTACTCCTACATCTATTATGTCTTTGAGCTCTATCGTACTTATCAGGCTGAAAAATGCGTGCTGAAATGAGCTGAATGAGGGCATCGGTTCACTTCCTTTCGTTCTGATTTATATGTATCCTTTCCCGCTTTCGCAGGAAAGGTTTTTTATCTCTTACGCACCGGATACGTTCCGGTGTTCGTGACGGCACAAACTGCCTATCATATATTATTGTACCACAAAATGAGATTATTTCAATAGTTTTTGCGTGATTTTCTGAAAATTATCACAATTTTTTTATTGTAAGTGCAAGCTTTATTGCATCTTCTTCACGACTGAATACTGACGGCGAAAATCTTACTGTGCCGGACGTTGTCCCTAACTGAGTGTGGGCAAGCGCTGAACAGTGATAGCCTGCACGGAGACAGTAACCCTTTTCAGCAAGACGCGCCGCCGCTTCGTTGGAGTTCATTCCGGCAATGTTGAATGACACTATCGGGACATAGTGCGCTGACGGGTCACGGTAAAATACTATGCGGCTGTCGGTGCTGAGCTCTTTCATGAATCGGCGGCATATCCTTTCCTCGTGCTCGAAAATTCGCCTGATTCCGGTCTTTTTTACGAAGCCTATGCCTGCTTTCAGTGACATTATTCCTATCACTCCGACTGTGCCGCTTTCAAGACTTTCCGGTGTCAGTTCCGGCTGACGCAGACTCATCGATTCGGTTCCCGTTCCGCCCTGTATTATTGGCTTTATCGGGTATTTGCCGTCAGTTATAAGGAGTCCTGTTCCGGTTATTCCGTAAAGTCCTTTGTGTCCGGCTGTGCAGAGTATGTTTATGCCGTCTGACATCTTGATATCAAGCAGTCCGCAAGCCTGTGCGCCGTCCGCTATGAAGCATATCCCGCGTTCACGGCAGAGTTCTCCTATACGGCGATAGGGGGTTATCTGTCCTGTTACGTTGCCTGCAAGTGTACAGACTATCGCTTTCGTGTCACTGCGAATCAGTCTGCGGAAACTCTCGACAGTCGCGTCGTCGTCAGGATATACCTGCGCTATCGAAAGCGTTATCTTTCCCTCTGACGCAAGCTTTGCTGCCGGTCGGGCTGCGGAATTGTGCTCAAGTCCGCTGATTATCATGTGTCCGCCGTCTGACATCACTCCCTGTATTGCCATGTTGAGCGCATGGGTACAGTTCATCGCGAATACTGCGTTTTCAGGTTCGGCTCCGAAATATTCAGCCGCCGTTTCGCGTGCAGAATAGACGGCTTCTGACGTTGCCGCCGCAAGCGCGTGTCCGCCTCTTCCTGCATTTCCGCCGTATTTCTCCATCGCCTCATCGACCGCTCGCTTTACACTCTCCGGCTTCGGAAAGGTCGTCGCTGCATTATCAAAGTTGATTATCATCTTCCGCTTCCTGCTGCACTGAGGATATACGGTATTCCGTACTTGTCAAGTATCCCTGCCGCTGTTCGGCAGTCCGCACGGATATGCAGCGTATATCCGCAGCCTGTGCTGCGCCGCCTTACTTCTGCAGGTATCTCCCGTGTTCGCAGCAGCTTTGCCGCTTTCTGCGCGTAGGTGTAAGATGGCATTTCGAGTATACACTTGTTCATATTATCCCCCCTGACGGGTGACAGCTTTGCCGTCTATGCGGTACACTACATTATATGCGGAGTGTATCTGCGCTGTGACCCATTTCCCTATTATTGGTCACATTGGAAATTTGTACAAAAAATGCAGTTTTTTTGTACCTGTAGTTGACACGTCAGGAGCGGTATGTTATAATGAGGGTGATGTATTTTGATTATTATTACAAGGAGGTTTTTTCATATGATTATTAAAAAGAAACTTGCCGCCGCAGTCGCAGCTGTATGTGTTCTGACTTCGGGAGTTCTTCCGAACGCTTTATCAACTCAGGCTATCGGAGCAAAAAACTGGCTCGACCTCTCTCTGAAAGTTTCCTCTAACAATGTTAAACCCGGTGAGAAGGTTGAAGTTACTGTGGTTGCCCTCGGCTTCAATGGCGATTCTGATATCGGCGGTATGCAGATAAAGCTAAATGATGGCTATGCTTCTTCAAGTGAGAAGGCTGAAAGACTTAAACTTGTCGAGATAAGGCATGGGGAGGATCAGCTGCCGGCTAAGTCAGTGTTTAGCAATACTGATTATGGCGAATTTGCTATGTGGTCAGGTGTTGAAGGAACTACTATAAAGGAAGCGCAGAATGTCAATCTTGTTACTTATGTTTATGAAGTTCCGGAAAATGCTGCCAATACAACCTATGGCTTCAATGTTGATCTGAGTTATACGTTCTTCTGCGATACAGATGGAGAACCCATTGATTTTGAAACAAATTTTTCTTATGCCAATATTGAAATAAACAATGGTGATGTTCCAAAAGAGAAGCAAGTGACGATAGATGCCGTTCCATACCTGTATCAAGTAAGTCCCGGTGAAGAATTTACTGTCGATGTTGCTATGCGCGGTGATGATGCTCCTGATGTCGCAGGATTCCAGTTCAAACTGAATATGCCTGACTATATCGAGTGCCTCGGTCTCGCTGAAACGACAACTTCTAATGGTACAGCTCTGACTTTTAACCCCAAAACCCGTGAAGTCGCTACTGCAAGCCAAATCGGCGAGCCTATAGGCTTTAAGTTCAATGACACGATCGCGAAGATAAGATTTAAGGTGCCGGCTGATTATTTTCAAAGCAGTACGGTTACATTCGGTGTAACTGACGCTTTCGTTTCTGACAGCGAAGGAAATGAAATAAAAGCTGTTTCTATGCAAGATAATCGTCTGCAAATTGTTGATGATTCTCCTTCTCCTTCTGAACCGGACGGTCTCCTCGGTGACGCTAACCTCGATAAAAAGGTCGATTCTTCCGATGCTTCCGCTGTTCTCGGTGAGTACTCAGAACTTGCTACTTCAGGAAAGTCTACCTTTACTGTTTTTCAGCAGAAGAAAAATGCTGATGTTAATTTCGACGGCAAAATCGACTCTAAGGACGCTTCCGATATCCTCGCTTACTATAGCTTCTGCTCAACCGGCGGTAAGGGTACTATGGAAGAGTGGATCGCTAATTATAAATAATTTCTTTATGTATTGATCATGTGTGCAGGGACGACTAAGTTTTAGTCCCTGCTGCTGTTTATCCCATTCTAACAGAAAAACCGGCAGCTTATATTGCTGCCGGTTTTGCGTTTAACGATTTATCGACGAATGACTGTGTATGTAGAATTCCTCCTGACTCGGCTGCCAACCCTTTTCCTTCGGCGGAAAGAGTTTGTCAAATTCTTCGACTGCCTTTGTATCGTCGCATGGAGCGTCTACATCGCTCGGGTGGTAAAACCACTTTCTGCCGTCAAGTGCGTCGTCGGTGAGTACCTTTACAAGCAGTGCTGCCGGGTAAAAGTCACCCTCAAAGCACACGTTGTACTTCATACAGCTCTTGTAGCCGCGTGCTACGTAATTGTCAGGATTGCCGAAGTTTATCACGACGTCGTAGCCGAGTCCCTTCGCCTTCTCAAATGTGTACTCGAGAAGTGCCTTTCCGTAACCTTTGCGCTGATACTCCGGAAGGACGCAGAGCGGTCCCATTGTGACTATCTGCTTCTCGTTTCCCTGCTCGTCCACAAGCTTTGCTTTGCAGTACATTACACTCGCGATTACTTTTCCGTCACGCTCTATCACATAGTCAAGCTCGGGGATAAAGTCCTCATGGGTTCGCATTATGTGAATGAAGTAATGCTCGAAACAGCCGGGATTGCTGAGATTCCAGAATGCTTCACGGGCGAGATTCTCTACCTCGCGATAGTCGTTTTCGTTTTCTCTGCGTATGATGAAATCGTTATTATTCATTGTTTTTTCCTCCGTAATCTTATACTTCTTTTCGTATCAGACGGGAGGTCTGTGGGGTGAGATAGTATTCGCAAACCTCCCGTTTACGCTGCTATCTCCTTTTTAATAGTATTTTTCAAACACTTTTCTCCTTAGTTTTTTTACATACTCCGTATGTTGATGCCATTATAACACTTTATTTCCGCCTTGTCAAGAACTTTTATAATTCGTCCATATGTCCGGCATTTCCGGTATTCTTCTCTATTGCCTCTTTTTTGATGAGGTAGGGGTCTTTTATCTCGCGCTGACGCTTATCCATTTCGTACATCGTCTGCTTTATCTCAAAATGCGGAAAGCCTTCCTGCTGTTCAAGCCAGTGATATTTTTCGTTGTTCTTTATCGTTTTGTAGATGAAGTATGCGAATATAATGTGACCTGGCCCTGACATTACAAGTGCTGTCAATACTTCGGTCAATGAGTCGGATATCATTGCTGTAAACGCTAACAGATGCACTGCTGTGAGTATCAACGATGCCTTTGAAAAGCGGTTGTCTTTGTTTGAAATGCCTTTGAATCCTGTTATGCTTACGGCGGCGACTATTACCATTAATATCAGAAATATCGGCGATATCATTATTGTATAATAAAGCTCGAATACTATTAAACACATGAATAATCCGCACATTATTCCGCATATCGTTGATTCTTTTTTGATTTTTTTCAGTGCAACTCTGTTCTGACTGTATTCATCTTCAAGTATCATGATTGTCTCCTTATCGTTCAAAATTTCAATATTATAACAGTATTGTAACATTTGTGTACAAAAATGTCAAGAGTTCTTTATAGTTTATCTCTTTTCAGGTCAGTATTAACAGTTTCTCTATTGATTTTTATAGTAATATGTTGTATAATTATGTATAACATAATACATGGGGTGTTTTTATTTCACACCGGAACACTTCTCATTACCCTATTATTTTTCGTTCCGGAAAGGAGTATCCATGAATTTTCTGAACCTTGCTAACAGCTTTCATGCACCTACTTGCATAATCTCTGTGCAGAGAAAGCCTGATGATGAATACGGCGATATCCGCCTTGTTGCCGGTAATAAAAAGTACCTCGAACCTATCGAGCACCCTGTTATGCCCGCTTTTCAGAATATGCCGGGAGTTCCTGAGATTTTCTTTCAGGCTAATACGTTTGTTCCGAATTCGCTTTATGACAGGTATCTCCCTAAAGATATCGGCTTTGAAAAAATATGCTACCGCTCTGCGGTAAAGAAAATCCCCATTCATACTTACGTTCATATGAATGACCTCGACCTGTGGTTCGATATCTTTTGTATGCCTATCGACTACGAAAACGGCGATACCTGCTACTGTGCGTATACCGCTCAGCCAAGTAATCCGGTCGATATCGGTGTAAGTTCGAGTCAGTCGGGTACTACTTCCGAGGACGTTATTAAAACTTGCATTAAACTCCATAGTACCAACGATTTCAAAAAAACTATGGACGATGTTATTGAGGATATACGTTTGATTTGCCGTGCGGAGGTCTGTACTATTCTCCAGATAGACCAGGATACAGGCGATAATACCGTTCTCTCCACGAGTATCAGCGAGAGATGTTCCGTCAGACCTATCACATCATTCGATGAGTTTGATTATGTCGTCTCAACCTGGCGTGAGATGTTCGCCGGAAGTGACTGCATTATCATCAAGGATAAAAAAGACTGGGACTATGTTCAAAGAATGAACCCCGCGTGGTTCAATAACCTCAAAACTGCCGGAGTTTCAAGCCTTGTTATGTTCCCTCTTCGCTTCGATAACGAGACTCACGGTTACATCTGGGCAAGCAATTTCGATACCACTAATACCATGCGCATTAAGGAAACTCTCGAACTTACCACCTTCTTTATCTCGTCTAAGCTTTCAAGCTATAAAATGCTCGAACATCTGCGGCATCTTAGCTATACCGACCAGCTTACCGGTATACCTAACCGTATAGCTTTTACTGACCACGTTAAGGAACTTATCAAACACAATGAAAAGTTTGCCCTCGTTTCAATAGATATTAACGGCTTCAAAAGTATTAACGATACTATGGGCTTTGAAACCGGTAATAAGGTGCTTATCGAAATTGCTAACCGCTGGAATACTATTGCGGAGGCTAATCTTACAGGTACTATTGATTATATCGCTCGTATGGGCGGGGACGAGTATGCTCTCATTATCCGTGATTATCGCTCAGATGACGAGATTCTTAAAACTATCCGACAGTATGAATCGGTTCTCAGAAACCGCCTTACTGTCGAGGAGTGCGATTTCTACATAACTGCAAGTTTCGGTTACTCTGTTTTCCCCGATGACGCTGTTACAAGCGACAACCTCTTCTCGTTTGCTAATGCTTCTATGAATGAGGTGAAACGTATCAACAGCAGTAACCATATCATTCGCTTCACTCCTGACCTGTTAAAGGTCGAGCATACCCTCGAAATTGAACGAAAACTCAGGACTGCCCTTGAAAATGATACCATCTATTATCAGCTTCAGCCTCAGTTCGACCTTGACCATAAACTCCGCGGTTTTGAGGCGCTCGCGCGTATGAAGGATATCGACGGAAGTGTTATTTCTCCCGGTGAATTCATTCCTGTCGCTGAAAAAGTCGGTCTCGTTGATAAGGTCGATAGTACCGTTTTCAGAAAAGCCGCTATGTTCATCGGCGGTCTTATCGCTAAGACAGGGTCTGATATTATTTTATGTGTGAATGTCTCTGTGAGACACCTGATGAAAAACGATTTCCTCGACGAGGTGAGAGAGATCATCAGTGCGAGTGAGATACCTCCGGGTCAGATTGAAATAGAAATAACTGAGTCGATTATGATAGATTCTGCCGAAAAAGCTCTGCATTGTATTGATGAACTTCATAAAATGGGCGTGAAAATCGCTATCGACGATTTCGGAACAGGCTACTCTTCTCTGAGTTACCTCAATAATTTCCCTGCTAACCTCCTCAAAATAGATAAGTCGTTTATCGATAAGATGAATATGAGTGAGCCTTCTAAGCAGTACGTTGCCGCAATAATATCTATCGGTCATATCATGGGTTTTGAAGTCATCTCTGAAGGAGTTGAACTCCCTGAACAGCTTCAGACTCTCAGGGAAATTGGATGCGATTATATTCAGGGCTTCATCTGGGGTAAGCCTTTGCCGCGTGAAGAAGCTGAAATGCTTATTATTGAATCCGTTAATGAATAAAAAGTGCCGGAGGGATAGTTCCCTCCGGTCAGAGTTCAGATAAATCCGTAACAACAATCAGTTTTGGGTTATGTAAGGTCGGTCATGCTTTTTAGTCCTATTGCAAGCGTTGAGGCATTGTGAAGAAGTGCTGATGTTGCCGGCGGAAGTATTCCAAGTACACCAAGTCCTATAAGTGCACCGTTGAATCCTATGATGGTTCGGTAGTTCCTGCCGATTCGCATCATAAGCGCATTGCTGAGACGTTTCAGCTCGGCTAGTGCGTAAAGGTAATCGGCGGAAATTGTGATATCAGCTATCTCTCGCGCTATTGCCGCTCCTGTGCTTATAGCTATTCCTGCATCTGCTTCACTGAGGGCAGGGGAGTCGTTTACTCCGTCTCCTATCATTATTACCTTCCGCCCTGCTTCGTGCTCGGAACGTATAAATGCCGCTTTGTCCTCCGGAAGTACCTCAGCATAATATTCGTCTACTCCGACTTTTTCTGCAACCGCTCTCGCTGTTCGCTCGTTGTCGCCTGTCATCATGACTGCTCGCGTTATGCCGTATTCGTGGAGTTTTTGTATAACGTCTGCGGCTTCGCTCCGGAGTGGGTCTTCTATGCATATCACTGCCGCTACTTCTTCGCCTATCGCGAGGTAAAGATGCGAATACTCCGCAGGCAGATCACGGTATCTTTCGTCGTCCGGTTCACTGCACTGCTCGTCCTCTATGATAAAATGGTGACTTCCGATAAGTACACGCTCACCGTTGACTGTGCTCGATATTCCGTGCGCTACCACGTATTCCACCTTCGAGTGGAATTCTTCGTGTATCAGTCCCTTTTCTTCGGCTTCGGCTACTACTGCATTCGCTATCGAATGCGGATAGTGCTCCTCAAGACAAGCCGCAAGCCGGAGCATTTCGTCCTCGTCTCGTCCTCCGAATGTTATCACCTTTGCCACTTTCGGTGCGGAATAAGTGAGTGTTCCTGTCTTGTCAAATACTATCGTATCTGCTTCTGCAACGGCTTCCATAAAGCGTCCGCCTTTGACTGTTATCCCTGCCCTTGAACACTCTCGCATTGCTGAAAGTACCGATATAGGCATTGCAAGCTTTAGTGCACATGAGAAGTCTACCATGAGTATCGACAGTGCTTTCGTGACATTTCGGGTTATCAGCCATGTAAGAAGTGTTCCGCCTAAACTCCACGGAACAAGCTTGTCTGCAAGGTGCGATGCCTTGTCTTCGGCGGCAGATTTCATTTTCTCCGATTCTTCTATCATCTTTACGATACGGTCGTAACGTCCGCCGCCTGCTGTATTCTCAACGCAGACTGTACATTCGCCGTCTTCTACTACTGTTCCCGCATATACGTACGCTCCCTCAGATTTGTGTACGGGTACTGATTCGCCTGTCATTGATGCCTGATTTACCATCGCATCACCTGATATAACTTTTCCGTCAAGCGGTATCATTGAGCCTGTTCTTATGATTATCATGTCACCTTTGTTTATCTCATTCACAGGCATGAGGATTTCCTGTCCGTCGGGGGCTTTTGTCCATACCTGTTCGATTCCGAGTGACATGGTACGTGCGAGGTCGTCTATGGATTTGCGGTGTGTCCACTCGTCAAGAATGTCTCCTACATTCAGCAGGAACATTACTGAGCCGGCAGTTTTGAAGTCGCCGCGTATCAGCGAAACTCCTATCGCCGTAGCGTCAAGAACTGCTACCTCTAATTTGCCGCTGAGCAGACATTTTAGTCCGCGCCATATGTACTTCGCCGCCTTGATAAACGATATAATGCGCCGTATCGGCTGTGGTACTATGAAATTGTTCACGAATCGCTTTATTATTACTCCTGCAAGCTTGTCCTCGTAATAACGGTTAAGTTCGCGTCCGGTATGTTCGGGGACAAGTGCGGTATTCCGCTCGTCGCTGAACGAAAAATGCGACAGCTTGTCGATTATTTCTGCCCTGTCACAGGTGTACGTTATCACAACATCGCAGGTGCAGTCAAATACCTGCACTCGCTTCACTCCGGCTATTGCTGACAGTGCGTATTCTGCGGTGTCTGCCTGCTTCAGCGTCATTCGCTTTACGCAGAAACGAACTCGCATACGTCCATTTGATTCATGCAGTATCTTGCATTTCATATTGTGTCCTCCTATAAAAACAGACCGTCGGAGCGGTCTGCTTTTGATTATTATTCTTCGCTTGCGTCTGCGATTTCTTCACATTTATCAGCTATAACGTCTGCTTCCTCTTTCTTGGCTCTCTGCTCGTTTATTTCCTTCGCATCTGCCAGTATATCATCACAGTTTTCACGAACCGTTGTTACTGTCTGCATAACGTCACTCTTTGCACGCAGTACTGCCGCCGTTGCATGAGTGTAGCACTTCTTTGCGTCCTTGCTCGAAAGTACCTTTATTCCGGCTGTTCCGAACAATACTCCGCCTGCGAAAAGTCCGATCTTCTTCCATGGGATATCCTGCATTTTGATCATAATTATCACCTCGTTATTATTCGCGAAAGTTTTGTTTCGTTGATATTATGATACCATATTAATATGTGCTCTTCCGCTCCTATAAGAAAAAGCTGGTATACAATGCTAATATGCGATTTTTGTCGATATTCCGGTGTTCTTAAAGTGGGTTGCCCTTATTTGCTCCATTCGGAAACGCTTCGGAGTTGTTCCCATTACAGACCTGAATGCACTCGAAAATTTGCTCGCGTTACTGTAGCCTACTTCTTCGGCTATGTCTATGATCTTCATGTCTGTCCCATTCATAAGTTCCGCGGCTTTGAACATTTTCCGCTTCTTTGCGTAGTCGTAGACTGTACAGCAGTATCGTTCCTTGAAACGGTTCTTCAATGTGGTTGTGTTTACCTTGAAAATGCCGGAAAGCTGGTCGATAGTGTAGTGTTCGGATATATTTTTGCAGATGTATTGTCCTATCTGACCGGATATATTGTCGTGTTTAAAACTAAGCTTGTTATTGCCACCTAACATTGCTATAAGCTCCAGCACCTTTATTTTCAGCATGGAAGTCCTTGTATTCTTTGCCTCTGTATATATTTCAGAAAATAACTTCCGCATATTGTCGCCGGCTTTGAATATATAGTTTCCGCTGTCGGGAATGTCTGTCAGTATATTGGGTATGTCAAGTATATCCGAAAATGCGGGTTCGCTGTATCTGCGGCTGATGAGAAGTGTTATACTGCAAAAATCAGGTGAGTGTGATATATGACAGTCTGCGCTCCCTTTATTCTGAACTATCATGCAGGTGTCAGCGGTCAGATAGTTGTATTCGTTACCTATCTTGTATTCGCATATACCGCTGATGCAAAAACTTATTGCTAATTTGCCTTTATCTGCAATGCCGTCAGCTGTTCCGACTATCAGCCTTATGTCGGGGAATAGCTGGTATTCTGTCATGTTCTCACCTCGGATACTATTGAAATAATGCTTATTATATACTAACACGGTTATTTTGTGCTAACTATTTTGCAAAATTTATGCAAGGAGCTTTTTCCGCTCCTTGCCGATTTTACACCATTTAATATGATATCACAATGCTTTTTATGTGTCAATATTGCCTGTTCAAATTTGTTACTGTGCACAAACATATTTCGACACTATATATGTTTTGATAAGCAAACCGCCCAAGTTTTTTCTTGGGCGGTCATGTCTTTATTCAGTTATCAGCTTCCTCATTATTACTAAGTCGTAGGTGTCTATCCTTCCGTCTTCGCACAGGTCTCCGGCTTTCCAGTCGGCAAGGACTGTGTCTGACGATGCAAGAAGCCATTTTCCCAGCGTTACCATGTCGGCTACGTTGAACCCTCCGTCTCCGTTTACATCGCCCTTTACTGACGTGTTTGCTCCGGCTGTGGCTTTGCTGTATACATTCGCGTACATGGTTTCTGCCCATAACTGGCGCATTCCGTCATATCCTTCTGAGTTCGGATGTACTCCGTCTGAACTTAGTCCCCATGTGTTTTCACGGAAGTATTCGTCAAAATCGGGTCCGTGTATTATGCTGTCGCCGTACTCGTCGTAGAGTTTGTCTATCATAGCGTTGTAATAGCCGGTATTGGGTCCGACATCGGGGTTCGTGGAATACGGTATCTTCGGCAGTACCGGCACTTTTCCGGCTTTTAGTATCGCTTCTATCATGTACTTAGTGTTAGCGTAATAGGTCTCTGCGTTGTTCGGGTTTCCCCAGCAGTCATTGGTGCCGTATGCGATGCTTACGTACTTCGCAGGGTTTCCGCTTAGCCACCTGTCGATGTTTTCTTTGCCGTCACGGCTCGTTATTCCGCCGATTCCGCCGTTCTGCTGTACCGGAAAGTACCTGTCGTCAAGCCGGTTTACATAGGTTGCGTAGCCGGTACCGTATGCATTTCCCATGCCTCCGGCTGTTATGGAATCACCAAAGAATATCCAGCTGTCACTTACTCCTCCGGTTGCATCGTGAATGTCGAAATTTATGTTGATATTTCCTCCGGTCGCTTTTGTGACCTTCATTCTTATCCAGTTGTATCCGTCCATTTCTATCAGATGCTGACGTGTGCTGTAGGTGTTTCCGGTCACCTCTTCCACGGTCTCCCAGCCGCTTTCGGGATATGTTCCGCCGTCGGCTTTGTTAACTTCTATCGTGTAGTCTTCGGGTTCTTCATTTCTGCTCACGTACATTCCGAGGTCGTCGTAGGAACTGTTGTTGTACCACACCGCTATTACTCGTTTACGCTCTCCGGCAGGTGCTTTGGAAAGGTCGTAGGCAAGGTAATCTTCTGCTGTTGCTCTCCATGATGTGTAGTAAAACTCGTCGTTCGCAAAGCTCGCTCCGTCCGATTTCCCTGAGTATGCCGGAACTCCGCGGCTGATTATGGGATTTGCTGAAAATGCCTGTGCAGTGTCAGATGATGTTATTTCACTGAGTGCCGCGTTTGCCTCTTTGCCTTCATATGCCGTTGACGGAACGGCGAAAAAAGTGTTCATAGCCATTGCGGCAGTCACCACCGATGTAATTAGCTTTTTCATTTTATATACCTCGCTTTAGTATCAGAAACTTTCTCTCTATGTGCCACGCAATAACCACCTTACGTCGGTTACTGTTACATCTATTATACATCGCTCGGATTTGAAAAGAAATTACATTTTATATTATTTTTCTGACTTTTTATTCTTTTTTTCCGGATTAAATATCGCTGATTATTACTTTAAAGCTCTATCACTTTGTTTGCTATCTTTTCACGAAAACGGATATCGTGTTCGACAAATATCATCGTCGGTTCGTATGCCGTAAGCAGTTTTTCTATCTGCATTCGTGAGAATACGTCTATGTAGTTAAGCGGTTCGTCCCATATATACAGGTGCGCAGGAGTCAGCAGACTTGATGCGATAAGTACCTTTTTCTTCTGCCCCTCTGAGAAATCTTCCATTTTTTTCGTGAACTGCACCCTCTCTAAGTCAAGCTGTCTGAGCAGTGAACCGAACATTGTCCGGTCAAGTCCGTTTTCCTCGCAGTAGTCCCATATACTTCCGCGCAGATGTGAGGTGTCCTGACAGATGTACGATATTATAAGTCCCGATGCTGTTTCACATATGCCGCTTTCTGTGAATTTTCCGAGGTCTGCGTCCATTCCGGCACTTTTCAGTATCCGCTTTATCAGTGTCGATTTGCCGCATCCGTTTTGTCCGACAAGTGCTATCCTGTCTCCGCGTTCAACAGTAAAGGTCATATCGTCTATTATGGTGCGGTCGGAACTGCTGTATGCAAAGCTGTATCCGCGGACATTTACAAGTGTATTCTTGTGATGGGTGAGGGGAGTCAGCCTAAGCTCCGCTATCCGCTCTATATCGTTGAGAAGTCCTTCCTTTTCCTCTATCTCATGCGTGATACGGTTCTCCATCTGCTTTACGCGGCTCTGCATTTTTTTCGTCTTTGCACCAATGAATGAGCGCGTACTGATACAGCGGTCGTGCTCTTTTATCGGGTCGAACCCTATTTTTGTCCGCTCATTTTTGTCCGCCCATTCAGAAGTTCGCTTTGCCGCCTGTTTCAGCTTCTTTATCTCCTTTTTGTGCTTCTCGTTTTCTGCTATTGCAAATTTGTCCCTGCGCTGTTTGTTCTCCCACCATTCTGTGAAGCTGCCGCTCTGCACGTCGATACTCTTCCGGTTAAGAACAAGTACATGGTCGATACAGCGGTCAAGAAGGTCGCGGTCGTGCGATACTAATATGAATCCGCTCTTCGCTGCGAGATACTCCTTTACCGCTTCCCGTGCACTGCTGTCAAGGTGATTCGTAGGTTCGTCGATAAGCAGAAATCCGCCCTCTTCTGAGAATAGCACCGCAAGAAGTACCTTCGTCCGCTCGCCGTGACTGAGTTCTTTGAACGGTCGGTACAGTATGTCTGCTTCCTCGTTTAGTTGAGAAAGTTCACATATTACGCGCCATTCCTCACAGTCAGGTCTGACTTCGGCTATGAACTCTGATGCCGGCTTTTCCATTTGCTCCTCTGTAAGCGTGTAGGGGAAGTACTCAAACCGCACTGATGCACTTATTGAACCTCTGTAGCTGTATCTGCCCATGAGTATGTTCAGAAATGTCGTCTTTCCTTTGCCGTTTCTGCCTATGAATCCGAGTTTCCAGTCGGTATCTATCGAAAATGACACGTCCTCGAATATGTTGTCAAAGCTTCCCTCGTAGTAAAAAGTGAGTCCGTTAACGTTTATCTGTGACATGGCTATCCCTCCAATAAAAGCTGTTTGCCGCCAAACAGTTTTCATCTGTTCCATGACATCAGAAAAGGGGACTACTTTTATGCGGTACTCATTAGTGTCTCGGATAGAGAAACTAATGAGCATCAGCATAATGCAGTGCCCCCTCTTTATTCTTATTAACGCAAAAAGAGAGGTCATGAAAAGATGATCCACTTTTGGCAACATGATAAGACAGTCATCGACTGCCTGAATTTTTATTCTCATGTGTTCAAAAGCGAATTATCTTTTCATCCCGACACCTCTCTTTTTCTGAATTTTTTATATTATATCACACTCGCGATACCTTGTCAATAACTTTTTTAAATACACGGAGTATTATTTTTGAATAAGTAAACCATTAATATAATTTGTTTACAATTAATCTATAAATATTCAGCGAAAATATGATATAATGAATGCAAAAGCATTCATTATAGTTTATCTTAATGCCCTTGCAGATACGCAAATCGGAGATTTGCTCCCTGCATATCGGGCAATTATATCATCTTCGCTTTTATGATATAATTTATTTGTGTTATGATAATTTCGGGCGATTTGCCCAGTAAAGGATGATGATTTATGAAGACATTTCTGATCGGCATTGTAATTCTTTTCGTTGGTGCTGTTCTATACGGAAAACTCAGCGAGAAGGTTATGAAGCCTTCTGACAGGAAAACTCCCGCTTCTGAAAAGTTCGACGGTGTGGACTATGTTCCTATGAAAAAATGGAAAAACAGTCTCATTGAACTCCTGAATATTGCGGGTACCGGTCCTATTCTCGGTCCTATTCAGGGGGCATTGTTTGGTCCGGTCGCATTTATTACTATACCTATAGGCTGTGTCATAGGCGGTGCTTTTCATGACTACATGAACGGTATGATATCTATTCGCAATGACGGTGAACAGATGCCCTCACTTGTGAAAAGGTTCCTCGGAAAACACTTCTACATGGTATACAATGTATGTGTGTGTCTGCTTCTTCTGCTTCTCAGTGTTGTGTTCATATATACTCCCGGTGACCTCTTCGTTACGCAGATCCTCAACCGCGAAAGTACCCTCAGTTCACCGGTGATATGGATAGTCTATGGCGTTATCTTCGCTTACTACATTATAGCTACTCTTCTGCCTATCGATAAGATAATAGGCAGGGTTTATCCCGTATTCGGCGCTGTATTACTGCTTTCGGCGGTCGGTGTATTTATTGGTCTGTTCGCGAAAGGATATGACCTCGATGAACTATGGAATGTACATAATTCTTTTACCAATCCCTTCGGCGAACACTTTATCCCCATTTTCTTCGTGACCGTTGCCTGCGGTATCGTTTCAGGTTTTCACTCTACTCAGGCTACTCTTGTTTCACGTACTGTAGTCGATGAACACCACGGTAAAACAGTGTTCTATGACATGATGATACTTGAAGGCTTTATCGCTATGGTTTGGGCTGCGGCTGCTATGGGTGCTGTGAATATGGGACTTGTTACTAATGATACACTCCATAATGCGCCTACTGCTGTCGTTGGTGTTGTTGCTAAGGATATGCTTGGAAGTGTGGGCGGTCTCATCGCTATTATCGGTGTTATCATTCTTCCTGTGACTTCCGGCGATACCTCCCTCCGTTCTCTCAGAATCATTTTCGCTGAGGCACTTCATATCGACTCTACCAATAAAAAGAACAATCTCATGCTTGCTATCCCGATATTTACCGTTGTTGCCGGTATTCTCATTTACGCAAAGGCTGATTCAAGCGGCTTCAATCTCCTTTGGAGATACTTCTCGTGGGCAAATGAGTCTACTGCTGTGTTCGCATTCGCTATGATATGCGTTTACATGAAAAAGAATGGTATGCCGTACATAATGGCACTCCTGCCCGGAATGTTCTATATGTTCGTAGTCTCAAGCTATATACTCAACGCTCGTATCGGATTCAACCTTCCGTGGACTCCAAGCTATATTGTCGCTTGTGTGACTTCACTCGCTTACGGTACTGCCCTTGTCTGCTGCGGAAACAGCAAAAAGAGTGTAGGTACACGTCTTAAATGATACCTCCTTTCATCTCCTTATAAAAAATGCAGAGGGCTGAGGCTATGCCTCCATTCGCTCTCTGCATTTTTGATTGTTGTGCATTCATTGACGTCGGTCGCAGCTTCGTGTAACGCCTATGCTGAGATTTTTTTATTCACATTTTATCTATTGACTTTCAACGATAAATATGATAAAGTTTTAATAAGATATTTTGTGCGCTATTGATTAAAATCATTTTGATGTTTATAAAAAAATATCTTTGTTGCTGTAGCTTTTGCTTCTGAAGCTGACAGGTCAACGATTTTTTCGCAATTAATGTTAATTCCGTTTGTGAAATCATAGAAGAAAACTGATTATATACTGGATGACTATTTTGAAAACTAAATTATTTTTAATATCAGCCGCAGGGTCTTCCTTGCGGCTGAACTTTTGCGGAACATTGAAAGCCCTTATTACGCTTAGTAATTCATGGTCAGAAATCGCTGTACACTGGCACTATGCCAATGGCAGTAATCACCTTGCTTAGCCGGTATGGAACGCTCTTTTATATATGAGAATAAAAAAACTATATCTTTAATATACGAAATAACAGTTGACAATCGGCTTGCAAAATTGTACAATATAGCTATACTATTTTGAACGTGGTTTGCCTTTTCTCTGATAAAGGGGGTCAATTATGAAA
>CADAYP010000006.1:0-77088 GCA_902792235.1 Ruminococcus flavefaciens
GATGCTCTTAATCATCATCGGTGTCAATATTCTAAACTGGTACGGCGCAGTTTCAGCGCAATGAGGGCGGCAATCCGGTGAAAAGTTTGCCGTTGAAATTTTCCCCATAACAACTTGACGAACTCGAAAACTCTAATGGCGCACAAAGTTCATGCGCCCTGCGAATAGACAGATAGCTCCGAAATTTGCTATAATATTATCGTGGGGTTAAATCAAATCCTGCGATACTCCAAACCGAAAAGAGGTGATGCGAATGAGTAAGAAAGCGAAAGCTGAGGTCGCTGACGAGTCCGCCGTTATCATTACGGATGCCGTGCTTGCCGAGAATCAGGCGAAGCTCGATAGCTACGAAAAGTCTATCAAGGCAGCGCAGGAGCGCAGACGTAAGGTCATCATCGAAAGCAAGCTCTACACCTACGATAAGCTCTCACAGCTTTACGGCGGTGCTGAGGGACAAAAACTTCTCGATGCTGTGACTGCTGAGCATACGCTCATCGGCAAGCTGACCGACAGCGGAATGTCTTATGCTGACATTGAGGGGCTTGTCGATAGCTCTGACGGTGCAGACAGCAAGTCGGGCGATGATGCCGACAGTGGCTCTGCCGATGATGAATTTGTCGGACAGACTTCTTTCTTCGGAGATAATTCCTACAAGGATTAACATATTTCCGACAACAAAACGATAGCTGTGAGAGGGGCGGCAGCAATGCTGTTCCTCACGGCTGTATATGAGGGCAGAGAGATAAAGCGAAACCCTCAAATCCAAATGCGTAGATAAAGACAAGCTAAAGGAGAAAAATTCGCTATGAATGAAACTACAACTGCCGCTGTTGCGGTATCGGGAAGTGTGTCCGAGTACCATATCGGGCATACGATTTACAGAGTGAAAACCGTCTTTAACCCAGCTTTTCGGCAAAGCCTGAGCGACATACTTGCAAGGCTCATCACGGCTGACTGTGAAAAAATGCTCGGTGATAATGAACAGGAACAGGACAAGCAGGCTGTGTGAAATTTTAGCTTCGTGCGTATTGACTTTTTCAGCAATGCGCGCTAAACTATTATCATAGCTTGCTGTATCCTGTCGGAAAGTGAGGTTAAAATGACAGACAAGATAACAGCTTTATACTGCCGTCTGAGCCAAGATGATATGCTCGACGGCGAGAGCAACAGCATTACCAACCAGAAAGCAATTTTACAGAAATTCGCTGAGGACAACGGCTTTCCAAATCCGACTTTTTATGTCGATGACGGAGTGAGTGGTACGACTTGGGAGCGTGACGGCTTCAAAGCGATGATGTCGGACATTGAGGACGGCAAGGTCGCAACGGTTATTACCAAAGACCTTTCAAGGCTCGGTCGTGATTATCTGAAAACGGGTGAGCTGATCGAAATGGTTTTCCCCGACTATGATGTCCGCTACATTGCCGTGAATGACAATGTTGATACAGCGAAATCTGAGAACGAACTGCTTGCTTTCAAAAATATCTTCAATGACTGGTATGCCCGTGATTGCAGTAAGAAGATTCGTGCGGTGTTCAGGGCAAAGGGACAGTCGGGTAAGCACCTGTGTCCGCCCGTGTACGGCTACAAGAAGTCGGATACCGACAAGAATTTGTGGGTAATTGACGAGCCTGCCGCCGAGGTGGTACGCAAGATTTTCAAGCTCTGCATTGACGGCTACGGTCCGGTGCAGATTGCCCGTATCTTGACCGAACAGGGTATCTCTACGCCGACTGCCTACGCATTATCGCAAGGCAGGGATAACGGACGGCATAACGCAAAGACATACCGCTGGGGAGCGCAGACAATTGCCCATATCCTTGAACGCTACGAATACTGTGGTCATACGGTCAATTTCCGCACAAAGATGAAGTCTTACAAGGTTCACAAGATCGTCTACAATCCGCAGGACGAGTGGCAGATCTTCGAGAATACGCAAGAGCCTATCATCATCCAGCAGACCTTTGACTTGGTGCAGGAGCTTCGCAAGCACAAGCGCAGACCGCAGAAAATGCAGACGGTCAACCCGTTCGCAGGAATGGTTTACTGTGCTGACTGCGGAGAGAAGATGTACCTGAGCCGCCGTAAGAATGAGCGTCCCGAACAGGAACACATGAGATGCTCCGCATTATATCCGTACCTGTGTTCTGAATGAGATCGTCCTCGGTGAGCTGAACAAACTCCTGACAATGGTGCGTGAGAATGAGGACGAGTTCATTCAGACGGCTATGAGTAATTCCGTTCAGCGTAAATCCTCAGAGCTTACAAAAGCAAAGAAAACGCTGAAACAGGCTGAAAAGCGTATCGCTGAACTGGATAAGCTGTTCACCAGACTGTATGAGGACAATGTTCTCGGCAGGCTCTCCGATGAGCGCTTCACGATGATGTCGGCAGGATATGAGGACGAACAGGCAAAGCTGAAAGCAACTGTTGCGGAGCTTACAACCCTGATTGACGGTGCGGAGCAGAAGTCCTCCGATGTGACTGCGTTCCTCAAAGTGGTGCATAAGTATGAGCATATCGAAACGCTCACGCCTGAGATCATGCACGAACTGGTCGATAAGATCGTCGTCCACGAACCCGACAAGTCCAGCGGTAAGCGTGTGCAGGATATTGAGATACACTTCCGCTTTGATGTGGCAGTATCGACTATATCTGTTGAAACAGGCAAATATGGAAAAAAGGTCGCATAACCGACGGTGTTATGCGACTACACTAAGGGAGAAAAAACTTCTATATCACTACGGTGCTTTCGCACCGGGGTTATCATTACCGTAACCTTCCAAAAGGTTTACGACACCCCAGAGGGAAACGCCGCCGCCGATCAGGCAAATAACGGACTTGAGGACGGTGCAGGCAGTGGTGATGAAAGACGAAGTGTCAACGACACCAGGGCCGGCTGCGAATGCCTGAGTGGTGCAGGTCATAGCCATTACGCCTGCGATAGTCGCAAACATGGTAGCCTTCTTAGCACCACGGGTGAACTTGCTGAGCCACTTGTGCTTCGGCTGAGCAGTGGCAGTTGTCTCCGTTGCGGCAGTAGTACCAACCGCAGAAATGTTCAGTTCTTTCATAGGTAAAAATCTCCTTCAAATAAAATAATTGTCCGCAGCTTCAACCGTTTCTGTTTTTATTCGGTTTCTTCGCTGTCCGAGCCGAATCCGACATATATCTCTTTTTCGTCGGGAGCAACGGATATTGCAACTTCCTGTTTAACGGCTGTCATATCAACATGATATTCCGTAAAACGTTCTCCTTTGGACAGTTTCAAACGCATCGCCTTTTGGTCGCTAACGTACTTTTCGATGTTGAATTCCTGTTCAGGATTATCGTCCGACAGCATACAATATTGCTTATGACGGGTAATGTCGTACTTGTCCGAGAAGAACGGATGCACTCCTCGTACTTGCAGAATACACTTACCGCCGTCCATGACCGCCAGTTCGTCCTGAGATTTCAGCTCTTTTCCGAGTTTCTGATAATTCAGCCCGTAGGACTGAGACTGACCACGGTTTTCGGAGGTATTATAGGCATCTATTGTTTCCTTGCCCAAGCTCTCTGAGATTTCTTTCAGAGTGCTTTTTTCTTTACCGCCGAGGAAAAGAAGCGTGTCACAGTTGCCTTCGATGGTGTCTGCGTTATCCTTATATATAGCCTTTAGCTGGCTCTTAGCTTGCAGTATGATCGAGGCAGAGATTTCACGGCTTCTGATCGTTGCGATCAGCTTCTCGAATTGCGGAATTTCGCCGATATTCGCAAACTCATCTAACAAACAACGCACATGATTTTTCAGCTTTCCGCCTGGGGAATTATCTGCCTTTGTGCAAAGCAGATTGAAAAGCTGCGAATACATGATAGCGACAAGGAAGTTGAAAGTCGCATCTGTATCGGAGATGATTATGAACAATGCGCTTAACTCGTCACCGAGGCGGTCGAGCTGAAGCTCATCGTAGGAGGTGATCTCCAAGACCTCATCTATTGCGAAAGGCGCGAGTCGTGTCGAACAGCTAATTAAGATAGACTTAGCCGTCTTGCCGGCAGCGAGCTTATACGCCTTGAATTGTTTGAGAGCGAAAGAGCCTAACCGTCTTTGTTCGCCTTCGGGCGTAGTCTCAAACAAGTCCTGATACTCCTCGATTACTTCGGGATCGTCAGGTCTGGTATCATTCAGCCAGTGTTCAAGAACCTCAAACTCAAGGTCGATAGCGTTCTTGAACTCCTCGTCATCCTCACGACACTCAGAAGCGTTAATCATGTCGATCAGCGTCTCAAAGTTCCATTCTTCTTCGGGATATACAGCAAAGATGAAGGCAATATACGCAGTATAGAGCAGTTTCTCTGCTTTCACCCAAAAGTCATCGCCGGACGGCTGCTGAGATGATGATGTGTTTTTGATAAGAACTTCCACGAATCGCAGAATGTCCTTTTCACGGTTTTTCTCGGAAATATAGGCGAAAGGGTTATAATGCATACTCTTAGCAAAGTCGATAGTATTAAAGACCTTGATCTTGTACGGCTGATAGATTGGCTGTTTTTTGCCGTTCTTGTCCGTCGTATACATCACTTTGCCGCTTTCGTCACGCATAGGGCGGCCCCGCTCAAGCATCTTTCCGCACTCCACGAGAACCGTACCTTTCGGATCAGTAACAACGTAGCTGCTGTGCATCTGCATCAGGTTCGGTTTTACGAAAAATCTGGTCTTACCTGATCCGGATCCACCGATGATAAGGCAGTTCTTGTTGCGGGCGTACTTCGGAGCGGAGGGTTTGCCCATAGTCAGGTATTCCGTCTGAGTCAGGATCACATTGTTTTCAGGACAGGAAGAATCCATATATGGTTCTATGTCCTTTGCCGTACCCCATACGGCAGAGCCGTATTCTTCGCCCTGACGGAATTTCTTTCGGTTCTTCGACTTGACATAGATAACAAGTCTCATAATCCCTGCAACAATCAAGCCGAAAAGAAGATCATAAGGGTGTAAGCTGGGAAAGACCTTTGCAAAAGCCGTTCCGAGGTTGCTCATGAAAGGCATCAACTTTTCCTGAAAGCCGTTGCCCTCAGCGGTTCGGTACGCATAGCCGATCAGGTTACCCACATAAGAGAAAGCTACATAGGGAATCGCTTTGATGATCAGCTTTTTGAGCTTCTTCGAGTTGACCTGCAATGATGCAGTCCCTTTCTGTCAGTATCGGCATAAAGAAAAGCCGTAAAAGTATCGTCTGCTCTTGCCCGTGGAACGGGGGCAGACTTATAGGAATCGAAACCTCTCATCTTCTGTTCTCCCTTGTTTTCTCTCTCTGTTTCTGTTTGCGAGGCTTGCTTGCCACACGAGCTGCTTCTTTGTGCATCTGCTCACGGGTGATCTCGCCGCGCTTCTTGGTCTTGTCCTGCCCCTTTCCGGCATACTCGGTAAATGCTTTCTTGAAATCCTCTGTCTTAGCAGCGGAAAAGAAAACATGATAAGTAGGCGGCTCGGTCTTTTTATCTGTTTTCAGGGCAAAATCAATGTCGTACTTCCTTGCGGTTTTCAGGAAATCACCGATATTCTCGTCTGATACCTCAATGCTGTCGAGCTTAGAAACGGACTTCTCCTGCAACTGCTTGTAGGTCATACGTCCTGTTTTTTCTGCCTTGCCGGACATAAATTCCTGCAAGGCGGTTTTCAGCACATCAGCCGTGACCTTCTCAGCCTTGAATGAAATATCTATGGTTTTCCTTGCACCGCTCTCAAAATCCGAAGGCATCAGGCGTCACCGCCTTTGCCTGCCTGAGACATCTCGAATGTGGAGAATGCTTCACTCTGGAGCCATCTGATCAGCTCCGCCTTTGCGTTCATAGCGGAAGCCTCGTCATCGAAGCTGCCGAGCAGAATCGCATCGTTCTTATCGTCCATACTTGTCACGCCGACAAGGTTATAGCCGAGCACATTCTCATCATCATCGAGTTCATCATCGACGAAAACAGCAAGCAGATTGCTGTAGTTGACGATAATACCGTCCTGGGTAATGATAGACTTAGCCATGATCTTCACCATCCTTTCTGTTAAGCTCTATGAGCTGGGGTAGGGTATTGTAGCCTGGGATTGGTTGTTAGTCTTCCGGCTTCGGGTTGAAATAGCCGAGCTTATCCCAGACCAGCTTGTCAGGACAGAAATAGCTGTATCTTGTGCCGTTATCAGCTTTCAGAGCATATCCGAAGTCGAATACACCTTCACGCAGACCGCGCTTAAGATAATCCTCACTTCTGCCTGTAGCCTTTGCAATTTCGCTGATAGGAACATCACGGCACGTAAAGACCGGATCAGCTCTTGCAGGCTTTTGGGTTGCAGCCATAGGTACACCTCCTTCCATAGCGGTCAGTCATTGTGACCGCCAAAGTCTCTCTTGACGGCATATTCCGCCCATCTTGACTCAGCATTGTCCCTGAATCGCTTGCTGTTGGCTTCATTGAACAGGGTGCTGACAAGGTAACTCTCAAAGTTGTGGACATTGTCGATACGTTCCATCTGCTCGATAGCATTCTGAAGAACCTCAATATTGACCTTCAGCATTGCCGACTTAACGACCTCCCTGGGAAATTCCTGACCACAGATACGTTCCGTGGGTTTACGGGAACAGATTTGTCTGACGATCATCTGTACGATCTCCTCAGCCTCAGATTCATCTTTAAGCCATTCAGCGAAGTCAAAGAAGTCGATGTTCTGCTTAACAACGTCTGTATAAACAGCCTTTTCGCTTACATATCCGTCCATCTGTCTGTCATATGCCGAGTTTTCAACAGTCCGCTGTGCGGCAGGAGCAGATTGATAGATTGATTCTTCTTCCATTGTTTTTTCTTTTTTTGATTCTTCTTTGATTGTTATTTTATAAGCGTCCTGATTTTCAAGATGTGATTGACCTTGATTTAGGTTTTCCGTATCAAGTAATTCCGTATCTTGCAAATCAGCGTCTTGCGAGGGTATAAAAATGGGACTGTCAACATTATCACAGGACTGATCCTCATCAGGGGCTTCATAAGGCTCATCATAGATGAAGTATTCCCAATCCACGATCCTGCCCTTCTCATAGACACGCTCCCTTTTGAGATACTTTGTTTCTTCGAGCTTTTTCAGAGCATTTGCAATCTTGGTAACACCTTCGCCCATAACTGCTGCAAGCCCTCTGATCGTGAAGTTCCAGCCGTCAGACATGGATACCATTGTGCAGTAAACTCCACGGGGGGAGCTACCGACTCTCTTGTCCCTGAGAATCGTGTTGTAGATGATCGTAAAATCCTGCGTAAATTCCTTTCTGAGCTTGGGCATAACATCTTCCTCCTGAGTTTTTGACTGTCAGATGAGCTTTATTTCGGGGATACATTCTCAAGCGTAGAAAAAATCTCCTCGAATTTGTTTGTTTTTACCAAAACGCTTGACAAAACCAAATAGCCATGATATAATAGAAAAAGTTGAATATATAGTCATTTGAACAGAATTGTGGGACAAATGACTATGAAACCACAAACGTGAAAGCTGTGCCGCCACGTTTGCAAGCCGGCTATGAATTGGCTTAGCAGAGCGTTTTAAGTTTTAGCAATAAAAAAAGCCCCTCATTTCTGAGGAGCATTGCTGATCTATTTTGTTTTAGGCATAAAAATAGCGGACAACGCTCCATGATATGGAACATCATCCGCTTATTGTTATGTATTTTGAATTTTCTCTGAGAGTGTCAACAGCTCAGGCTTTACCGCAGATTTTGTGATTCTACCATTTCTACCGAGTAACAAGTCTGCCTATTGTCTACCGTGGGCTTCTACCAAAACCGCCATTTTCCCCATTTTTCAGAGATCGCGCAAATTCGGGAAATCTCGATTCTGCGCGGTTTAGCGGTTCAGTTTTTCAGAGTCACAAATTTTTCCACGCATGAAACCGTATTTAATTTGTAACACATACACACTTCTTAAGTATTATCTGCGCTCCACAATAGGTGGAGCGTTTTTTTGCCGACTTATTGAGAAGCAGGCATTTGGGGGTAAAAAATTGCAAAGCAAACACATTTCTGACTTTTTCCGGCACTTTTTCTCGGTTCCGCTTCTGCCGGCACTTGCGGTCATATGCTCGGTATCGGCGATAATCGTAACATCCGACGCAACCGGAAAAATGCATACTGCAACCAGTGATAACACCAGACTCAGTTCCGAAAGCACCGAACCCGAAACGACCGAAGCCGCGACAGTTCCCATGGAACCCGAAACGGAACCGGTTCCCGAACCGCTCGACTACAGGCAGTTCATCGGACTTGTACCTGAAAACAGCGGCTTTTATCAGGACCGCCTCGCTATTATCGGCGACTCTATCGCCTACGGCTTCAATGCATACGGTTATATCCCAAGCACACGAAATATCGCTCAGGAGTCGCTTGCACTCTGGAACCTCGATACCTACACATTTGATGTCGGAGACGGTGAAATGGGAGTCATTGACGCGGCTGTACATTCCGGAGCACGGCTCGTGCTTATCTCTGTCGGAATGAACGACATTCCCGGTTCAGACCCTGATAAGTACAGTTCTGATATGCTCGCACTCGCTCAGCAGGTACTCGAAGCAATGCCTGAAGCGTACGTAATAATCGGCTCTGTCACACCTGTATCTGCGGACAATTCCTACACTTCAAACGATACTATAAACGCATTCAATGCAAAACTTCGCGAGTCTGTTGAAAACTACGGTAACGAGCGTCTGCTGTATTTCGACACGAACGCTATACTGTCCGACCCCGGGACCAATGCACTTTCAGAGGAATACGATGCCGGAGACGGTCTGCATATATCGAAGCAATCGTACGAAACGATTCTCTATGCAATGTACGCATATCTTGACACGGTAGAAATGTTCAACAAACTTAACCAATAAGTCTGTACCACAACTACTGCGAGATTACTTTAAGAAAAAATTTACAAAAAAACAATGAATCAGCCTGTATAATATGTTATAATATATTATATAAAAAGACGTGTACTTCTAACTAATCCAACTCTGGCATGACATATTTCTACAGTTTGCTGTCTTATACCTTTCTGACCGGACCGCAGGGATATCTCTGCGGTCCAGTCAGTTATTATAATAATTTCCGGAGGTGACAGAAATGTTCTCACGCGAACTTGACAAACTCAAACGGAGTGTCATTACTACGTCAATAGTCCTGCTGTTTGCCGGACTTCTGCTTTATCTTATCCCGGCAGAATACATTCCCATAATCAACATAGCTTCAGGCTTTACACTGCTTGTGATATGTGTAGTCACTATGTTCATATTTCTTGGCAGTTCAAAGATACTGATACGGTATCTCCAGCTTTGCGGAGGACTAACAATGGGTCTTGCAGGTATCGCCCTGTGGATATTTGACGATATGTTCATACGTCTGCTGACGCTCATGATAGGGATACTCCCGGCAGTGATAAGCATTCCGAGTATCTTCCATGCTTTCGCATATCTCCGCCGTTCAGGCAGAAAAGGCTGGTGGATACTCGTTTTATGTCCGCTCGCACTTATGGCATTTGCAGTTTTTGTACTATGGAATCCGTGGCTGAAAGACGAAAATGCAGTAATGAACGCAGCAGGGACCGTTCTCATCAGCACAGCCGTAGTTAATGCATTAAGGCTGATATGGCTGCGTCCGGCGAAGCGGGATTAAGGAGGCAGACATGAAAGAAAAAATCGAAAAATGGAACAGCAAATACCGTACTGCCGAAATACTCGCAGTCTTTACCAAACATAATTTCTACTCAAACGGCTTTACTCCCGAGGAAATGCGAACAACACTCGAAGACCTCGGTCCGACTTATATCAAGATAGGACAAATAATGTCAAGCCGTACCGACTTTCTCCCTGCCAGCTACTGCAAAGAACTTGAAAAGCTCAGAAGCCGTGTGAAACCGCTTGAAGCGGAGACAGTGCGTGAAATAATCGAAGAAGAGACTGGTCGGAAGATAGAGGAAATCTACGCTGAATTCAACGATGAACCACTGGGTTCAGCATCAATTGCACAAGCGCATTACGGAGTTCTGAAGGACGGCACACGAGTTGTTACGAAGGTTCAGCGTCCGTACATTGCAGAAATGGTCAAGAAAGACTTTGTACTCCTGAAAAAGTTCGCAACACTTGCAAATATCGTCACCGAAACTGAAGCCGGAACTGCCCTGATAGACCTTCGTTCCGTCATAGACGAGCTTGAAAAAGTGTCAAACGAAGAACTTGATTTTCACGTTGAAGCAGACCATTCACGTATATTCCGCGAAAAGTGCATCGACGATGAAACGAGTGTATCATGTCCCATTATTATAGACGAACTGACTACCACCAGAATACTCACGCAGACCTTTGTAGACGGCTTTCCGCTTTCAAAGCGTGAAAAGCTTGAAGAATTCAGGGTTGACCGTGAAGCAGTCGGAAGAGCGCTTGTCAAGAATTATCTTCATCAGGTACTCGATGCAGGGATATTCCACGGCGACCCTCATCAGGGAAATATCATGCTGTGCGGAACAGTCCCCTACTGGATAGATTTCGGAATAATCGGACATATCAGTCAGCAGAATATCGGCATTATCCAGGACATGATAATGGCTGTGCTTCTCAAAGACCCCGACCAGCTGACTAACATTATTCTGTCAATGGGAATTACCAGCGGAAACATCAACAAATCAAAGCTCACCGAAGACCTCGGTTACCTCATCGAACGGTACGTCGCAGTAAAGGACCTCTCCAACATAAACATGGGAGTCCTCATGGAGGAACTGATGTCGATACTGACAAAGTATCAGATAAAAATGCCAAGCGAATTTACACTTCTTGTACGAAGTCTCGTGACATTCGAGGGTGTTATCGGTGAACTCTGCCCCGAGCTGAATCTTTTTGATTTACTCACACATAAAATGGTAGAGCGCATGAAAGAGAGTTTTGATCTGCGCTCAAAGCTGACCTCTTTACTGCGTGATGTTGCCGCGACCGGAGCTGACGCAATGCAGATGCCGGGAGCAGTAATATCCCTGCTGAGAAACTTGTCAAAAGGACGCATGAAAATCGGATTTGAGCTTACCGGCTACGACGAGCTGATGCAGAAAATGCAGTTAACGGTCAGAAACATTGCATTTGCATTGTTTGCGTGTGTGATATTTGCCGGTTCATGTATTTTGTGCACTACAGATATTCAGCCGCAAGCGTATGGAATCCCATTCATCGCTATGATTGGATTTGTCATATCTGTTGCACTCGGCATCTACACTATAATAAAAATGAGCAGTAAAAAATAATTTCTTGACACTGTGTTTCTTCTGTGATATAATCAGTATATTATTTGACTAAGTTCAAGGAGACACATATGAAAAAGAAAAAGCTGTTCAAAGTTTTTGCGATAATCGCCTGTGCACTGGTAATACTTGCAACACCAGCAGTACTTGGGGTAAGATATTTCATGATACCGATAGGAAAATATCCTGATAAATCACAATTTACGAAATATGAAGAACTATCAGAACAATTCCATGACGAAAAATTCCATAACGAATCCGAACCCGAAAATACCGGCTTAGCTTCTTCCACAGGCGGAAAAAGGGTAATGCCATCAAAGGAGCTTCCGGTTGAGAAAATAACCTCACTCGACCGTGCCGCTTCCGACAAGCTCACAGTCACATGGCTTGGACACTCGTCCTCGCTCATTCAGCTTGGTGAACAGAATATACTTCTCGACCCTATCCTTGTCAATCAGCAAAACGCAATGCAGTACCGCGGACTGCCGGAGCGTTACTCAGATTTTCCGCTCGACGTTAAGAATATGCCGGACATTGACGTCCTCTGTATTTCCCACGACCACTACGACCACCTCGACTACAGCACTATCATGGCTGTTGACAGCAAAGTCAAAAATTACATAGTACCGCTTGGAGTAGACTCAATACTCAAAGGCTGGGGCATATCCGAGGACAAAATAAAGGTTCTTTCATGGTGGCAGAACATTGAAATAGGCGGAATTACGTACACACTCACCCCTGCACAGCATTACTCCGGAAGATTTGCAAATAAGCAGTACAAAACACTCTGGGGCGGAATCTATATGCAAAACAGCTCCCACAGCGTATATTTCACCGGTGATTCCGGCTACTGCGGAACTTTCAGGGAGATATATGAACGCTTCGGCGAAACTGACATCATACTTGCTGACTCTGGTGAAGATGCACCTGCATGGTCACATATGTCGCCGGACGAGGTATATCAGGCGGCAGACGAAGTTCACGCAGAGTACCTTCTCCCAGTCCACTGGGGAGCATATCTTTACGGCTCAACCGCGTGGTATCAGCCAATCGACGACATAGCAGAAAAAGCAGACAGCAGTAAAGTTTCACTCATGACTCCGAAACTTGGTCAGACCATCGAATACAATGACTTTTCAACAGCGAACGAACACTGGTGGGAAGAATACAAATAAAAAACACCTGACAAGGGGAACTGACTTGTCAGGTGTTTTTTATTTAAAGGCGGTCATTGAGTGAACATTATCTATGAGCTTCAACGAACCGGATAAATTCCTCAACCGGCATAGGTTTAGCAAAATAGTACCCCTGAAACAGCTTACAGCCGATATCGGCAAGCTGTTCGTACTGATTGGACGTTTCTACACCTTCAGTCAGCGATGCGATATCGAGTTCATCAGCAAGCCTGATAATGTTTCTGATAATTGTATGAGCCCTTCTCTCATCAGCAGATTTTGAAAGGAAACGCATATCAAGTTTCAGAACGTCTACCGGCATATCCTTGAGCAGATTAAGCGACGAATAACCGCTTCCGAAATCGTCCATTTCGACGATAAATCCGGCTTTGCGAAGCTTTTCAAGAGTTTTCATTCTCTCGTCGAGCTCAGTCATCATGACAGTTTCCGTAATCTCGATACGGAGCTTCTGCGGAGCGATATCGAATTCTTTGATAAGTGACTTCAATTCCGCCTCAACATCGAAGAAATAGAAATCTTTCGGTGAGATATTGACAGAAATGAACAAGTCGTCATAAACTCCCTTCCACTTAGCAAGAAGCTTGCACGCACACCGCCATATATGCCTGTCGACCTCAACTATCATACCATTTTTCTCAAACACCGGTATAAACATTGCAGGCGACATAAATCCGTGTTCAGGGTGTATCCACCTTGCGAGAGCCTCTGCACCGACAACCTTGTTCTCCGTATTGGTAATCGGCTGAAGATACGGACGAATCTGCATCTGTTCAATAGCATCGTGCAGTACAGAAGATATTTTCTGGTCCCACATGACCTTTTCGCGGAGTTTATCATCGTAATATGCGATATGAGTTTTATAGTCATCATCGATTGAAGAAAGAGCAAGGTGAGCCCTGTCAAACATTACGGATACGTCAATAGTACGGTCAACAACCTCATAAATACCGAGATGAATCAGTAGGTGATGTTCGTAATTACCGTCGGTAACGACAAAATCAGCAAGTTCACGCTCAACTATATCATCGTGGAACTTATCTATCGGCATGAAGACACCAAAAGTATCGCCGGCAAGTCTTCCGAAAACGCATTCATTAGTCATATGTCTCCTTATCCAGTCAGCGACCTGTTTAAGAGCAAGGTCACCGAATGCCGAAGTGAAAACATCGTTTACGATTTTGAAATTCTTAACATCGACAAATATAACCGCATAGTTAACAGTGATATTATCCACAAGTACCTTACTGATACACTCATACATATACTGCTTAGTATAAAGACCGGTAAGGCTGTCGTGAATCGAATTATACAGTTCACGCTTTATACGTATCTGCTCCTCAGTATTATCGCGAACGATGAGGAACAAACCTGCAAGGTGCTTTCTGTCGTCGCTTACAGAGTGAGACTCAACCGTGTAATACTCCGCATCGTCGCCATATCCTACGACAATTTTTTCGACATTGTCACCGCTTAAAACAAGTGGTTTACCGAAGGTATCTGCAAGTTTTTCAGGCACACGGTCGAGTTCGGTCTGCTTAACACCAGCCAGCCTGACAGCTTGTTGATTAGCCCATATACACTTGCCGGTGGGGTCGAAAACGTAAAGCGACTCAGTCATATCCGCGGCAATATCGGAAAGCATACGGTCGAGGAGTCTGAGAGGTCTGTAATGGATAGAAAGGTAGTAAACGAGGAGTCCGAATACCCCGTAACCTATCATAGAGCGGTCAATGGGGGTACGAGTGAATATGTAGAAAGTCTGCCATGCGCCGACAACAAGCATAGCAAATAGCAGAGCAGTGTATTTTTCCCTGTATATTTTGGCAGTTTTTACCGAAGCAAGGAGGAATATCAACACAACAGCACCGAAGACAGCATAGTCGATTATGCGGTGAATAACCTGTCCCCAGTGCGGCACAAGCAAATAATACGGGAGTCCGCGCACCATAATTCTCTCGACACCGAAAGCATGGTGGAAGAGCGGATTCAGGATTATCTGAACCAAATCAGCCGCAAGAACTAAATAAACTGCGGTCGGTTTATGTTGTCCATCACCGACTCCCCGGCAGTATTCATCAGTAAAATTGACCAGTGCAAGCAAAACGATGTCAATACCGATGAAATAGATATAATAGCCAAATACAGAGCGTTCCTTAACACTTGAACCGATAATTATCAGGTTACCGAGAACAGGCGGAGTAAGTGCGATACAAAGCTTAGAAACGGCTTTACCGATGGAACGATGGGATTTTTTCGCACGAACAGCGCATATAAACAATGCAATAACAAGCAAAGTAAGAACAGTAGAGAAGAAAATTCTGATTTTCATAGTGTCACCACCCGAGTATGATATTCCATATCTACAGAAATTATAGCATATTATATGACAATATTCAAGGTGTTTTTGTAAACTTTTACGTATAAATTAAAACAGCAAACTTAGCGTGTTCATTTCACCTTTACATCTTCTGAAAACATACTTGAAGAAGTATAGACCTTTCCGCCAAAAAGCTCATGGTCGATATATTTTTCGATATCAGCCATGCCGTTTTTGGTGATCAGCTTACCGCCGGACTTGTTCAGATGAGTAACAAACAGCGATATATCAGCAGGAAGTCCGGTTTCTGAAATATCACGGCACACCGGTGCAGTAAACTCACCTGCATCACCGTGAGGGGCAAATCTCAGACTGCCCTGCCACTCATTCGTGACATTCGTCCTGTCGGTGATACCGAAATTTTCAGGGTCAAGGAGACCTTCGTGCGGCAGTTTACCTGCTCCGTGACGAGTGACATAAGAACGTGTCACGTACACAGCCTCAGTATGCGGTATACGCGCATCTTCTCCGTAAACCTCGCGAAGTATGCGTGCAGGCTCATACAGTCCTGTCCGCGAAGACGTAAGATGCGGAGCATATTCGAGGTTTAATTCATCGAGCATAAGACCCTGCGCACCTTCAAAAATTATATTATCGAACCGCGAAATGAAGCTCTGCGGCATTATCTGAACGTATTCCGCGTTACGGCACATCGCTTCCGCGGCATTATAAAGCACGTCCTCACTCCACAGCATATCGCCGTATTCACCATATTTGCCGGAGTCAACGGCAAGATTTTCAAGCCTGAGCGGCAGATACTCCTTCTGAATTGCGCGGAGTCTATGATAGAGTTTTTCAGCACTGATACCGGAGATATCACCGAGATAAAGCGGAAACGAATCCGAGCGTACAGCCGCTTCATTAATTCCCATACCACATGAGCCGTGACGTTTATCACCGCGTGAAGTTTCGAGAATCATATTTATCAGGACATCGCCGATGTAAGTACACCGGCATTTTTCAGAAGCAAAAATCGCCGGAACGACCGTATTCATAGTCCGGAAGCTGTCTGTTTCGTCAGCAAGCTTGAATAGGTCAGGCATGAAACTGTCCGCCCAGTAGGTGTCAACTCCACGAAACGACGCTGACGACAGCTGAGAAAAAACAAAACGTCTGTCCGGACGGTCGACAGTATGACCTGCCTGTGCACCGCCATTGTGTCTGACACAAATTGCCGTACCCTGTGAATTCATAGCAAAAAAATCGGCGGCAAGACCCTTTCCCTCGTCGCCGAAATTCTTACCGATTATAATTCTGACAGACATTATTTATCGTACAGTTTCGAGAATGATCGTGCTAAGTGCCGACTCAACGATATTTGCCGTCTCGCCGCTCCACTGCGAAATAACGCTGTTTCTCGGCATTCCGCCGACCAGCTGCATAATAGATATCATGACCTCAGCAAGACAGCTGATATTCTCCGATGCTATCACAGCATTTCTTCCGGGCAAGAGATTTTCCCAAGTTTCAAATGCTCTTTCAGTGCGTGAACCGGTTATGATGTGGAAAATCTCATACTTCTCACCTGCAAGAGCGGCAAGCTGTTTTGTTTTAAAATTCGGCGAATCGGAGTCACCGAAAGTAAACTTTATATCGTCGCGTTTAAAAATGTCGATACTGCCGTTATCGCCAATTTCGTCGCCGATACAGAAAATAAAGCCTTTTCTTCCGTGCTTTTCAAAACAGTCGATAGACGTATGCTTCCATGCGAAATACCATACTAAAGGGTCATAGCTGTATCTGTTGCTTCCGCCGAGCCTGAATTCGAGAAGCTGTTCGACCACACGTATATCGGCTTCAAACTGCGTGACCTGCATAGGAATGATATAGTTTACGTCACCTATTTTAGGCTCAGTAAAAGCTGCACACATGATATGCGGGTCTGTGACCGGACGCTTCTCAAGTATCATAGTAGCGGTTTTGTTGAGTGAATTTTTAGCAATTTCGGCGGCAAGATAACCCATTGAGCCCGTCGAATCGAATCCGATGATTATAGGTGTTGACTGCGGCGAATCCTCGCTGTCACGCGATTCGCGGACAGTAATAAACTCCGGCAGATATTTTTCCTGAACGCTGTTGCTTCTGAAAATATCGTCCGCAGTTGAAGAGGCATTCAGACCTCTGCTGTTTTTAAGTTTTTGCCAGTCAGACGCTTTGTAGCTTCCGTGTCCCATAGTGATCCTCCTTAAAAAGAAATGGTATTGTTATCTGAAATATTTATGTATGCGAGCGACTTTGCAGCTTTTTCGGCGGCACACTGTTCAACTGAGCTCAGTGCCTCATTAGGAGTACTGCCCTCGCCGACTGAAATAAGTGCATAGATAAGCTCAGAAAGAATAGAGATGTCATTCTTTTCAACAGCCGCAGTCCTGCCGGGCAGAAGCTTCTGCCAGTCTGCGAAAACTCTGTCATCTGTGTTAGTACCCTTGTCGATGTGGATATGGAAGATGTTATATTTTTCCTCTGCCGCAGAAATCAGCTCCTCATCGGAGATATCGAAGGGTACATCGTCCCCGAAAACCCTGCTTATTTCGCTTTTCGTGAGGACACTGTGGCAGAAGTCATCTCCGATAGTAATGAGGTGACCCTTTCTGCGGCGCTTTTCAAACGCATCGGTACAAGTACGTTCAGCGGCGAAGTACCATGCAAGATTATACGATTCTCCGCCATTACCGCCGCCTCCGCCCTCAAGTTTCAGCTGAGTGAGCTGACTGAGTATACGAATGTCGCTTTCAAACTGAGTGACCTGAAGCGGCAGCCTGTCACATTTGCAGTCACCGATAGCACAGCACATCACCTGCGGACACAGTATCGGCTTGTTATCATACAGGTACATTATTGCCTTGTTCAGAGAATTGAGAGCAAGTTCCTCTGCAAGATACCCCATTGAAGACGTTACATCAAAACCGATGATAACAGGGGTAGATTCGGGAGAATCCACATTATCGCGAGCCTCTCTGAAAACTCCGCTCAGCGGCTTAGAAGGCGCAGTATAAGTCTCACGCACAAATAAACTATCAGTTTTTTTTGCTTCACTGAACGTGTTTCTCAGCTTAGTCCAGTCGTTTGCAGTATAGCTTCCGCGCCCCATATCAAAGACCTCTTCCGTAGATTTGTTCGTCGTCAGTATCCATATTAATGAACTTCCGCTCACCGTAGGACTTTATGAGAACATCGTCCCACAAAGCAAAGTCGTCGTAAGCATTTCCGGCAGGGACTCCGCGCAGAAAATCAGCAAACGGCTTCGGGATATCGGGAGTTTCTTCAACTTCCGCCGCACTGCCGAATCCGAGCACTTTTGCCGCAGTATTACGCAGAGCGATGAGATTATCGCGGGTAGTGTACACTTTACCGTCCACAGCAGTATTATTACGCACAGCGTTCCACCAACCGCCGTAGAGACTTGCCTGATGGTCGTAAGGGTCGATATACAGCGTATCCAAGCCGAAATCAGGGTGTACAAGGCTATTGTACTCAAGTACACAGCAAAGATTCTCCATTCTACCGATTAGCCACGCAGTATGTCTGCCGCTGAGAGTACCGAAAAGCCGGAGAGGGTACTCGTCAGCACGCTTCTTTATCACCAGCAGAGACGAACCGTCACTGAGTTCAAATCCGCCGCTGATTTTCGGGAAAAAGTCAGAAAGGCCGCGGGTATCAGCCGAAGGGTAATCGAGTGACGAGACCGCCTTGCGGAAGCGGTCGGAATTACCGGAATTTGCGCAATCGAACCTGAAAATAATATTTTCTCTTGCCGTGAAAGCTTCCGCTGACTTATCCTTGAAAACGTGCATACTCTTTATGTTGATTTTTCTGCCGTCGCGGCACACAAAAAACTGTTCATCAGCGGCATATTTCCAGAGTTCATCAGCGCGTCTGCGGCGCTCCTGAGCGTCGGCAGACAGTTTCAGGAAGCCTCTCATACGGTCGTAGAAATCACGGTAATAGTCGGTATCGCGATGGTCGAGAACGTATTCAGCTCCGCAGTAAGGGCAGTGAGCATTTTTGCCTGACGGGTCGATAACCATAGATGCGCCGCAGTTCTTACAGCAAAGATTCTTCATAAAGCTCCCTCTTTCGTTAATAAAATATAGCATAATTATACCATATTTATTCTATTAGTGCAACAGATTTATAAAAAAAGTTAACAGCGTATGCACAACACTGCACATACGCTGTATTTCTTACATTCCAAGGAGGAAACGTGTCAGACCGACAAGGTCAGCGATACTGTATTTTGCGTCATTGCTGACTAAGCTCTGCCTGATTAGTACATGGTCAAAAGCATCGACTCTGCCGTCTGAATCAGCGTCCCAACTGCTTGCGGGAGCCTTGTAACCGTAAAATGCAAGCTCATTCATTGCACCGTCGTCCTTGACAATTTTCAGGCAATTTGTAGGAGCTGAATCTTTTGTAAGAGTTACTGAGCGGCTCATGTAACTGCCGAGGTCACTGCTCCACAGAAGCTCATTGGTATTGGCATCGTAGACCGAGATACCGCCGGTTCCGAACGTATCGAACACAGCAAATCCATTGAATACGCATGGTTTGTCAAAGAAAACATATCCGGTTATCCCCGACTTATCCACGTTAGTTTCAGGGGCATTAAGAGCGGAGGTATTGCCGTAAACGGGGTCAGGCATAGTATCAGGCTCGTCAAACATACGGTAGAACTGGTTAAGTACAGAGTCCTTTGGCTCAGCCGAAAGGTCGCACACTTCGCCGGACCTGTCCTTAGTAAGACTTATAGCCGCCGGACGAAGCTGAGTATTGCTGCCGTTTGAGTATGGTTCAAGCTCATCAGTAAACGTGATAAACACCGGAGTTTCGGTGATATTCACCTTAACCTCGTCATTTTCGATATTCAGCATAGTAGTCCTGCCCTCAGCGATCCCCATTTCCGGAACAGTCAGGTAAGCGTATTTTCTGCCCTCTGCCGGAATCCCATACACTCCGTCAGACTTGCTGTTCCACGAATTAGCGCACTTTATAAGTTTGCGGTCATCATAACTGCAAAAAGTATTGACCCAGTACCCGTCACCGAGAGTTTCATCGGTCCAAACGGAATCATCGAGCACGTTTGTCATGCATGAGAGATAGTACCACGCAAGCTTTTTATCCCACTTGCCCTTCTGTGTGACAAGGCCTGAATTGTAGTAAACACCTTCACCCTCGTCGCGAAGCTGAAATTTAGTAATATAGTCGACACTGTTATTTTCGAGTGCACACAGATATGTACGTGCAACACGCTGAGCATATCTCAGCTGATAGTTTTCATCGTCGTGAGCGTCAGTACCCTCAGCCTCGCAGTCGCTCATCGGGACTTCAAACTCAGATATCCATAGCTCAGTATCAGGAGCATTCTGACTCATCCACTTTTTCAGCTCAGCTATAGTTTCACGGAGACTGCTTTCCTCTATATCAGGCGAATCAGCGCCGATATGGACATTTACGATATCTACGGCGAATCTGCCGTCGGAGCGGTTATAGTCGAACCACAGCTTCATCTCTTCGAGGTACTGTATCATCGTCGAATAGCCGACAAGTCCGCCCATAGCGAGCTTAAACGAGGGGTCAGCGGTGTGAACACCGGCATCAGGGATAGTCCCCTCATGACCGTCGTAGTCAGCTGAACACATAGCCGCGAGTTCATACGGAGTAAAATAGTTAGACTTGCCCGCCCAGCTCTTATTAGGCTCATTTGAGTTTTCGACAGCGTTAAGGTATCCCAGACCGGTCTTAGCAGGCTGAGCATCAGTAATATTCAGAGTTTTCGGGTCAATCTTGCTGTTACTGCCGTAGCGTGCGGCGATTTGATACATAGTCTGCGCATGGACAGCGTAGCTTTTCGGGTCAAGGGTATCAGCGCCGGACTTTACGGGTATCTCGTTCGCCTTTGTACCGCCTGAAACAGCCGTACTACCGCCCTGTATACACGGTATAACACTGATTCCGCGGTCGTGCAGACTCTTATAGTAACTGTCCATATCGCCCCATGTACCCTGAGTAAACTTCACTTTGCAGTCGTTGTCGAGCATCCAGCTGAAATTGTGGTACTCACGAATAATCCCAGCCGACATCATCGCAGTTATAGGGTCGTCAATGAAAGCATTGAAACCGAGACGTTTTCCAGCCGCAGTCACAGTTTCTCCGGACACCGGATAAAGTGACTTTTCAGGAGCAGTCCTTTTCTTCTGCGAATCGGACAGTTCACTCTGTTTATAGCCGTATATTGCAATTTCACTTACTCCGCTGTCGCAGTAATCTGAGCTGAAATGCAGATATCGGGTCGGTTCAGGTTTATCAAATTTTATGGCACGCCAGCTGTTATAGAAGTTCATATTCTGCTCAGCTATCTTGTGCCAGCTGAATGGTTCACCGTCGGAAATCGTCCACGTAGGGGTACCGTTCGTATCGAGGAAAGCGACTGCCGTAATGACATAATTTGCCCCCAAGTCCATGTAAAACGAAGCCGCACCGTATTCCATCTGCTGATTCGGAGTCCAGTTTGCCTTTGAAGTAGCCTTCAGCACATCGCCGCCGACGTTCAGATTATCGGGACTTTCCGGAACTTTATCCTGTTCATCAAACAGATATGATACATCGCGCAGATACGTACCCTTGCTAAGGTGAACAAAGTTCTCATCACGAATGACAAAGCCGCTCACATCGAGCAGTTCTGACTTTTCAACAGCCGAAGCCGGAAAAGCGTTAAAACTTCCTGCCGCGACTGAAAATGCCGCCGCCGCAGAGACTAACCTTCCGTTTTTCATAATTTCACTCCTGTCATGTGCAAATAAAGCATTGCGCCGTATTAAACTCTACGTATTAACATAATTTTACTCTTCCCTTGTCGGCAACGTCAAGGTTTGTTTGCGGGTACACAGCAATTTCAGCAATTCAGACAATAGAATCATGTACTGTTTGTGCGTTATGCACACAGTATAAATATACAATTTGTACATTATATTTATAATATTCCATATCTCAATTATTTGCACATTTCAACGTTTATGCAACCTAACAAAACATTTTGATTAAGCACTTTTTCTGCCGGTTAATTTGCAATTTAACTTGAAATTGCTAAATATATGTGATATAATATATACATACCTCCTATCGCAAATGCATATATCAAATGTGTTAATTAATGTAATAAAAGGAGAAATACTTCTATGAATAATTTTCAGTTTTATAGTCCTACCGAATTTGTATTCGGAAAAAATACAGAAAACGAAGCCGGTCATTATGTAAAAAAGCACGGAGGCTCGAATGTTCTGCTGCATTTTGGCGGTGGTTCCGCAATTAAGAGCGGACTGCTCGGAAGAGTCAGAGCATCTCTCGAAGCCGAAGGCATTTCATATACAGAACTTGGCGGAGTACAGCCGAATCCCCGCGATACTCTTGTATACGAGGGAATCGACCTCTGCCGCGAGAAAAATATAGACTTCATTCTTGCTGTAGGCGGTGGCTCAGTTATAGACTCAGCAAAAGCAATCGCAATGGGAGTGCCATACGAAGGCGATTTCTGGGACTTCTATTCCGGCAAGTCACCGGAAGCCGCACTGCCTGTTGCAACGGTACTCACAATTGCTGCGGCAGGAAGTGAAGGCTCAGGCGACTCTGTAATCACAAAGGAAGAAGGCGGACTAAAGCGCGGTGCAGGCTCCGACCTTATCCGTCCGCGCTTTTCTATACTCAACCCCGAACTCACCTGCACACTTCCTGCATATCAGACAGCGTGCGGTGCAACAGATATAATGGCTCACGTATTCGAGCGCTATTTCACCAATACAAAAGAGGTTGAAATCACAGACCGTCTCTGCGAAGCAGTCCTCATGACCATGATAAAGGAGACTCCACGAGTTATTGCCGACCCGTCAGACTATGACGCAAGAGCTAATATCATGTGGGCAGGAATGGTCGCTCACAACAACATCGTCGGCGTAGGCAGAGAACAGGACTGGAACAGCCATGGCATCGAACATGAACTCTCCGCACTCTACGACTGTGCACACGGTGCAGGACTTGCAGTCATCATGCCTGCATGGATGGAATTTGTTTACAAGCACGATGTAATGCGGTTTGCACAGGCGGCAGTACGTATATGGGGCTGTCACATGGACTTTGAAAACCCCGAAAATACCGCACGCGAAGGCATTATACGCTTCCGTCGTTTTCTCAGCAGTATAGGAATGCCGCTCACATTTGCAGAACTTGGCGCAAAACCCGAGGACATCCCTGCACTCGTTGATAAATTCGGTATCGGCGACGGTAAAACCGGTGGATTCGTCAAACTCACAGCAGAAGATATTGCCGCAATATACAGGATAGCAGTCAGTCCCGAACTTGTCTGACATATATTTTCCGGAATAAATTCACAGAAAGGAACGTATACGATGAACGTAACAAAACGTATAGCATTGTTTGCCGGACAGGCTGATGAATCGTATCAAAGCCGGTTTATACGCGGTTTCATGAAAAAATCGTTTGAAGCAGGGTATGATGTTTGTGTATTCTCAATGTATCGCAAATATCAGGATACACCGGAACGTGAACAAGGTGAAGCAAATATATTTTATCTGATGAATCCGGAACAATTCGACGGCGCCATTATCCTGAAAGACAGCATACAAACAGAAAATGCAGCAGAAAATCTTGAACTCCATCTCAAAGACATCTTTAACAAGCCTATTGTAGTAATAGAAAAAGAAAGTGACCTTTTCCCGAGTATATGTACCGACTGCTATTCAGCAGTATTCGAGCTTATCACACATCTTATAGAAGTTCACGGATGCAGGGACATAGCCTTTCTGAGCGGCAAGAAGTGGCACAAGCACTCAAAAGAACGTCTTCAGGCATATCGTGACGCAATGTATAAAGCAGGTCTTTCGATACGTGAAGACCGTATAATCTACGGTGATTTCTGGTATCAGAGCGGAGAAATGTGCGCCGAAGAACTCCTCTCCAACGGCAAACCGCTCCCCGATGCAGTTGCCTGTGCCAACGACCAGATGGCAATAGGACTGTGCAAGGCATTTGAAGAGCGCGGCATAAGAGTTCCTGAAGATATCGCCGTTATCGGCTATGATTCGACATATGAAGGACAAACCAGTCCCAAGCCTATAACTTCTGCGCTTATACCGGCAGAAGAATTCGGCGAATACGCTTTCAACTTCCTGACAGAACGCATGAGTGGTAAGATTCCTGAGTCATTCAAACTAAAATCGCAGATACTTCTCGGCAAAAGCTGCGGCTGCAACTGTGAGACCATGCCGCATTATCAGATAATCCGCAGGAAATGGGACACTGATATATCCGAAGAAGGCTACGATTCTGTATTCAATACAATGGCAGAGAACCTTATTTCCCAGTCAACGATGCAGGAATACCTCAGCACCGTCTATTCATATGCATATCAGCTTCGCGGCGCAGAAGAATTCCACCTTTGCATTGCAAACGAGTGGAAAAATGCAGTTCAGGGTATATACAACCGTAATAACGGCTATCCGTCAGAAATGATACACGCTATACGCTATTGCAGCGACCGCAAACGTAATTTTGTCAGCCTTGACGAAAAGTTCAATACGGCAGATATGCTGCCTGCACTCCATGAAGACCGCAGTACTCCTGTTGCCTACTTCTTCACTCCGGTTTTTTTCGAGACCGAGTGCTTCGGATATGCCGTTATAAGCTACGGCGACAAACTCCGCAGCTACGATGAACTTTACCGCCGGTGGATAGGCACAGTATGCAGAGGTTTTGCAGTTTTGAAGCGCAGTATCATACTTACGCAGATGCAGGAACAGCTTGAACGTTTCCGCAGCAGCAAATTCAGGGTATCAAGCCACGCATACGAAAGTCTCGGCAGCGAAGAAAAAACGCAGTACAGGCTTGTATCAAAGATTCTTGACGACAACCTGCTTAATTACCATTTTCAGCCTATCGTCAGTGCAGTAGACGGAAGCGTATACGCGTATGAGGCACTCATGCGTTCGCGCACTGAAACTACAGTTTCACCGCTTGCAATTATAAAATATGCCGCAATGCAGGAACGTCTCCCCGATGTTGAACGTGCTACATTCAGGAACGTACTGCGTTCGGCAGTGCACGCGTTTTTATAAACAGTATTCCCGGAGTAAGTGTCGGAGAAAAGGCAGTATCCGAGATAAACCTGTCACTCGCCGACCATGCAGAAAAGGTCGTAGTCGAACTCACCGAGGAAGCGGAACTCAAAGACTCCGAACTTGAAAAGCTGAAATCATTCTTTAACCAGATGCATATCGACATTGCAGTTGACGATTACGGCACAGGTTATTCAAACGTAAGCAATCTGCTGAGGTATATGCCTGACTTTGTAAAGATAGACCGTTCACTTCTCAGTGAGATACACGAATATCCGCAGAAACAGCATTTTGTACGCGAGATAATAGATTTCTGCCACGATAACAATATCAAGGCACTTGCAGAAGGTGTCGAAACTGCGGAAGAACTCCGCACCGTTATACATCTCGGTGCCGACCTTATACAAGGCTACTACACAGCAAGGCCGTCCGCTGAGATTCTCAGCCAGATAGACGAAAAACGGCGCAGTGAGATAAAGCAGTATTATCAGGAGCGTATCGACGGCAACAATAAACACGTCTATATAGCAGGAAAAACCAACCGCATCTCCCTTGCTAAACTTGATAAAGACGGCTGTACCGACATAATAATCGGACACGACGAAATGGTTTACAAAGACATTTCAATCATCGGCACACCGCAGATGAAAACGAATATACACGTCCGGATAGAGCACGATTACAAAGGTCGTGTCACACTTGAAGACGTATCATTTGCCAATGTAAAGAACCGCCCATGTATCGAGCTTGGAGAGAACACCACCGTAACACTGGTACTTGTCGGCTCGAATATACTGTATGAATCGGGAATACAGGTACCCGAATCTTCAAAGCTGATAATCGAAGGTGACGGCGCACTTACTCTTGACCTCAATGCCGCAGAAAGCTATGGTATCGGCAATACACACCAGTTACGTCACGGCGACCTTATATTTGAACAGGACGGACCTCTCAACATAAGCTGCCGCGGAAAGAACTGTATATGTATCGGCTCAGGACTCGGCGGAAATATCCACATCAACCGCGGCGAATACAATATCAATGTCAACACTGAAACAGCTGTCGGCATAGGAGCGCTCTACAGCGACGTAAGTCTTGCAGTATCAACGAGCCATATCGAAGTTGACTTCTCAGCAAACGAAGGAGTACTGATAGGCTCTCTCAACGGAAACGCAGATGTTACAGTAACAAAGACGTCTGTCAACTTCTACTCTCACTGCAAACGCCTCGTAACGCTTGGAACTCTCAACGGCAAATCCTCATCAGTGACTACAAGTGAAGTCAGCCTTATTTTCAACATCATGGCAGATAAATCAACAGGATTCGGTGCACTGAACGGAAGTTCCAGACTGAAAATGAGCGATACCCACCTAAAGATGGAAGCAATCGGTCACGAAGCACTCGCATTCGGCGGCTATTCTAAAGACACTTCTATTTCCATAGTAGATGCAGATGCACAGGTAGACATAAAAAACTCTATCGGAAAAGATACATTCGCACCTGAAGAGAATATCATAAGCAAAAACGGCAGGCTTAAAATCAAAATTAACGGAAAAGACCTGAACCGTAAGACAAATATAGATTACACATAAGAATGTCATATTTCTTGACAGTTCGCATATGATATGCTATAATTTCATTGTTGGATTCTGACGCTCCACTTTAAAGTGGAGCGTACATTTTTCAGCATATGCGGGGTGATGAACTATATGAACGTATTCGACTTTGATAACACGATATATCGCGGAGAAAGCTCAATCGACTTTGCTGTATACATGATAAGCATCAACAAACGAATAATACTCTGGCTCCCGAAAATATTCTGGAACCTCATTAAATACAAACTATGTCTCGTATCGAAGGATTACATGGAGCGAACCATCAACGATGCACTGAAAACACTTATCCGCAGTGAAAAGGAAGTTCTTGACCTGACTAACGGATTCTGGAAAACTCACAAACACAAATTAGCACCCTCTATCCTGAAAAGGATACATAAAGACGACATCATCATAACAGCAGGACCATCATTCCTGATAAACGGCATCAGCGATGCTGTCGGCACATCAAATATGATATGCTCAGAGGTCGACCTTAAACGCAGACGGATAACCTATCTCAATTTCAGCGATAATAAAGTAAAGCGCTACCGCCGCCTCTACGGAAACACTCCCATAGAATGCTTCTATACCGATTCATTCAACGATAAGGCAATGATGGATATTTCCGAAAGAGTATTCATAGTAAAAAAAGGCAAAGTAAAACGGATAAAATAGTCTTGACAAAACGGAAATAATAAACTATAATATATCCAGTATTTTTTGAGGAGCTGATACCAATGTATAAGGTTTCAACTGAAAAGGCACTGAGCAATGAGCTTGCTTCTGTAAGAATGGAAGGTTTCAGCTTTTCTGACAGCGAGATAAACAATGTCAGAAAATGTCTCAGCGGAGAGATGACCTTTAAGCAGTTCACTGAAATGATAGTCAGTGATGTAAAAAGCAAATAATGGCTGTATACAGAGTAGAAGGCTGTCAATGGAACTGCTACCCTGATACGACTGTCCTTATAAATAAGTTTGATATCCGTGACCAGTCCGAGCTTGACAGCGTCGAAAAGCAGATAACTCTGCTGAGAGGTACGCAGGCTGAACAGGAAACGGATTTTGTAAATGTAGACTTTGATTTCTACAAGTCGCTTCACAAGCTTCTGTTCGGAGATTTATACGACTGGGCAGGCACTCTGCGAACGATAAACATCTCCAAAAAAGGAACAGTATTTTGCAGGTACAACGAGCTTGAAAGGGTCGGAACACTGAAATTCAGCCGGCTAAAAAGTCAGGATTACCTCTGCGGACTGTGCATGGACGATTTTCTCAACGAGCTGACGGAGCTTTATCATGAACTGAATATGCTTCACCCCTTCCGCGAAGGAAACGGTCGTACTCTCCGCATATTCATAACTCTGCTTGTACGAAATGCCGGACACGATATTGATTTTTCCGGCTGTGACAGCGATATGCTCATGATAGCGACAATAAAAGCCGCACAGGGCGACACATCATTACTCAGGTCGATATTTCAGGATATAATAACGTAAAAAAGCCATAAAGAAGGTGAAACTTCTTTATGGCTTTAACTTTAAGGAGAATCGGGGAAGCTATTATTTTATAGCCGCAAAAGCACCGTCAAGAGCCGCAATAAGGTCGTCGATATGCTCAGTACCTATTGAAAGGCGGATAGTTGTCGGCTTGATACCCTGCTCAGCGAGTTCAGCTTCAGTGAGCTGTGAGTGAGTAGTAGACGCAGGGTGGATTACGAGCGACTTAACATCTGCAACGTTTGCGAGAAGCGAGAAAATCTCAAGGTTGTCGATAAACTTTTTAGCATCGTCCTCAGTACCCTTTACATCGAAAGTGAAGATACTGCCGCCGCCGTTAGGGAAGTACTTCTTGTAGACCTCATGGCTTGACTCAGAAGCGAGTGACGGATGATGAACTGCTTCAACCTGCGGATGCTTAGCGAGGTAGTCCACGATTTTCTTTGCATTTTCAGTATGACGTTCAACACGGAGAGAAAGAGTTTCGAGACCCTGAAGGAAAATGAAAGCATGGAACGGCGAAAGAGTAGCACCGGTGTCACGAAGAAGAATTGCACGGATATAAGTTACGAAAGCAGCCGCACCTACAGCCTTTGAGAAGCTTATGCCGTGATAGCTTGGATTAGGCTCAGATATCCACGGATAGCGACCTGACTTATCCCAGTCGTAATTACCGCTGTCAACTATAACACCACCGATAGCAGTACCGTGTCCGCCGATGAACTTAGTAGCAGAATGTACCACGATATCAGCACCGTATTCAATAGGACGAACGAGGAACGGAGTTGCAAAAGTATTGTCAACTACGAGCGGAATACCGTGCTTGTGAGCGATTTGAGCAACAGCCTCAATGTCGATAGCATTTGAGTTAGGATTGCCGAGAGTTTCGATGTAGAGAGCCTTAGTATTCTCATCAATAGCCGCTTCAAAATTACTGATATCGTCAGGGTCGACGAACTTTGTAGTAATGCCGTAAAGTGGAAGAGTGTGAGCGAAAAGGTTAAAAGTACCGCCGTATATAGTATTTGCCGCAACAACGTTCTCCCCTGCCTTTGCAAGAGCCTGAATTGCATAAGTTATCGCAGCTGAACCCGAAGCAGTAGCGAGAGCGGCAACTCCGCCCTCAAGAGCGGCGATGCGTTTCTCGAAAACGTCCTGTGTTGAGTTAGTGAGTCTGCCGTAGATATTGCCAGCATCCTTGAGACCGAAACGGTCAGCAGCGTGCTGAGAATCGCGGAAAACGTATGAAGTAGTCGCATAAATAGGTACAGCTCTTGCATCTGATGCAGGGTCAGGCTGTTCCTGACCGACGTGAAGCTGTAAAGTCTCGAAATGTAATTTATTGTTTGCCATTGTAAATTCCTCCTGAAAAAATCTTTAAAAATATATAAATAGTGGTATTCGTTTAACATCGTGATACGCACATTCGGTCGTTACCTTTGACAACAGAACGCAGCCGTTTCAAAATATCAGGTGTCAGCATGATCGCCACTCCTTTTCGTTTGGTATGCCTATATTATACATCGGAATTATATGCTTGTCAATTATGTAAAACCCATTATCAGTTATAGACTGAATCTATAGCCTATATCGCTTCAAGTTAAATAATAAAAATATGTAAAGCAGACTTGACACAAAATGTAAAGTGTGCTATACTATAGTCACAGGATAAGTAAAGTAAGCTTTACATTGCAGGAGGTAAATACTATGCATGAATTTTTTACAGCAGCACTGCCGTGGGTCGCACTTGGAGTTGCAGTAGCAATAGTTATGACATATTCAGGCGCAGGACGCAAAAAGGAAGAGAAGAAAAACATTGAAAAATAGAATTCAGGAACTGCGCAAATCGCGCAAGGTAACGCAGCAGGAACTCGCAGACGCACTGTCAGTCACGCGTCAGACGATAATCTCGCTTGAAAACGGAAAATACAACGCATCACTCACACTCGCCCACAAAGCCGCACAGTTTTTCGGAATATCAATTGAGGAACTGTTCATATTCGAAGATGACGAGAACCTTTAAGGAGGAACGATAATGGAAGAATTCAGAAAAAAACTCAAAACACGTCTCAATCTCTGCATATCATACTGCTGTATGGCGCTGTTTCTCAACTTTATACTCAACCGCCTGACGGCACACACAAGCGACTTCTCACGCGGTATGACAATGGGAATACTCATCTCAACCGAATTATCAAGTGTATTCTTAATATTTTATTATTCTACCGTACTCAAAAATGAAGAAAAGCTAAAGCAGATGTACATAAAGTCAAAAGACGAGCGCAATCTTGCTATAGCAAGGGAAACGACACGCACAGGCGCACTGATATCGGTCTATGCGCTTGCAATAGCAATAATAATTTCCGGATTTTACAGTATGACAATCAGCATTACCCTATTTTTTGTACTAATGGCAAGCACACTGATAAACGTCGCAGTAAAGCTATATTACAGCAAAAAGATGTAAAGGCAACAGCGCACAAAACGCAGCCAAAGGGACTTCCCTTTGGCTGTTTTTATGTTTTAGTTAGAAAACAGCCGAAATCGAATTAAATTCACAAAAAATTTACATATGTATATACAAATAATCACCCATATAGAAAATTAATATGCTATAATAAATGTATATAAATGTGTATTATCTATCTTCACGGACAGGAGGGTTGTTTGTGGATTTCAGGAAAAAAATAGTCAGATACACAGCAGCCTTCGCTGCTTCAATATTGTGTATAGCACCGGTCAGCAGACTGTATACATTATCCGCCGGAGATGAATATTCCTATTACGGCGGAGGATACGCAGCAACAGGGCAGATTTCCGGTGTAGGATATACCACCGAACTTTATGACGCTTCAAACGGACTGCCGACGTCCGACGCTATGTTTCTCATGGGAGCACATGACGGACACGTATGGGTAGGCGGCTACAGCGGAGTATTCCGTTACGATGGCACAGTCTTTGAGAAGCTTGACCCGTCAGAAGGCTTTACGAATGCACGCGGATTTTTCGAGGACAGTTCAGGCAGGATATGGGTAGGTACTAACGACAACGGTGTTGTAGTTACAGACGGAAATGAAAATGTGCATATCACGTACAAAGAAGGTCTGCCGTCATCATCTATACGAGTATTTGCAGAAGATAAAAACGGAAACGTCTTCATTGGTACAACTACGGGAATATGCTATGCAGATAAGGAACTGCGTCTGCACAATATCGGCGACAAAACTATAGCGAAAGAGCGTATCATCAGACTTGATACCGATTCAGAAGGACGAGTGTACGGACAGACTTCCTCCGGCATAATTTTTGCCATAGACAAGCGCACAGTAAGCGCCGTTTATCAAAGTGACGAACTCGGCATGGCAAAAATAACAACGATAATGGCAGACCCGCATAATGCAGGAAAAGTCTATATCGGAACAGAGAACAGCGAGGTATATTACGGTGAATTCGGCTCATCGGCAAAAGACATGGAGCTTATATCTGTTTCGGAACTTAACGGAAGCGTCCACTGGATAAACCATGACTGCGGGAAGGTATGGATATCATCAGCGACAGCTTGCGGATATCTTGACGATGAAAAAAACTTCCACAAGCTTGATGATCTGCCTCTTCACAGCGGAATAGAAATGCAGGACTCCGACTATCAGGGAAATATATGGATAGCATCCTCAACACAGGGAGTAACCAAACTCGTAACCAACAATTTTGAAGACATCACAAGCAGTTCCGGACTTACGGAAGAAGTATCTAATGCGGTATATTTTTATGGCGACGACCTTTATATCGGAACTGATACAGGTATACAGATAATAGGAAAAGACGGTAAAAAGGCAGAAAATGCACTTACTGATTATTTGAAAGGCACAAAGATACGATGCTTTGTCAAGGACTCCGAAGGCAATTTATGGGTAGCGACGTATACAAATGAAATGGGACTTATCTGCTATACTGCCAATGGGGATATAAAGTCCTACACCACAGAAAACGGAATGCCGTCCAATCAGATAAGAAGTGTATCCGAAGGAGAAGACGGAAGCATCTACGCGGGCACAAACGGCGGACTTGCAGTTATCAGCAACGGCAAAGTGTCATACACCGCCGGCAGGGAAGACGGTATCAGCAACACAGTTTTCCTGACCGTCACCAAAACTGACGACGGCAAATATCTTGCCGGCACAGACGGCGGCGGGATATATGTAATATCAAACGACAGTATACTCGAATTCCATACAGTACCTGAAAAACGGCATATTAAAAGAAGTAACCACTTTTCCCTACAACAATAACTACGATATCTATTTTGACAAAAGCGGTAAAGCGTGGGTACTTTCCTCGCACGGAATCTACGTAGTTGATACAGAAGATATGCTGAATGACACTGTCAAGGACTACAGCATCTACACAATTGAGAACGGACTTCCTTACGCGATAACATCAAATTCCCGCAGTGTCACAGACGATAGCGGCAACCTTTACATTCCCGGCAGAAACGGAGTAATCAGAGTAAATATAGACAACTACCGCGAAGGCAAAGAAAGATTTCTTACCGGTGTAAGGGCTGTATATTGCGATGATGAGAGGATATACCCCGACAAGAACGGAGTATACACCATACCGCCTTCACGCGGACGTGTACAGATAACAGCATCTGTTATGGATTACACCATGATAAATCCCTATATCAGTGTCTATCTTGAAGACGGTCCTGACAGCGGAATAACCGTACCGAGGAGTCAGCTTTCATCACTTGAATACACCAATCTTCCCTATGGTAAATACAAGCTTCACATTCAGGTCATTGACAGTAAAACAGGTGCAGTCCTTCAGGACAACACCTACAAAATAATCAAGCAGGCAAGATTTTTTGAACTGCTTTATGTACGTATATTGATAGCTGTACTTATCGCAGCGATCATCAGTCTCATAGTGTGGGCGATAATGCGCTCAACGATAATTGCGCGGCAGTACAATGAAATACGTCAGGCCAAAAACGACGCAGAACGCGCAAACACGGCAAAATCACGTTTTCTTGCGAACATCTCCCACGAGATACGCACTCCTATCAGTACGATAATGGGAATGAACGAAATGATAATGCGTGAGGACGCAACTGATGTCCCGAAGGAATACTTCATGTCTATCATGAACTATTCATTTGACATACGCAGTTCTTCCGAACTTCTCCTCGGAATGATCGACGATCTGCTTGACATCTCCAAGATAGAATCCGGAAAAATGCACCTTATCGAGCAGGAATATGATTTACAGGAGATGCTTCGCTCAGTAATATCCATGATAAGGATAAGGAGTACCGCTAAGGGACTGAATTTTGAGATATCCGCCGACGAAATGCTTCCGCGTCGTATGTACGGTGACATAAGCAAGATAAAGCAGATAGTTCTCAACTTTCTGACAAATGCCGTAAAGTATACAGCTGTAGGCGGATTTGTTCTGAACATTACCATGGACGAACGTAAAAATGATTCAGCGATCATAAGCTTTTCGGTTAAGGACACCGGAATCGGCATTAAAGCTGAAGATATCGACAAGGTTTTCACAGCTTACGAGCGGCTTGACGAACAGCTTAGCAGTGGTATTCAGGGAACAGGTCTCGGACTTGATATCTCCAAGAGATATGCCGAACTTATGGGCGGAACTCTCAGATGTGAAAGCAAATATAATGAGGGAAGCGAGTTCATACTGACACTGCCGCAGAAAATCGTCGATTCCACTCCCATAGGCACGTTCAGCGAGTATGCAATCGACGTTGTAAAAGGACCGTATCTGCCGCAGTTCATAGCACCCGACGCAGATATACTTGTAATAGACGACGACCCGATGAGTCTCGACCTTATGAAGGGACTTCTTCAGCCTACAAGAGTATTCGTAACGACCTCACAGCGTGGTGAAGATGCACTTGAAAAAATCAAAGACACCCACTTTGACGTAGTATTCCTCGACCTTATAATGGCAGGAATGAACGGTATAGAAATAATCGAAAAGATACGAAAAACCGACAAGGACCTTCCTGTCTACGTACTCACAGCGAATGCCGCAGAAGATGAGGACTATTACAAAAACATAGGCTTCACCGGATTACTTCTCAAACCAGTAGACGGCGACAAACTCGAAAAGACGATAATGAAGCATCTGCCGGAGGAAATGATGGAACATCCCAAGCAGGAGAGAGAAAATGCCGAACCCAAGGAACTTCCGTCAGATATGCTGTGGCTGAATGAAACCGAAGGAATATCAGTGAAGGACGGAATCAAAAACTCAGGAGGCATATCGGGATTTCTGTTCTCACTTGAGCTTTTCCGTGACACTATCGACGACAACATCAGTATCATACGTGAAACCTACATAAGCGGAAACATCAAGCTTTTCGCCCTGAAAATCCACGCAATAAGAGTATCCGCACATATCATAGGCGCATACGGACTTGCAGAATATGCAGGAAAACTTGAATCTGCCTGTGACAAACACGATATTGAATTTATCAACAGTCATATAGACGTGCTTATCTCGGAGTATGAAATATACAAAGAAAGGCTGAAGCGGCTGAAGCGTAACGAAGAATAGTTCATCTGATATCGAATTCATAGTCACCATGAACAGGGATATCGTGTGATTCTATACGTTCGATACTGCCCCACGAGTGATTTTCAAGCGACTGTATAAGGTCGTCGATATCATACGGATTACCCTCCGCTTCCATTTCGACAGAGCCGTCGGGAAGATTTCTGACCCAGCCGGAAACACCGAATCTTCGGGCAGAACTGCTTGCTTTCCAGCGGAACCCGACTCCCTGAACATAGCCATAAAAAATAATATGTCTTCTGACTTTATCCATTACAATACACCTCTTTTTTTAAGGCAATACCGCACAAAGATTGTGCTGAAGATGCACCGTGAGATTTTTCGTCAGATTGTATAGAAATTCCGCAGGCATACTGACGTATGTCAAGGGGACGTCAAGCGGTCTTTGTGCGGTGTTGCCTTAAATATTATAGCATGACTGCGGGTTAATTTCAACAAGGCGCGAACTTTATCACAAACATTCCACATAAGACTACCATAATTCCACTTACGCTCCATTTTCTTCTCATAAAACTCCCCTATAATAAAGTCATAGAAACAAAACAACAAATCCGGTATAAAGGAGAAGATATTATGAAAAACACTTATTTATTAGCATTTGCTTTAACAGCGGCACTCGCATCAGCAACAGTACTCACAGGCTGTGGAAATAACATACTGAGCGACAAAACAGAATCCACATCAACAGCTGAAACGACAGAAAAAGAGTCTGAAGCCGCAACTGAAAAAGCAACAGAAAAAACTGAATCAGCCAAAACGGATACCACAGAAAAGGCAGAAACACAGTCCGTATCACAGCTTACAAATACTGAGGAGACAACCTCTTTTACCAAGCGAGACCTTGAACAGACAGCCGACACAAGTGAAGCACAGAATATAACAGTAGCCGACGGCAAGACCATCGAAATCTCAACCGAGGGAGTTTACGTAATCAGCGGAAAAGCGACCGATTGTACGATTAAAGTCGAAGCTGACGATACAGCAAAGGTACAGCTTGTCCTCGACGGTGTAAGCATCACAAACAGTGATTTCCCTGCAATCTACGTAGTATCAGCCGACAAGGTATTCGTAACGACTACAGAGAGTGAAAATACACTTGAAGTAACAGGTCAGTTCACATCTGACGGCGATACCAATACTGACGCAGTAATATTCTCAAAAGACGACCTCGTACTCAACGGCACAGGCACCCTCAATATAACATCAGCATACGGCAACGGAATAACCTCAAAGGACGACTTAAAAGTAACCGGCGGAACATACAACATGGAAACTGCCCTTGATTCATTCGAGGCAAACGATTCGATAGCAGTAAGCGACGGAACATTCGACATCAACACAAGCAAAGACGGTTTCCACTGTGAAAACGACGAAGCAGAAGGAACAATAACCATATCCGGCGGAACATTCACCATAAACGGCAAAAGTGACGGAATACAGGCTTGTGCACTGCTTCAGATAGACGGCGGAACATTCGATATCACATCAGCTGAAGGACTTGAAGCAACATCAGTTATCATCAACGACGGAACGATAAAAATATACGCGACCGATGACGGAATCAATGCACCATCAGGTTCAACGACCTACTCTCCCTCAATCGAAATAAACGGTGGAGATATCACAGTTGAAGTAGGCCCCGGAGACACCGACGCAATCGACTCAAACGGCTCGATAACCGTTAACGGCGGCACAATAAACATCACCGCACAGATGTCGTCATTCGACTACGACACAACAGCACAGTTCAACGGCGGCACAATTATAATAAACGGCAGTGAAGTCTCGGAGATACCGCAGAGTATGATGGGCGGAGGATTCGGCGGCGGACACGGAGGTCCCGGCGGACGAGGCGGACGCGGAAACTTTGAACAGCCAATGTTCTGAAAATAAGAATACCTTTCAGATAAAAATGGAATCCGCTCCAAGGCATTTACATCGGGGCGGATTTCGTGTATAATGATAGTATTATGGAGGTGCACTATGCCGAAGATACTTATAGCCGATGACGAACCCAATATAACACTGCTTATAAGCCGATACGCACAGCGTGAAGGCTATGAAACGGTATGCGTTTCAGACGGAAGACAGGCTATCGACGCCTGTGCAAATGACAAATTCGACCTGATAATCCTCGACGTAATGATGCCCGACACTGACGGCTTCACCGCCTGCAAAAAAATCAAAGAAACTCAGGATATCCCGGTTATCATGCTTTCGGCAAGGGGAACTGAATTTGACAAGCTTTTCGGATTTGAAGTTGGTGTAGACGACTATGTAACAAAGCCGTTTTCACCGCTTGAACTTATGGCACGTGTGAAAGTAATCCTCAGCCATAAAAAATCACCTGTACAGAAAAACGACGATGCAGTAATAACTATCGGTGGAATATCGGTCGATACCCTCGGTCTAACGGTAAGTATAGACGGAGTAAAGGCTGACCTGACAGCAAAGGAATACGCACTGCTTCTGCTTCTTATAAAAAACAAGGGAGTAGTACTCTCACGCGACAAGATACTAAACGAAGTATGGGGATATGACAGCTTCGGAGTTGACCGGACAGTTGACTGGCAGATAAAACTACTGCGCGGAAAGCTTGGAGAATACCGCGACTGCATAAAAACGGTCCGAGGGGTGGGATATAAATTTGAAACGTAAAACAGGAACTTTTCAGAAGAAACTGCTTGTATGCTTCATAGTCTTCACAGCTGTCATTTTCACGGTACTCTGGCTGCTTCAGACAGTTTTTCTTCAGCGTTTTTATGACGGAATGATAATAAAAAATACTCTTTCGGCAGCCGAAAAGATATCAGCACACAGCAAAGAGAATGACATCTCAGACTACATCGACAAGCTTTCACGTGAAAACTCGGTAATCATTTTCGTGACCGATACAGACGGCAGCATACTCTACAGCTCAGATGAGTACAAGCGTATACAGCATATGCACGAAAACGGCGAAATAATGCCCGATATGAAGCCTGACAGCAGGATTCCCCGCGCACACTACCGTGAGCTTCCCGCGAACTACAGTGAATTTCTCAGCAAGCTCAGCTCATCTGATACAGATACTGCGGAACTCCGCTACGACGACTTATATGTCTGCGGGCGCTTCATCGACTACCCTGAAACAGATGGGAAAGCGGTCCTTTACATAGGAACGATGCTTACACCAGTAGGCTCAACAGCGCGCATAATACGCATTCAGCTTATATGGGTAACGATTTTGTCAGTAATTATCGGAGCAGTTATAGCGTGGTTCATGTCGCGCAGTTTTTCGCGGCCTATCTCACAGCTCACCGAAAAAGCACATAAGCTTGGCGAAAGCAGTTCAGATGTCACATACCACGAAGGCTTCTGCTCAGAGCTTGACGAGCTGAGCCACACTCTCGACGCTACATCAGAAAAGCTCAGTAAATCGCGGGAATTTCAGAACGAGCTGCTTGCGAATGTCTCACACGACCTGCGTACTCCCCTGACAATGATAAAGGGCTACGCTGAAATGATACGCGATATATCACGCGAAGACGAGCAGCAGTGTACTGAAGACGTAGCAGTAATAGTCGAAGAAGCCGACCGCCTCACTGCCCTTGTAAACGAGATACTTGAATACTCAGAGCTGCAAATGACCGACGCTGAACCTGTAATGAGCGAGGTAAACCTCAGTGAAACGGTTAAAACGGCGGCAGACACATTCAGAAATCTCTACGAAAAGGACGGTTTCATCTTTGACTGCAAAATCGAGGAAGAAGTATATGTGCACGGAAATGCTTCACGACTCGGACGAGCAGTATATAATCTTACGGACAACGCAGTCCGCCATGCCGGAGACGAAAAATGGATAGGAATAGCACTAAAGACTGAAAAAGACCGTGTAATAATCGAAGTATCGGACCACGGAAACGGTATCGCAAAGGACGAACTCGAACGCATATGGGACAGGTACTATACCTCGCGTCAGCGAAACGGAAAAGGAGTTTCGGGACTCGGGCTTGCTATCGTAAAGCAAACCGCCCTGCTGCACAACGGCAGATGTGAAGCAGAATCCGAAGAAGGAAAGGGCAGTACATTCAGAATAATACTAAACATTTAATATCGGAGGAAATATGAAACTAAGACCGTTCATGGCAGATGATTCTGACGTAATAAAGCAATGGGACAACGACGAGAGAGTACACAATTTATGGTGTGCAGGACGCATGGACTACCCTCTCGAACGAGAAAATTTCCAGTCATTTCTCGCTGACATTGCCAAGCGGCACGGAGATACTCCGTTTACAGCAACGACCGACAGCGGCGAAGTTATCGGATTTTTCTGCTATTCGCTCAATACATTAACTAACGAAGGAATGCTCAAATTCGTCATCATAGACCCTGAACACCGCGGCATGGGTTACGGCAGAGAAATGCTGAAACTTGCGGTAAAATATGCATTTGAGATAACGAAAGCAGAAGCTGTACATCTCAACGTCTTCACAGTCAATGCAGGAGCAAAAAAGTGCTATGAAAGCGTAGGCTTTACTGAAAGAGAAACAGTCCCCGACGCATTCACCTACAAGGACGAAGCATGGGGACGCTGCAACATGATAATCAGGCGATAGCAACCGTTTACCGGAGGGAAAAATGCTCTATTATATGTTCAACAAGCCACAAAACTGCGTAACAGCGCGTTCTGATGCGGTACACAAAACGGTCATGGACTACTTTCCCGATGAACTTGCAAAGAAGCTTCATCCGGTCGGCAGACTTGATAAGAACACGACCGGACTTCTCATTCTAACTGATGACGGCGACCTCGATTTCAGAATCATGCAGCCTGACCGTCATATCAGCAAACAATACTTTTTCTACGCACTCGGAAACATGACACCGGAAAAGACTGAACTTCTTGAAAAAGGGGTACCCATGGCAGACTTTACAACACGAAAAGCGGTATTTACTTTCGGACAGGAATATCGTATCGGCGAGTTAGAGGAGTATATGTCACCGGAACGTCACGACCGCTACATGAAAAACCCGGAAGGTCCGGCATTTTCGGGTTACCTCACAATATGCGAAGGCAAAAAGCACGAAGTAAAGCGAATGCTTGAAGCCGTAAACTGCCGGATAATATATCTTAAGCGTGTAAAAATCGGCAATCTTGAACTTGACCCTCTCATTGCCCCCGGAGAGTTCCGCACACTTACGGAAAGTGAACTGAAACTGCTGAAAGTGACGTAATAAGCGAAAATGCTTATACCAATGCAATCAAGTCCAGTATATAACAAATTCAGCCAGTACTCATCAAAGTACTGGCTTTCTGCGTATTTACCGGAAATTCTTATTGATAAACTCCCACTTTTTATCGCGAGACTCGGTAATGATACGGATATCGTCGTCGGAGAGGTGTTTAAAGCGACACTGTTTTCTTAGGTAAGCCTCAACACTTGTGAACTTTTCCGGCTTGCGGTTGAGAATGAACTCTCCGTTTTCGTATTCGGCAAGGTACCACAGTCCGCAGTCGACGACCTCTTTAGCGATATCGACCGTTTCATCGGGAGCGACACCCCACCCTGTCGGACATGGAGCGATAACATGGATATATTTCGTTCCCTTTATCTGTGAAGCCTTCTGTACCTTAGCAATAAAGTCAGCGATATAGCCTATACTTGCCGTAGCGGCGTATGGGATATCGTGAGCGGCAGCAATTTCAAACATATTCTTTTTCGGGCGGACATTACCGTGGATATTAGCACCTGCGGGAGTAGTAGTAGTCTTAGCACCGAATGGAGTAAGACCGCTTTTTTGAATGCCGGTATTCATGTAAGCTTCATTGTCGTAGCAAATGTAGATGATATCATCGTTACGGTCGATAGCACCTGAAAGTGCCTGTATACCGATATCAGCAGTACCACCGTCGCCTGCAAATCCGACAGCTGTGAAGTTCTTGTGACCCTTTGCACGCAGACCTGCTTCAACGCCGGTAAGCATAGAAGCAGTACCTGCAAAAGTTGAGATTATGGAATTATTTGAGAAACAAAGCTGAGGAAAATTAAATCCCACCGCCGACATACAGCCTGCCGGAAGAACAGAAACCGCATTCGGACCAATAGCCTTCAAAGCGGCTCTTACCGCGAGACTTCCCCCACAGCCTGCACAAGCTTTATGTCCATAGAAAAACTCCTCACGCGAAATAGAATCTGCGGTTTTGTTAGCCATTTATTCCGCCCCCTATACCAATAAAATTAACGCTGTCAGTACCGTCAGCGATAGCAGAAAAGATGTATTCGATATCGCCTGCGGAGATATTTTTTCCGCCGAGACCGCCAATGAAATTATAGCCTTTAACGTTCACATCAGCCTTTTTGAGGGCGGAGTTAACGTTTGTGAAAACAGTACCTTCATTACCGAAGCTGATGTCCTTTTCGAGGACAGCATATGCCTTGACATTGCGCAGTACATCGGCAATTTCCCCATTAGGGAAAGGGCGCATATAACGAATGCGGACAACTCCCGCACGCACACCATTTTCGCGGAGCTTATCTGCGGTTTCACGGCACAGACCGGCGATACTTCCGAGAGTCACGATAACGTAATCCGCATCATCGGTTCGATAGTTTTCAATCAGACCTGAGTAGTTTCTGCCGAAGATTTCAGCAAATGCACGCTCAGTCTCGGCTACAGCATCACGTGCCGCAAGTACACCCTCATGCTCCTTGAATTTGAAGATGAAGTTAGTGTCCGGACCTGCTGAAAAAGCCATATTTTTCGGGTTATCGAAGTCAAAGCGGTTATCGGTCACATACGGCGGAAGGAAGCGGTCAGCCTGCTCACGGGAAGGAATATCGACCGTTTCATACGTATGAGTGAGGACGAAGCCGTCGAGATTGACCATAAACGGCGTAGAAACGCGCTTATCCTCAGCTATTCTGTAGCTCATGAGAGCGAGGTCAAGAGCCTCCTGAGCATTTTCAGCATAAGCCTGAATCCAGCCGCTGTCGAGCTGAGAGAGACTGTCTCGCTGGTCGCCGTAGATATTCCACGGCAAAGCAGTTGAGCGGTCAGCGTTCATCATAACGATCGGAAAACGTCCGCCGGCGGCATAATACAGACATTCCGCCATATACAGGAGTCCCTGCGACGATGTAGCGGTAAACGCTCTTGCACCTGCGGCACTTGCTCCTATAGCGCATGAAAGTGCTGAATGCTCAGACTCAACATGAACATATTCTGCACTCAGACTGCCGTCCTCGACCATTTCTGAAAGCCGCTCAACAACGATAGTCTGCGGAGTGATTGGGTAAGCGGAGATGACCTCCGGACGAGCAAGACGTATACCCTCAGCGAAGGCTTCATTTCCTGATAAAAACTTTTTCATTTGCGCTCCGCCTCCATTTCTATAGCACCGATTTTGCATATTTTAGCGCATATTCCACAGCCTTTGCAGAAATCGTAGTCAATGACAGCCTTACCGTCCTTAACAGCGATAACACCGTCAGGGCAATATAGGTAGCACTGTTCACAGCCGACACATTTTCCGCTGTTGATGACCGGTCTTACACTGCGCCAGCCACTGTTGACCGTAACGAGATAGCCGGCTTCAAACGACGTATTTTCGGGAATTTCCTCAAAAGCAAAAGACTTTTTTTCTCTTATGTATGGTTTCATTGAACAGCCTCCTCAGCAGCTTTAGTGAGAGCAGAAATATTACGCTCCTGAATTTTCCGTGGCATATATCCGGTAACAGCAGCGGCAGCTTCTGCGGCTGATACAACACCTGATATACCGGTAAGCAAACCGAGCATGACCGTATTAACAGTCGGCAGCCGGAATTCTGATGCTATTTTTTCTGCATCGAAAGTCAGTACACCGTCGATATCGTTTTTAGAGTTTACAATGATACAGCCGTCCTTTTTGAGAAAAGCATGAAGCTGAGGAGTATAGAGGGTATCATCGAGTATCACAACAAAATCAGCTTTTTCGGTCTGACTTCTGTCCACAACGGGCGCAGTATCGAGCTTAGTGAAAGCTTTTACGGGAGCACCGCGGCGCTCAGGACCGAATGAAGGAAAAGCAAGTGCGAATCTTTCGCCGCTCAAAGTATAAGCCGCACCGAGGAGTTTAGCTGCAGTAAAAGCACCCTGACCACCGCGACCGAGCCAGATTATTTCTCTCATATCAAATCTCCTATCGTTTTTATATGAATTAATTATACACCTGTTTACAGGGAAAGTCCAATACCATAGTTTTATAGTAGGTTATAGTTTTTTTCTATTGAACTCAAAAAAATGCCTGAAGGTAAGACTTCAGGCAAGTTTGAATAATAAGCTGTTTTTTTATTCCGCAGGCATTTTTCTGCGTATATCATTGAGACGTTCAAGAGCATTTTCGAGTGTCTCATTTTTCTTAGCATAGTGGAAACGTATGTAGCGGTTTTCAGGCTCTTTAAAGAAGCTCGAACCCGGAACTGCCCCGACTCCGACGTATTCAGCTAATTTTTCGCAGAAAACGAGGTCACTCTTGTAGCCGAACTCAGAAATATCGAGCAGGATATAGTAAGCACCCTGCGGAACGGTATGACGCAGACCTATGCGGTCGAGACCATCAAGGAATAGGTCGCGCTTCTCTGTATACTTATCCTGAAGCCACTTATAGTAGTCGTCGCCGAACCGCAGACCCGTAACAGCTGCCTCCTGCAAAGGAGCAGCCGCACCGACTGTAAGGAAGTCATGAACCTTTTTAACGGTGTCAATAATATGCGGCGGAGCGATAACGTAACCGAGTCTCCAACCGGTGATAGAGTAGGTCTTAGAGAGAGACGAGCAGGAGATAGTCCGCTCCCACATATCAGGGAGACTTGCGAAATATACGTGTTTATGCGGAGCATAGACGATGTGCTCATACACCTCATCAGTAATAACGAACGTGTCATATTTTTTTGCAAGGTCAGCAATAATTTTCAGTTCATCGAGTGTGAACACCTTACCGCACGGATTTGAAGGATTGCAAAGTATCAGAGCTTTCGGGTGCTGTTTGAAAGCGTCTTCAAGGACATCAGCGTCGAAGCTGAACTCCGGTGGTATCAGCGGAACGTAGATAGGTTCAGCGCCTGAAAGAATAGTATCAGCGCCGTAGTTCTCATAGAACGGCGAAAAAACGATAACCTTGTCGCCGGGATTTGTTACCGACATCATCGCCGCCATCATAGCCTCAGTACTGCCGCAGGTAACGACTATCTCGCCGTTAGGGTCGATACTGCGACCCATGAGACGTGACTGCTTTTCAGCGAGAGCTTCGCGGAAATTCTGAGCACCCCAGGTAATAGAGTACTGATGGAAGTCCTCACGGGTGACTTCTGCAAGGCGGTCGAGAATAGCTTTAGGCGGCTCAAAATCGGGGAATCCCTGTGAGAGATTGACAGCGCCGTATTTATTTGAGATTCGGGTCATACGTCTGATGACGGAATCGGTAAAAGTCGCAGTACGGTTAGAAAGTTCGGGCATAATTTTCTCCTTAAAAATGTATTATACGAAGCGTGCAAACACTGTTCACCCCTACACATTAAAATCAGTGATTTCCTAAATATAGGGGCGCACATCGTGCGCCCGTGTGTACGTTATCATTATACAACAATTAAATGCTGTAGTCAATCTTTCTCTCATCGATGACACGTCTTGACTTGTGCTCTGAACGAGTATCAAGACCGCCGTCAGGATGAACGATAACCTTTGCAGGCTTAACGCCGATTCGAGCCTTGAGAGCGGCACTCACCTCAGCAGCAACTGTCTCATCGTCCTTAGTATTGTCAGCCGTTTTTTCAATTTCAACAGCGTACTTGTTTGTGAAGTCCTTCTCGAATATACGGATGAGGTATTCACCTGTTATACCGCTGTGTTCACGGATAACAGCCTCGATATCGCTCGGGAAAACGTTAACAGCCGAAACGATGAACATATCGTCCTTTCTGCCGAGAATATGGATTCTTCCGTGAGTACGTCCGCACTTGCACTTAGTAGTGTCTATACGGCCGATATCGCCTGTCTTGAAGCGGATAAGGGGTCTTGCGTGCTTGCGGAGAGTAGTGAAAACGAGTTCACCTGTCTGACCGGGTTCAAGAACTTCGCCCGTATGAATATCAACAGTTTCAACAAGGATATGGTTCTCAGCAATATGCAGACCGTCATGGTATTCGCACTGAGCGGCGCAAGCGCCGAAAATATCGGACAAACCGTAGAAGTCGTAGACTTCAGCACCCCAAAGGTCCTCGATAGCCTTTCTTGTAGCATCAATAGAACCGCCAAGTTCACCGGCAACGATAATTTTCTTGATATTGAGGTCTTTTTTGGGGTCAATACCGGCTTTGAGAGCCTTTTCACCGAGCTGCCAAGCGTAAGAGGGAGAAGTCCAGATGATAGTCGGCTTGTAGGTTTTAAGAATGAAGAGCAGTCTCTCACTCGGGAGAGTACCGCCCCAGATGCAGAGTGCACCGAGGTTCTGTGCACCGATAACGTCAGGACCGCCGACATAGAGTGAGAAATTAAGTGCATGAACATAGCGGTCATTAGGTCTCATTCCTATCTGCCAGAACCAGCGGCTCTCAGTGTCCTGAAACTCGTCAAAGTCCTTTTTAGTAAACGGACTCATGGTAGGAACACCTGTTGAACCTGACGAAGTAGAAATGAACACAACGTCCTCCTCAGGAACAGCGGCAAGTTCACCGAGGAACGAACCCACACCCTGAGTATCGCGCTGAGTTTTTTTATTGATGAACGGGAACTTCTCAATGTCCTTGAGAGTTTTGATATCCTCAGGCTTAACACCAGCCTCATCGAACGAACGCTTGTAGTAGGGAGCGTTGTCGTAAGCGAACTTCACGATTTCCTTAAGGTCTTCGAGCTGTTTCTTTTCGAGTTCCTCACGAGGGAGAGTTTCAAGTTCCTCGTCCCAGAATTTATTGTTAATATCTCTGCTCATTGTAATATCCTCCATAATCATATTTAGCATATCTATTTGGTATGATTATATTATACACCATGGTACTGTTTCTGTCCAATACCAAAGGTTTATTTATAGTTATAGGTTCATTTTATAAGCCGAGGTACTTTTTTATCTCGACAATATACTTTTCCGCCATCTCGCTGAGAATGACATTTTTGAGTGTAATATAGCCAATTTCCATTATCTCATCGGAATCGTCCTCAAACGGGACTGCAATATAATCGCTTCCGTTGAGTTCCTCGCATATGATACCCGAGCATAGTGTATAGCCGTCAAGACCTATCATTAGGTTGAGCATAGTTGCACGGTCATTAGCCTTGATAGTACGCTGATACTCGGCAGTACTGAGCAATTCCTCCGCGAGATAGAAGGTACTGTTATCACCCTGCTCAAACGAAAGGCAGGGGTAGTCAGCGAGCATTTCAAAGGTAATCTTTTTCTCATTAGCGAGGGGGTGACCCTTCCACAAATACACAAACGGACTGCATTTTGTGAGAGTATGGAACTCCAGTCCGTTTGAGTTCAGCAGCTTTGTAATGGACTTGCGGTTAAAGTCGTTGAGGTAAATAATACCTATTTCGCTGCGCATAGTAGCGACATCGCTGATGACCTCAGCAGTTTTAGTCTCGCGTACTGCGAACTCATACTCAGCCGTATCAAACTCCTTGACCATCTCCACGAAAGCCTTAACGGCGAACGAATAATGCTGAGTTGAAACTCCGAACTTTTTCTTGATATTGCCCTTGCTGATGTATTTTTCGGCGAGTACGTCAAATTGTCCGACAACCTGACGAGCATACTGAATAAACTCTGCGCCGTCATTAGTAAGGGTAACTCCCCTGCCGCTGCGGTTAAAGACCTTGATACCGATTTCTTTTTCGAGTTCCTGAACGGAGGAAGTAAGTGACGGCTGAGAAACATAAAGCTGTTCTGCCGCCTTGTTCATTGAGCCTGTTGCAGAAATTGCAAGAATGTATTTGAGCTGCTGTAAAGTCATAATAAACCTCTCAATCGTATAATCCTGTACTGAAATAGCGGTCGCCGCGGTCGGGGAAAACAGTGACTATATTGCCCTTAGCACCGCTTTTCACGAGCTTTAAGACTGCTGCCATAGCCGCTCCCGAAGACGAACCTGCTATAACACCTTCTTTTGCTGCAAGAAGTCTTGCAGTCGAGAAAGCATCATCATCGTTAACTTTTATAACATCGTCCACGAGGGACATATCCATAGTATCAGCGATGAAGTCGTTGCCGATACCCTCAATGTTGTAGTCGGAGTGTACACCGCCGCCCATAGTCGAGCCGACAGGGTCAGCGAGTATACCCTTCACACCGGGCACACGCTCCTTTATATAGCGGAGTACACCGGTATAAGTACCGCCGCTTCCTGCACCTGCAACAACGTAATCGATACGTCCATCGAGAGCCTCAAAAATCTCACGTCCGGTAGTTTCGTAGTGAGCAAGCGGATTACTCTGATTCCTGAACTGTTCAAGCGATATTGAACCCGGAATCTCAGCCTTTATCTCTTCAGCCTTAGCAACTGCACCGAGCATACCCTTTTCTCGTGGAGTATTAACGACCTCCGCACCAAGAGCACGGAGCAAAGCCTGTTTTTCAGCGGAGAATTTTGTAGGAACAACAAATATGATCCTGTATCCGCGTCCCAAAGCGGCGAATGCGATACCGAGTCCGGTATTGCCGGCAGTAGCCTCAACGATAGTGCCGCCCTTTCTGAGAAGACCGCGGCGCTCAGCATCCTCTATCATATACAGACCTGTACGGTCTTTAACACTTCCGGACGGATTATATAGTTCAAGCTTAGCAAAGACGTTAACACCGGTTTCCTGCACAATATTGCCGAGTCTCACGAGCGGAGTATTACCGATGAGTGCCTGCATAGAATCATAGTACCTCATAATATTATCTCACTTTCTTTCAGATTTTGCAATAGCCTGAGCGATATCTGCGAGAATATCCTCAATATTTTCTATTCCGACCGAGAGACGGATAAGACCGTCAGTGATACCGACTTTTTTACGTATATCGGCAGGGATAGACGCATGGGTCATGGTAGCGGGGTGGCATACGAGTGACTCGACACCGCCGAGACTTTCCGCAAGAGAGACAAGTTCAAGGCTCTCGAAGAATGTGTTAATGTCATAGTTTTCATGCAGTTCAAAAGAAATCATAGCACCACCGTTTTTAGCCTGTCTGCGGTTGATATCATATCCCTGACTGCTTTCAAGTCCGGGGTAGTAGACATTCTTCACAGCCTTGTTAGAAACGAGAAATTCGGCTGTTTTTTCAGCATTTGAAACGTGTCTGTCCATGCGAACTGCAAGAGTTTTAATACCGCGTATAAGCAGGAAAGAGTCAAAGGGTCCAAGAACTCCGCCTGTAGAATTCTGAATGAAAGCGATTTTCTCAGCAAGTTCCTTAGTGCTGACTACCGCAAGTCCCGACACTACATCACTGTGTCCGCCGAGGTATTTGGTAGCACTGTGAACGACGATATCAGCACCAAGAGCGAGCGGCTTTTGCAGGTACGGAGTCATGAAAGTGTTATCGACAATAACAAGGAGACCATGCTTGTGTGAGACCTCCGCAACTGCCCTGATATCGGTAACAGTCATGAGCGGATTTGCCGGACTTTCGATGATCACAGCCTTTACGTCGTCGGTTATCTGACTTTCGTAAACCGCGGGGTCAGTAGTATCAGCGATGGTATAGTTTATTGAAAAATGGTCGAAAACCTTATTCAGCAGTCGGAAAGTTCCGCCGTAAACATTGCTTGAAATGAGCACCCTGTCTCCGCTGTGAAGAAGGCTTAAAACAGCCGTAAGAGCCGCCATTCCGGAAGCAAATGCAAATCCTGCATATCCGCCTTCGAGGTCGTTTATGAGGGACTCAAGTGCCTCACGAGTAGGGTTGCCTGTGCGCGAATACTCGTACCCGCGCATTTTTCCGAGTCCGTCCTGCTTATAGGTGGAAGTCTGATAAATCGGGATATTTACAGCACCAGTGTGCTCATCGATTGATATACCGCCGTGGATAAGTGCAGTTTCAGTATTTGTATATTTCATAATAATTCTCCTTATTCAAAGTTATAGCCTGAGGTATAGGTTGCCGAAATCAGGCTTACATTTTCAAAAGCTCTCATGCCGTCATCTCTGCCGTCGAAATACTCCGACTGCACCTTCTCAGGCGGCATATACGTATCTATCTGAAAGCCGAGGGAATATAGTGCCCGCGACACTTCATTGTAATCAAATCCTCCGCGCATCACCTCGCCGAGGGATTCTGTTATTTTTTCAAGACGTGCAACTCTACGCGGAAAATCACCTGTCTTTATTGGGTAATCGAAAACTACCGTACTCCCGAGCGATGAAAGTTCAGCCATTTGTCTTAGCGTATCAGCAAAAACATCGAGGGTCAGGTAGTAGGAAACTCCGAGGATACTGAAAAAAGTCTTTTTTTCGGGGTCAAACCCTGCATTAAGAAGCTTATCGCACATTCGCTCTTTCTCGAAATCAACAGGAACAAAATGCACATTTTTCGGGATATTCCATTCAAGCCGTCTTATTTTTTCAAGCTTATACCGCTGAGTATCGGGGTGGTCTATCTCAAAAATGCTGATATTCTCATTGTTGTTCCTGAACGAGAAAGTATCCGAACCCGCTCCGCAGATAACGTACTGTATATCGCCGTTTTCAGCCGCAAAATCAGCAAGTCTCACCTCATTGAAGTGAATCCTCGAAAGCGGTATCGGAGCGATGTACTCGTTTATCAGCTGTTCAGTGTCATCTCGTGAAAACTCCTGTATACCGCCGAATCCGTGGCTTATCATATCGTAGATGCTGTCGTATTCAGCCTTGCCCATGAAATCGTAGGCAAGGTAATCGTCGTAGATTTTCTGCCGCGACCTGTTTGAGTGCCATGCTCTGACAAATGCACACATTTTAGCGGTCACGCTTTCTCTTTCGTTAACCATAAGTCCTCCAAAAACAAAAATGCGCAGAATGCTGAAACCGCATCCTGCGCACAAATAATTATACCCGCATAGTTTACGAAAAAGCGCAACATCGCTGAGCATAAGATTGCAGAATACGTTCAGGCATCATATTACACATACAACACATAATGATAGTTCTCATGTTCAGCACTCCTTTAAAAATACTTTATTCCTATCGGAACTATATGCATTATAGCACTATTCGCATAGTTTGTCAATAGGTTTTTACTATATTCGGCAATAGTTATAAAATCGTCTTATTATCAGCCACATTTTCATCACTTTTCACTCCGACTATAAATTCGCACGCTAAGCAACATAAATAGTCTAACAGATTATGTTCAACAGCTTACGAGTTTATAAATAACAAAAGCCAAAAATCTCATGCAGATTCTTGGCTTCGCTTTATCATATTTTTCATCTTTTCCACCTTAACAAATGCGACTGAAGTTTATTGAACAGGAATGTAACTGCAATTACCACGATACCGATAACAAGAAGTCCGGTAATAGTACGTGTGTAGTCACCGAAATCGGAGTAATACTTTACATAGTACCCCATACCGTCGCGTGCCCCTATCATCTCTGCGGACGTGAGAAGTATGAACGATACACTAAGTCCCTGATTGCAGCCGAGAAATATCTGCTGTAGGGAAGCAGGCAGTATTACGCGGAAAAGCATCTCAGGCTTGCTGACATTGAGTACCTTTGCTGAGTCGATTATTTTCTTGTCAACTCCGAGTACACCGCTCATAGTTCCGGCAAAAACCGGCCAGAAAGTTGCGAGGAATATTACAAATACCGATACCGATTTGAACGTCGGAAGAAGTGCGATTCCGTATGGAATGTACACTATCGGCGGTATCGAACTGAAAAACTTCGTGATGTACGTTGCCGCACTGCCTATTCTTGCACTCCATCCGATGAATAGTCCAAGAGGTACTGCAACCGCAACTGCAAGAATAAAGCCTTTCAGCGTTGTTCCAAGTGAGCTTTCAATATTGACTAATATCTTGTCGCCGTCCTCTGTAAACTGGTGTATCACCTTTCCGGGCGATGGGAAAAGCAGGTCATTGAGTATATTGAATTTTGCCGTTGCAAGTGACCATATACCAAGTATAACAAATATGAAACCGGCTATGTCCAGTAAAAGTGTGAGTCCCTTTTCCTTTTTTATGAATGAGGATATTGCTAATACTACGACCTCTACTCCTGCCGCAAATGCGATAAGTGAACCTGTAAATACTTCCTTTGTTGATTTATCAGGCAGAAGCTGTATCAGCAAGAGCGCGATAAACAGCAGGTGCGTAACACGGAAATACCGCTTTTTCGCTGTCATAATACCACCTCGTCTCCGCCGATACGTTCGGCAATGTCAGTATTAAGAAGCGAAAGAAGTCTGTTGCGGAATCTGCCATATTCGTCGGTCTTTACGAGTTCTGAACGGCTTCTCGGACGCTCAAATGGTACGTTTACAACCTCGTTTACCGTTCCAGGGTGAGCGGTCAGCACGACTATCTTGTCTGAAAGAAGTATCGCCTCGTCGATGTCATGAGTTACAAATACTACCGTCTTGCGCTCTTCTTTACCGTCACCCTCCCACAGGCTGAGCAGAAGTTCCTGCAATATCACACGGTTTTTCGGGTCTATAGCACTGAATGGCTCGTCCATGAGAAGTATTTCGGTGTCCATTGCAAGTGCACGTGCTATCGCCGCACGCTGCTGCATTCCGCCTGAAAGCTGCGACGGATACTTGCTTCCTGAATCGGAAAGTCCTACCTTCGTGAGAAACTCGTCCGCAATTTTTGAACGCTCGCTCCTCTTTATATCTCTGCGTGACTGCTTTATGCCGAATTCTATATTTTTCTTCGTTGTCATCCACGGAAAGAGGGAGTAGTGCTGAAACACTACTCCACGCTCTGTACCTGTGCCGTGAAGTTCCTTTCCGTCAATCTGTATCGTTCCGCCTGCGGGTGCGTATAGTCCTTCAAGCACGCTGAGAAGTGTCGATTTTCCGCAGCCGCTCGCCCCTATCACACTTACGAATTCTCCGCTTCCTACTCCGAATGAAACGTCGTGAAGCGCGTTGAAACTCCGCTTGTTTTCGATATAATTAACGGTGAGGTCTTTTATCTCTATCTTATTCGTAGTCATCAAAATGCTCCTTTAATGAATCGTATATCTCATCACTGCCCTCGGCAATTATACTGTCGAGTGCTTTCTTGTATATCTCAGTGTTGTAGAGCGGCTCGATATCATAGTCATTCGTGTAGCCAAGCTCTATGATAGTGTCTTTAAGTGTGAGAGTACCCTTCTTGTCAGGGTCGGGACTCGATACACTGTAGCCGCCGTATACCTCAGTATCTATGAAGTCTTCCTCAATATCTATGTACTTCTTTACATCCTTGACCGTTTTATCGTGGTCGGACTGTGTGAAGTGGTATGCCTTGATAAATGCTCGCTCAAGTGCTGTGTAAGTATTCGGGGAATCGCTGAGTGCCGTTGTTTTTGCGACCTGTCGGCAGCATGGCTGATTTTCAAGTGCCTTTTCGTGTGCGCAGTAGTACACGACCTTATATCCCTGTGACTTTGCAAGTGACGCATACGGCGAATACACCGACGCAGCGTCGATATTGCTGTTGAGAAGTGCCGCATATGCGTCCTTCTGACTGTCAAAATAAACGATGTTTACCTTGTCCTTGCCTTCGCCTATTTCAATTCCTGCGTCCTTCAGAAGTATCTGAAGCTCTGCGTCCTGTACACTGTTCTTTACAGATGCTACATTTCTGCCCTTGAGTACCTCTACTCCCTCTTCGTCCTTCTCAGCATATTCCGACTTGATAACATAACCGTGTCCGTTTGTCATCGCTCCGCCGAAAATTGATACGTCGTGTCCCTGACTCTGAAATGTCAGCGTAGGCACTGAGCCGATAAACGCTGCGTCAAGTTTGTCGGATTCGAGTCCGTTTACAAGCTCTGCTGCACTCGAAAACTGCGTGAGCGTAACATTAAGTCCCTCTTCCTTGAAGTAGCCTTCCTCCTGCGCTACAAATGCAAGAAGATGTGCTGTTGAGTTGAGGTAGCCGATATTTACATCTGACTTTTCCGGCTTGCCTGTTACCGCTTCGGCATTGTCTCCGCAGCAGTCCGCTGCTGAATCTGAGCAGCAGTCTTTGTCATTGTCTTCGCAGCAGTCCTTTTCATCTGTTGAAACCGCTGCTGTCGTATCTGCAACCGATGCGCCTTCGTCTGAGCTTTCGTTGAATGCTCCGCAGCCTGTGAGCAGCGATAACGCTGCAAGTATTGATATTACCTTTGCCTTATTTTTCATATTTATCACCTTTCAAATTATAATTAGTTTACGTACACTGAATTTTTCAACAACATCGCATTCGCTCCGAATTAATGATGTATCTGTATTCTTTCATGTTCATCACTCTCTTTCCATGCACTAATCATACCACACCCATAGGCATTTGTCCAATACGTAAACACGATTAACAGTAATAGGTAAAACTTATCAAAAGAACTCCCGCGATTTCTCACGGGAGTTCTTGTCTTTTTATTTACAATGTATGCTACTTTCCCTTAACAGGCAGGTCAGACTCCTTTATGATTCCAGCATCAACATACTGTATCGTTACTGCATCATTGCCGGTTATGCCGTCGCCTTTGTTGTATACGTCTGCGTTTTCCTTCGCCTCTTCTGAGAGCGAATACTTGTCCTTGTTGCCGAGATACTGCAATATAGCTACTGCATCGGCTATTCCTACTCTGCCGTCAAGATTGACATCGCCACAAATTCCGGAATTCTTTAATTCGCCTGCTATTGCTATGTAGCCGTCATAGTAACCCGCAATGTTTTTCAGTGCCGGACACTCCTTAACATCGTCATCATCTGCCTTGAAATTGCAGTTATACCGCTGATTGTATATTCCATACATGAATGTATACGCATTCATAAGCTTTCCGTCTTTCTGAAATTCACTGTCAAAAAACATATCCTCAGCATTCTCACTTATCACGTAGATTATGTCTATAGGATAAACCTCGCCGGACTTTGCGTTATCAGGCACTTTCAGCGTGAATTCCCACATATCGCCGTCTTTTCCGTTGTTATCCAATGAAAAGGTACTGAAGAATATTCCCTTCATCGAATCTGTTTCCTTGTCAGCATTGCATATTTCATTCAGTCCGTTTATGGCTTCTCCCTTTTTGGCGGGTGAACCGTCAGACTCCTCAACTATACTCAGCCGCTTATCAAATCTTACGTGTATTCCCGTGGCAGAATACTTTTTTTCTGCTCCGCTTATTTTTAGTGTACACTTTATCGTCTTGCCTGCTATATCAGATGCATCAAACACCTGTCCGTTGTCTGCGCCGTCTACCGTTATCGAAAGCTCAGGCTTTACCGGTGAATCTGAGGTGACAAGACTGCGGTCATAATACTGCGAATCCGCAATGTCTGATTCTGCATAACTCTCACCGGTTATAGGTGCGGGCAAGAGTTCAGCTGTTGATGCCGGAGGTGTGGTTGTAACGGACGGCTGACTTGAATCTGCTACCGCTATATATCCGTCACAGCCTCTGTCCATGTATGAAAGTGCTATACACCGCTTGATATCGCTTTCAGAAATGTTTATGGGATTTATCCAGTTCTTGATTCCCTTTGTAAATGTATATGCCTGCATCAGTCCGCCTTCACGGTCAGCATTGTTGTTGAGGAAAAGGTCGCCGTCCTCGAAATGAACGTCAAACGGGAATACCGTTCCTGCGGCAGTGTCTTCCGGAAGCTTAAAGCTGAATGTGAAGTATTCGCCATCTGAACCCGTATTTCCGGCTCCTGCTGTACAGAGGAATATACTCTTCATGCCGTTTTTCGGTGCTGAATAGTCAGACTCTGCCATTCCTTTCAGGTCGCTGACTGCTTCACCAAATTTTCCGAATGTCCTCAGGTCGTCCTTATCAAGAATAAGACGTGCGTCATAGTAGAGGTGTATTCCGGTCGAACTGTATTTACCTGACGCTCCTTTAACCTTGACGGTGCAGTTATACCTCTTTCCCGCAAAGCTGTCTGAGTCGACTACAATGCCGTTTTCGGTATTTTCAACTTCTATGGTTATCTCCGGCTTTACAGGTGAAGACTCTATCTCTGCATATGTAAATCCGCCGTATTCACCAAATGTGACCGTCTGCATATCCTTGTATTTTTCAGCGATAAATTCGTCTATTTCACCGGTTCCGCCCGTTGATATATATGATTCATACGCCATTGCCATAGATGCATCAATGGAATCTATCCGACCGTCTCTGTTTACATCTGCCGCACGTTTCATCGTCTCTGTAAGCTGAGAACTGAACCCGCGTGATGTACTGCTGTAACTTTCAAGAATGAGAGAGCAGTCCATAGCATTTATCTGCCCGTCATTATTAACATCGCCCACAAAAAGACTTTCAGCGGCTGCATTCCGGCTGAAAGATGTTACAGTTCCGGATAATGCCATTGCAGCCGATAATGCTCCTGCAATAAGTCTACTGAATTTCGTAGTCAGTCCCCCCTTATGACAACACCTTTCGGTTTTGTGCGGCATTGCCTTAAATACTTTATTTATTATATTATACTTATTTAACACAAAAAATGCAAGCTTATAGGAGGCTTTTCGGCGAACTATACAAAGCCAAGCACTTTACTATATGTAAACTCACAAAAAATCGGCAGTTTTTTGAAACTGCCGTTAATAATTATGTTTTTTTAAACAGTAAACGAAATGTCAACTTACTGAAAAGCAATACCATGCCGCGCAAGTATCTAATCAGCGAAAACGGCTTCATATAGCCATTTTCCTGTGCATCGCCCCTGAGTATCCTGCCATCAAAATATTCATGGTCTGTAAGCAGATTATCCATGTCTTTTATTGAATAGCGCCAATAGGGACGATCCAACTTTACACAGCCGCTCAACTCTATACATTTTGCAGTAAACGACATACAATTATCCGATTTGTATATTCTGAAACCTCCCAGTAACGGCATCGTCGCCATTGAAAACAGGTTGAATATCCATTTTTCGTCATTTTCACATTCCCGGATATATGCCATAACTTCTGCATATTTTTCTTCACTCACATTCAGCTCGAATACCTTCGCACGAAATGAACTGTGTCTGCCAAATGCATAATATTGCCTGTATTCGTGCGTGAATCCGGCTTCAAACGGATAATAGTGATACCGCCGCGAAAAGCTTATGAAATCGGTCATTGACGGGTCAAGACTGACTGCGATATGTGTGTAGGGGTAACCTGTTACTTTCCTCGCTATTGAACCTATACCTGTATGTGCTTTTATGAGTACTATGTACAGCTTTCTCATTTTTCAAGTCCCTTCAGACGCTTGAAAAGTCCAACTGCCATTCTTATCATTTCATAATACATTGGCAGAGTCCCCACTATCATGAAAATATCCCCTGCCAGTATCCCTATCCCTGCCACTGTAAATAACGGCGCAGAACCAAATACCATCGCAAGTATGCAGAATACACAGTACGCGATATGCGCTTCTATGGGTCCAAGACGCGGAAACAGAAACTCATTGAAGTATATGATGTAGTTCATCATCGTTACATTCATTACTCCGTACAATGGTGCGGCAAATGCCGCTATTTCAAGATGTGCAAACGGCGAAAGTCCGAACGCAAGTATCAGGAATGTCGATATCAGCACGTCTGAGATAAGGTCGAAATATGCTCCTGCCCGCGACGACATTCCCCTCGTTCTTGCTACGTAGCCATCAAGTACATCTGCTGTCATATGTACCCACAGTCCTGCAATCGTTCCTATGTAAAACAGCGGACTTATCCGTGCAAGAAGGGCAAAAACTATCGCCGCCGCTCCTCCGAAAACTCCTACCGCTGTCACCTGATTCGGTGTCATATTCTTGGGTATGTGCTTGCCAAGCAGCTTGTACATCAGCTGCTGATAGCCTGTTTCAAGCTTGCTCGGTATTATCTTTTTTACCGGATTTGTGTACTTTTCTGCCATTTTATCCTCCGAATCTGAATAGGTTCTTAACCATTGAACCTATAAAATATTTGTAGTCTATAAAGTCGTATATCCCCTGTCTCCATGCTCGTATAAACAGAAGTATCAACAGTACGTGATAGTGAAAATAATACCCCTTTACCGATAGCTTTGAAGGCTTCGCTACTACGTGAAGATAGTCCCAGTGTGAAGGGTCGTGGGTGATGAGTCTGCCGCGGTACTTCTTTATCTCGGCGGTATTCATCTCAGGTGTGAATATTGATATCGCCGCGTGTTTAAGGTCGTGCTTCACTACCCATTTCCATATACTGCGAAATTCCTTTGCGGTAAAATCAAGGTCGGTTATGAACATTCCCATCGCATTTATGCCAAGGTCGTTGAGTATCTGCACTGCCTTCTCATTCGCGCCCATGTCAGAACGTTTGCTGTAGCGTTCAAGGTAGCTTTCGTCAGCGGCTTCAAGTCCGATAAGTACGTAGTAAAAACCTATATCACGCAGTTCCTTCATAAGCTCAGGATGCGCTGAAACAAAATCCGCTCTGCCATAACAAATATAGCGCTTGCGGATATTCCGCTCCCTTATCAGCCGTATGAACTCCCTGAGACGCTCCTCTCCAAATAGAAAATCATCGTCGATAAAGTAAATGTTTTCACACCTGATTCCCGCTATCTCGTCAACTACATCGGCTATGTCGCGTACAGAGTACTTTCCGCAGTTCATCGCATTCCTGATACAAAAACTGCACCTGTACGGACAGCTGTATGACGCTCTTATATGTGCCGCAGGTTTTAGTTCGAGGTAACGGTAGCGGTCGGAATGTTCATAGAAATAAGTCCTGTCCGGACGCGGCAAGGTGTTGATATCGTCAGGCTTTGCCGCGTTTTTTACCCATTTACTGCCCCTTTTCCAACATACAGAGTGAATACGCGACGGCAATTTTCCAAGAAGTATGTCTGCTACAGGGGCAGGGTCGAAACCTGTGAATACAAAGTCGATATAGTCAGTGAAGAAGCGGCTTGCACAGCGCTGTGCGTGAAGTCCGCCTATCATCGCTACCGCTCCGGCTTTCTTTGCCGCCTTTGCGTACTCCTTCATGAAGCCTTCCTGACGTGTTCTTCCACAGATGTAAACCGCCGACGGCGACAGTTCCTTCAGCCGCTTTATGTACGGTTCATTTTCTACCTGTCCGTCCCATATATAAGGCTCGAATCCGGCTTTTTCAAGCGCTGTCCACAAGTATTCGAGTTCAAGCGGTTCATTGTCGATTATACCCGCAAAATTGTACTTTGTACGCGATATTTCAGGGTGTACAAGAAGTATGCGTTTATTCTGTTCCATTTTCATAATTATCACTTCTCAGTTCAGTATAGGCTATCTTGCCGACAAGTGTTTTCGGCAGTTCACTCATGAATAACATATCCTTTGGAAGCGCATATGCGGCTATCTCTTTCTTCAGCATTGACATGAGTTCAGTACGCAGTTTTTCAGTATCGGTACCCTCAGCAGGAACTACGCACGCTCTCACTTTTTCGCCCTTTATCTTGTCCGGTACTCCAACTACTGCACACATGATAACGTTCTTGTGCGAATTGATGACTTCTTCAATATTCTGCGGATATATGTTATATCCGCCGGACACTATCATTCGTTTCAGACGCTGACGGAAATATACGTAGCCTTCGTTGTCCATGTAGCCGATATCGCCTGTATGAAGCCATATATAGCCGTCACTGCGCTTTTTCAGTGTGTTCGCAGTTTCTTCGGGTTCTTTGTAGTACCCCTTCATGACCGACGGTCCGCGTATGATTATCTCGCCGGTCTCACCTGCCGGCAGAACCTCACCGTCGCTCCCGATGACCTCGTAAAATGTGTCAGCATAAGGCAGTCCGACACTCAGCAGATTATCAGAACCATCAGGCATAAGACAGCTTCCCGTTACGCACTCGGTAAGCCCGTACCCTTCGCGTACACGCGCTTTACAGCCATGTTCGGCAAGCATCGCATTCAGCTTTTTCTTCGTGGACGGTGCGAGCGAGTCGCCGCCTGATATTATGCATTTCAGGAAGTCAAGCTTCTTGCCGTCGAAATTCTTGTTCACTATCATTGACTCGTATATCGCAGGCACTCCTGCTATAATGTTAGGACGATACCTGAAAAGCAGTTTGTGGAAGTCCCTCGTCGAGAATTTCGGCTGTATTACCGCTGTTCCGCCAAGTATCAGGATAGTGTGTATACATACTCCGAGTCCGAACCCGTGAAATACCGGCATTACCGATAACATCCGCATTCCGGGTTCGAGATTGCCGCAGGCGTCTATGCTGTGTATCGCAAGGGCATTGAAGTTCATATTCGTAAGCATTATTCCCTTCGGTTTACCCGTTGTTCCGCCGCTGTAGAGTATTGCCGCTGTATCGTCTGCCTTGCCGTGGTGATTAGTTCCGCTCTTTCCGGCTGCACCCGATATGAATTCGCTCCAGTCAGCGGCAGAAGTCTTCGGCGGCTTATTCTTGTTCGTCAGTGTATAGCCGATTTTAGTCAGCATCGGCATACTTCTGCCTACGCTGACCGTTATTATCTCAAGTCCGCTGCACTGCTTTCTCACCTTTTCAAGCTTTCCTGCTATGAGGTCAACTCCGAATATTATACGGCTATCCGTCAGCTTTACAAAGCGCACTATCTCATTCTCCGCCGACATCGGATGTATCATATTCGCAACTGCTCCGACTTTATTTATAGCGTAAAACAGGTACACCGCTTCCGGAATGTTCGGCAGACAGACTGATACTGAATCACCCGGTCTTACTCCTGCTGCCGACAGCGCCTTCGCACATTCCGATGTTTTTTCTATCAGCTTATCAAATGTCAGCTTCATTCCGAAATAGTTAAGTGCACACATTCCCGAGAATTCCCCTGCCTTCTTTTCAAGCAGGTCGTATAGTGAACATTCGGGGTATTCAAGATGTCTTTTCATGGTTAATGTCCTCATATGGTGTATAGTGTTTTTTTGCAAATTCTTCCGCAGGCATCGACTGTTTCAGCAGTTCAGCAATTTTTTCGTATAGAAGCTTATTTGTCTGCTCTGCATCTCCGAGTGCACGGAAAGGCTTACCGTATACTATTTTTGGGCGGTGTTTCGCTAATATTTTGTATTCGCCGGTTATTGCATATGGGACAAGCAAGGCTCCGGTCCTCTCAGCCATTACCGCTGCCCCGAATTTGAACGGAAGTACAAGCTCATTCGTGTAATTCCTCTTCGCTTCGGGCGATACATTAACAAGTTCACCGCTTTTCAGTGCCGCTAATGCCGCTTCAAGTGCCGCAGGATTTCTCCTTGCGTGAAGGTCTACCGGAATTGTTCCTGCACTTCTGAAAAATCCGCCAAAGGGTCCGTCATGAAGTGCCTTTTTAGCAAGAGTACGTACGACCCGCGGAGTCGAAACATCTATCATCAAGGGGTCAAAAGCGTGTTTGTGATTTCCCGCGATGACTGCCGCACCGTTTGCAGGAATGTTCTCCCTGCCGTATATCCGGGGTCTGTATAAAAGCAGGAAAACTGGCTTTAGTACGGCTCTTGCCGCTTTATAAAATCCATACATTTCTGCATTTCTCCTTTGTCACACAATATATATTATAATATGGTGCAGTTGCTTTGTCAAACCTTCTGTAATACTATGATACATCTTTTTCCTTCTTTTTTGAAGCAGACCATTGTCACTTTTTTAGTGACAAATGTCAATCATTCCTGCTAAATGATTGAACATCTCAGTAAAATATGTTATAATATAGTATGTCCTCAGTAACCGCTTCATACGGTTATTGACCCGAACTTTTTCGGAAAATGTATTTTTTTATAATCAGTTCAACAGGAAGGAGTGACTACTATTACTGCTTTGATTCTCGCTTCCGGCTTGGGTTCACGCATGGGTGCTCTTACTGCCGATATGCCGAAATGTATGGCTCCTCTCGTCGGCGATGATACTATTATCAGCCGTCAGATTCGTCAGCTCTGCTCAGCCGGAATTGAAAAAATAGTCATCACTACCGGTGCTTTTGCAGATACTCTGCGCAATTATGTCAACTCGCTGAATGTAACAGCCGAAATCGTTTTCGTTCACAATCCCGATTTTGCCCGCACCAATTATATCTACTCTATATTCCTAGCTTCATCTATGCTCGCAGGAGATATTCTGCTTCTGCACGGCGACCTCGTCTTTGATGACGACGTTCTTAGTCTTGTATTAAACTCAAACGGCAGTGTTATGGCTGTCAGCAGTACCGCTCCTCTGCCTGAAAAAGACTTCAAGGCTGTTATAAACAATGGTAATATCACCGCTGTAGGTGTTGACAGGTTCGACTCTGCTCTCGCGGCTCAGCCGCTTTATAAACTCTGCGACCATGAGCGAGGTCTGTGGTTTGCTCAAATCAGTTCCTACTGTAATAGCGGTGTCACTCAAAAACTTACCTGCTATGCCGAAAATGCACTAAACGAAATTACCGATAATTGCATTATCCGCCCCGCTGACTTCCGCAATATGCTCTGCGCTGAAGCTGATACACAAGATGACCTCCGCTCTATCTGCCTGTGTCTCAGAAACGGAGGTATCCAATGAAGAAACAACTCATTTTTCGCGGCTCTGACGCTTATTCTGCATTTGAAGAGTACCTCATTTCATCAGGCAGAAAAAAAATACTTGCCGTGTATGGCGAGTCCCTCTCTGAAAGCTCTGCCGGCAGATTTTTTTCTTCCCTCACTGCCCATACAGGTATTGAAGTCGTCAGATTCAGCGGTTTTACACCTAACCCTGACTACTCTGAGATTGTAACAGGTGTACGCCTTTTCCGCAGCTCCGGCTGCGATATGATTTGCTGTGCAGGCGGCGGCAGTGCTATGGACACAGGCAAATGCATCAAGCTCTTCGCTGATATGCCCGACGGAAAAGAGTTCTTCCGGCAGGAAATCGTACAAAACGATATCCCCCTTTCCGTGATACCATCTACTGCCGGTACCGGCAGTGAAACTACCCGATATGCCGTCATTTACCACAATAACGTGAAGATTTCGGTCACTCATGAAAGCTGTGTCCCGTCGGCTGTACTGTTCGACCCGTCCCTCCTTGATACTCTGCCGGCTATGCACAAAAAGTCCGCTATGCTCGACGCTCTGTGCCACGGCATTGAATCGTTCTGGTCGGTCAATTCCACCCCTGTCAGCCGTGAACTCTCAAAGCAGGCTATCACAACTGTACTCCATTCTATGGACGGCTACATCTCCGGTGACCGCTCATGCGCTGAACTTATGCTCGCTGCTGCTAATACCGCCGGAAAAGCTATCGATATAACCGCTACTACTGCCGGTCATGCAATGTGCTACAAGCTTACGTCCCTGTATCATATTCCTCATGGTCACGCGGCTGCTTTGTGTGTTCCGCAGGTGTACAGGTTTATGCTCGATTCTACGGAACGCTGCTGTGATAAACGCGGCAGTGAGTATCTGACAGATACTCTTCATCAGCTCGCTTTTCTCCTCGGTACTGACTCTCCTCAGCACGCTTTCGCCTTTCTCGAAAGTCTGCCTTCTCAGCTCGGTCTGCATTCTCCATCTGATGTAAGCGATGATGATATTCATTTGCTTTCTGTTTCGTTCAACCCCGAACGTCTCAGGAATAATCCCGTAATTCCCGATACCGATGACCTATATCGTATGTACCGGCATATCCTGTGCCGTAAAACTGAATATACATAAAAACAGACAGATACTTACCGTATCTGTCTGTTTGCATTTCTTTAATTATCTTACTCAGGGAAGGTAGCTGATTGATACGTCCTCAAGCTGGTCACTGTCATCTGAGAATTCAAAGTGGTAACCGCTCTTGCCGTAGTACTTTGTTGAGTCGATCTTGTAATCAACATTGTTGTAATCGTCAGCTTCACCATCAGGACACTTCTCAAGAAGCTCGCTCTTCTTCATTGTGATCGGGAAAGCAAACTGAATGATTGTCTGTGCTTCTGCTAAATCGTCTTCGATGTCTGCATTGCGCTTATCATCGTATGATGAGTTAGGAACATAGATAGAGTACCATCTTGCTGTTGTAAGTACGCACTCCTTCTCGCTGAGGTTGCCGTCTGTGAAGTTTGTGAAGTCAACCTGGAGATGTGAGAAATCTGTTATATCAACGTTGTAGTAAGAAGTTGAATGATTCTTGTTTACGTTGTTGTCCTTGTTGTTGAGGTCAGACTCCTTGAACGGTACACCGCCGTCGATAAGGTCCTGAAGTGTGCTCTTACCAAGAGTGAATACCTTGCCGTTGTATGCGAAAGATCTGTTTTCAAGGTCAGCGTAGTTTTCGCTGAGTCCCTCTACAGGCTTTACATCAGCAGCTGAAGACGATGCCTTTGTGGTATCCTCCTTAGTTGTATCTTCCTTATCAGTTGTCTTTTCAGTTGTATCCTCAGTTGATGCCTCTGTTGTAGCTTCCTTGTCTCTTCTGGACTTCTTTGTTGTGTCCTCAGTTGCATCTTCGGAAGTTTCCTCTGTTGTCTCTTCCTCTGTAGTAGCCTCAGTTGTCTTCTCAGTTGTGGATGTATTCTCTGAATTGAAGCTGATTCCGCATGATGTAAGTCCAAGCGTAGCTATAAGAGAAACTGCGATCAGTGTCTTTTTCATATTCATATTTATTTCCTCCTTTGATCGTTTCTGGCAGGCACCAGAAAGTGCCGTTTAACAGCACCTTTAAAAGTATATATCATTCGACATTTTATGTCAAGGATATTTTATATGCATTAAATAAAAATCATTTACTTTCTATATTTTATCGCACCAGTAACCCAAACAATTGGTTATTATTCACCCATTTTTTTAATAATCACCACCCCCAAAAACTATCGTCTTGCATAATTGAACAGCAATAATCTTGTGCACTATTACAATAGAAGCAGACCAATCCAGCACATATTATTTAACATATAGTGTACAAGTATAATATATTAGCAATTTAGTGTTTCAAAAAAACTCCCCTTTCGGGGAGTTCTCCATTATTCTCTTATCGGTTCCTGATTTATCAGCTTGCCGTTTTCCCACACCTGACGCTGTTTTATTCCGCCGCGTCCTGTGAGGATTCCCTCGCCGTCCTTTTTGCCGTCTTTCCATTCGCCTTCATAACGTGCTCCTGTTGCCCATATCTCTACGCCGTGACCGTGCTTTACGTCATTCGCCCACTCACCGTCATACTTGTCGCCGTTCACCATTATCAGGCTTCCATAGCCGTTTCTTTCACCGCTAAGACTTACTTCACCCTCATACTTGTTTCCGTTTGTATAAGTTATTGTCCTCTTCATCAGGAATGTCGTACTGTCTCCGACGTCTACAGCCTCTTCACTCTGTTTTTCGCCGTTTTCCCATACCTGACGAATTATTCTGCCGTCGGAACATATAAAGAGTCCGTAGCCGTTTTCCTTGCCTTCCTTGAAATCACACTCGAATATGTCGCCGTCTTTGTAGCAGATTATGCCGTGTCCGTCGTACACTCCGTCTTTCCATTCGCCATCGTATCTGTCGCCGGTACTATAATAAAATATGCCGTGACCTTCTCTGCTTCCGTTTTTATATTCGCCCTCGTGTCTGCTTCCGTCTTTGTAGTACATTATACCGCGTCCGTGAGGTTCACCGGCTTTGTTTACTTCGCCCTCGTATTTATCGCCGTCGCCATAGTCTATGACCGTTTTTGAGTCTTTTCTCGCAGTGAGTATCTGCTCCTTGACTACTTCATCTTCCTTGTAAATACGCTTGTATGAACTGCCGTCCGCTTTTTTCAGTACCGCGTCGCCGTTGAGCAAGCCTTCGCTCCACTTGCCTTCAAGGATATCGCCGTTTTTATAGTGGTAAACTCCGGAACCGTGATACTTGTCACGCGCCCATTCTCCGTCGTATTTTACGTTGCCGTTTTCGTAATACTCTATGCCGTGACCGTTTTTCCAGCCTTCCTTGTATTCTCCGTCATACTCGATTTTTCCTGAGTAGCTGAACTGCTTTCCATTGCCGTGAAATTTATTATCTGCAAATTCTCCGGCATACACAAGAGAAGTAGCGCCGTCTTCGTCTAACGTGTCATAATATCCTTTTGCGTACTTCTTTCCGAATCCGCTCAGGACTCCGTTTTCCCAGTCGCCCTCGTACTCTACTCCGACGCTGTTAACGAATATGCCTTGTCCGTTCGGCAGTCTCGATGAATTGACCTGACCCGAATAGTGTCCCTCGCCCAAAGGACTTTCAAAACGGATACCCTGGGCTACGCCATTTTTAATTTTTAAGACATCAAAAACGCCCATATTTATATCTCCTTATTACCGTTTAAAAATGTCTTGCTGTCCCTCATCTAAAATAGCTCAAATATTTTTCTAAATATTTAATAAATGCAAATATTTTTCATCAGTACTATTGTACCATAATACAGCGGCAAAGTCAATAATTCAGATTGTAAAAGTTAATAATATAAAAGGATTAACTTACTCCTCTCCTGACGTTTTTTCAAGCTGGTCAAACATTTCTATCATCGTGTCATTATCCTTCGTGAGTGCCTTGATAGTCAGCTGAGTCTGTGCCTTATTATTGGCAAGCCGCAGATTATTCAGCGATTTCTGCAAGTTTTCCTTTACCTTATTCAGGTGCTCTATGGTTTTGTCGATTTCCTCTATCGCTGTGTTGAACTGTCTTCCTGCAAGGTCGTAATTCTTTGAGAATGCACTCTTGAAGTCCTCGATTCGCTCCTCAAAATGTGTGATGTCGATTTCCTGATTCTTTATGTAGGCAAGCTGACGCTTGTATTCAAGCGAATTCATCGCCGCATTGCGCAGTATCGTTATCATCGGAATGAAAAACTGCGGACGGATAACGTACATCTTCTCATATGCATACGATACGTCCACTATGCCCTGATTATACATCTCGTTTTCCGACTCCAGAAGTGATACAAGTACCGCATATTCGCAGTTTTTATTACGCCTGTCCTTATCAAGCTTTGCGAAAAAGTCCTCGTTTCTGTGCTTGGAGGCTGTTGTCTCCATTTCGTTTTTCATCTCAAACATTATTGAGATTATCTCGTTGCCTTCGTCGTCTTTTTCACGGTAGATGTAGTCGCCCTTTGTACCGTCTGTAACCGTATTGTCCTTGCCGAATTCTGCGTTTCTGAATGCCGCCGCACGTATCATATTGAACGAATTCTCACAGTGCTGTTCGAGAGTCTCGCCTATCATCTTCGTCGACATCTTCGCTTTGAGGTCCTTGTAGTATTCGAGACTTTCCTGCTGTGCTTTCAGTTTCGCCTCATACTCGGCTTTCTGAGTATCGCGTTCACTTTCTATCCTCGATACCGCTTCCTTTATCGCAAGCTCGTTTTCAAGCTTCACATTCTCTAGCTTTGAACCAAGCAGTACCAACTCTTCACGCTTTTTTGCAAGTTCCTCGCTGCTTTCACTCAGCTTTTTCTCATACTTTTCCTTCTCCTTGCTCACTGCACGCGAAATCGCAAGTTCTGTACTGTTACTGTTCTGCTCTGCTTCTGACTCAAGTTTCTGTATTCTCAGTTTAAGCTCGTTTATCTCGCTGTCTTTACGTGTTGTCACTTCCGACACTGCTTCATTCATTTTCAGCTCACTGTCCTTGCGTTCAGCCGCCGACATTACCTCAAGCTGTCGGTGAAGTTCGTCGTCAAACTCCTTTGTACGTACCTGACTGAGGATAGCCGCGTATCCTGCCTCGTCAACCGTAAATGCCTGTCCGCAGTGGGGACACTTTATCTCATTCATGAGGTTACCTCCGTTTCTGTTATTCTGAATAGATTATAACATCTTGCCAAGTGCCTTGTCAACAGAAATATACCTTTCTGAATGTGAAGGTCATACCTTGAATCCGTCGGCAGACAATGCTTTTTTCAGTTTTTTGAGCGCTCTTGATGTTCGCATTCGCACCGCCGTTCCTTTCATTGAAAGCATCTCACCTATCTCTTCTGATGTGCGGTCATGGTAGTACTTCTGTAGGATTATTGTCGAATCAAGATTACCTAGTCCGTCTATCGTTCGTTTCAGTATTTTGCTTGTCTCTTCCTTATCTGATTCAGATTCAATGTCGGTATCAGAAATAATTTCGTCATAGCTTTCAGATGAGAAATGCTTCGCCCCCGCAGTCAGCCTGTGATACTCATTTATCGCCCTGCGCTTTGCTACAGTTCCGATGTAGCCTTTCATATCGCATGAACGGTCTTTTTCGCTGTCATACCCGAAAAATACCTCGGCAAATATATCGCTAACACATTCTTCAATGTCCTCTATTGACGCAACACTCCTGATTTTACTGTGAACTATCGCATACACATAGTCGCAGTAGCTTTCAAAAAGTGCATCACACGCTCTGTCCCGCGATTTTTTATAAAGCTCGCTGTACTCTGCACCGGTCACCGCTCTCACCATCCTTTACTACTGAAACAGTCCTGTTTTTATCATATCAAAAAATGAGCAGACAAAAAGGAGTCTCCCCCTTTGTCGGTTTCGCGGGTACCGGAAATTTACAGCTCGGTAACCCGCTGTTTCCGCTCAGGGAAGCTCGCTTATGACTGCTCATTCGTGTTTATGGGTATTGTTGAATTCTTCAGCGGCTTCGTCCCACTGAGAATACGCTTTATCGCCTTTATGACTCCTTACTTTGCCCGTTTCGATAAGGTAACTGCCAAGATAGTCGCTGACCTTTACTGCACCGGTATAGTTCATATGGTCACCGCCGTCCTGAGTGTCAGTCTGCCAGTCTACAGGCACTTCGTCACGCAGTATGTTCATGTCTATGTAGCTCGCTCCTATCTCGTCTGCAAGCTCCTGAACACTGTTGTGACGCGGATAATTCCAGTTGAGCGTGCTCGGAGTGCTGAGGAGAATCAGTTCACTGCCGTTCTTTTTACAGAAATCGCTTATCTTTTTCACGTACGTGCGGCTGATGGATTGTATCGGTTCTTTTTCGTCAGACACGGTCATATAGCCGCTGTCGTCCGCCGGTACTATGTCCTCCGAAAAAGAGTATCCCTTCGTTTCACTGACGTGTGTATACTCTACCGCAGGATTCAGGTCGCGCTTTGTTACAGACTTCCATCGGCTGTGATATGCGAAAAATGGAAAAAGTCCCTCCGCCCTGTTATACAGCACATCATCATAGGACAGTTCACGGTAGAGTGTATTCGTTTCAAGTACCACCACATCAGGCGACTGAGTTTCTGCATTTTTCCTCACAAAATCAAACGTGTACCCGAGTTTCTGTGCTCCTGTTCCGCAGGCATACGCTGTTATACCTTGTTTCTCCCACATTCTGAGAGGCATTATCGCCGCATATACCTCGCTGTCGCCCACTACTAACACGTCTATCGTTTCATCAGGTTCGGCAAGTATGCCGTTTGCGAGTCCGTCGTGGATACCGTCGTCTTCACTGTTGTCCTTCGGCTGAACTACAAACGAGGTCACTGTAAGAAGTACGGCAAGTCCGGCTGTAAATACCGCCGCTTTTCCAGTATTTTTTATAACACTGAGCATCTGAGACCTCCTAAAACTGTGCGTACAACGGGTCGACCGGCATATATCCGAATCCGTATGCCCCGAAAATAACTATGTACATGATAAGTGCGTACAAAACTGCCCACCGAATTACGATGTTTTTCTTTGCAAGCGTGTCGCGTACCGATATGCCCTTTTCATTTATTACGCTTACCGCGAACACTATCACAAGTGTTACGGCAGTTATCGCGAAATCTTTGTACCCGAGACTGCTTTTCAGCAGAAGTTCCCTGTTGAAACTTGTGAACGAGAAGTCCGTCAGCATCTTCCAAAACATCGAAAAGCCGTTCCGAAGTCCCTCTGCGCGGAAAAAGAGTTCACCGATTATTACGAGTATCGTCGTTCTTATCGTCTGAAACGTCTTGTACGCTGTGCTTTCAGAATTTATTCCGAACCTCTGATTCGTCTTCTTTACCAGCGGACTTATCAGACTTCCGATAAGTATCAGAACAAAATGGTACATTCCGAAAAATATATAGTTCCACGCTGAACCGTGCCACAGTCCGTTACACGACCACACGCAGAATAGTGCGATACTTCCGGCAAGAAGTGGTCCGTAGTGGTTGCCTATCTTCTTGCGTGCAGACGATGTCAGCTTCTTCATTCTGTCCGCTGTCGTTACCGGATAGAAAATGTAGTCCCTGAACCATGCACCGAGAGTCTTGTGCCAGCGGTTCCAGAATTCGGAAATAGTCCTCGAAAAAAACGGCCGCTCAAAGTTCTCCGGCATTTCTACTCCCAGTATCTGCGAGATGCCTGTTACTGCGTCCATTGAACCCGAAAAGTCTGCGTAAAGCTGTACTGTATAACATACTGCCGCTATGGCGATAACTCCGCCCTGATACGTCTTATGCTCCGAAAATACACTGCTCACAAACGGGTCCATTCTGTCGGCAATGACTACCTTTTTCAGCATACCGTAAAGGAATCTCTGCATACCCATTGTAAGATTATGGTACTCTATCTGTCTGACGTTCCAAAGTTTGTCCGCTGTCTGTGAGTAGCGGCATATTGGTCCCTCAACTATCTGCGGAAAAAAGCCGATGAACAGCGCAAGCCGCAGAAAGTTCCGGTCTGCCTTTGCAAGTCCGTGATAGACGTCAACTACGTACGAAAGTGCCTGCAATGTGAAAAACGATATGCCAAGCGGCATCACGAATTTCGGTATCGTAACACGGAACATAATACCCGCTATATCAAGCAGCGAATTGACATTGCCAAGGAAAAATGCTGTATATTTCAGCACAAGCAGCAACCCGATATCAGCGATAACGGCGAATAATATAACTCGCCGCTGTTTCTTGATATATACCTGTTTTACCTGCTTTTTTTCCTCTTTTTTAAGTCCTTTTAATGCGTCCTTCTGCCTGTTCTGTATATGGTCTATCCATAAGCCGAATCCGTATACCGCTCCGGTGATTCCGACAAGGTAACCAAGCAGCGGACCGCTGATAAGCCAGTAAAAAATGTAGCTTATCACAAGCAGATAGTACTTCTTGCACTTCGCCGGTGTTACTGCATATCCTATCAGACAGACCGGCAGAAATACTGCGAAAAATTCAAGCGAAAAAAACGATGTCAGTGACGTTAGTTTTCCGTCTGAAATGGCGGAGAGCAGAAACATCTCAGTCCTCCTCTTGCAGGCGCTCTATCATCTTCATCATACTCTTTGCAGAGTTGAAGTTCGCAGGAACTATCTCTACCGCCGGAATCGTTATGTCGAATGCGTCCTCAAGTTCTGCAACGAGCGAGAGTATTGAGAGTGAATCGAGAAGATGTCCGTCGATAAGGTTTTCACAGTTCTCGTAGTCGATGTCAGGCTGAATGTCCTCTAAAATTTCAATTAATTCTTCCATGATTTTATATCCTTTCATATTCGGGTGTGTTGAGACTTGATGTCTCGTATTTTTCACGGACGCATACTGCGTCGCCGTTTTCCTTAATCAGATATACTGCCGGAATATCACGGCTGAGAAACAGTGAGATTCCCTCTGTCATACAGTATGCTCCCGTATTCTCAAAGCAAAGCGTGTCACCTTTCTCTATATCGGGCAGGCATATCTGCTTAACTACGATGTCGTTCATTGAGCATAATGCTCCGCATATCTGCCAGTACCTGTCGGGGATTATTTCAGTCTTTCCGCAAACTGACATTACAGGGTGACGCATTGCCATATGCTGTCCGAAATAGACAAGGTGATGCATACCTCCGTCGATAAGTGCGTAATTCTGACCTTTGTTGTGCTTTATATCAACTATGTGGGTGTAGTACCTTCCGCACGATGCGGCTATGCTTCTGCCGAGTTCAAGCGTGATATGAGTCTTGAACGTCATTCCGGACAGCACCTCCGAAAAAGCGGAAAGATATTCCTCCTCGTCAAATTCGTCATTGGTGAAATAGCTCACGGGAAAACCGGTGCCGTATTCGAGAATCTCCGCAGTATAGCCGAAATCGTCCTGCAAATGGTGCAGGAAAGAATCAAGCTTATCTATCTCGCGTTTCAGCTTCTTCACAGACGTTTTCTGCGTTCCCGAAAAAAACTGTATGCCGGCAATTTTTATACCATCTGCCTTTTCGGCTACAATGTGCTCTATCTCCGAACTGTCCATTCCGAACTGACTGTCATTCGTAAGACGCAGAAGCACTGTCAGTTTACGGCTGTATTCTGCCGAATACCTGCATATCATTCTATACTGCTCCGGTGATTCGACTGTTATTATTCCGTCGAAATCAGGGTCTGCCGCAAGCATTTTTACAGTCTCCTCAGACTTGTATACCCCCGATATGACCATTTCCCGCTTCGGTACTCCGAGTGTGCGGCATATCTCCGCTTCTCCGGGGGAACATATCTCAAAGCAGTCGACCTCGCCGATCAGTTCCTTTATTATGAATGTATTCGCTTTAACTGCGTAACACAGCGATACTCCCTCCGGCAAATGATTCCGAAGATAGCTTGTACGCTTTTTCAGTGTGCCGATATCAAACGTATAAAATGCTGTTTTACCGGTATTTATCAGTGATTTTACGTCGCTCACTTTTTTCTGACCTCCGCTGTTTCTATTGCTTTACGGCGGTCTATCTTGCCGTTCTTTGTCATAGGCATCTCTTCAAGCTTCCGGATAAAACCGGGTACCATGAATACGGGCAGGGTCTCCTTCATAAGCGAATGAAGCTTTGCCTTTTCAATAGTGCCGACGTAGTAACCCTTCAGCTTTTCTTTTTCAAATACACAGAAACAGCGCTCTACTCCGTCGATTGCCGCCATTGAACGCTCAACCTCTTCAAGCTCGACACGGTGCCCCATGTACTTTATCTGATTGTCCGACCTTCCGCAGAACATCATCTCGCCGCGTGCATTGTACTTGCCGAGGTCGCCGGTCTGATATACTGTTTCAGGATAGTCAGGATTCAGCGGATTCTGTATGAAGCACTCATCATTCTTCTCCGGCATTCGGTAATATCCGAGTGCAAGAGCAGTTCCCCTTACGGTTATTTTTCCGACCTCGTCAACTCCGGTCACAAGCTTTCCCTCGTCGCTGAGCAGAAAAACGTCCTCATTAGGAAATGGTACCCCTATCGGTATACCCTCGGAGTAATCACGTTCCTTCTCAAGTATATGATATGTGCAGTTGCAGGTTATCTCCGTCGGACCGTATAGATTGATGAAAGTAGTATCCGGCAGGTGCTCCTGCCACTGTTTAAGGTGCTTGTACGGCATTACCTCGCCGCTGAAAAGTACTTTCTTTATCGTATCCGGTGTCTTGTAATCAAGTCCGTGAAATGTACTTATCAGACACAATGCTGATACTGCCCATATCATAACCGTAACTTTATTGTCGCAGAGGTAGTCTATCAGTACCGTCGGCGACGAAAAATACCTGCGAGGAACTATAAGAAGCTCCGCTCCTGTCCTGAATGCCGAGTAAATGTCCTTGACTGATACATCGAAATCAAACGGTGCCTGATTCGCTATGACGTCGTCAGGTCCTATACCGAAAATATCGGTAAAGCAGTCGATGAAGTCGATAACGCTCCTGTGCGAAACGACTATGCCTTTAGGTGTTCCTGTCGAGCCGGAAGTGAAGTTTATATACAGCGGGTCAGTGTCTATCATTCGCCGGCGGACAGGCTCTAATACAGATTCGTCAGCTACAGTTTCTGAAAGTTCCTCAACTGTTTTTATGCAGTCATCAGGGAATATCTCTTCCGCTTTTTCGCGCATCTGCTCTGTTGTAATAACTATTCCGCCCTGCAATACTTCGCATATCTGCTGCAATCTGCTCGCCGGCAGCTCGGTGTTCAGCATTGAATAGAAGCCTCCGGCATATACGATGCCGAAAAACGCACTCAGTGCCTCTATGCCTTTTTCCATGTATACCCCGACGGGTCTGCCGTATATTTCGTTCCTTGCAAGAGATGTTCCTATCGCTTTCGCTCGTGCGACGAATTCTGCATACGTTATGGTCTCATCTTCAACTCTGACAGCTGTTTTATCAGGATATACTTCTGCTGTGTTCTCGAGAAAATCTAGTATATTTCCTGTCACTTCCTTACCTCCTGACATGAAAAGTTCTTTCAGCACAAACCCGTCAGATGCATCGTTTTACGAGTATCCGATAGGTTTACGCGCATATTCCCTCATTATTAATTATACATTGACAAATTAAATATGTCAACATCAAATACAATATTCTGTGTTTTCCACTATTGCTTCCTTCTTCTCGCTAATAAAATATGCAAAAAAACACTTCCTGATGTACAGGAAGTGTCCTCGTTTATTCATCATCTTCTTCATCCTGCTGAGGCGGTTCATCCTTTTCCGGCTCATTTTTTCTTAGTTCAAGCCGCGGTATTAATATCTCCCTGTAGACATAGTCACCTATCGCTACGACAGGTACCGAGAAAATTATTCCGATAATTCCGAATACCTTGCCGCTTATTACTAACGCTACAAGTATGAGAAGTCCTGATACTCCGAATGTGTTTCCGAACAGCTTCGGTTTTATTACAACTGCGTCAATAGTTTGCAGGATTATCGTGAATATCAGGAAAAGAAGAGCATGAATCGGATTTACCATAAGGAGTATGAATGTTCCGATTACTGCACCTACTAATGGTCCGAACGTCGGTATAAGATTGGCAACTCCGACAAGTACCGATACAAGTCCTATATACTGCATTCCGCATACTGCCATAAATACGGCATTCGCTACCCCTACTATAAGACCGTCAAGAAGGTCGCATATTACATATCGGTTGAGTATCGCGTTGCAGCGCGAAAGAAATTCTACCGAATCATCGTATACCTTATCGCTCATCGTTGCCTTCATAAGTTTCCTGATTCCGGCTTTTATCTTAGTCTTTGCAGCAAGGAGATAAACAGATATTACAAACGCTATTCCCCAGTTTATTACTCCTTTTCCCGCTGTCGTAGACGCACTGATTATCTTCGGGAAGTTGTCAGTAATGTATTCAACAAGCTTGTTGAGTACATCCTCTGACGATTCAAGGAGTTCTTTCATTAACTTCGCCTTGTTTGAATCAGAGAATGAAAGTCCGAAGTCGTTTAGTTTTCTCAGAAGTGAAGTCGCATACGGTCCGAGATTCGTAACGAAATTCGTTATACTCTCCAGAAGCTGAGGTATCAGTATCACAAGTATCAGTATGAGAAACAGTACTACCGTTGTCACGGCAAGTGCTACTGACAGCGACCACCTAAGCGAGTCTTTTTTCAGCCGTCTGAATACTTTCCTGTCATATAGTTTTGCAAGCGGATTCATGAGATACGCTATCGCCGCACCACCGATAACGGTCGAAAAATAACCTATAAACTGCGTTATCCCACTCCATACAGTTCCTATATTTGAAAGGAGCAGATATACCGCAACGGTTATGCATCCGGCAACTGCATTTGAAAACCACCGCTTTTGCATCAGGTTTTGAAATTTTTTCATTTTGCACCTTTTTCATTTCTTAAAATGTCATTTGTCAACCATCAGGTGACACTATAAAATTATACCCCATAGTTTCGGAAGTGTCAAGTTTATTATAGTGAAATATGTGTGAAAAGTGTAAAACTGCAATGATACCGCCGTTTCCCTGCTTTTGTCTGTCCGCCCTTGCTTTTTCGTCCGCAATCAGGTATAATAAGTATACTTTAGGCAACACAATTGCCTTAAACAGTTTTTTCCGGAGGATTAATATGAGCATACTCAATGTTGAACACGTTACCCACGGTTTCGGCGCAAGACAGATTCTTAACGATGCGTCATTCCGTCTGCTGAAAGGTGAACACGTCGGTCTTGTAGGCGCTAACGGCGAAGGCAAATCGACTTTTCTGAATATTATCATGGGCAAGATTCAGCCCGATGAGGGCAAAATCGAATGGTGCAAGCACATCACAACCGGTTACCTCGACCAGTACAGTACCCTCGCTAAGGGTAAATCTATACGCGATGTCCTGCGTGAAGCTTTCGACCACCTCTCAGAGCTTGAAACAGAAATGCTCGCGCTGTATGACAAAATGTCCGATTGCTCAGAGGACGAGATGAACTCTCTTATGGAGGAAGTCGGCGAAATACAGGGTATCCTCGATTACAGCGGCTATTATACTATCGACGCTAAAATTTCCGAATACGCTAACGGTCTCGGTCTCAATGAAATCGGTCTTGACAGGGACGTTGCCGAGCTTTCGGGCGGTCAGCGTGCAAAGGTGCTTCTTGCTAAGGTACTCCTCGAAAACCCGATGATACTCATTCTCGACGAGCCTACTAACTTTCTCGACGAAAACCATATCCGCTGGCTTACCAATTTCCTGCAAAATTACGAAAACGCTTTCATTCTCGTTTCACACGATGTTCCGTTCATGAACAGTGTTATCAATGTCGTATACCATGTTGAAAATGCCGTCATGACGCGCTATACAGGTGATTACGACAACTTCACAAGAATGTACGAACTCAAAAAGAAACAGATTGAACAAGCCTATGAAAAACAGCAGAAGGAAATCGCTGACCTTGAAGACTTCATCGCCCGCAATAAGGCTCGCGTCGCTACTACCAACATGGCTAAGTCACGTCAGAAAAAACTCGACAAAATGGACAAGATAACTCTCATGCGTGAGAAACCTAAGCCAACTTTTTCTTTCAGAAAAGCACGCACTCCCGGACGTGTCGTTATCGACTGCAAGAACGTTGTTCTCGGCTATGATGAACCACTCACCAAGCCTATTTCGGTAAAGGTGGAAAATGGACAGAAAATCGCTATCCGCGGTGTAAACGGTATAGGCAAGTCCACCCTTCTCAAGACCCTGCTTAAAATTATTCCGCCGCTCTCAGGCTATATTGAGCATGACCAGTTCGTTGAATACGGCTATTTCGAGCAGGAAGAGGAGAGTACCTCAAAGACCGCTCTCGATGTGATATGGGAAGAGTACCCTTCTATGACCAATGCCGAAGTACGCGCCGCTCTCGCTCAGTGCGGACTTACGACTGAACATATAACCTCGCAGATGAGAGTTCTCTCCGGCGGTGAAAATGCTAAGGTCAGAATATGCCGCATTATGCTGAAAGAGGTCAATCTCCTCGTACTCGACGAGCCTACCAACCACCTCGATGTTGATGCAAAGGAGTCGCTGAAAAAGGCTATCAAGGACTACAAGGGAACTGTCCTCATCGTCAGCCATGAACCGGAATTTTACATGGATATCGCCGACAATATCTGGAATATCGAGGAATGGTCAACTAAGATAATATAAAAGTATCCCCTCATCACTGCTGATGAGGGGTATTTCTTTCACGCTGATATACGTATAAACTGACTTTCATTTATAAGTCCTGCGTCATACTTCTGAATAGTCAGTGCGTCACTGCCGGTTATTCCGGCTGCTCCGTCTACGTCTGCATTCCTCTTGCCCTTGTCTGTGAGGAAATACTTGTCCTTGTTGCCGATATACTGAAGAATTGCTACTGCGTCTGCAACAGTTACAAAGCCATCGTCATTAGCATCGCCTAAAACTCCGCTCTCTTCGGGAACTTCTGTTGTCGTCGCAGGAACATCAATGGCTGAAGATGATACGTAATCGTCAATTATTCCTGCCCAGAATTTGCCTATCTTCTCGTATCCTGCGGCACTCGGATGAAGATTGTCGCTCTGAAGGTCTGCTGTTCCGTTGAGACAGCCGTGCACGTCCGCAAACTTTACATTCTTCCCTTCACTTGCATATGAGTCAGCAACCTTTTTAACTGTGCTGTTGTAATTTGCAACTCGCTGTGCATTTCCGCCGTATGCTGTGAATTCGGGGATAGAACCCATGTATATCACACTGTCTGACGGCATTGTTGAAAGTATGTAGTCGATGAGGTCGTGAAGGTCACTCTCACATTCGCTCAGTGCACGGTTAGCCGTCATGTCGTTAGTTCCGATTATCAGCAGTATTACATCAGGCTTTGCACTGCTTACTGCGTCCTTGCTCTTTAGCTTTTCAAGCAGTCCATTCTCGCCCCAGCTCGGGATAGGATACTTCTGTTTTATAGTGTATCCGCTGTATCCTGCGTGGTTGTCGTCGTATGAAACGCTTTTTCCGTTATAATTGAATGAAGCTCCGCTCTTGCCCTCGGGACCAACCATGTCTACCTGAGTGTAGCCCTTTTCTTTGAGGAAATAGTCAAGGTACTTTCTGTAGCCGCCTTCATTTCCATAGCCAAATGTGATAGAGTCACCAATTGGCATTACCCTTATTACGCCGTTTTTGCTGAGTTCACTGTTTCCGGGCTGAACAACCGGTCCCGC
>CADAYP010000007.1:0-31604 GCA_902792235.1 Ruminococcus flavefaciens
GCAGTTTAATTCCATACAATATATATTTTACCTCTTTTGACGATTATTGTCAAGTGAATTCTCACATATTTTCAGAAAAATATTGTTTTCAGCGTATAAGTCTCAGAAAATCCGGTGAAAAAACGTCTGAAAATGCCCTGTAGCTCTCCTGATTCACAGCCACAGACAGTCCGCTTTTAGGTTTTATCACCTTTCTGACGTCGGTCAGGTAAAAGCAGATTTCAGTTGAACCGGAGTATCGTCCGCACAGTGCACTTACTGCTTCTATAGGTACGTCCGCCGAATCAGCCTTAATACACAGCTTCATATTCTCCGTCATGCGTGACAGTTCATTTTCTGCAAAAATACTGCCGCATATCACTGTTACACTATCGTCTTTCAGCGATATTTTGCCGTTTATGAGCAGGATTGAGTCCTCGTGAAGACGTGAACCGCTCACTGCAAAAAGGTCCGGAAACACTACTGCCTCAACTTCTCCCGAACCGTCCGAAACGGTGATAAAACACATTTTTGTTCCCTTTTTGGTGATGTGTACCTTCATATCCTGCAATATGCACATAAGACACACACTATCGCCGTCTTTAGGACTTCCCTCAGCTATGCCGGATACTCTGTTCACACGCAGAAGTTCTGAAAGGTATGAATACTCTGCAAGCGGGTCACCGCTCAGGTAGATTCCTGCCGCCTCTTTTTCCATCGCAAGCAGTTTTCGTTTATCAAACTCCGGCTTGAAGGGTATCCTCATGTTCATACTTTCAGTGTCAGCCGAACCGAAAAGTCCGAGCTGACCCTCGATGATTCCTCTGTTTCCGCTTCCGGCGGCGTCCATCAGTATTTCATAGTTTTCAAGCATCTGCCGGCGGTTGAGACCGAGTCCGTCGAATGCTCCGGACTTGATGAGACTTTCAAGTGCTTTTTTATTCAGTTCCCTGCCTCCTACACGTTCACAGAAGTCCTGTAAACTACGGAAGACTCCGTTGTCACTGCGTTCACGGATAATCTTGTCCGCAAGACCTCCTCCTGCATTTTTCACTGCGAGAAGTCCGAAGTACATCTTGCCGTCAGTGAAGGTAAATCCCTTCATACTGCGGTTTACGTGCGGACACATTACCTCTATCCCCGCTGACCGGCACTCGCTGATATACTCTGCAAGCTTTCCTGCCGAACTCATAACACTCGACATCACCGCCGCCATATAAATACCGCGGAAGTGATATTTCAGGTACGCAGTCTGATACGCAAGATAGGCATATGCCGCCGCGTGCGATTTATTGAATGCATACGATGCAAAGCTCACCATTTCGTCGAAAATCGCATTTGCCGACTCTTCGGGTACTCCCCCTGCAACTGCTCCGCTTACAAAGCTGTCACGCTCACGGAGCATTACATCGTGCTTTTTCTTAGCCATTGCACGTCGTACAATGTCCGCGTGACCGTAGGAATATCCGGCAAGTTTACGGCAAATCTCCATTACCTGTTCCTGATAGACCATAACTCCGTACGTCTCGCCGAGTATCTCTTTAAGCTTCGGGTGGATATACTTTATTTTGTCCGGAGCCTTTTTGTTCTCTATATAGACCGGTATCGACTTCATAGGACCCGGACGGTAAAGCGACAATATCACTATCAGGTCTTCAAGACGCTCAGGCTGTAAGTCAATCAGCTTCTGTGTCATTCCTGCACTCTCAAACTGAAAAACTCCCGCTGTATCGCCATTTGCGAGCATTCTGTAAACGTCACTGTCATCAGTAGGGATACGGTTGATATTGAATTCGGGCTCAGTACGCTGAATCTCTCTTACAGCGTCCCTGATAATAGTAAGGTTGCGGAGTCCGAGAAAGTCCATTTTGAGCAGTCCGAGAGATTCGAGGTACTCCATAGTGTACTGCGTTGTAATCGTGTTATCATTGCGCTGAAGCGGTACAAGGTCATCAAGCGGCACTGCCGATATCACGACTCCTGCCGCATGGGTAGAAGTGTGCCGAGGCATACCCTCAAGTCGCAATGCAAGGTCTATCAGCTTTTTCACTGACCTGTCGGAATCGTATAACTGAGCAAGGTCGGGATTGTCACGCAGAGAAGAGGTCAGGTCACCTTTCGGGTCGATAAGCTTTGCGACCCTGTCCGCAAGATTGTAGGGAAGTCCCATAACACGTGCTATGTCCCTGACTGCGGCTTTTGCTTTAAGTGTATCGAAAGCGATTATCTCAGATACCTTGTCTGCACCGTATTTCTGCACTACATACTCCTTAACATAGTGTCTGCCCTCTATGCAGAAATCGATATCAAAGTCCGGCATACTTACACGCTCCGGATTCAGAAAGCGCTCGAACATGAGATTGAATTTGATAGGGTCAATTCCGGTTATGCCTATGCAGTATGCGACAAGACTTCCGGCTCCCGAGCCTCTTCCGGGTCCAACCGGTATATCGTGTTCACGTGCATAGCGAATAAAGTCCCAAACAATGAGAAAATAGTCAGTAAAGTGCTTCTCAGTGATGACCGAAAGTTCGTAATCAAGCCGTTTTACGATATTCTCAGGTACCGCTTTTCCGTAACGTTTGACCATTCCGGCATGGGCAAGTCTTCGCAGGTACATATCGTTATCGTCTGTCCCCTCGACATGAAAATGCGGGATTTTTATCGCACTGTCAAAGTTCATGTCAACATTGCACCGTGCGGCAATATCTGCGGTATTTGTGACAGCCTCCTCATGTCCGGCAAAAAGCTCTGCCATTTCGTCCGCAGACTTTACGTAAAACTCGTCCGTTTCAAAATTAAGTCCGGTCGGCTCGCCAAGCAATTTTCCGGTCTGAATGCACAGTAGAATATTCTGCAATTCGGAGTCCATCTTATTAATATAGTGACAGTCATTTGTTGCGGCAAGAGGAATCCCTGTCTCGGCAGAAAGTCTGTACAGCTGCGGCAGAATCTGCAATTCCTCACGGATACCGTGTGACTGTACCTCTATATAATAGTTGCCTTCACCGAAAATATCGCGGTATTCGAGTGCCTTTTCCTTTGCAGCAGCGTACTGTCCGCTGCTCAGCAAGCGAGGTATCTCTCCGGCAAGACAAGCTGACAGTGCAATAAGTCCGCCGTGATACTTTTTCAGAAGTTCAACGTCTACACGCGGTCTGTTGTAGAATCCCTCGATCGAACCCGCTGACACGAGTTTCACAAGGTTACTGTAACCCTGATTATTCTCGCACAGCAATACAAGATGATACGGACGCTGGTCGAGTTTCGGCTCTCTGTCAAATCTGGTTCGCGGTGCAACATACACTTCACAGCCGATAATCGGCTTTATTCCGGAATTTGCGGCAGTCTTCCAGAACTCAGCCACACCGTACATATTACCATGGTCGGTTATCGCAACAGCTGTCTGACCAAGTTCTCTGACACGTTCAATAAGTTCTGTGATACGGCACGCACCGTCGAGCAGACTGTACTGCGTATGAACATGAAGATTTACAAATCCGTCACTTCGCATCAGGACTTCCTCCCTGCCTTATGTCATCGGCAATTTTTGCAAGCTTACGGAAACGGTGGTTGACTCCGGAACGGCTTATAGGCTCTGCAAGACTGTTTCCTATCTCCTGTAGGCTCATTCCAACGTTTTCAAGGCGCAGCTCAGCGACTTCGCGCAGTTCGTCAGTGAGGGACTCAAGTCCGACAGAGGAAGCTATGAGCAGGATATCCTCCTGCTGCTTCATTGCTGCTGCAACTACCTTGTCGATGTTGGCACTGTCGCAGTTAGCGATACGATTCGCCTTGTTGCGGACGTCCTTATAGATTTTCACATTCATAAGTTCAAGTGTACACTGCTGTGCCCCGATGAAAGTAAGTGTGTCCTCGATGGACTCGCTGCCCTTGATGTAGACAACGTACTGTCCGCGGCGGATAGCGGTCCCCGCAGATACACCTATGTCAGAAAGCAGCGATATAAGCTGATTTGCAAGCATTTCTCCGGGTACAGAAAATTCAAGGTGATACTCTTTTGCCGGGTCATTCACACTTCCGCACGCAAGAAAAGCTCCCGCTGTAAAAACTCCGAGACTTGACGTAGATATCAGCTCGTCATCGAACTTTCTTACACCGTCTGTGATGTGGTATTTTGCGAGAACTCTTTCTATAAGCGACTTGTCTGAAATGTCGTAAGTGTATAGCGTATTTCCGCTTCGGTTCGACTCACGGCAATCTATTTCGCTGTGAAAAACGTGCTGGAAAAGCTCACGGAAAGTCTCGCCTGCTGTAGTACTTTTTGTCTGTAATGATATCCTGTCGCTGCTGAGATGACGGCAGAAAATCAACATACCATACAAGCAGGCAAACCGCTTGTCCTTGTCTGTAATGGAAGAGCGTATCTCCTCCCTGACTTCATTTGAAAATGACACCTTCTCGCCCCTCTCAAAATATGTCCGCATATAATCTGGTGCAGGTACGGTAACTGTACAGGCAACAGGCTATTATGCGGACATTTATCAGTATTTTTTATCTTTGGTGATATCTCTGTGGTACTTCTGTACCTTGAATTTATTCTCTATAAGATGATTTGCAAGCAGTTCGGCAAAAGTTATAGACCTATGCTTTCCGCCTGTACAGCCGAACGCTATAACAAGCTGACTCTTGCCCTCACGTATATAAAGCGGTATAAGGTAATCAATAAGGTCACTTATCTTCTTATACAATTCCTGTGACTCATCAAAGCTCATAACGTAATCACGGACACACTCCTCAAGACCGGTATGGTTGCGGAGTTCCTCGATATAATACGGATTAGGAAGGCATCTTACGTCAAAAACAAGGTCAGACTCTGTCGATACTCCATACTTGAACCCGAATGACATCACCTTTATAATAAGCGAATCCGAACGGTTTTCAAGGAAAAGCTGCTTTATCTGGTCTTTAAGCTGTGAAGCAGTCAGCCCCGATGTTTCAATGTAATAATCGGCTATCTCCCTTAGTGTCGAAAGCTGATCACGTTCATACTGTATCGCCTCATGGAGATTTCCGTTGAATTTCTCGTCAAGAGGGTGTTTACGGCGTGTCTCTTTATATCGTTTAATGAGAACTTCGTCGTCTGCTTCGATGAACAGCACCTTAACGTCAACATCCGCATCTGATTTAAGAGACTGCCATGCACGGAATATTTCCGTGAACATATCACCTGTTCTGATATCGACTGCTACTGCTATCTTATCAGCACCCATTTCAGATTTTCGGCAAAGGTCAACGAACTGGGGAATAAGCTTTGGCGGGATATTGTCTATACAATAGTATCCGATATCCTCCATTACGTCCATTACACTCGATTTTCCTGAACCGGACATTCCGGTAACGATCAATAAGTTCATGAATTATCCTCTTTCAGTATTATCAGGAAAGAATGATCGGCTCAAGCTCAAGCTGATAACCGGTTTTTTCCTTTACGATTGTTTTTATCTTTCCGCAGAGTTCAAGTACATCACTGCACGTTGCATCGCCTGTATTTATCACGAAACCGGAGTGCTTCTCGCTAACCTGAGCACCGCCGCAGCTCATGCCTTTAAGTCCGCACTGGTCGATAAGCAGTGAAGCGTAACTTCCCTCCGGACGCTTGAATGTACTTCCTGCACTTGGATGGTCAAGCGGCTGCTTGGAACTTCTTTTCTGCATACATTCGTTCATAGCCGCCTTTATCTCGTCAGGGTCACCGCTTTCAAGCTTTAGAGTTACTGACGTAATAATGCAGTCCTTTCCTGAGAAAAAGCTATGTCTGTAGGAAAGGTCCATATTCTCTGCTGAGATGGACTGTATATTGCAGTTTTCGTCGATATACTGTGCCGAAACGACAACATCTTTCATCTCGCTGCCGTAAGCACCGGCATTCATGTATAAAGCTCCGCCGACTGTTCCGGGTATGCCGAAAAGGTGCTCCATACCGGTAAGTCCGAGGTGCTGAGCGTGAACGCAGGCTGACGCGAGAAGAGCGCCTGCCTGACACTTTATAACGTTGTCCTCGATAGTGATATTCGCAAAATCACTGCCGAGAAGAAGAATTACACCGTCGAAGCCTTCATCAGCTGCGAGGACGTTGCTTCCTCTGCCGAGAATGCCGTACTTTACCTTGTTCTCCTTGAGATATTTCAGAAGTTCAGCTGCTGAAACGGCAGAATTTACACTTACAAGTGCTCTGCATGAGCCTCCTATGCGGAATGTCGTGTATTCCTTCAGCGGACATTCAGGAGTTATCTTGCAGCCAAGCTTATCGCAAAGAGCTGTTAGTTCGTTTATATTTAGCATATTATCTCCCCCGATAAATCAGAATGATTCGTAATTTCTAACTGTTTCCTTGGGGTCTGACTCCATACCGAGTCTGTGGAGAAGCTCGGCAGCAGCATTGTAGCCCATTTTCTTCTGTCTGTTGTTCATAGCCGCTACCTCAAGGATAACCGCAAGGTTACGTCCTGGCTTTACAGGGATTGTGAGTGAGGGTATCTTTACACCGAGAAGGCTTACGTATTCGGTATCAACGCCCATTCTGTCGTAGACCTTTTCAGAGTCCCACTGCTCAAGCTCTACAACGAGGTCGAGCTTTTCTGTCATCTTAACTGCACCGATACCGAAGAGTCGGCGGGCATTTATGATACCGATACCTCTGAGTTCAAGGAAGTGGCGGATATTGTCCGGCGAACTTCCTACAAGGCTGATATTTGATACTTTTCTTATCTCGACTGCATCGTCTGCAACAAGTCTGTGACCGCGCTTTACAAGCTCAATAGCAGTCTCGCTCTTACCTACACCGCTCTCGCCGGTAATAAACACACCTTCGCCGTATATCTCGATAAGTACGCCGTGGCGAGTAACTCTCGGAGCGAGGTTAAGGTTGAGGAATGCGATAAGTCCGGACATGAAGTTAGATGTGCTCTCCTTACTTCTGAGAAGGGGTACTTCGTACTCCTTTGCAAGTTCGAGCATTTCCGCAAAATAAGGCAGTTCTCTTGTAATTATAAGTGCCGGCAGACGCTGTGCAAAGAGAAGCTGTAAACGTTCCTTACGTGTCTTCTCGTCGATAGTTGAGAGGTACGCAAACTCCATTTTTCCGATTATCTGTATACGCTCAGGGTTAAAATACTCATAGAATCCCATGAGCTGAAGTCCCGGACGATTGACATCGTTCTCGCTAATGAGTATTTCCTCCGGATTTTTGTGAGTATGTATTACTTCGAGCTGATATTCGTCAATGATTTTCTGAAGGGATACAGTAAAATTCTCTGCCATGTTTTTCTCCATTCTCCGATTAATCGGGGTTTATTATCAGCCGATAACGAATGATGAGTATCCGTATCCGGCTATTTTGTCCTTTGCTTTGCTTAATTCTTCGCGAGTCCTGCCCTGTCCCTTTACCCTTACGGCAACATTAAAGTCGGTAAGCTTGGGACTGAGGAATTTCAGGCATTTGTCGGTAATCTCCTCGGGCGAACCTTCAAACTCGTAAAGTGTATGACCGTCCGACACACCGTAAACGAGTTCGTCAACGTCTATTTCGAGTACGACTGTATTTGCTGAAAGAAGCATTGGCTGAAGCACATCGCTGTTGCCTTTCAGCATATCAGTTGCAGAAACTCCGATATACATTGAAGCTCCGTTCTCGACCGACTTCTCATACAGCAGATTTGCCGCAGATGTAAGTCCCATGAATCTGTCACTCTTGCCGAGTTTTTCGTCAAGAAGTTTTAGGTCAGACTGTCTGAATTCGGGATAAACAAGGTCTGAACAGATTATACGCTCAAATCCCGCACCCGATACTTCAGAAACGATGTCGGAGAGGTATTTAAGGGTAGTCTGCGAGTAAGGTGTAGTCCACGGTTTTCCGTTGTTATTCGGGTCATTGTCGAGCCACTGTGAACCGTCGTCAGTGGTTGTATAGCCGCTTTCGGGGTACACCGTCGGAAGCAGATTATCATGAAGCGTGCTGATATTAGCCGCCGGCTTGAAGCCTGCGGCTTCAATTACTGAGACCATATCGCTGAGTGTGACCGAAGACTGTACAGCCTGACTGTTCTGAGCTTCACTGACGGAAGAGGCATAGTTAACAGCTCCTCCCTTCACTTTCAGCGGTACTTCAACAAATTCTATCCTTTCATCGGTCGGCAGTGCATGAAGAGCTTTTTCAAGTGTACTCAGACTCTCGATGTCCTTAACATTAAGAGCCGCCGCACTATATCGCTCGTTCACAGCCTTTTCACCTGATGACGCACCTTCTTTTCCGGTATCGTCAGTAGTCTCAGGAAGAGCGGGTGCAGGTTTATCACCCTTATGATGAGTAAGGTTTATGATAGGTTCAGCGGCACTGTAGCCGATGAAGCCTATACCGCCTATCAGCAATACGGTAAGAAGCCCCGACACCATCTTGCCGAATGTACTCTTGCCGTAATAATTCTTTTCTTTGGTTTTGTAGATTTTCCTTCCTTTGTTCTTGCGTTTCATTTATTGTACTCCTAATAAAGTGTATAAGCGCATTTTTTTATCTTAGCGCATAAACTGCCATAGAGATAAGTCCGAGGTAGATGAGCATTGCAGGTCCGCCTCTGAACGATGCCGGAACTTTCGACGAATTGAGCTTCCTGTATGCCGCTGTGAGAATGAACGATGCAAGTATGAAACCTGTTCCTGCCTCAGCACCTGCTAAAACATAGCTGAAGAAAGAGTCAAGCGATGAATAGGTCTCAGCACGTTCTGTCACCGTGAAGAGAGTTCCCATAACAGCACAGTTGAAAGCAGAAAGATGAACATATTTCCGCGCTGTTGAAAAGAGTTTTCCCCCCGCGAAATACAAGCCGGCAAGTATACCGATGTAGAGTATACCTATTATTAATGTGTAAAGGAACGGTGTGAGGTCAGCCGCTCCGGCAGGCAGAAGTCTGTTAATAAAATAAGCTGCACCTGAGCCTGCTGAAGTGAATACTGATATAGTAATAGCAGTCCACAGGAGATTCTTCCTGTTTCCGGCAGCAATAAAGAGTGTACTCGTGCCGAGTGCCTGCATGAGTATGAGGTTAGTCGAGAGAAGGACTACGAACTCAGCTACTATGAACATCGCCGTCACCTCCGTCTCTGTTTTCACGTCTTATAACTGAACGTATACCGCGGTAAACTCCGCAAAAGAGTCCGAGGAATATAAAGCCGCCGAACGGCAGACCGAGTCCGCTTATGAGGGTATTCATGTCAACTACCCTGCCGTAGATCGTACCGCTTGAAAAGAGTTCGCGCAGGAAAGCAGTGATAAGCATTACCGCATCGAATCCTAAAATATAGAATACCAGTGATGCCGTCATCTGTGTTCGTTTCATGCTGCGGAACTTTGTCTGCGGCTGCAAAACGATAAGCGAATTCGCAGCAAGCAGCGGGAAGTATATTCCAACGCGGGTCACAACTTCGGGAAAGAATCCCTGTGCGACACTCTTTACGGGAATGTATACAACAGATGAAATAACCGCATATATAACGGTCTTTGCAGCATACGGCAGTTTTTTCGGGACAAATGAACCTAAAAACACCGATATAAAGGTTATCGCAGAAAACGCATAAATAAGTGCGACAGCGTTTCTAATCGTATTGCCGCAGACTATTACAGGCGATATTACCATAAGTGCCGATAAAACCGTATTATCGCCGATGAGTCCGTCAAAAACGGCTGCTTTCTTCTTATTCATCAGCTGCCGCCTCCTCTCCTGATGAGGTTACAGCCGCTGCTGCAGAAAGTTCCTCCTGCTCGACAGTTTCTATGTGCTTTTCGAGGTTCTTGAATCCGAGGGCAACAGGAGTGAACACGAGTGATACGAGGACTATCGAATTCTCCTTCGCTGTTGTGATAGTGAGGATATATGAGAACGCTGCAATAAAAAAGCCATAGAAAAATGCGAAATATCCGCGTTTCGGAGCTATTCTGCGGTCAGCGATAATATATACTGCCGCAAAGAGGACCATGTTTGTTACGAGAGTATATTTTACTGAGTCAACGCGGTTAGCAGAAGCCGGTACTATCGCTGAGAGGAAAGCAGTCGCAGATATTGTGCCGATAAAAGCACCCGCAGATATCGAACGTCTGAACAGCAGAACAAGTGCCGCAACCGAGAGAAGAAGTATACTCACTGCACCGGGTGCGCCGCTCATATTGCCCATCAGTATCTCAAAATCTGACACATCCATCTTGCCTGAGATGTTGAAACTGTGACTTGCTGAGCTGACAAGTCCGCCTGCCTTCTCAAAAAGGCCTGTATGGGTATGCGGCTCTGTAAACATGAGAAGCTGATTCTTCCACGATGTGTAAATGAACACATAGGCAGCCGCCGCAGGAGAAAAAATCATATTCAGTCTTCCGCCGAAAACGTTCTTTGCAACGACAACCGCAAAAACTGCCGCTATACCGGCTATCCTGTAATCGAATGCAGCCGGCAGCATAAGTGCAATGATAAGTGCATCTGATACGCAGGTGAGGTCGTCAGCGGTGAACTTGCGCCGCATCAGCTTCAGTGATATCAGCTCAGCCGCAAGAGATGTGCCTGCGCATACTAATCCCAGTACAACAGCTCTTGTGCCGTAATAGAAATACTCCATAAGCTCCAGGGTAAGGAGCGTAATCATTATGTCTATCCAGATAAAGCGTTCGCTTCTTACATTCCGCTGCATTGAGGCTCTCCCTTTATCATTCTTACCGCCTCAGACATATCTCCGGCTCTGAAAAGGCAGCTTCCCGAAACGAGGACATTCGCGCCTGCATTTCTGGCAATGGGAGCAGTCTCATAGTTTATTCCTCCGTCAACCTGAACATCACAGCTGAGTCCGAGCTGCTGGATCTTCTGACGGATAAGACGTACTTTTTCAACGGTCTCAGGGATAAAGCTCTGTCCGCCGAATCCCGGCTCTACAGTCATAACAAGCAGCATATCGAGCTCCGGAAGGAATTCATATACGGTCTCAGCCGGAGTGTTCGGCTTGATCGCAACTGCCGCCCTGACTCCGCACGCTTTTATTGTGCGGATAGTTTCAAGAGTATCGCTTTCACTCTCGGAGTGAAAACTGATAATATCAGCTCCTGCCTTAGCAAAGCGTTCAACGTATCTGAGCGGGTCGGTAATCATAAGGTGGACATCAAGGGTCATGTCTGTGACCTTCCTCACCTGTTCGAGTACCGGCAGACCATACGTGATATTATTCACGAAAATGCCGTCCATAACATCGAAATGGAGCATATCCACACCGTTATCCTCAAGTTTTTTTATTTCATTTCTCATATCGAGCAGGTCAGCGCTGAGCACTGATGCTGAAACATAATTTTTCATTTTTATCACTTCCTGATTTTCATACATTCTTATTATATAATATTTCCGCCGGAACGTCAATATGCTTTCAAAAAAAATTATTTTACTTATATATTTTGCTTGACACCAGTATAAGACAGGTATATAATAGTTATATATTATTTTAATCAGGAGTTGGTGACATGAATATCAAACAAATTACAGCAGCAATTCTAACTACAGCAATCCTCGCAGGTGAGGCAGTTGTTCCTTGCAGTCCCGCATTGTCATTTGAAAACATGACCGCAGGCGCAGTCGGACTCCTCGGCCACGACTGGTGCGGCGAAAAGGCAGAGTACCTATTCACTACCGACGGATGTCTCTATATAAGCGGAACAGGAGATATGTATGACTACGAATCAAGCAGTAAAACTCCGTGGTTTCCAGATAATCTGGTATATCATGGTACAGTAAAGTATATTCAGTTTGAAGGCGATATCACACGCATCGGAAACTATGCTTTCAGTGATTGCTTTGACCTTTCAAAAATTGAACTTCCCGAATCCGTGACAAGTATCGGAAGTCATGCATTTCATAACTGTACATCCCTGACAAGCCTCACAATTCCCGAAAAAGTATCACACATCGGTGCATACGCATTCAAGGACTGCGACGGAATGGAGGACATCACCGTTCTCGACCCATACTGCAAAATAGAATACACGCCAAATGAAGGTGACCTGCCGCAGAAAACAACAGTTCACGGCTACACCGGTTCAACTGCTGAAAAATGGGCTGAGGAAACAGGTCTCAGATTTGAATCACTCGGAAAAATTCCCGCTCCTGTCTACGGTGATGCCAACCTCGATGGCAGTGTCACAGTTGCGGACGCTGTCACTATTCTCCAGTTTATCGGCAACAAGGACAAATATGTTCTCTCCGAACGCGCAAAAATTAACGCCGACTGCTATAACCCCGGTGACGGAATAACCGGCAGTGATGCTGTTCTGATACAAAAAGTTGACTCAGGTCTCGTAAGCCCCGACCTCCTCCCGATACTTCCAACAGAATAAATCACGTATTTTGACTGAAAAAATTGAAAAACCCCTTTACAAGCCGTTCGTTTTGTGTTATAATATTATCACCGCGTACTTGGAACCGGGCATGTCCTCAGATATCCACCCCTTTCTACGTTAGCGGAATATTATATTTTATGAGGTGCTTTTCAATGCTTAGAAAAGAAGAAAAAACAGCCGTTATCGAGGCTAACAGAACAAGTGCAAACGACACAGGTTCACCTGAGGTTCAGGTAGCTATTCTCACAAAGAGAATCAACGACCTTAACGCTCACCTTAAGATCCACAAGAATGACCACCACTCCAGAAGAGGTCTTCTCAAGATGGTTGGTCACAGACGTAACCTTCTCGCTTACCTCAAGAAGAAGGATATCAACAGATATCGTGCTATCGTAGAGAAGCTCGGTCTCCGTAAGTAATCATACGTCCATGAAGGCAGAGGGGCAGTCCCCTTCTGCCTTTAAGTCTTTCTCACAAACCCGCAGTTCATGGCTTTTAGCATTAAACTGTGACCCTGAAAGCTTTTGTATACAGTGTCAGAGTTTATTGCTAAAGCCGCTGCAAAAATATTTTTTCAGGAGGCATATCAATGTTTGAGAATTACAGAACCTTTGAAACCACTTATGCCGGCAGACCCCTTGTCGTAGAAACAGGCAAGACCTGCGGTCTTTCCAATGGCTCATGCTGGGTACGTTACGGCGAAACAGTCGTTATGGCTAACGTTACTGCAAGCGCTAAGCCCAGAGAGGGCGTTGACTTCTTCCCCCTCTCAGTTGACTACGAGGAAAGACTCTACTCCGTCGGCAAAATCCCCGGCAGCTTCACAAAGAGAGAAGGCAAGCCCACTGAAAAGGCTATCCTTACTTCACGCTGCGTTGACAGACCTATCCGTCCTCTCTTCCCAAAGGATATGAGAAATGACGTTTCAGTCGTTATGACTGTACTCGCTGTTGAGCCTGACAATTCACCTGAGATCGCTGGTATGATCGCAACTTCTATCGCTATCTCTATTTCTGATATTCCGTGGAACGGTCCTATCGCAGGTATCAACGTAGGTCTCGTTGACGGCGAGATCGTCCTCAACCCCACTCTTGAGCAGAGAGCTAAGACTGACCTCGTACTTACTGTTGCAGGTACTGCTGAGAAGATCGTTATGATCGAAGCCGGCGCTAATGAAGTTCCCGAGGACACAATGCTCAACGCTATCCTCACAGGTCACGAAGAGATCAAGAAAATGGTCGCTTTCATCAGCGATATCCAGAAGCAGATCGGTAAGCCTAAGTTTGCTTTCGAGTCAATGGAAGTTGACCATGATATGTTCGACGCTATCGAAGCTTTCGCTTCTGACCGCGTAAAGGTAGCTCTCGATACTAACGACAAGAATGTCCGCGACGAGAGACTCGCTCCTATCATTGACGATATCCACGCTAAATTCGATGAACAGTACCCCGAGCAGATCGCTATGATCGACGAGTGCATATACAAGCTTCAGAAGAAGATCGTCCGCAACTGGCTCTACGAGGGCAAGCGTGTTGACGGCAGAGGCATCGACGAGATCCGTCCGCTTGCTGCTGAGGCTGGCGTCCTCCCCCGCGTACACGGTTCAGGTCTCTTCACAAGAGGTCAGACTCAGGTACTCACTATCGCTACTCTCGGTCCTGTAAGCGACGCTCAGCGCATCGACGGTCTCGACGAGGAAGAGACAAAGAGATATATGCACCAGTACAACTTCCCGAGCTACTCTGTAGGTGAAACAAAGCCCAGCAGAGGTCCCGGAAGACGTGAGATCGGTCACGGTGCTCTCGCTGAAAGAGCTCTCGCTCCTGTTATTCCGCCTGTTGAAGAATTCCCCTATGCTCTCAGACTCGTTTCCGAGGTTCTTTCATCTAATGGTTCTACATCGCAGGGTTCTATCTGCGGTTCTACACTCGCTCTCATGGACGCAGGTGTTCCGATCAAGGCTCCTGTAGCCGGTATTTCATGCGGTCTTATCACTAAGCCAGACAGCGACGAGTTCATGACTATGGTAGATATCCAGGGTCTCGAAGACTTCTTCGGCGACATGGACTTCAAGGTTGGCGGTACTCATAAGGGTATCACTGCTATCCAGGTGGATATCAAGGTCGACGGTCTTACTCCTGCTATCATCAAGGAAGCTTTCGAGAAGACAAGAAAGGCTCGTATCTACATCCTCGACGAGGTCATGCTCAAGGCTATTCCCGCTCCAAGAAAGGAAGTAAGCAAGTTTGCTCCTAAGATGTTCCAGACTAAGGTTCCTGTTGAGAAGATCCGCGAAGTTATCGGTTCAGGCGGAAAGGTTATCCAGAAAATCTCCGCTGACTGCGACGTAAAGATCGACATCAACGACGAGGGTAACGTATTCATCAGCGGTATCAACGGTGAGAACGCAAGAAAGGCTCTTCAGATCGTTGACACTATCGCAAACGGTCCTGAGGTCGGTGCTATCTACAGAGGTAAGGTAGTTCGTATCATGGACTTCGGTGCATTCGTTGAGATCGTTCCTGGTATGGACGGACTCGTTCACATCTCCAAGCTCGACAAGTCAAGAGTCGAAAAGGTTGAAGACATTGTTTCTCTCGGCGACGAGATCGTTGTTAAGGTAACTGAGATCGACCGTCAGGGTCGTATCAACCTCTCACGCAAGGACGCTCTCGCTGACATCGAAGCTAAGAAAAAAGGCTGATTCTGAATAGTATCAAAGGCTGTCACAAATTGTGACAGCCTTTTTTTGCATTAAATGAAATATTTCCCCATATTATTTACCGGAGGGGAAATTATGATTAAAAGTAAAATGATTCGTGATACCGTACTTCTGACACTTATGCAGCTCGCACTCGACTCTGCCGCTCTGCTGCTTAACGTTTTCATAAACCGTCACCTCGGAGCTTCTGCAATAGGTATTTTCTCGCTGATGGGGTCGTTTCTCGGATTCGCAGGAATTCTCTCAAACGGCAATGCATTTCTCTGCACAAGCCGTCTCGTTTCGGAGGAACTCGGCAAAAAATGCGGCGACCCGAACCGTGTACTCATACACGGTATCAAGCTCTGCTTACTGCTAAGTGCGGTAACATCGACTGTTCTCTTCCTATTCGCACAGCCGCTGAGCAGTCGCTTTTTCAGTGGTGCAGATGTCGCAGGTGCAATACGTCTCATGCCGGTCGCACTCGTCTGCGGTGCTGTTTCGTCGTGTCTGAAAGGCTACTTCAATGCCTGCCGCAAGGCTTCAGCTGCTGCCTGCGGAGACATTCTCGAATTCGCGGTAAAAGCATCGGTAACATTTGCTGCTGCATCTGCAACTGTTTCTCACAGTGAAGGGACAGTCTGCCGAATCATGACCTCTTCCATTATCGCCGGAAACACTGCCTCCCTCATTTTCATGCTTGTTCTATTCGCACGCTTTCACATGAAAAGTACCGGTAAGTGCTCTATTCGTTTCAGACAATACACAGCCGCTGCTCTGCCGATAATGGGCGGAAGTATCCTGACATCAGCCCTTAGCAGTACAAACGACGCTCTTATCCCCATTTGCCTGCGTCAGTTCGGTGACTCTCATGAGCAGGCACTCAGCCTTTTCGGATTATTCGAGGCAATTGTAATTCCTACCCTTTTCTTTCCGTCTGTTGCACTATGCTCGATGTCCGGCATGATAGTCAGCGAATCAGCAAGAGCTGCCGCAGCTCGCAATAGTGAACGTATAAGGAGTCTCACTACGCGGCTCATTGAGTACACGATGATTTACGCGGTATTCGCGTCAGCTGTACTCATACGCTTCGGCAGACCTCTCGGTCACACCCTCGGAGGCGGTGAACTCGCCGGCGGACTTATCTCAGCAATTGCTCCGGTAGTACCTTTCATTTACATGGAAATAGTTCTTGAATCCATGATAAAAGGCATGGGTCAACAGAGTTTTTCTTCACTCAACTACCTCGCAGAATACGTGATACGCATTGCAGCGGTACTTATACTTGTACCTCGGTTCGGCTTTGTCGGGATTGCTGTATCGTACTACGCAAGCAATATATTCGGAAACATTTCTCGCTTTATCAAGGTCATACGTACATCGGGAATACAGTTCAGACCCTTTCGCATGATTATTTCACCGGTCGCATACGCTTTCATGACTATGGCTCTTACTGAGCTTTTATTTCGTCTGCTAAGTCTCTCAGGAGATTCCGCTGTAAAAATGGTTCTGTTCACTATTGTATGGCTCGCCGCCTACTGTGGTATAATATTGCCAATGAACATTTTAAAGCCACACCATACAGACAAGTCTATCACTATTGTTGAATCTGCACAAATAAATATGTCAAAAGCATTATGAAATGTAGAAACGATTGTGAAAGTATTGCAATTTTTTAACATATGATATATAATTATTCTTGTGGTTGTATATAAGTATTTTATTCCGTATATAACTAATTCCAATACCGGAGGAGAAAACCTAATGAAAAACTATGATGTATCCAAAATAAGAAATATCGCACTTGCCGGTCATAATGGCTCGGGCAAGACCTCCCTCGCTGAGGCTCTGCTTTACAAGGCAGGCGCTTCTGACCGTCTCGGAAAAACCTCTGACGGTACTACCGTATGCGATTACGACCCCGAAGAGATAAAAAGAGTTATTTCTATCAGCACTTCTCTTGCTGCTTTTGATTATAACGATTACAAAATAAATCTTCTCGATACTCCCGGTCTGTTCGACTTTGCATCTGAAATGGTAGAGGGTATCCGCGCAGCTGATACTGTCCTCATCACTGTTTCCGCAAAGTCAGGTGTTAAGGTCGGTGCGAGAAAGGCTTACGACGAAGCAGTTAAGCAGGGACGCTCAAAGATGTTCGTCGTTACTAAAATCGACGACAAAGACGCTAACTTCTTCAACGTCCTCACAGAGCTCAAAACCGTTTTCGGTCCTACAGTTTGCCCTGTTGTTGTTCCTGTTATCAGCGGCGGCGAGATAGTCTCCTACGTAAATCTCATCGAGATGAAGGCTTACAAATACGACGAAAAAGGTAACGCTGTCGAGACTGATATGCCTACTGCTGAAATCTCAGAGAAGTTTGAATACCGTATCGACGGTCTTGTTGCGGCAGTTTCTGAGGCGGTCGCTGAAACTTCCGATGAACTCATGGAAAAGTTCTTCGATGGTGAACCCTTTACTCAGAAGGAACTCATTGATGGTATTCACGACGGTATGAACCGCGGTATCATCACTCCTGTTGTGTGCACATCTGCTACTGAACTTGCAGGTATTGATATGCTTCTGAAGGAATTCGAGCTCCTCCTCCCCTCACCTAATGAAGTTTTCACAGCTGAAGCTTACAATCCTGCAAAGGAAATCGTCGAGGTCAAGTGCTCAGAAAGTGACCCTCTTGCTGCTTATGTTTTCAAAACTGTTGCTGACCCATTCGTAGGAAAAATGTCATTTATCCGCGTAATATCGGGCGAACTCAAAGCTAACTCAGAAGTTGTTAATGCTAAATCAGGCTCTATCGAAAAAATCGGTAAACTCTATACACTTCTTGGCAAAAAACAGTCTGATGCCGCTTCAGCTTCTGCCGGAGATATTGTAGTTGCTTCAAAGATAACCGCTAACACAGGTGATACCCTCACCGATTCTTCACGCATCGTTGAATTTGCACCTATGGAGTTCCCGCGTCCTTGCTACTCAATGGCAGTAAAGCCGAAGTCTCAGGGCGACGAAGCAAAGGTTTCTTCCGGTATGCAGCGTCTTACTGAGGAAGACCCCACTCTCACATACATTCAGGACGATAATACCAAAGAAATGATACTCAGCGGTCTCGGTGAACAGCATCTCGAAGTTGCTGCTGCTAAACTCAAAGGCAAATTCGGTGTAGAGATCAATCTCAGCGTTCCTAAGATCGCTTACAAGGAAACTATCCGCAAAAAGGTCAAGGTTGAAGGCAAGCACAAGAAGCAGTCAGGCGGACACGGTCAGTACGGTCACGTATGGATCGAATTCGAGCCCTGCGTAAGCGACACTCTCGTTTTCGAGGAAAAAGTCTTCGGCGGTGCTGTTCCTAAGAACTACTTCCCCGCTGTACAGAAGGGTCTCGAAGAATCTGTAAAGAAGGGTGTTCTCGCAGGCTGCCCTGTTGTAGGACTCAAGGCTATCCTCGTTGACGGCTCTTACCACCCTGTTGACTCGTCAGAAATGGCTTTCAAGACTGCCGCTTCTATCGCATATAAGGAAGGTCTCCGTCAGGCTGACCCCGTAATGCTCGAACCTATCGGCGAACTCAAAGTTACTGCTCCTGACGACAATACCGGCGATATCATGGGCGAACTCAACAAGCGCCGCGGACGTGTACTCGGTATGGAACCCGTTTCTCACGGTGTGACTATGATAATCGCTGAGGTACCCGTAAGAGAAATGCACGATTTCGCAATGTACCTCCGTCAGACTACGCGTGGTATGGGAAGCTTTACATTCGACTTCCTCAGATACGAACAGCTTCCGGCTAACCTCCTCACTGAGGTTATTTCAGCTGTCGGCTCAGATGACTGATAAAATATACAGAATCATATAATGAGAAAAGGCGAACCTGTTAAGCAGGTTCGCCTTTTCTATACGTCATAAACAGTCTTCCGATACACTCTGTACGCGGTGTAACAAGCTCCGGCAATAATCATGAGATGGAATACCTCCAACTCGATAAGTCCGATGTATTTCATGAAATATAAGCCGGAAACAAAGTCGATAAGTGTGTGAAAACCTACCGCAAGGTAAAGAAGTTTCCGGTCTGAGCGGAAATGAACAGCCGTAAACACCATTACCGACATCGCTATAGAAAATGCTATACCGGTTAAATCGCTAATACTCTCAATGATACTATCGGATAGTGTATTATCAATAAAATGTGAAATCAGTACCGCCTCAGCCACGCAGTGTCCTAAACCGTATGCACAGCAATCACGCCATTCGTCATATTTAGGGATAAGATACCTGAAAACCATGTATCGTCCGACTTCCTCAAAAATTCCCGATAATAAAGCTTCAAGCAGATAGTACAGAAACGGTATATGCTTTACCCCATCGTTGAGAATAATAAACCTCGCAGCTGAACGCGGCAAAGATATGAGAATCGTGTAAGAAAAAACTCCTACTATAAGAGGAAACCACCGCGCATCGTACTTTTTCCGCATAACTATCCACGTTATTATCGGTACACTGAATGACAGCGCAGTTATAAGCAATAACTGCATTAAAGCTTTTCAAGAAGCTCAGGAAGGTCGCTGAACTGCGCAAGTTCCGGAACATCTGCATCTACCGTTCCGAAACCGTATGCGGCATGGATAAAGTCGAATCCAGCCTGCATAGTCGCATCGTAATCGCCCTGAATATCGCCGATATAGTACGCTTTTTCAATTCCGTTACGCTCGGCTATGAGTGCGATATTATCACCCTTGTTTTTGAGATTGTTACCGTAGCACTCGATATCCTCGAAATACTTTCCAAATCCGTAATACTCCAGAAATGCCTCAATATAACCACTCTGACAGTTGCTCACGATGAAAAGCGGATACTTCTCCTTCAGGCGGATAAGTGTCTTTTCGAGGTCTGGATAGAGTACTCCGCCATGTCCGCGGAGATAATCATTTTCATGCTCACCGCAGGCATCGAGTACCTGCATACGCTCCTGCTGAGGGATTTTTGCAAAAAGTATATCAGCTATCCTGTCCATAGTCAGTCCCATAACACCCATGATGTCCTTCTGAGTTACTACAATGTCGCCGTGACCGAGTTCGCGGAGCTTTTCAGACCACGCTCCTGCCACTCCTTCTGACGAATCCCAGAGTGTACCGTCCATATCAAAAATAAGTCCTGTTTTCATATTCCCTCCACCATTCTGCTGTAAATTTCATTAATCTGTGCTGTATCGTGTTTTATATCGTCAAGTATTGTTATTCTGCCTGTTCTGACTGTTCTCGCTTTCAGCCACATATCCGCGAACATCTCCTCACTTATACCGTAAGACTGCGGATTTATGTCAACTCCATATGTTTGGAAAAACTTCAAAAGTCCGGCGATGTCCTGCCCCTGAAAAATGCACGCAGGTATCGTTCCGAGTGCGACTGCAAGTCCATGGGAGATTTTCACATCGGGATAAAACTCTTCAATTGCGTGTGCAAAAAGGTGCTCACTTCCACTGCACGGTCGGGATGAACCAGCTATCTCCATAGCAAGTCCGCCCATTACCAGTGCACGCGACAGTATTCGTATGAATACACGGCTTTTCATGTTTTTCTCGTCACAATGGTAAACTGAGTCATATGCCATTCGGCTGAGTGCATAGGCAAAATCGTCCACCTGAGTTGAAGTTTTTGAAGCTGACAGTTTCCAGTCGTATAAAGCTGTATGTTTCGCGATAGTATCACCGATTCCGGAAAGAGTCTGTCCCTCGGGAGCATTTATTATCATGTTTGTATCTACTATTATCGCTGTCGGAATCTTGCAGGCAAATGTCTTACGTGCCTTACCATAGGTCTCAAGCACTGAAAACGGTGATGCAAGCGAATCGTTACTTAGCGAAGTCGGCATACAGATATAGACAGCCTTGCTGATATGAGCCGCATATTTTGCAGTGTCAAGCACTCTTCCACCGCCTATGCCGATAATAACTTTTATGTCCTCGACACATACCTTTTTCGCAATAGTGACCGCTTCATCAAAACTCGCCCCACCCATTGCAAATATCTCAGCATTGCCGAAATCATGGCTGATATCCTCGATTTTTTCGCGGTATATACCAATGAGAAACTCCTCAGATATTATGATAGCCTTCTGTCCTATGATATCGGGAATGTACTTACGGACTATCTCGTCAGAATGAAAAAAAGCGTCCTCCTCGACCGTAAGGCATATCGGGAGATTAAAACGTGTATGCTGATTCATAACGCCACCTCTGCTTTCGTAGAATTTGTATTAATCACTGTTTGTTCAATAACCGACCGACGGCAGTTATACAGAACACATTTATTATAACACATTTAACGGTGAATAGCAACTAAAAACCGAATCTTCGTCTGAAAATGTAATACGTCATTTAAATATACATATTAAAATCATAGTAGAATAATCATCTTATCGTTTAATGTTGCACATTTTCTCAACCTGCACTTTAATCTCTCAAATATTAATTCAACCGTACCTTATTGACTTTAAGCCGTTTTTTATGCTAAACTATAAGAAGAATAAGCTCTTAATTTAAGGAGGCTATAATTATGAGTTACGTATCATTTAAGCGGATCGTTTCTGCTACACTCGCGGCGGCTATGACTTTTGCTGGTTCTTCTGCCCAGCTATTTGCCAATACCACTGCCGCAAATGCGGAGGACATTATGAAGTATGAATTTGAGGAAGGAAAAACAAGCGGCGGCAAGCTTTTCACTGAGGGCGTTAAAGGCGTAGTTCTCAGCGATTTTCCCGAGAATATGGACCTTAGCAACTTTTCCGGAAAGGGTTTCTCTTACCTCGACCAAAAGGGTACTACAGTTTACGTGGAGGTAGACGTCCCCGAGGCAGGACTCTACGAAATGAATATCTCCTACTGCGAACCCAGCGACCCACGCAAAAAGGTGCAGTACCTTAACGTAAACGGCACAAATCAGGGCGAAGTCACTTTCCCTTACACACCCTCTTTCAAGGAGACTTCCGCCGGTATCGTAAACCTCAAAGCAGGAAAGAATATCATCGAATTCAGCGCTTACTGGGGTTATACATTCTTCGATTACCTCACCCTCAAACCCGCTCCCGACAAGATAAAGAACCTCTCCCCCACTAAACAGCTCTCTAATCCAAATGCGTCCGATTCTGCAAAAAGGCTCTACAGCTACCTCCTCGACCAGTACGGCAATCACATAATCGCAGGTCAGCAGGAGTACTGCGGCGACCACAACTACAACAGCTGGAATTCCCCTGACGTTTTTATCAAGGACAACGAGGCTGAATTCGAGTATATCCTCGACAAAACCGGCAAACAGCCTGCTATCCGCGGTATAGACTTCCTTGCCTACAACACTTCTATGGACTGGCGAGACCACGCTCCTGAACGTGCTATCGAGTGGGTAAACAAGTACCACGGAATCGCTACCGTAACATGGCACTGGAACGTCCCTTCTGACGAGGAAGGTAACGGTGTTGCATTCTACGTTGAATCTGCAAGTGCTACTTACACAACATTCAGCATTTCAAAAGCTCTTGAAGAGGGTACATGGGAGAATAAAAAGCTCCTCGCTGACATCGACCTCCTCGCAGGTGAAATGAAAAAGCTCAAAGATGCTGATGTTCCGATACTTTGGAGACCCCTCCACGAAGCTGAGGGTGGCTGGTTCTGGTGGGGAGCTGAGGGTCCTGAACCCTGCAAGAAGCTATACCGTCTCCTCTACGACAAATTCACAAACGAGTACGGACTCGATAACCTTATCTGGGTATGGACCGGTTCTACGTCTCCTGCCGCTTCTGAGTGGTACCCCGGCGACGATGTAGTCGATATCGTCGGATATGACAAGTACAACGCTGTGGACGGAAAGCCTAATCTGAGTTCTATCGCTTCGACCTTCTACAGTCTCGTACAGGGAACTGACGGAGAAAAAATGGTTGCTATGTCCGAAAACGACTCTATCCCTTCCCTCGACAGTCTCGTAGACGACAAGGCTGGCTGGCTCTATTTCTGCCCCTGGTACATGAATTACCTCACAAGTGAGGACATTAATCCTGTTTCCAATCTCAAGGGAATTTACAACAGTGAGTACTGCATTACACTCGATGAACTCCCTGACCTCAAGTCCTATCCGATAAACGGTGAAGATACACCTAAGGTAACTACTGCTAAAACCACGTCAACTACAAAGTCAACAACGACTGCAACTACAAGTACAACATCTACAGGCAGCGATGACATTCTGTGGGGCGACGCTAACCTCGATAATAGTGTTACTGTTGCCGACTCCGTAACTATTCTTCAGAGTATCGGCAATAAGGACAAGTACAAGCTCGAACCCAATGGCAAACGCAATGCCGACGTTTTCAATAACGGCGACGGTATCACAAGTAACGACGCACTCTCAATTCAGAAGTACGATGCGAAACAGATAACCAAACTCCCTGAGTCATATATGAAATAAAGAAAGGCTGCACATTGAGGTACTCACCTCTTTGTGCAGCCTTTTTACTATATCTGTGTCAGAATCAAGCCATGCCGGCTGTGATTATAGCCATCTTGTAAACCTCATCAGCTGTGCAGCCTCTTGAGAGGTCGTTGATAGGAGCGTTGAGACCCTGAAGGATAGGACCGTATGCCTCAAATCCACCAAGACGCTGTGCTATCTTGTAGCCGATATTACCAGCTTCGATGAGCGGGAAGATGAATGTGTTAGCCTGTCCGGCAACCTTAGAGTCAGGGCACTTTGTCTTAGCAACTTCTGCTGAAACAGCTGCATCAAACTGGAATTCGCCGTCAATAACGAGGTCAGGGTCGAGCTGACGAGCTTCGATCACAGCGTCGTGGCTGAGCTGAACTGTGCCACCCTTGCCTGAGCCGTATGTTGAGAAGCTGAGTACAGCAACCTTGGGGTCGATACCAAAGAAATCAGCAGTTCTTGCAGTTTCAACTGCTACCTCTGCGAGCTTTCTTGCAGCTGTGAGAACAACGTTGCCTTCCTTATCAACAGTGTCAGTGTAGCTGAGGTTGATAGCGCAGTCGCCCATTGCAATCTTCTCTTCCTGACCGTCCTTCTCTCTGAAGAGGATAAATGAAGAGCTTACGAGGTTTGAACCCTTCTTTGTCTTGATTATCTGAAGTGCGGGACGTACTGTATCAGCTGTTGAATATGTAGCACCGCCGAGGAGAGCGTCTGCCTTGCCAGCCTTTACGAGCATTGTTCCGAAATAGTTTGACTTCTGAAGTGCTGCACGGCACTCGTCCTCTGTCATCTTGCCCTTACGGAGCTCTACCATCTGTGCAACAAGAGTCTCCATCTCAGGATATGTCTCAGGGTCGATTATCTCAGCACCGTCAACATTGAATCCGCCTGCTGAAGCTGCTGCCTTAACTTCGTCAGCCTTTCCGCAGAGGATAACACCCATAAGTCCCTCTTTGAGGAGTCTGTCAGCTGCTGAGAGGATACGTGCATCGCTGCCCTCAGTGAAAACGATAGTCTTCTTGCTTGCTTTAAGATTAGCGATAAGTTTGTCAAACATTCCCATTGTTTTGACCTCCATGAATCTTTATTTTCAGCCGGCAGATTGCTTATCCGCCGGCTTTTTGACTTTTTATGCCCTTAAACGAACATAACATAATTATACCACATTATTCCAAAAAACGCAACACTCGCAGAAAAAAGTTTATCACTTTGCTTCTTTTGCAGTCTTATTGCTGTGCTTTGTTATGGTGCGGTAAACTATGAAAAAGCATATTCCCGCAGCAACGATACATATTGAAGCCGCAAGGAATGAATTTGTATACAGCTTCATTGCTGATGTATAAGCTGCATAGACCTGTGCCTGCTTGATAGTGAACCTGTCAAAATATCCGCTTGCAAGCAGATAAAGCGACGGTACAGCAGATATGATTCCGGCAATAAACGATGAAACTCCTATCCAGTAAAGTGTAGCAGGTTTGAATCTGATATTCAGCAAAAACAGCAGCAGCATGAGTATCATGCACGCTGCAACCGATACTATCACTATCATGTCAAGTCGGTTGAAAAGCAGTGTAAGCTTCTGTAGAACACCGTGTTTTTTCAGCGAAGTAAACTTGTAAGTATCGCAGTACTCACTGATAACGGAGTATGCCGACTTTTTTGTTTCCTCAAGCTTTTTCTCAAAATTTTCGTCCTGCTTTTTACCAGAGTTTTCGGCAGATTCTACGAAGAAGTCTTCAATCGACTTTTCAAGGCGGTCATTTTCAACGTTAACAACGACATCTCCGCCTGTACGGAGTGAATTGAACCCGCAGTCGATATACTCATTTATAACCCTGTCTATATAGGTCTCGTCGATAGCGTCCATATATACCTCAGCAGGTACTCCGGTACTGTTGTAGCGTGACGAAAAGTACTTGTTGAGCTGTGTCAGCGTTTTGCCGCTCAAATCGTTCTCATATGCAAGAGAATGGAACTTTCCTTCCTTGATGTTGATATTCGCGACAAGTGAAGCCTCCGCACAAATCGAAGTCAGTACAAGCAGCACTGATATTATCAGTGAACATACATAGGATAAAGCACTCTTCATTAGTTTGCCGCCTCCTCTTCATCAACATAGAAGGCACTCTTTACAGGTTCACACACAACACCTATTCTCATTTCTGAGCTTCCGAAAATATCACGTTTGCAGGTGTAAAGAGTCAGGCTCGTCATATCGGAATGCTCGATATACCGCCTGTCGCTGCTTGAAAAGCTTACAAGCTGATTCACTTTATATGTGAACCTGCCGTAATTAGTGTTTATAACGACCTCGTCGCCCTCTTTGAGCTTATTCAGGTCAGCAAAGTACGTGTCAACATGGGCGCTTATTACTGCTTTTCCCTTGTTTCCGACTAATACAGACGCTGATGACTGACAAGCGCCATGTTCAAGGAGTTCATCATTGCTTCCCCAGTATACGGGCACATCGACTGAAAGTGCCGGACTGCTGAGTATAGCATAGAGTTCGCCAAACTTCGGATATACGACATCTCCATTGGGTGAAGTTTTTCCGCTGTATGCTGTGATGATATCGTTATCACGTATAACAAGTCCCGAATCATCGGAATGAAGACCGTCCATGAATGCAAGGTTTGCATACACTTTCAGCTTGTCATAAGGCTTTATCATTGCAAGAGTTATTATTCCGGCACTGAGTCCGAAAACCAAAAAAGGAGCTGCTATATGCGGCAGAACACCGCCTGTTTTTTTCTTTGCCATGTCACACTCCGTGTTTTTCTCCGCCGAAGCAGTTCTTGACAACAAGGAAAATACCTGCGGCAGAAGTCAGAAGCAATGCAGCCGCAATAAGGAAGATACCGCGGCGGTCGTAGCCGGTGTCCTCGACAACATCCCTCGCCTGTCCGACAGCAACAAGTTCGCCGTCCTGATTTTTCATAGAGATTATCAGGTTATCATCGGTTATCTCATCAACTGAAATGGTGAGTCCCATTCCATTAGTTACCTTTGAAAGCTCGTTTATTACGTTCATCTTCTTGTCGGCAGGAAGCTGTTTCATCAGACTCCTGTACTCCTCAGGTGAAAGATTCTGTATAAACACAGCCTGCTGTTCAGGAGTGAAAGTTTTCAGATAGGCAATCTTATCCTCGTAGGAGAGCGAAATAAATGCCGCTTTGCTGATACGTGTAAATGTCGTACCGTCGGGCATTGTGAGAGTTATCTCGTCATATTTATGCGGGTCGTCATATTTGTATCCGCCGTTGTTACTATTGCTGTTTCCGCCGTTATTATCACCGTTTCCGGAATTACCTCCGCCGTTTTCCTGACCGGCAGCAGTAGTCTGAGTATCCTCATGCGAAGGCGGAGTTGTAGTAGCTGCTGCAGGGATAGTAGCAGTCGGGTCATAGGGTACCTCAGTTACTATCTGCTTACCTGATTCTTTGAGCTGTGCTATATACGAATCTATTATCTCAGGCGGGTAGAGTTCGGGATTTGCGTTATATTCACTCCACCCCTGCTGTATCATATCCTCGGAGTAGCCGTACTGTCTTGCGATTTCGGCAGCTTCCTCAGGAGTTGCAGCTGAAGCAGTCATAGGCACTGAAAGCATAAGGCACATTGCCGCTCCTGCGATAAGGGCAGTTTTTATTTTCTTCATTGTTTCCTCCTGTAAATAAAGTCAGCACTGCAAAAAATCGTACTGAATATGCAAAGATATACAGTACAGGACCGCAAGGAATCCTTTATGCGGTGCTGTTTTAATTTAATAATGTTATTATACCCCATTTATTATAAAATGTCAAGGAAGCCAAAAAATGGGCGGATTTGCTCCGCCCGAAAGAATTATTCAATAAGTCCGCGCTTTTTCCAGTCGCTGTACTCGGGACAGACGTATCTGTTTCGCTTCTCTGTTTTTTTACCGATATTTATAGCGTTCATCGGACATCTGTTTATGCAGCCATAGCAAGCCATGCAGTAATGGTCGAAATGCGGCACTCCAGCCGGTGAGAGCTTGACATTATTGACCGGACATACCTCCTCACACTTTCCGCAGCTTACGCAGTTGCTTGAAACGGTATATCCGCTGCTGCTCATGAAAAACTTGGTAAACAGCACGTTTACAGCTCTCGAAAGAGGCGGGAAGAATGAGCCGCGGTCGTACTTTTCAATCATTTCTCCTGCGAGAATATGCTCAGAGAGTTCCTTCATAAGCGGCAGTGCTGCCTGTATTTTCTTCTCGGCTTCCTCTGCACTCGGAAGGTCGCTTCCTGCGATGTAATTGTTTGGCATTGGTACTCCGCACGCTCCCATGTATGCCATGTCCTTCTGGTCAGCAAGCTTTTCAAGTGTAACTTCAAATGCACCTGTACCTGCTCCCATGGTCGTAATGAAGTATACCTGCTCACTGCCTGTGAATTCACCTTTCTCGAATACCTTTTCGATAAGCCTCGGATACGCAGACGCATATATCGGCGCAGCAATAACAAACGGCTTCACTGAATTGAAGCGGAGCGGCTGTTTATACTTGATTATGTCATTGAGATTTACACATTCGTCTCCTACGTGGTCAGCTATGTATTCGGCAACGAATTTCGTGTTGCCAGTGCCTGAGAAATAAAGTATCATTTGAGCACCTCCGTATTAGTATCTCTACATATTATAACATCATACCTAAAAAAATGCAATATTTTTATTATCGGAAAAATGTGATATAATGAACAAGCATTTCGTTTACAGTATAGAAACGTTTCAATAACATTGAAAGGAGGCAGTGAATTGAACGACGAAGAACTTGCACGGTTATATGACAAATTCAGCGGTACAGTCTACCGCACTGCTTTTGCTTATTGCAAAAACTCAGCAGACGCTGAGGATATAACACAGGAAACATTCATTAAACGTTTCCGGACTGATATATCTTTCAGTGACGAAAAATCTGAAAAAGCGTGGCTCTTGAAGGTTGCCGCGAATAAATGCAGGGATATGTTCCGGTCGGCGCGTTACCGGTTCATGTATCACGCAGTACCGCTTGACGAAGCGGCACTCATCTGTGAAACTCCCGAAGAAAGTACAGTTTTCAGTGCGGTCATGGAGCTTCCTCCGAAATACAGACTTGTCATACATCTCTACTATTATGAGGGTTACTCCGTACCAGAGACCGCTAAAATTACCGGTAAATCAGAAACTGCCGTTCAGACTCAGCTCTACCGTGCACGGAATATGCTCAGGGATAAACTTGGAAAGGAGATGTCATTATGAACATGAACGATTATAAAAAAGTCATCGACCGCATTGCTCCCAGTGAGGAATGCAGGGAAGAGGTAATGAACATGAGAAATGAATATAACAGAAAAAAGATAAAGCATAAGTCTGCCGGAAAAGTAGCAGCCGCTGTAACCGCGGCACTCATCGCCGCCTGCGGAGGTACTGCCGCCGCTGCCGCTAAGCTTGGTGCATTCGAGAGGTTATCCTCAAAGACAGCACGAACAGTAACAAATGATCACGGCGACGAGTTTCCGATAGACAAATTCGATAAGAATGACTATGCTTCAATAGCTCCGGCGGCTGTTGAAGCAGAAAACACAGAACCTTGCAAAAATGACGATATTACGGTATCTATCGACAGTGTTTACTGCGACGGACATGAAATGATATTTGCACTCGACGGCTCACTTAATAATGGAAACTCTATAGGTGCAGGATATATCTCCTGCCGAGCATACCTCTATATTGACGGGAACATGATATACAATCCCGACAACAGCTACGGCTGTTACGGCGGTTCATTTGTCATTGACGAGGGCGAGGATAACAGCTTTACAGGAAGCGTGACCTGTATGCTTACAGGCAATTATCAGATAGATGACACTGTTGATGTAGAGTTAAAACTCACCGGTATTCAGTGCCGTGAGCAGTACTGGACAGATTCACTCCTTGATACAGACCCAATAACACTGACTACAACAGTAACTCCTGATTTAAGCCTCATTCGCAACTTTGGCGAGAATGGTCTCACAGTTGAAGAAGACGGCTTCTCAGCAACAATATACAGAATCACTCCTGCTATGATGGTCGTAGGGTATGAGTATCCGCAGTGGTACGATGATAACAATGAAACAATAACATGGTACGAACCCGGCTACGAAGAAACCGGTGTAACAGGTCCGAAATACGCTATCATTGGTCAGTTCTTTGACGCTGACGGAAACCTTATCGAAAATCTTCAAATTGATCCTCTAAGCATGGGCAACGGTAAAACAGCAGGCTGTCTGCGCTCTACCGATTCAGATGTTGTATACTGCCGATTCTATAATAAACAGACACAGGGAACAGGCGAAATGGAACTTATAAAAGAACTCCGTATCGACCTCGCCAAATAAAGCAAAAGACCGGTTCATACGAACCGGTCTTTAATATTACTCAAACGAATCAAGGTCGATACCCTGAAGAAGTTCCTTCAGAGAAGCAAGCTCATCAGCTGTAAGAGTTACACCCTTGCCCATTCTTGAATGGTCAGGTGCCCACTCGCGGATATCGTACTTAGGGTCGTGCTCATTCCAGCTGACCATGTTCAGCTCCTTCTTCCAACCCTTTGCATTCTCAGAAAGAACGCCTATTTCTTCTGTGATCTCGTATTTAAGCTCTGCCATAATACGTTCTCCTTTCTGTTATTTTTCTTACAATAAAACATTTTACCACAAAAAGGAGAATTTGTCCATACCCAATTTATTTAATCAAATAGATATACACAGATAATTAAGTGCCTTGCCATAGATCTGTGCAGGTCTCACCTTTCCCGATATCAGCATTTCCGCGAAATCAACTGCGTCTTCGATATCGCGTGAGAAGTCGGGTATAGAAGCATATTCACCGTTACTGAGGTCCTGTGCCTCGATACCGTATGTAATTATGTCACTCCCGTTGATGTTCATTCTTCCGGCGATTACTCTGTATGAGACCTTGTTCCCGCCGCAAACCTCCATATAGACCGTCCTGTCAAGCACTTCACGCTTTGTCTTTTTTACTATGCCAAACATATCTGCGCCCCCTTTGCTACAATTATAGCACATGAACGTTTCAATGTGAACAGGTCGAACATGGAACATTTCGTAAGATAGCAGATGATTTTGTCGGAATATGTCAGTCACGCTTTTTAACGTCAGCAAGTCCGATACATTCGAGACTCTCACTGTGTTCTGAAATCACCTCATCGGCATCTTCTTTGACTTCCTCATAAACGCTTCCGAACTTGTCAGACAGCTTGCCGAGTGTCTTGTCATCAGCATAAAGCACCCATTTTCTGATGCCAATCTTTACTGAATATATATTGACTCTTGTCTCTTCCTTTTCGTCGTCACCCTTGACGGTCAGTTCAACTTTGAGTTTATAGGCTTTCTTCACGTCAATATCAAGTTCATCGAAGTGTTTTCTTATCTTGCGCATATCGCGTCCGGATACTTCCTTTTTCTCATCAATTCTGACTGAAACTTTCAGGTCGTCGCCGAAATAGTCTTCCTCGCATACGTCCTTCATATCCTCGATAAAAAGGTCGAGGTCATCGGTGACATCGCGCCAGCCGGAATCTCCGCTGTCAGCCGAATCAGCGATATCTTCAAGCTGTTCAGGAGTTGCGAACGCACTCACAACAAGGGCGGAACGCTCTCTGTTTATACCTTTTACCGCATTTTTGAGCGGTGTTTTATAGCCTCCTCCGAGTACATTAGCAAGCATAACGATAAAGAACATGAACATTACCGCTATGATACATATGAGGATAAGCCCCCTTCGCATCATTCTTTTTTCCGCCGCCTCAGCGACAGCAGGGTCATGTACAGCAGGCACGAACGGAGCCGGTTTTACGGCATCTTCAGACTCTGTTTCAGGAGTATTGTCCTTCATTATTTCATTTTCTTCGGTCACTTTCCCTTCAAGTGACCTCTCCTCTGCGGCTTTAGCAGCGGCAGCTTTCAGAGTGTCCTCACAGTTACACATCTGACCCTCTTCAAGCTTTTTTCCGCAATATTTACAATACGCCATTTTTCTCCTCCTAAGCGCTTAA
>CADAYP010000007.1:31618-74986 GCA_902792235.1 Ruminococcus flavefaciens
CTTAACTCATTCAAGACCGTTTATGTCCATGTAGAGCTTCTGCATCTGCATATCAGTCTGCGCGATGCGCTCTGCACACTCTTTGAGTTCCGCAGATATTTCGGGAGTTATCGCGGCAGAAGTCTTATATCTCAGCTGATGTTCAAGACTTGCCCAGAAGTCCATAGCGATAGTACGTATCTGTATCTCGACCGGTGCGTACTTCTTCTGTGCGGCAAGATAAACCGGTACGTTTATTATCATGTGATAACTGCGGTAACCGCTCGGCTTCGGATTTTTAATATAGTCCTTCTGCTTTATGACTGTGAAGTCATCACGATGTGAGAGCATTTCCGCGAGAACATATATGTCACTTATGTAGTAGCAGGTCACACGTATTCCTGCGATATCAAGCAGATTCTTACGCGCATTCTCAGGAGTGAGGGGTATCCCCTTCTTTTGCAGTTTACCTATTATCGACTCCGCCGACTTCATACGGCTCTTTATATCATGTATAGGATTGCGCTGATACTTTATACTGAACTCACTGTCAAGTATGCCGAGGTAGGTTTTTACAACCTCTATAGCAGACTCGTAAAGGTGAGCAAGGTCTACGAATTCGCTGAATGTGCGTGCGACCTGCTCCTGTGCTGCCGGTCCCTGTTGAACAATAGCCGGAAGCTGCTGTATACCTTCAATATAGAAATCAAGTTCGCTCATAACTATTTCCTTTCCGGTGCTGCGTCAGCGAACGGCTTTCAGCACCTCTATAACAGCAGCATAAGCGCCGTCTTTCTTTATAACACCAGCGGCGGAATCCGCTGCCTTTTTCCACTCAGCCGGAACATCGGATCCTGACTTAGTGATGACAGTCATAGTCTTGGTATTATCGTCTATAAGGAGCATAAAGCCTCCGTCCTTATAGTGGCGGTCGAAATAGCTTCTGCCTATCTCTTCGTTCGACTTACCGGTAGAGTTTGAGGTCGCGAGAACGGTTATGTTGTTCTTGTTCTCCGCAAGCTTTTCCTCAAGAGCTGCTATCTCATCAGAATTGAAGATGCCGCCGTTGTCGAATACGTGCTCTGGACACTTCTCCCCAAGCTGCATAAGCAGTAAAACAGCGTCAGAGTATTTTCCGGAGACTATGTCTCTCGTCGCCCAGTACATAGGCTCACTCTCAGCGCCTTCGGGAATAAACACTGAACAGCTTCCTGTCCTGTAGAGCAGGTCTGTATTCGTGTCATTGTTGATAAGCAGAAGAAGTCCGCTGCCTCTGCCCTCGTACAGCTCATTATACGAGTCCTCAGCAAACTGGTACGGACTCTTTCCGCCGAGTGAATCCGCCGTAACTACAGCGGCATTTATAAGTCTGTCCTTGTAAAGCGTCTCGCAGTAGCTGTTGAGCTGTGCGATTTCCTCCGACGTGAGAACTCCGGCATTGTCGTATACGTACTTACCCTCTGCCGGTTCGAGTGAAGCTATATCCGGAAGCGGCTGAGTTTCCGGCTCAGCTGTCTCCTCTGCAGCTTCTTCTGCCGATGAAACAGTAGTATCTGCCTGTGATGAATCAGATACCGGAGTTTCAGTCTTCTGACCTGTCACTGAACAGCCTGCAAGAAGAAATGCGGCTGAAAGCAGCGGTAAAAAAAATTTTTTCAAAAAAATCATTCCTAACTCTTGTAATACTTATTATATTTTAGTATAATTTAATAGAAAAATCAAGTGCATATACGCATTTTACAAATAATTTTCAGGAGTTATACACATGGACTATTCAATCAAGGGAAATGACATTCTTGTTCACGAAAACGATTTCGACCTCGACGAGACCCTCGACTGCGGACAGGCTTTTCGCTGGAAAAAGGTCGATTCAGACTACGACTGCACATATACCGGCAGATTTCTCAACGATGAGCTGACTATTTCCCAGCTCGGAAAAGGTGACTTTATCTTCCACAATACCTCCGAGGACGACTTTCTCGGTAAGTGGTGCGATTACTTTGATTTCGATACCGACTACTCAGAGCTGAAAAAACTTTTCTCAGAGGACGAGACTCTCTCGAAGGCTTGTGAATTTGCCGGAGGTATACGTCTTCTCCGTCAGGACAGCTGGGAATGTCTCATTTCGTTCATTATCTCTCAGAACAACAATATTCCGCGTATCAAGGGCATTATCGACCGTCTCTGCGGAAATTATAACGGTATGTTTCCGACACATGAACAGCTTGCCGCCGAAAATCCTGACTCACTCGCATATCTCAGAAGCGGCTTCCGTGCAAAATACCTGTGTGATGCCGCATATAAAGTCAACTCCGGAGAGGCTGACCTCGCATATATCGCGGCTTCACCGATAGACGAGGCAAGAAACGCTCTCAAAGCTATCAAGGGAGTAGGTCCAAAGGTTGCGGAATGTGTGCTTCTCTTCGGTATGCACCGCGTTGAAGCCTTTCCTATAGACGTATGGATAAAGCGTGTACTCGCCGAATACTATCCCGACGGATTCCCCGAATTCGCAAGAGAAAATGCCGGTATCGCCCAGCAGTATCTCTTTCACTACATAAGAAACGGCATAACTGAATAATCCTCCGCCGGCAGTCCATAATGACTGTAAAAAAAACCGGAGGAACTATGTTAAAAGGTGTAAACAGAAATATTATAGAAGTCAAGGACCCCGACAGTATCTATTTTGAAAGGGCAGTTTTCTATCTTCGTCCCGGAGTCAAAAAGCTTCCGGCAGAAGTTTCAAGACGCGAAATAAACCGCTGTATCAGCGAAAGCAGTCCGTACAGACACTCGCGTTTGCGTGTACTTCTCTTCAAGGCGGCACTCCTTCTCGCCGCAGCTGCTGCAATTATACTGATACTCCACCTCGTCCTATGACAAAAGGAGGAAAAATGGCAAAAGTTATTATGCTGTGCGGAAAGATATGCAGTGGTAAATCCACCTATGCACGCAAACTCCGCGACTCGCTCAACGCTGTTATTCTGTCAAATGATGAACTGATGATAGACATTCTCGGCAAAGACACAGGCGATATGCACGATGAGTACGTCCGCCGTACTGAGTTTTACTTTTCTAAGAAAGCAGCCGAAATAGTCAAAGCAGGTGTAGACGTGATACTCGACCGTGGTCTTTGGACTAAGTCACGCAGAGACCTCGCACGTGAACAGTTCAGAGATGCCGGAGTAGACTGCGAAATCCACTATTTAAATGTACCTGACGACGAATGGAAAAGACGTATCGCCAAGCGGAATGCCGAGGTCGAAAACGGACGCTCCGACGTTTACTTCATTGACGATGGTCTGCTTGAAAAGTTTCATTCGATGTTCGAGATACCTGACGAAAGCGAAATAGATGTTTGGGTGGAGAGTGAACACAATGGCTGAGATTATCGAAATAACAGACCTTTCAATCCCCGAGCTTATCCCCTACACCGATACATCTGAGCGCAGTCTGCTAAAGTATCCCGGCGGCGGGATTTTCATCGCAGAAAGTCCTAAAGTAATCCGCACAGCTGTTGAGAGCGGTTATGAACCTGTTTCCATGCTGATGGAAACTAAATACGTCACCGGTCAGGCTCGCGATATCATAGAAAATGCCGGAAATATACCGGTCTACTGCGGCTCAGCAGACACTCTCGAAACGCTCACCGGATTTCGCATGACTCAGGGTGTACTTGCAGCTATGAAACGACGTCCGTTGCCGTCAGCTGATGATATTCTCGCGGGAAGCAGCCGTGTTGCTCTGCTTGAAAACATCATGAATCAGACTAATGCAGGAGCTATTTTCCGCTCTGCTGCCGCTCTCGGGTTCGATGCTGTGCTCCTGACAGAAGGCTGCTGCGACCCTCTTTTCCGCCGCTCTGTAAGAGTGAGTATGGGGACTGTTTTTCAGATACCGTGGACATATGTCAGCGGAAGTTCTCCTGACTACATACACTTCCTGCGCGACCGCGGCTTCGTCACCGCCGCTATGGCTCTGCGCGATGATACGGTACACATCGACGACCCGCGGCTTGCTCAGTCAGAAAAACTTGCCGCCGTACTCGGTACAGAAGGCGACGGTCTGCTTGCTGAAACTATCAGTGCCTGTGACTATACCATCAAAATCCCTATGTCACATGGTGTCGACTCACTGAATGTCGCTGCCGCAAGTGCGGTCACCTTCTGGACTCTCGGCAGACACTGATATGAAATTCATATGATATATTCACTAAAAATTCATAATTTTTATATAATATCTAAACAATATCGCGATAATTTATGTAAATATTTACTTGAAAATATATATGCGATATGTTATAATTATATATATCTGTTATGAGGTGAATCCATATGAAATCGACTGCACAGCATTCTTTTCTGAAAAAACAAATACTATATACCGCTCTGCTGTGTGCTGCCGCTATCGCAGTTAACCTTCTCGGGAGCTGTATATGTACTAAAACTTCGACTCCGCTTTATCTCGATACGATAGGTACAGTATCTGCCGCAGTGATAGGAGGTCCGTTTTCCGGTCTTTTCGTCGCCTTCATTTTCACGTTTCTGAAGGGTATTTCCGACACCGAGGCTCTTTTCTACAGTATCGTGAGTATGCTTATGGCAGGCTGCGGTGCATATTTTGCAAAGCGCGGTTTCTTCAGTAATATCTTCAAAACTCTGCTGACTATCCCTGTATTCACTGTTCTTGCAGCTATCCCTGACAGTATACTTACATGGTACCTTTACCCCGAAAGTCAGACTACTTTTCTCAATCAGCTGACAGGCGACTTCAAAACTGAGCTTATCGACAAAGCTATAACCGTACTTATAGTATTCGTCATTGCGGCAATCACACCAGAAAAGTTCAAGGAAAAGCTCAGGAATCAGGTAATGTATCAGGCTCCGCTTACTTCGGAGATGCGTAAGGCTATCAAGAAAAGCAGATGCCGGTCTGTTTCTATCAATACCAAAATCGCTCTTATCCTTACACTTGCCTCACTGCTTATTGCCGGTTCATCAACTGCCATAAGCTTCGTGCTTTTCCGCGAAAACGCTATAGACGACCATATTGCCGTTGCGGAAGGTGTTTCAAGTGCCGCCGCGGAGACTATTGACCCGGAAATGGTCGATGTTTACCTAAAACAAGGTGAATCTGCTGATGGCTATAAGGACACCGAAATCGTCCTTCAGAAAATACTTGCAAGCCATGAAAACGTTGAGTATCTGTACGTATACAAAATACAGTCCGACGGCTGTCACGTTGTTTTCGATATAGATACTGAAGGCATGGACGGCGACCCGGTCGGCTCCGTAATTGAATTTGACCCCTCATTCAAGGAATCCATTCCCGCACTTCTCGACGGTCAAACTATCGACCCTATCATCAGTGATGACAAGTACGGATGGCTCCTTACTACATACACCCCTGTCTATAACAGCGACGGAATTTGCCAGTGCTACGCGGCGGCTGACATTTCCATGGACGATATAACCGACTACGAAAACAGGTTCCTTACAAAGCTTATTGCACTGTTCATCGGCTTCTTCACTATGATAATGACCATAAGTATGTGGTTCGTAAAGAGCAATATCCTGCTCCCTGTCAACACTATGGCTTACAGTGCCGGAGCTTTCGCTTTCAACAGTGGTGAAGCTCTTGAGGAAAATGTTGAACGTCTCAAAAAGCTCGACATCAGGACAGGTGACGAAATCGAAAACCTCTACCTCGCTTTTCTCAAAACTACTGAAGACTCTGTACGCTATATCGACGATATCCGTACAAAAACCGAAACTATATCAAAAATGCAGAATGGTCTTATAACGGTACTCGCTGATATGGTCGAAAGCCGTGACCAGTGTACAGGTGACCACGTTCGCAAAACTGCCGCATACGCTGATATAATCATGCACGAAATGAAAAAGCGCGGATTCTACAAAGAGGAACTGACAGACGAGTTCATCAATAATGTACTCAATGCCGCTCCGCTTCACGATATAGGCAAGATACACGTTTCAGACGTTATTCTCAATAAGCCCGGTCGTCTGACTGATGAAGAGTTCGAGATTATGCGTACCCATACGACTATGGGCAGTAAAATTATCGAACGCGCTATAGAAATGGTTCCGGATTCGGGCTATCTCTGCGAAGCAAAAAATGTGTCAGAATTCCACCACGAAAAATGGAACGGAAAAGGCTATCCCCACGGTCTCAGCGGCGAAGATATACCGCTGTCAGCACGTATCATGGCTGTTGCAGATGTATTCGACGCTCTCGTATCACGCAGAAGCTACAAAGAGCCTTTCCCATTTGAAAAGGCTATGGATATCATCAGGCAGGACGCAGGTTCTCACTTCGACCCTCTCGTCGCCGAGGCTTTCATCAGTGCCGAGGACGAGGTACGCAAGGTCGCAGAAGACCACAAGAATTATTATATGTAGAAAAAGAGGACGTCCAATTGGTCGTCCTCTTTATATTATTTTCCGAGCTTTTCTGCCCATTCACTCTCCTTGAACCCTACAAGTACCGTACTGCCGTCTACAGCAATAGGTCTCTTAACGAGCATTCCGTCCGTCGCAAGCAACCTGAGCTGTTCATCTTCACTCATTTCAGGGAGCTTATCCTTGAGCTGCATAGACTTGTAAAGAAGTCCGCTTGTATTAAAGAATTTTTTCAGCGGAAGTCCACTCTTTTTATACCAATCTGAAAGTTCCTCAAATGTGGGATTCTGCTCCTTGATATCGCGGAGTTCATAGCTTAACGAATTGTCATCGAGCCATTTCTGAGCCTTCTTACAGGTAGTACATTTAGGGTAGCATATAAATTTCATGTTCATTCCTCCGTTTTCGTCATATTGAGCAGGTCATTCTCAGAAAGAATCGTTATTCCGAGTTCCTGCGCCTTAGTAAGCTTGCTTCCGGCTTCTTCTCCGGCTACTACGTAACTGGTCTTTTTCGATACAGAACCGGTTACCTTTCCGCCGAAGCTCTCTATCAGTTTTTTGGCTTCGTCACGCTTCATCGTCGGAAGGGTTCCTGTCAGGACAAATGTCGCTCCGGCAAAACGGTCGTCACCTGTTGACTGCTTCGTATAGGTCATGTTGACTCCTGCCTGCCTCAGCTTATCTATCAGCTCACGCATATGCGGTTCGCTGAACGCTTTCACCACGCTTTCAGCCATTACGTCTCCGAAACCTTCAATCGCCGATACATCGTCCATTCCGGCTGAAAGAAGACTGTCCATGTCACCGAACTTTTCACAAAGCAGAGTAGCCGCACGCTGTCCTATATTGCGAATACCGAGTGCGTGAACGAGTCTGTCGAGCTCGGCATTTTTTGAATTCTCAATGGCTGTAATAAGGTTTTCAGCCGACTTTTCAGCAAAGCGGTCAAGTGACATTAGCTGTTCCTTTTTGAGCAGGTAAAGGTCAGCCGGAGACTTTACAAGTCCTGTTTCGGTGAGAAGCTTCATATTCGCCGGACCGAGTCCGTCAATGTTCATTGCATTCTTAGATGCAAAATGTATCAGGTTTTTCAGAAGCTGTGCCGGACATTCCACATTCGGACACCGAAGCACACTCTCCCCCTCCTCACGTACAGAAGGAGTTCCACAGACCGGACAGACCTCCGGCAGACGGAAAGGCTGAGAATCTGCTCCGTGGCTGACAGAACCAAGCACCTCCGGAATTATCTCTCCTGCCTTGCGGACAAGTATAGTGTCACCTATACGGATATCCTTTTCGTCGATGAAGTCCTGATTGTGCAGAACTGCGCGTGATACGGCTGTTCCGGCAAGAATTATCTGGTCGAAGACTGCTACAGGGGTTATCGCACCTGTACGTCCGACATTTACCTCTATATCGCGCAGAACAGTCTCTTTCTCCTCCGGCGGATACTTGTACGCAACTGCCCATTTCGGAGTTTTTGCTGTAGCACCCATGACATCGCGCTGTGCAAGGTCGTTTACCTTGATGACAACACCGTCTATATCGAATGAAAAATCCTGACGCTCGCTGCCGATTCGCTCTATTTCTGCTGTTATCTCGTCAAATCGTGTACACTTCTTATAGGTCGGGACAGTCTTGAAGCCCAGTTTCCTCAGATAGTCAAGCGACTCAGTATGCGAAGTAAACTCTTTTCCGTTGACCTGCTGAACATTGAAAATGAACATATCAAGTTTACGTTCGGCTGTGATTTTCGGGTCTTTCTGACGAAGCGAACCTGCCGCAGCATTTCTCGGGTTTTTGAAGGGCTGCTCGTCCATGAGTTCCTGCTGCTCAACAAGCTCGAAAAAGCTGTTTCTCGGCATATAGACCTCTCCCCTGACTTCGAGGAATTCCGGTGCATTTTTGAGTTTGAGCGGTATTGAGCGGATAGTCCTGATGTTGGCAGTAACGTCTTCGCCGACGAATCCGTCTCCTCGGGTAGAACCTCGTGTCAGGACTCCGTCAGTATATTCAAGTGAGACCGATAAACCGTCTATTTTCGGCTCAACCGAGTACTCCGGAGCAGTCAGCTGCTCATTACATCTGTTCATGAATGCCTCGACCTGTTCAAGCGAAAAAACGTCCTGAAGGCTCGCCATCTGAACAGTGTGCTCGACCTTTGCAAACTTTCCTGATGCCATTCCGCCTACTCGCTGAGTTGGAGATGAAGGTTCGATAAGTTCCGGAAATTCCGCCTCAATCGCTTTAAGTTCCTGCATGAGCATATCAAATTCATAGTCGCTGACCTCGGGATTGTCAAGAACATAATACTGATATGTGTACTTATCAAGCAGCTCTGTAAGTTCGGCTGCTCGTTTTTTTGCATTTGTTATATCCATGTTTTTACCTTCCTTTGAAGTATACAGTCAATTCCGAACTGCAACTATATTATATCATAAGTCAAATAAAATATCAACATATATGAAATATTGTTCAAGCTCTCCGGCATATAATTTCACCACAATTACCGGAGGTGTTTACTATGTTTCTGAAACTGCTCAAAGACCTGATTTTTTTCGCTCTCCATGTTGATAATACAAGTGTTTTTCCGCGTCCGCTCACGAAAAAGGACGAGGAAGAATGCTTTATTAAAATGTCTCAGGGCGACAAGTCTGCCAAGAATAAACTCATCGAACACAATCTGCGGCTTGTTGCTCACATTGTCAAAAAGTACGCTCAGTCCGCTTCCGAACAGGACGAACTCATCTCTATCGGCACTATCGGACTTATTAAAGCTGTTTCGTCATTCGACTACAGCAAGGGTGCCAAATTTGCTACTTATGCAAGCAGGTGCATTGAAAATGAGATACTCATGAGTTTCCGTGCCGCAAAAAAATCGGCGGGAGATGTGTACATAAATGAACCTGTCGAAACCGATAAGGACGGCAACACTATGTCGCTCATTGACCTCATTGACGACGGTGTTGACATTCATGAACAGGTCGAACTGACTATCCGTTCAAAACAACTTTACCGTTTTCTCGGTTCCGCTCTCGACGAACGTGAAACTGAAATCATTATCTACAGGTACGGACTCTACGGAAGTGCCCCGCATACTCAGAATGAAACTGCTGAAAAACTCGGTATTTCCCGCTCATACGTATCACGAATCGAAAAAAAGGCTTTACAGAAGCTGAAAAAAATGTATGACAAAGCTCCGTTTTAGTGAATTATTGCTGTTTCCGGTCATTTATTGCGGATATCTCAAATAATTATTGACAAATCGTATATTTAGTGTTACAATTTACCAAGAGACAAATTAGGGAAAGGGATTGGCTAAAATCAGCCGGATCCGTGGGTGACAGAGCTTTGCTGTGTCATACACCTCCGCACAACGGTTTCTATAGTCCGTTTTTTTATTAAAAAGGAGGATATCATCATGAAAAAATTATCATTCAGACGTACAACAGCCGGTATTCTGTGTCTTTCAACGCTCCTCGCTTCAGCAGGACTCGTTCCGGCATCTGCATCGGCGGCTTCCTCACCTGTATCTATCAATGAAGTCTGCCCCAAGAATACGACCAAACCTGCCAGTGACGGCAATTTCTACGATTGGGTAGAGTTCTACAACAGCTCATCTTCACCGGTAGACATCAGCGGATACGGTCTCACTGACAAGGAAACTAAACCCTTCCGCTTTACATTCCCCGCAGGAAGTGTTATACCCGCAAAGGGAACGTTAGTCGTTTACTGCGACGGCGATGCCGCACTCACAAATACTGCAATCGCTCCTTTCGGAATGTCAACAAGCGGTGAGACCCTCACCCTCAGCGACGCTTCCGGAAATGCCGTAGATACCATTACTTTCGGCGCTCTCGCTTCTGATACTTCCTTCGGAAGATATCCTGACGGCGCTGATGACCTGTACACTCTTCCATGTACTCCCGGTGCCGCAAATGCTGCACCCGAAGGCTCAAACGCTGTAAAGCTTCCAGAGTTTTCAAAGGAGAGCGGCTTCTACGACAGCGGCTTCTCCCTTACTATAAACGCTCCCGCAGGCACTACAGTATACTACACTACCGACGGTTCAGACCCTACTGCTGAGTCTGAGAAATACACATCTCCTATCAGTATCACCGACATGAGCAATACAGAAAATAAGCTCAGCGCAAGAACTGATATCAGTGCAAGCAATGTAACTGCTCCGAGAAAGACCGTTGACAAAGCTGCTATCATACGTGCAGTTGCTGTTGACAGCTCAGGCAGAGTCAGTGAACCTGTCACAAAGACGTACTTCGTCGGAAAAACTGCTTCCGGCTACTACAAGAATATGAAGGTATTCTCACTCGTTACCGACCCCGACAACCTCTTCGACTACGAAAAAGGCATCTATGTCAAGGGTAAAAAATACGATGAGGCTACAAACAATACAAATCCCGGACAACAGCCCGGCGGTCCCGGTCAGCAGCCCGGAGGTCCCGGCGGCTGGCAGATACCCGGCTGGGGCGGCTGGGGCGGCGGTTTCAACTTCATGGAACCGTGGAAAACTCCCGCTAACTACACTCAGAAGGGCAGAGAGTGGGAACGTATTGCAAACGTTGAAATGTTCGATAACGGTACTTCCGTAGTTCAGCAGAATGTCGGAATCCGTATAAAGGGTGCCGCAAGCCGAAATGCCGCTCAGAAGAGTTTCACACTCTATGCTCGTCAGGACTACGGTAAGCCTGAACTCGAATACGATTTCTTCGATGGTACTGCTGTTAAAGCTAAAAACGGCAAGGCTGTCAAGAAATTTGAAAATATCGTCATCAGAAACGGCGGTAACGACTGCGGAAATTACTACTTCCGCGATTCTGTAAACCAGCAGCTCGTTGCAGACCGCGCGTTCGCTACTCAGGGAATGAGCGAGTGTATGCTCTTCATCGACGGCGAATTCTGGGGAATCTATCAGATAACAGAAAAAGTCAGCGACGATTACATAAACTCACACTACGACATCAAAAAGAGTGACGTCGCTATCATCAAAAACGATGAAATCGAAGAGGGTACCGACCAGGACCTTCAGGACTGGAATAATCTCATTCAGGGTGTCGCTAACGGAAGCATCACATATCAGCAGTTCGCTCAGAAAGTCGACATTCAGAGCTTTATGGACTATTTCTCAGCTGAGATATACTGGGCAAATTCCGACTGGCCACAGAATAACGTTGCCGTTTGGCGCTCGAATGCTATAGACGATACTAACCCCTACTCCGACGGCAAATGGCGTATGTTCCTCTTTGATACTGAAAGCGGACAGGGTCTCTACGGCAGTCAGAACAATTCCGCAAATGCCGACTGCTTCCGCCGCATAGCTCAGAACGACGATACTCTCAGCATGGCATTTACTAAGCTCCTCAAAAATGCTGACTTTGCTTCTGATTTTGCACGTACTTACATGGATATCGCAAACTACAACTTCGATACCAAGAAAACTACTGCCGCTATCGACAAGTATAAGCAACTCTATTCACAGCAGATTCTCGATACTTATGAGCGTTATCCTTCAAACTCTAACGGCGAACAAAAGCTCAATTCCGAGTACAACACTGTAGTTAATTTCTATAAGAGCCGCTACTCAACTGCTGAGAGTACAATGCGCAATGCCTGCGGTATCAGAAGTAATACCAATACGGTTACTGTCGAAAATGACAGTTCAGCCGGTACTGTAAAATTCAACACTCTCAACCTAAAAGAAGACAAGTGGAGCGGAAAGTACCACTCCGATTACACTATTGATGTGACTGCACTGCCTAATGAGGGTGCTTCATTCGACCACTGGGAAATCACCGGTGCTGAACTTACTTCCGGAAGCAATACTTCTGCCTCTGTCTCATTCAAGGCTACCGGCGATGTAACTATCAAGGCTGTGTACTCAGGTGCAGGCAGTCTTATCGCAGGAGACTTCAACAACGACGGAAATGTAAGCGTTGCAGACCTCACGCTCCTTAACCAGTTCCTTCTCGGTAAGAAGGTAACTATCGTTAATGCCGATATCATAAATGACGGTGTCATTGATACCTTCGACCTCGTTGAACTCAGAAAACTCGTTACAAAATAATAAAGTAAGGGCGGATATCATCCGCCCTTTCCTGTTCTTTATAGGAAACCATAATAAAATACCGGAGCAAAAGCTCCGGAATTTCGGTTTTTATGCGTTTATCTTCTCATTGAGAGCTGCTACAAGTTCGTCTACGTTTACACCGTGAACTGCTGCTGCCTCTTCAATAGTCTCGTTCTGTGAAGCGGGACATCCAAGACAGTGCATTCCAATGCTGAGAAGTATCGGTGCAACGTCAGCATTTATCATAAGAAGCTCGCCGATTTTTGTATCCTTTGTTACCTTATCTGCCATTTTTTAGTTCCTCCGTATCATCTCCATGCATGGAGATTCTTAAATTTTAATCAGCAACTTGACATTTGTCCAAGTTGCTGTTATAATAATATCATTAACACTGACATTTGTCAAGGGTACTTTTCAAACTTATACAAAAGGAGGCGGTTTGTCAATGTACAAAGGCAGTAATAAGACTGCTCTTCTTTCTCAAAAACTAATCGGCGACGCTTTACTGCGTCTGCTCGAAAATGAATCATTCGCCGAAATCAGCGTGAGCGACCTCTGCCGCGAAGCCGAAGTCTCAAGACAGACATTCTACTCGCTCTTTGGCTCAAAAGAAAATGTTATCGTCTATACACTTCAAAACAGTTTCTGTTTCACTCCGGAGAATAACAGCAGTATCTGCCGCTCAGCAAGCTTTCACCTGTTCTGTCAGAATTACAGTTCATACATCGTCCGCAACCGTCACCTGCTCGAATTGCTCGTAAAGAACGAAATGATGCATTTCCTTTACGACGTTCAGTACAGAGCCTTCATGGATTGCAGCCACTTTTTCGGCGATATCACAGGAGATGACCGCATTTACCTCGTTGACTTCATTTCAAGCGGCATGAACAGTATTGCCAAAAACTACGTACTTACCGGCTGTACCGCCGACGAAGCATTCCTCGAAAAGCTGATGTTCAAGCTGTTTGGCGGACTTTACTTTATGCATAAGCACGAATAAAGGAGACTACATGGAATTAATCAGAGTTACTATGGACGACGTTGAGGAACTTTGGAAAATGCAGGTCGAAGCATTTTCTGAACTGCTTGAACGCTATCATGACTATGACACAAATCCTGCAAATGAAACCATAGACAGGGTAAGGATTCGACTCGGCCAACCCTCTACGTACTACTATTTTATAATGAGCGGCGGAGTAAAAGTCGGAGCGATACGTGTTATAGATATTCACGACGGTTCACGGAAACGTATCTCCCCTATTTTTATAATGAAGGAACACCGCGGACACGGTCTCGCACAGGAAGCTATCTCCGCTGTCGAAAAAATACACGGCAGTACCCACTGGCAGCTCGATACTATCCTTCAGGAAGCCGGGAACTGTCACCTCTACGAAAAAATGGGTTACCGCCGAACCGGTAAAACTGAAGTTATAAACGAGCGTATGACTATTGTCGACTACGAAAAAGAATAATTTACCGCCGCCGTTACTATTGACACCGGCGGTTTTTCTATATATAATAAAAGTTAATATATTATTCAGAGGTAATCATCATGAAGAAAAGATATCTTATCCCGCTCATTCTTGTCGGAATTTCAGCTGTTCTTACCGCTGCCGGACGTCTCTCAAAAGGCTTTGCCGACTTCTATGCGGCTCACATTTTTCCGTACATATCGACCCCATACGCTTTTCTCAGCGGACTCCTCCCAATATCCTTCGGGGAAGTCCTCATAATCGCGGCACTGCTCCTGTTTTTTGTGGGTATACCGGTAATGATAATACTCCTGATTTTTGCCAAAAAATCGCGTAAAAAGGTTGCTTCGTTCTCACTCACTACTGCCTTATGGATACTCGCTTTCGTTTCAGTCACACAGTCGTTCAACTGCTTCTCGCTATACGGCTGCACTCGCTTTTCTGAACGTTATTTCGCAGAGTCCGAACACGATAATGAACAGCTCAAACAGCTCTATTCCATGCTTATCGACGAGGCTAATCAGCTTTCTGCGGAAGTTCCGCGTGACGAAAATGACCGCTTTGTCCTGACTATTGACACTGTTGCGGAATGCCGTAAGGCTATGAAAAAAGCTTCAGCGGAATACCCACAGCTCAAAGGATATTATCCGCGTCCTAAGCCGATAATGTTCTCGTATTTCATGAGTCAGACAGGTACTGCCGGTATGTACTTTCCATTTTCAATGGAAGCCAACTACAATGCCGACATGGTACCCGAGTGTCAGCCGGAAGTCATCTGCCACGAGTACGCTCACCTCAAAGGCTTCATGCAGGAGGACGAGGCTAATTTCATCTCATTCGTCGCAACTCAGGGCAGTGATAACCCCGAAGTCCGCTATAGCGGGTGCATTGACGCTCTCGAATACGTTCACAATCAGATATACACCAACGAAGTGCGCTCAGGTTTTGAACTCAGTGAAAAGATATCTCCACAGGTACGTAACGACTGGTTCCGCTTTCTGCCCGATAATTACTGGGAAGAAAACGAAGACAAGGAAATCATTTCGACTGAGACCGTAAGCTCAGTTTCCGAGTCGGCATCTGATACGAGTATGAAACTCAACGGTGTCGAGGACGGCATTGCCAGTTACTCACGCATGGTAGACCTCCTACTCGACTACTACTTTCCGCCTGTTGATACATGAACTATCACAGTTTAAAAAGATTATTCTGCATAGCACAATCACGAATTACTCCCACCTTTATATAATTATGCACAAAAATGCATACAAAATGATACAAAAAGTCATTGCCAAATAATGAATCTTATGTTATTATATTAATGTAATAAACTCGGACATAATTTAATCCAGTTTTAAAGGGGGATATTCATGAAGAATACATTCAGAAAAATCACTGCCGCTGTTTCATCACTCGCCCTTTCCGCGAGTATGATCGCAGGTTCGGCAGCTCCGTACGTCTCGAACGCCGCTTACGGTGTCGGCGGCAACGGAAACGCTATCATGGAATACCTTGACAGAGGTATCTACGCTATCAGATCCGGCGACGGTATGTTCATCAGCTGGCGCTATAACGCTAACGATGACGACAATGCTGAGTTCCGCCTCTACCGCGACGACCAGCTCATCTACACAAGTCAGGCTGACGCTCCAACTAACTACTGGGACGCTTCAGGCAATCAGAACTCCAAGTACCGGGTTGACACTGTCGTAAACGGCGAGGTCATTTCATCTGACTCATGCCGCTTTAACTCAGGTACAAACTATTTCGACGTTCCTCTCAACGTTCCCAGGGGTGGTACTGTCAACGGCGCGGCTTATACATATTCGCCTAATGATACAGTCGTAGGCGACGTCGACGGTGACGGTCAGTACGAGCTTTTCGTCAAGTGGGACCCTTCAAACTCAAAAGACAACTCTCAGGGCGGTTATACCGGTAATGTTTACATCGACTGCTATACCCTCACAGGCAAACAGCTTTGGCGTATTGACCTCGGTGTCAACGTCCGCGCCGGTCAGCACTATACTCAGATGTGCGTAGCCGATTTCGACTGCGACGGCAAGGCTGAACTGATCACCAAGACCTGCGACGGTTCCGTTGACGGTACCGGCAAGGTTATTGGTTCATCAGGCAAAGATTACAGAAACAGCAATGGTACTATCCTTACCGGTCCTGAGTACCTCACACTTTTTGAGGGCGCAACCGGTAAAGCTCTCGATACTATCGAATTCCCTGTTCTCCGCGGCGACGCTACAAGCAATACCGCTAAAACCACTTGGGGCGATAACTACGGAAACCGCTGTGAGCGTATGAACTCTGCTATCGCTTATCTCGACGGTGTTCACCCCTCAGCTGTCTACGGAAGAGGATACTATACAAGACTCTCCCTCTCCGCTGTAGATGTACGCAACGGCAAACTCGTCAAGCGCTGGGTTTTCGATACCGGATTCAACAAGAGTAATCCCGCTTACGGCTGCGGTAACCACAACGTTATGGTCGCTGATGTCGATAACGACGGCAAGCAGGAAGTCTGCATGGGTGCCTGCATGATAGACGATAACGGTCAGCTTCTCTGGTCAACCAAGCAGATGCACGGCGACGCTATGCACCTCGGTGACCTCGACCCCGACCGTCCGGGTCTCGAAGCATGGATATGCCACGAAGACAAGCCTTACGGCGTTTCACTCGTTGACGCTAAGAACGGCAATATCATCTTCCACTACGACGCTGACAAGGATACAGGCCGCTGCTGCGGCGATAATATCCTCGCAAGCAACCGCGGTGCTGAACTCTGGGGTTCAAGACCTGCCGGAGTTGTACTCAACACTAAGGGCGAAACTATCAGCAAAAAGGTTCCGGCTATGAACTTCCTCATCTACTGGGACGGCGACCTTGAGCGTGAGATACTCAACGATATCTACATCGACAAGATGACTTCTGATACTGAAATCAAAAATATCCTCAAAGCAAGCGGCTGTGCTTCAAACAACAGCACCAAGGCTGTCCCATGCTGTACCGTTGACCTCTTCGGCGACTGGCGTGAGGAACTCATCCTCCGTACAGAGGATAACTCAAAGCTCCGTATCTGGTGCACTAACACTGAAACAAAGTACCGCATGACTACTCTCATGCATGATATGCAGTACCGTATGCAGAACGGCTGTCAGCAGAGTTCTTACAATCAGCCTCCGCACCCCAGCTTCTACCTCGGTACAGAGCAGCCTCTCCCTGCAAGACCCAATATCCAGCTCAATAATACTCCTCCCGAGCCGATAAGCGGTCGTTTTATCAAGAATCTCAATATCCTCGACAGAGACAATATGCTCACATGGCAGCTTTCCAAGTCTTCCGACGTCGGCTCACTAATCTACGGCGACAGAGATTTCGTCTACACTGAGCTTCCTGACTGTCTCAAGGGCAAAGAAGCTATCATGTCTGCGTGCAATTCAAAGAATACTTTCGCTGACCTTGCTGAATTCACTGCCGGCGAAAACTGCGACGTTTTCGTTCTCGTCGACACAAGAGTAGAAGATGCAGGAAATGTTCCCGCTTGGCTCAGCAGTTATGAAAGAACTGAACTTACTGCCGCTTCAAGCAATGACGTTCGTTTCAGCGTATATGTGAAGGAATTCATCGCTGGTCAGAAGGTTGAACTCGGTCAGAACGGTATGAACGGAAACTGCATCAACTATACCGTTTTCGTGGACGCTGTTCCTGTTCCGACAACAACAACAACAACTACTACTACTACGACCACTACCACAACAACTACTACCACAACAACAACAGAAACCACTACCACAACAGAAACTACTACAACTACCACTGAAACAACTACCACAACTACTACAACAGAAACAGAACCATCTTCATCAGGTTCAAAACTCATCGGTGACGCTAACTGTGACAAATCCGTTACAGTTGCTGATGCAGTTACCATTCTTCAGAATCTCGGCAACAAGGACAAGTATCCGCTTACCGACGATGGAAAAGTCAATGCTGACTGCTGCAACACCGGCGACGGTATAACCGGCAGAGACGCTCTCGCTATTCAGAAGCTTGACGCGGGTCTTATCAAATCACTTCCGGAAATGGACTAAAATTACAGAATCCCGACTTCATTGAAAGTCGGGATTCTTTGTTTATAAACAAAAACTTTGCGTTGTTAACAATATATATATTGATTTTTTCAGCAGAAAATGTTATAATAGATTATTATTACTATGAAATAGTATACATTCAGGGAATTTTCAAGATAAACGTTCAAAAGGAGAAAATGATGTCTAAACGCGATAATAAAGTCCCGAGCCTTAAACAGGTAAGTCATCAGCTCTTTCTAATGGTAATTGGATATGCGGTAATTATCATTTTCGTAATACTCGCTATTACGAATCTTTCTATCAAAAAAACAGACGACGTACTGCAGAACAAGGTTATTTCCATGTCTGCATCACTCGATGTTCAGATGAAGCTTAATATGAACAGCTTTCTCGCACGTATGGAGGCTCTCGGTACCCTCCCATTCGGCGAAGAAGACACGTATACCTATGACGCTACTGACCCCAATAATGACGAATTTGAGGCTCTTAATGCCGAAAAGGCCATAACTGAAAAAATGTACAGCCTTTGTATCATGGAGAATTTCGTCGATTACGGTATCGTCTACAGAAACAATCGTACCGTCGGAAAAATCTCAAACGGTACCTCATCTCTCTTCGGCGACAAAATGTTTGAAGAGCTGAGTTCAATGATAACTCGTCAGCGTACCAATGACGGTTGGTCTGCCGGATACAAAAACAATTTCAAGAGAATCTATTACGTAAAAAGAGTCAACGACAACGCTGTGCTTGTCCTTTCATTCTACACGAGCGAACTCGAATCTGTATTCGATAACCCCGAAACTCTCAGCGATATGGACATTCGCCTCGTTAACAAGGACTATAATATCCTCTATTCTTCAAACAAAAGAGAAACCGGTAGTATTCTCCCTAACGATATTCTCAAAAGAGTACAGGGCAAAACTTCTGCGTCTGTAATGGACGACAAGTACCTTGTTTCTGTAAGTGCTTGCAATGAGGACTGGTACGTCATCTGCTCAATACCGACTGATATCATTCTCAAGGAAAAAAATGAGATGAGTCTCTTTATATTCATGGTCGGTGCAATTGCCGCGGTACTTGCTATGCTTTTGTGTGCAGTTGTCTCGTTAAGAATGACTGCGCCTGTTAAACAGGCTGTCGCACTCCTTGATACAAAGGCTAACAACGACCAGCTTACAGGAATACTTAACAAGCAGTCGTTTACTGATTCGTCAGAGCGTCTTCTGAACTCAGCTCCAGCCTACGAACAACACGCCCTTATTCTTCTCGACCTTGATAATTTCAAAGGCATTAATGATACACTCGGTCATACTTACGGAGACAAGGTTCTCTCCAAGACAGGAAGTATTCTCCGCGCCGAATTCTCAAATGAAGACTTCGTCGGCAGAGTCGGCGGAGACGAATTCTGCATTCTTGTCAACAGCACCCCTGCTGATGATATGGACTACAGAGACTTCATTAAGGAAAAATGCAAGTCGCTCTGTATGACGTTCAACGATAACTATACCGGCGAAGACGGAAGCTACAAAGTATCCGCAAGTATAGGCGTCGCAATTTTCCAGCATGACGGTGAAACTTTCGAGGAACTCTATGATTCAGCTGATAAGGCACTTTACAGGTCAAAGAAAACAGGCAAGGATACCTACTCATTCTTTGATAAATCAATTGATTCGGAGGTGGCTGGAAAATGAAAACTCTACGCAGGATAGCTGTCTCTGCTGCTGCACTCGCTCTGTTTCTTGAGTGCGGCTGCTCACAAAAACAGAGCGTTACTTCTCAGCACGAACAGACCGAAATAACGCTCTCATGGTGGGGTAATGACAACAGAACCGAGTATACTCTTCAGGCGGTGCACTTATTTGAAACTCAGCACCCCGAGATAAAAGTAAAATGCAGCTACTCCGAATGGTCAGGTTACGAAGCAAGAAGCCGTATACGCATGGTCTCTGACACGGAAGCTGACGTTATGCAGATAAATGTAGGCTGGCTCGACCAGTTTTCCGCTGACGGAAGCGGTTACTACGACCTGAACAAGGTTTCAGATTCCCTCGACCTCTCTAACTTCCCTGAGGATATCCTTAGATTCGGCACAAGAAATAATGTGCTGAACGCTATCCCTATCGCTATGAACGCCGAGACTGTCTACATCAACAAGACGATCTTTAACAAGTACGGACTCGATGTCCCAAAAACATGGGACGATATGTTCGACTGTGCCAAAGTTCTCAGCAAGGACAATATCTATCCTCTTTCAGGTGCTTCTAAGGCGGTATGGCTATACGCTATCACGTACACTGAACAGTCGACAGGTGTAAGTTTCCTCGATGAAAAGAATAATTTCGCCTTCACTCCGGCAGAATGGGAAGTTGCTATTGATTTCTATATCCGCATGGTAAACGAAAAAGTTATACCGCAAATCGAAAACTTCAAAAAGGTAAACATTGAAAAAGGCGAATATGCCGGTTCTATCGCTTGGGTAAGCGACGCTATAAACTATTTCGGCACTTCTATCAACAACGGTGACGAGGTCGTAGCTGCCGACTACACCGCCTTCTCACCCGATGAAAGCGGCGCAGGCTGGTACGAAAAGCCCGCAACTCTCTACGCTATAAGCAAGAACACCGTCCACCCGCGAGAAGCCGCTCTTCTGCTCGATTTCATGCTAAACAGCAGTGATATGGCACTTCTTCAGGGAGTTGAAAAGGGTATCCCTATCAGCAAGTCCGCACTCGGTCACCTCGACAAGGCTGGTATGCTGAGCGGATTGCAGTACGAAGCCTCAGAGGTAATGAACAGTAATACCCGACTCCGCGAAATGAACCCTGTACTCGAAAATAACGATATGATCAACGACTTTATCGATGCCTGCAATCTCGTTCTTTATGATAAATCTTCTCTCGAAGATGCCGCTGCTGAACTTTGCAAGTCGATAAATGAAAACTACTCCGCAAATTAAATCGCTGGTAATTCCTGACGATGCTGCATTTTCCGCCAGCTTATGAATCCATATAAGTCGTTGACAAGGAATACTATGAAACATATCAGTACCGAAAGATACTTTATATCCTCAAACGCGGCAAATGCCCAGAGAACTATCAGAACAACATCGTTGAATGCATATGCGAGCGGAAAGTATATGGTGCGGCGGAATGTGAGATATGCCGCTGCAAAACTCGTTGCGACCGAAAAGGTGCTGACAATGAGGTTTTCAGTTTGCAGTGAACGAAGTACAAAGTAGAATACTGCCGTAACTGCCGCTGTCAGTATCGCAAGAAACACTGTCTCACTCCGGCTTATACGGTTCACTTTTACCTCTGATGTGTTTTCACCCGAGGGATTTTTCAGCCACGATATCAACGATATTACAGCCATCGGCATCGTCATGCCGAGGTATGTGACCATCTCACCGTAATAGGCGAAACCGTGCGATATTATACCGTACATCAGGCTGAATACTATCATAAGTACCTGAGCAAAGGGATTGCCCTTTGCCGCAAATATCAGTGACGTTACTCCTATCAGCGATGCCGCAAAAGAGAGTAAGTCTCCTCCATGGAATACGACAGATGATACGGTTATCATCGAAACTGAACCAAGCCACAGTGCAAGCTCGGTTTTCGAGAAGTAGGCTGCTATTCTTTTCATTTTTTCCTCCACAATAAAAATGCACTCGTCACACATCTTCAAAGACCTAATGATGTGAACGAATGCTATTTGCATTATCTCTACCCGGTGGCAGTGATATAATTATATCACACACCTAAAAAAATGTCAATATACACTTGATTTTTACTCTGATACGTGTTATCATGTAAGTATACAATTTCTGACCCATGGTCATAGAAAGGAGCTGCTATGAGCGCTTTAAGAGACTCTGCAAAACAAATGCGCGAAATGGCGAACATCTATCTATCCGACAGGACCACTCCACCTAAATGCGTCCACAGGACTATTCTCCTGCGTTCACTTATATTATTGAAACAGATTTGCCCCGAAACTGAGGACTTTTTCGCGCCTATCATGAAAACTTTCATGCCGTATGCTAAACGTCCCGACAAAAAAGGCGACTACGAAAACGGTGCAGGAAGACATTATTACTGCGCACTCAGCCTGAGCGGCAAGGAGCTTCCTACTGTTAACACATACTACCGCAACGGAATCAAACGACACACGAAAAGTGCACGTACAATGTTTGAGGAAGACTATACCATGGCACTCACTATGCAGCGTGCGGGGTATATGGATATGTGCGGCAAATTTCTCGGCAGAGCCGTGCATATGATATCGGATATGTGCTGTCTGCCGCATACCGCGTCAATGACGTACTATTCACTCGGAAGAAGCTTCCACAAGGCTTATGAACTGCTTGCAGAGGCTGTCTACCCCGACCTTGTACCCGAACAGTCACTTGATTCACTTCCGGAAATTTTTACGTCTCATGAAACGTTTGCCGATGACCTTAACAGAATAGTCCTCGAAACCGCAGGTGCACTTCCTGCCGTTCAGACTGACCCGCTTTCAGCTGTTAAGGAACAGCTTCTCCGCACAGAAAGAGTTGTTGCGGCTCTGCTTTTAAGATTCTACAAGGACCTCACTGAACCCGAACGTAAAGCCCACTTCATCACAAACGGCTCCGGCTGTAAGCTTATGAAGGATACGGCTCCTCTTACTATTAAGGTGACCGAAAAGGGTATCGTTCTGCACGGTGTCAATCCATCGCCCGAATCGAAATTCAACGTAACAGATATGGTGTTCTATGCCGCTCACAGGCACAACGGTCTGTTTACGCTTTCCCCTGCTAAGGACAATGACGGCAAAGTGCTTGAAGTATCAAACAGCAAACTCGTCCTCAAAAGGTTCGACCCACTCCACGGTGAACAGCTTTTCAGGTTATAATTCCACAAAAGATAAGAGACTATATAACGCGCTGTTATATAGTCTCTTTTTTTAGTATGTGAGTCCGGTTCCGGGTTTGAACCAGCAGTCGTCAGTACCTATCTGCTCAGTTGAACTGTACCACGGACTCGGCAGTTTACCCTTAAAATCGGCTCCGCCGCAAAGAACATCTGCTATACCCTGTCCCTCTGAACCGGGAAGATAACACATTACAACACTGTTCCACGAATCATAGTTGTCCTTATCGATTATCACCTGTCTGCCTGCAACGATACAAGTAACTACAGGCTTACCAAGTTCCTGAACTTTCTTAATTGCATTCGCATTGCCTTTAAGTCCCAGTTTACCGCAGAGTTCCATATCTTCTGTGTCACCCAGCCACTCAGCATAGCTCTTTTCGCCAACTGCAAGAAGTACGACATCTGCATTTTCTGCTTCATCCTCATCGGTTATGACGTTAATGCCGTACTCATCAGCCTTTTCGATGAAACCGTCAAGAATAGTCGTAACCCCTTCAATATCTGTATCAGGACTCGAATTCCAGTCAACTGTCCAGCCGCCGCACTGTGCCTGTGCATTATCCGCCGCAGGACCCGTTATATAAACTGATGTACCCTCTTCAAAGGGAAGAGTCTTATCATCATTTTTCAGCATGACAAGGCTTTCTTCAACAAGCTTTTCCGCTACTTCACGGTATTCCTGCGAACCTGTCTCAGTCTGCTTTGTTTCCATGTTTTCGCAGAATGGGTCTTCAAATATACCTGCCTTGAGTTTTACACCGATTATTCGTGAAACTGCGTCATCGACTCTTTCCTCGGTTATTGTGCCATTTTTTACCGCATCGACGATTATCATTCTCGCTTTCTCGAAGTCGTCAACTTCCATAAGCATATCGATTCCTGCATTGACCGCATTCACGACCTGTTCCTCATATGTGTCAGCAGAAGTGTTCTGCACTGAGTTCCAGTCGCTCACAATGAATCCGGTAAATCCCATCTCGTCCTTCAGCCGCATGATATACTTGCCGTTTTCGTGCATTTTAACTCCGTTGAGCGACGAATGACTCACCATTATCGTCTGTGCACCGGCATCTATCTGTGCCTGATAAACCTTCATAAGCTCTTCTATAGTTGCATCTGAAATGCTCGCATCTCCGCGGTCTATAAGGCGCTTTACGTCGGAATCTTCACCGGTACCGAATTTGGCATTTCCGTCCGCAATGAAGTGTTTGGGACAAGCTATGACTCCGCCGTCGATAAGTCCCTTTGTGTAGGCTGCACTAAGCCTCTTAATGGTATCAAGGTCTGCGCCGTAGCTTTCGTATGTACGTCCCCAGCGAGGGTCTTTTGACTGTGCAACGCATGGGGCAAAGTTCCAGAGCATATGGCAAAGCTTTGCTTCATCAGCTGTTATGAGTCCTGCCTGATAGATAAGCTCCTCATCATTTGCCGCTCCGAGACCTATATTATGCGGAAAAATAACCGCTCCTGAGCAGTAGTTGACTCCGTGAACATCGTCCTGCCCGTATATGAAAGGTATACCTGCCGCAGAATCAACCGCACTCTGCTGATAACTGTCAACGGTCTCTCTCCACTGCTCGGCATTGAGATGACCGTCCTGTGAGAGTATTCCGCCGTAATCATTAAGTTCCATATCCTCTTCGGATATAGACATTATCTGCGGAAGTACCATCTGTGCCGCTTTCTGTTCAATTGTAAGCGATGACACTATCTCGTCAATCTCCAATGCCGAATAGTACTGATATTTCGCCATATCCGGCAGTGTATCCGGTTCGGTCTGAGTAGTTGTCAGCACAGTAGTTGACGGCTCAGAAGGTTCAGACGAACTCTTTTCACTGTTACACGATGCAAGCGATATAAAAAGTCCTAACGCGGCTGATAATGCGATTGCCTTATTTTTCATTCAGCTTTCTCCTTTCAGGGTATCAGGTCGATGAAGTCGTTTCGGTTGACGACGCAACAGATGTTTCAGTCGATGTTTCCGTTGATGAAACGGTTGTATCGGCAGATGTCGCCGGAGCCGTCGTTTCGGGTTCGGGCACCGGAACAGTTTTGGTACACAGCCACTCACACCACTGAGTATAGTACATTGCAATAGGATGTATACCGTCAGAAGTATAGCCGGAATTAAGTGCACCGTTTTCATCGTCGTACAGTTCATTTATGTCGATATAGAATGTCTTCTTGTCATCAGCAAATGAAGATATCGCAGAATTAAGCGCATCTATTCCGGTATTCGTTATAGTCTTGCTTTCAGCCGAAACAGAAACATGAAGATTCGCCTGTAAGAAAATCAGTGAATCAGGCTGTTTTTCTTTTACCTTATCAATAAGTGAACGATATGCACTCAGGGTAAACTCAAAATCGTTTGAAACTTCATTGATTCCGAGCATTATATACACTTTGCCGTATTGCTTTTCAGAAAGTGTTTCGTCGAGCGACTTGCCGTCAACTTTTGCATCATTTATAGTTCCGGCAGAAAAACCGGGTTCACAGAAGAATGTCGAATTCTTGAATGAGCCGTACTCCTTGAGTCCGACTGTACGCGAATCGCCGATAAAAAGCACATCATCGAAGTATGAAGTATCACTTGTAACAAAAATATCAGGTTCGGCAGTTTCCGGCATTTCCGTTTCAGCTATCGAAGCATATGTCGGCTGAGGGTCATCACCGGTATTATCATCGGCTATCTCAACAGGACCCATAGTATGTTCCTGCACGCTCTTGCTCTTTGAACTGTCAGCTGTTTTTTTCTCCTCTTTAGTGACTACAAGCGGCGGCAGCTGCTTATTCTTGTGCGTAAAATCGCTCGTTTCCCATATCTGACGAAGTATCAGAGGCGAGGCGATAAAGCACGTTGCAAGAAGAAGAAATGTGTAGGCAGACTGTTTGAATTTATTCATATTGAAGGGTTTCTCCTTAGAATCTGAAATACATGAACGGGTCATTCATACCCTTATAAATGCAGTACACAGAAAGCCAGAATACTGCAAGCAATGCCACTTTCAGCGGTATTGTATCTTTGACCCTGCGATATATACGCTCAGGGATATCAGTTGAGAAAACTGCTCCCGCAAGGAAGAATTTCCAGTATATACCGAGGTATTTGATGTAATCATGTTCAAGCACCGTATACGTCTGCTGAGGCAGAAACGGAAGCAGGCGGCAGAAGTACACTCTAAGCTGACTTAGGTCAGTTACGGCGAAAATCAGCCATGTCATGGGTATCACGAACAGCATATATATGTGTCCGGCAGCTTTGTGCCTTGTGAGGAAATCGCCGATAACAAAGCGTTCAAGCATCAGCAGTGCAAACAGCACCATTCCCCATATGATGAAATTCCAGCTTGCGCCGTGCCAGAGTCCGGTAAATGCCCACACTATGAAATAGTTGCGGACAGTTTTAAGTTTACCGCAGCGGCTTCCGCCAAGTGGAATATAAATGTACTCTCTGAACCACATTCCGAGTGTCATGTGCCATCTTCGCCAGAATTCGCCCATTGTGAGCGACATATACGGGTGGTCAAAGTTTTTGGGTAGCTCAAATCCCATGAGTTTACCCAGTCCTATAGCCATGTAGGAATAGCCGCAGAAGTCGAAATACAGTTGGAATGAGTATGCCGCAACTCCCATCCACGCAAGCGGAGCAGAAATGCTATGAAAGCCGATATTTCCGATATCGCTCCATAATCCGCCTATCTGGTTGGCTATCAGGACCTTGTATCCGAGTCCGATGGTGAAGGTTTTGAGACCCTCCTCTATCATTGCCGCAGTATGCTTTCTGCGCCGCAGCATACGCGAAACTATCCTGAATTTTACGATAGGGCCAGCGATAAGCTGTGGAAACATACTAATATATGCGCCATAGCTTATAAAGTCGGATTCTGCCCTTGCTCTGCGTCTGTAAACGTCAATGAGGTATGAAACACTCTGAAAAGTGTAAAAACTTATACCTATCGGCAGCACTATATCCTTAACAGGCAGATGTGAATGAAGAAGTGTGTTGACATTTTCAAACAAAAAGCCCGTATACTTGAAGAATATCAGCCACCAGAAATTATATATTATTCCCACAGTAAGCCATAATTTGCTTGCCTTGCGGAAATTGTAAATAAATTCACCAATAATGAAATTAAACAGTATGGTAAGAAGGAAAAGCAGGATATAAACAGGTCTGCCGATTGCTCCGACACTGTAGAATATCACGCTTCCTGCGAATATTACCGCATTTTTATACTTTTTCGGAACAAGTCCATATACTAACATAAATGCAGGGAGGAATATAAATAAAAACTCCAAGCTGCTGAATACCATTATACCACCCTTTTGTATATCTTTTATCCTACACAACCGGCTTAATATTATTTATTTTTATTATTAAAACAAGCCATAAAATCAGGACATCAAACGTCCCTGTATAATATTCTACACGCAAAAAAACCAAATGTCAATATCTTTATTCTTTTATGTCAAAATGCAGCATATAAGATGTATATGACTGTTTAAAACCGTGCAATATACAATCCGTCTGTAAGATTAAACAGTTATACGTTTATGGTCAGTTCCGTCGACTATATTTATTGACCAAAAATTGCGCTATAAATTTGTGCTGCATCAACAAAGTTTACAACTTGCTATTTACAAATTATGATTATTATACTATAATATATACATAGGTATTGGGGATTTTACGTACTTGATTACGTAAATATTTAAAAGTTTGAATATACAAATTTCAGACAAAGAGGGAATAATCGCAATTTTCGGTGAGGAATTATTATGATAAAGCATCTTTCAGGTGACTACGAAACCGTTGAATATGACAGCAAACGCTCTGTCATGCTGTACGATAACGTCCAGACGGAGGCTTACCCTACCCACTGGCACAAGGAAATCGAGATAATTATGCCTATCAAAAACAACTATACCGTTGTTGTAGGCGAAACTGACTTCACTTTCAATGAAAATGAGGTCCTGATTATACCACCCGGTGAACTCCACGGTATGCCCGCTATACCCGGTCGAAGGCTGATTTTCCAGTGTGATAACGCTATTCTCGGTGACCTTCCGGCTCTTGAGCCGCTTATGCGAAGCCTTAATGCACCGCTCCTGATAACTCCGGAGTTCAACAAGGAGCTTCAGGTTCTCGCAAAAAAAATCATGCTCGATATTTTTGAGCTTTACAGCGTCAAGAATGAGCTTTCTGACATCAAAATCTACTCGCTTCTGTTACAGCTTCTTATCGCTGTGCGTGAGTATCACCTTGAGCAGAGCAAGAACTCTCTCGACTGCGACGACGGTAAAATCGACGAATATACCGAGAAATTCAGCGTCGTAATGAAATACATAGACGCTAACTATATGTACGATATCTCGCTCGACCAGCTCGCTAACGTTGCGGGCTACAGCAAGTACCACTTCTCACGTATTTTCAAGCAGTATAACTCGATGTCTTACCTCCAGTACATCAACGCCCGCAGAACGAGAGCCGCTGAAAATCTGCTTCTCGACCCCGATATACCTATCACTGAGGTCGCTATGCGCTCAGGATTCAAGAGCCTGACAACTTTCAACCGCATATTCAAGGAAATCAAACACTGCACCCCCACTGACTTCAAAAAGCTGTATTCTATCGAATTCACCAGAAAATAGACATCAAATGCTGTTTTTCCGAAATATTTCTCCCGCCTTGTCGGTTCTTAAAATCCGGCAGGACGGGAGTTTTATTTTTAATATGAATTTTTTTCAAAAAACTATGGAATTTTTTTCCCGTTTGTGTTATAATGATAATATATTTCCCCTGTCGCTTTAACAGGGCACATTTCCGCGTATTTGCGGTCAAAATCTACTTAATCACTGCCATACAGATGCGGCAGTGACAGAAGGAAGGCGAAATTTATGACAGAAACTACGATGCTCGACAGATACGACATCCAGTTTCCTACGCTCGGCTGGAAATTCCATATCGACCCGACCGCTTTTACCGTTTTCGGTCTCGATATTCAATGGTACGGCATTATCATCACTCTCGGTCTTATCCTCGCGATTATCTACGTATTCCCCCGAATGAAGCGATTCGGCATCGACTCCGACAGAGCTGTAGATGCAATAATCGGCGGTGTAATCGGCGGAATCGTCGGCGCAAGACTCTATTATGTCGCGATGCGTTGGAACGAGTACAAGAAAGATTCATTCGGCGAAACATTTAAAGCTGTTGTCAATACCCGAAACGGCGGTCTTGCGATATACGGCGGTCTTATAGGTGCGATACTCGTCGGACTCATCATCTGCAAAATTCGTAAAGTCAAGGTACTCCCTATGCTCGATGTCACCGTTATCGGTTTTCTCATCGGTCAGGGTATCGGCAGATGGGGAAACTTCGTTAATCAGGAAGCTTTCGGTACTAACACCGACTTCTTCCTCGGTATGACAGGCGGCACTATACAGCGTACCATCAACAACTCTATGCAGATAGGCGGAGATATGTACGAGAGCGGCCTTGATATGCTCTGGGACAAGCCGGTTCACCCATGTTTCCTCTATGAATCAATTTGGTGTCTGCTCGGATTTGCACTCCTTGCTTTCTGGTCGAAGAGAAGAAAGTATGACGGTCAGCTCACTCTTATGTACATGGCATGGTACGGTCTTGAGAGATTCGTTGTCGAAGGACTCCGCACTGACAGCCTTATGCTTGGAAATATTCGCATTTCTCAGGCTGTTTCAGCTCTGATATTCATTTCTTCCGTTATCATTCAGATAGTCATGTTCTTCCGCATAAAGCGTGACCCCGAAAGCTATGTTCTCTACGCTAACACTGAAGAAGCGCGTCTGCTTATTGAGGAATCGCGCCGCAAGAGAATGGGTATCAAAGGCGCTGACGCCCGCATTATGGGTGACGACGATGACGAGATAGGCATTCTCTCCGATGACGACGACGAAATCGGTGAACTCCCCGACGAGGAAGACGATGACGAACAGGATTCTGAAGACAGCGCTGTTGACAGTGTTCCTGATAACACTGACGTAGAACAGGAAGAAATTACCGAAGAATCTTCCAACGAAACTGCGGCAGAAGAAAGTCTTAACGAAGAAGAAACCGGTTCCGTCATAGAAAACGACAATGACGGCTCTGACGATGAGTCAGATATTCCAGACGATAAATATGCAGACCTTGCTGATGAATACGATGAACGTCTCACCGGTGGTTCAGGCAAGGGTTCACATAACAAAAAGAAAAAGCATCAGAATTAACAAGGAGGATATATATTATGGCACAGATAATCGACGGCAAAGCCGTATCAGCAAGCGTTAAAGAAGAGGTAAGAGCAGAGGCTGCACGTCTTAAAGAGGAAAAGGGACTCAAAGTCGGTCTCGCTGTTGTTATTGTTGGCAATGACCCTGCTTCAAGAGTTTACGTTAACAACAAAAAGAAAGCCTGCGAGGCTGTCGGATTCCAGTCCTTTGAGTACGCTCTCGACGAGAATACCACTCAGGAACAGCTCCTCGACCTCGTTCAGGTACTCAACCGTGACGACAGAGTAAACGGTATACTCGTTCAGCTCCCGCTCCCCAAGCATATCGACGAGAAGGCTGTTATAAATGCTATTTCCCCTGCCAAGGACGTTGACGCTTTCCACCCCGAAAACGTCGGCAGGATCATGATCGGCGAGTACTCATTCCTCCCCTGCACTCCCGCAGGTGTCATGCGCCTAATCGAAAGCACAGGTGTTGATATAACCGGTAAGGAGTGCGTAGTTGTCGGCAGAAGCAATATCGTCGGCAAACCGCAGGCTATGCTCCTTCTCCAGAAAAACGGTACTGTTACTATATGCCACTCAAAAACCAAAGACCTCAAGGAAAAATGCCTCTCCGCTGATATCCTCGTTGTCGCGATCGGCAAGGCTAAGTTCATCACAGGCGACATGATCAAGGAAGGCGCTGTTGTAATCGATGTAGGTATGGACCGCGACGAAAACGGTAAACTCTGCGGCGACGTTGACTTCGAATCAGCTGAAAAGAGAGCCGGCTACATTACTCCTGTACCCGGCGGTGTTGGTCCTATGACTATCGCTATGCTCATGAAAAATACTCTCACTGCCGCTAAACAGCAGGCTGGATTAGAGTAAGATTTCCCTATGAATAAAGCACCGTAAAGTCCGATATACAGACGTTTACGGTGCTTTTTTTGCTGTGTTTGCTGTAAAATGAATTGATTTTTTGATTATCGCATAATTATGTATGTCGTATATCCGGCATAGAGAAGTACCATTACAATGCCATTCCAGCGCACAAGCTTTTTACTTTTTGCACAGAATGCGAGAACGAGTCCGCTCATTAGTATGAGGACTGCGGAATCGATGATGTTTTCCATTGTAAAGGCGACCGGTGATATAAAAGCAGCTATTCCGAGAACGAACAGGATATTGAATATATTAGAACCGATAACGTTACCGAGTGCCATGTCGACTTCGTTTTTGCGGGCTGCAACGATAGAAGTAACGAGTTCCGGCAGACTTGTACCGAGGGCGACGATAGTCATACCGATGAGGTTGTCCGACATACCAAAGGTTCTTGCAATGTCGGAAGCTCCGGATACTACCATTTTTCCGCCGATAGCGATAGCGGCACTGCCGCCTGCAATGAGTAGTCCGCACTTCCATACAGGCATTGTTTTGTATTCTTCATCACTGCCGGCAGATTCACTGCGTGCTTTTTTTGCAGATGATACCATAAGCCAGAGAAATCCAGCAAACAGGACAAGCAGTATCAGTCCGTCTATGTGACCGACCTTGCTCCCAAGCCAGCCCATTCCCATGAGTATACCGGCAGCCGCTATAGATATGGGGAAATCACGTTTAAGAGCGTCCTTTTCGATAGCAAGCGGACAAAGTATCGCGCACATTCCACTTACGACCATGAGGTTGAAAATGTTTGAACCGATAACGTTGCTGACGGCAAGGTCGTTTTTTCCGGCGAGTGAAGCGGCAACGCTTACAGACGTTTCGGGTAGGCTTGTACCCATCGCAACTATAGTCATACCTATGATTATTGACGGTACTTTCAGCATTTTTGCAGCAGCCGAACTTCCGTCAACAAAGAAGTCGGCACCCTTGATAAGCAGAACAAATCCACCGACAAGGAGGATATATTTCAGCATGATTATCACCTTTCCCTATTCAGAATTACAAGTTATTATATCATATAACCTGAATCAATGCAAGAGAACTGCTTATGTTCATTTTTTTACCTTTTTGAAAGCTGAGTTATATTAACTAAATAAAGCGCTGATTCATCAGTCAAATTACACAAAAAAATCTGACTTATCAGAAACATAGAGGATTATATGCAGAAAATTTACTTTAAGCCGATTTTTCCTTGAATTAGTTCCGCAATTATGCTATAATTCGATTTGGTTCGTTTTTATTATATATATAATAAGTAGGAACGATAAAATCTGGACGGTGTTCCGTCTGTATGGAGGTTAATTTATGTTAGCAGCACAGATATTTGCCGTTGTCATATTCGTTGCGATGTTCATACTCATCGTACTGGATAAGATAGAAAGGCATTACGTAACGCTTGGCTGCGGTCTGCTCACTCTTGTGATCGTTTTTGGAATCTGCATGAGAAGCGGCACTGCAATTTTGAACACTCTTGCGATAAAGAGTTTCGCTACGAAGGACTTCTGGTATCAGGTCACTGAGAGCGAGAGCAAGGGTATCAACTGGGCGACTATCGTTTTCATTGCCGGAATGATGGTAATGGTTGAGGGCATGGCGAAAGCCGGATTCTTCCGCTGGCTCTGCATGAGGATAGCGTACATCGTTAAGTGTAAGACTATCCCGATATTCATTACATTCATGGTTATGTCGGCTGTTCTTTCAATGTTCATCGACAGTATCACGGTCATCATGTTCCTTGCGGCGGTAACTATAGAGCTTGCACAGCTTCTCAAGTTCAACCCTGTTCCGATGATACTCTCCGAGATATTCTGCGCGAACCTCGGCGGTTCAGCAACAATGTGCGGAGACCCACCGAATATCATCGTTGGTACATCAATGGGCTTCTCATTCTTCGATTTCCTGTTCAACACAGGCTTAGTTGCAGGTATCTGTCTTGTAGTCTGCGTAGTTTTCTTCTATATTGTCTTCAAGAAAGACCTCGTCGACAAGAATGCCGAGCCTGTTGACATGAGCAAGTTCCCGAAGCCTGCTGAGGCTATCACTAACAAGAAGGACTTCATTCTCAGCAGTATCATTTTCGGAATTGCCGTAGTTCTTCTCGTAACACACTCGATAACTCACCTTACTGTTGCGTCAATCGGTACATTTATCGCAGTAATAACACTCCTTGCAAATGCTAAGGACGCTCTCACGCTCCTTAAAAAGGTCGATTACAAGACCCTCGTATTCTTCATTGGTCTCTTCATCGTTGTATGCGGACTTGAAGAAACGGGTATACTCAAATATATCGCCGACTTCATCAGTGACATCTCAGGCGGAAACATCATGCTCATGGTAGCTATTATTCTCTGGCTTTCTGCTATTGCGAGTGCATTTGTCGACAATATCCCGTTTGCGGCTACAATGGTACCTATCATTCAGAGCCTTGCTCCTATCGTTACAGCAAGCGGCGCAGACCCGAATACTCTTGCATGGGCACTCTCTATCGGTACCGATATAGGCGGAAGTGCAACTCCTATCGGCGCTTCTGCAAACGTTGTCGGAACTTCAGTTGCCGCAAAGAACGGCTATCCTATCGGCTGGGGCAAATATTGTGCAAAGCTTGCTCCCGCAACAATAATAGTTCTCGGAATCTCAACAGTATATATTTTCGTAAGATACTTATAATACAGGAGGTATCATAATGGAACAGCTTATAATTTCTGTAGGACGTGAATTCGGAAGCGGCGGACGTGTTATCGCCGAAGCACTTGCTGAAAGATTCAATATCCCGATATACGACCGTCACCTTATCACTGAAATCGCAAACAAGACCGGTATGTCTCCCGAGGAGATAGAAAAGCTCAACGAATCACCGAATCTTCCGCTCATTTCGAGAAGAGTACGCGGCTACAGCAACTCTATCGAGGATAACATCGCAGAGATGCAGTTTGATTTTATCAGAAAAAAGGCAGAAAGCGGTGAATCGTTCGTAGTAGTAGGACGTTGCTCCGAAACAAAGCTTAAGGAGTTCAAGGGACTTGTTTCTCTCTTCATTCTTGGTGACATGGACGCTAAGATTGCCCGTGTTATGAAAATTTACGAGATGAACGAGCATGACGCGAAGAACTTCATCGAGAAAAAGGATAAGAAGAGAAAACGTTACCACAACTATCACGTTCATCTTCACTGGGGCGATTCGAGACTCTATGACCTCTCTATCAACAGTTCACGCCTTGGTATCGAAAAAACCATCGACTACCTTGAAAAGTACATCAAGGCAAGAATGGGCGAATAAAAACAAAGCCTGAGAGTTTATACTCTCAGGCTTTTTATATGTGCCGCTGAGCAAAATAAAAACCTCATACGGGCGAATTTCCATTGATACCGTTCTTATTCCGTTATATCTGCCGCTTCATCAGTTTCAGGCTGATTTACATTTCCAAGCTGTACACGAAGTATGCGCTCGACCTCGTCCACAAAGCGAACATTTTCCCCATGAGTGCGTACTGCTATACGGAAGTACCCTTCACCAAGTCCGACTGAATCAGCACAACTCGTTATACGTATGCCGCGCTTCATCAGCAATTCATCAAGCGGAAGTTCACAGCGAAACAGCAAAAATACTGCATCAGACGGATAAACCATTATTCCCATGCGTGTAAGCTGCTCGGAGAGGAACTTCCTCTCACGCGAAATATATCTCCGCGAACGTTTGAGGTATGCCTCGTCTTCAAGCGCTGCCTCAGCTGCAACACAAGCTGCCGCCGGAACTGTTCTTGCAGGGCTGTATTTCCTGATGATATCGGCTATACGGTCGGCTGCAAAAACAGCATAAGCAAGTCCCATACCGCTGATAGAATAGGTATTGCCGAGGTCTTTAAGTACGATTATATGCATACCCGAAAGGCTTTCAGCACTGTATTTCCTGCTCTTTTGCGTTAGCTCCATATATGACTCGTCACATATCAGCAGAGTGTTGCACCGCCGACAGCTTTCAGCAATTGTTCCGAGTGTGTACGGTGTTATAACTTCGCCGGTAGGGTCATTAGGGCTGCACAGAAACACCATATCGGTGTCCGGCTCAATACAGTCTGCAAAGTCGGCTGTAAGTCCGAAACAGTCGTCAGCCGTAAGCATATACTCTTTTATATCACAGCCGCTGCCGAGAAGTGCATTCCTGTATATTTCAGGTGCCGGAGCGTACAAAAGTGCCTTTTTAGGACGTATCGCCTGTACTATACGATAGACAAGGTCCTCAGTATCATTGCCCCATATTATGTTTTCGGGCGCAGTTTTTTCCCTGTCTGCAACAGCTTTTGCAAAATACCCGAATGTATCAACGCACGTTTCATTCCATGCCGCGCGGTCAGTCAGCGCATTCAGTGCTGTCTCCGGCATACTGAACGGATTCTTTGCCGACATAAAATCAAGTCTTATCCTGTTGTGACGGTTACTGTATTCAGGGATACTCATGCTTTAATCCTCCATATCATTCATTACTTCAGAAAACGCTTAACCATTCAGCTTTTATTAAGCCGCGAACGGAGTTTTACTGCGAAATCAGTCAGCTGCTCCATTGTAAGAGCTTCTATGCGCACTGACTCAGAAATCCCCATTTCACGCAGTACTCCGTACACCGTTTCCTTATCAGTCCCCAACTGAGAAGAAAGCGAATTCGCCATAGTCTTGCGGCGCTGTGAAAAGCCTGCCTTGACGACACTGAAGAAGAACTTTTCATCTTCTCTGGAAAGCCGCGGCTTTTTGTCGATATCAATTCTTATTACCGCCGAATCAACATTCGGTGCAGGCATGAAGCTTCCGCGCGATACACCAAAAAGCTGCTTCACAGTTCCATAATAGTTTACCCCTACTGTTATGGCTCCCGAATCTCTTGTGCCTACCTTTGCACAGAGACGCTGTGCGGCTTCCTTCTGCACCATTACCGTTATCGAGTCTATAGGAAGATGGCTCTCAAGCAGAAGCATTATTACCGGTGATGTTATGTAATACGGCAGATTTGCACATACTGCCGCACGCAGTCCGGCAAAGTCGCGCTCGATTATACCAAGAAGGTCAGCTTTCATAACGTCCTCGTTGTATATTTTTACGTTGTCGAACTCGTCAAGCGTCTCATCAAGTATAGGCAGAAGACGGGTATCTATCTCCACAGCAGATACCTTGTCCGCACGCTTAGCAAGTTCCTTTGTAAGAACTCCTATACCTGTTCCGACTTCAAGTACTCCATAACCGGGTGCAGCATTACCGTATTCAGCTATTTTAGGGCATATATCAGGATTAATTATAAAATTCTGTCCGAGACCCTTCGAGAAGCTGAAACCGTGTCTCCCGAGTATCTCTTTGACAGTTCCGATATTGGTTAGCTCCATTATTCATTCTCCTCCACCCAATGACGCTGTTTATCAGAAAATTCACTCTGTTTTGCATCATTGAGCTTGTCCATATTATTTACAAGGTAGTCAGCAGAACGGTACGCACGCTGAAAGTCAGTATCCTTGAAGTATACCTTCATATCAACGAACTCGCCGTCAATAGTCAGGTCGAGTTGTTTTATCTGTCTGCCGGCATATTTTTTTCCTGCGTATGCGATGTAATCATCTATCTCGCGGGGACTCATCTCTCCGCCGAAAACATTGACTTTCATAATCTGCCTCCTTCAAATTTACTGTTTATTTATAGCCTCAATTACTGCTTCGGCACATTTCATGCCGTCAACTGCGGCTGACACGATTCCTCCGGCATAGCCTGCACCCTCTCCGCATGGGTAAAGTCCCGCCGCAGAAAGTGACTGCATATCCTCTCCCCTGCATATCCTTACAGGTGAACTGCTTCTGCTCTCGATACCGGTCAGCACAGCTTCCCTGTCGTCGAATCCTCGTATCATTCTGCCCATTTCTGTAATGCCGAGCCGCAGAGACTCGCATATCACCGGCGGGAGATACTCGTCCGGAAGAGCCTGTTTTACAGCCGGACGGTAAGACGGTCTTACCCTGCCGGCTTTACCTGTCAGCTTCTTATCCATCAGTTCACCGACTGTGCAAGACGGAGCTTTATAGTCTCCGCCGCCGGCTTTGAATGCTTTCTCTTCGAGTTTTCGCTGAAAGTGCATACCTGCAAGCGGATGCGGACTGCCGTAGTCGTCGGGTCCGACGTTAACGAGAAGTGCACTGTTCGAGTTTTCATCGTCACGAGCGAAAAGACTCATGCCATTTACTGCAAGTCTGCCATCCTCCGACGATGCCGCAACTACCTGTCCGCCCGGGCACATACAGAATGTGTACAGTGTCCGACCATTAGGAAGATGCGCTACAAGCTTGTAGTCTGCGGCTTTGAGTGCCGGATGACCGGCAAATTCGCCGTACATTGCCTTGTCTATATCACTGCGAAGGTGCTCGATACGAACTCCCACAGCAAAGTTTTTCTGCGTAAGCTCAACTCCGTTGTCGTAGAGAAGCTCAAACACATCGCGTGCACTGTGACCTGTCGCGAGTATCAAATTGTCTGTCTCAATGGTATGTTCGCCGTCGCAGTCTGTATAGCGTACCGCGGCTACTCTGCCGTTTTCCAGTTCATATGCGCAGAATCTAGCACCAAATCTAACCTCGCCGCCAAGTTCTTTCACACGCTCACGCAGTGCCTTGACTGTACCGCGGAGCTTATCAGTTCCGATGTGCGGTTTTGCAAGGTAGAGTATCTCGTCCGGAGCACCGAATTCAACGAGCTTCTCAAATACCCAGCGGATTCGTTTGTCCTTGATTCCGGTAGTGAGCTTTCCGTCTGAAAAAGTTCCTGCTCCGCCCTCGCCGAATTGCACGTTGCACTCAGTATCAAGTCTGCCGCCTTTCTGAAATTCCTCAACTGCCTTCACACGGCTGTCAACGTCTCTGCCGCGTTCAAGTACAATGGGTCTTGCTCCGGCTTTTGCAAGAACAAGTGCCGCAAACATTCCTGCCGGTCCGAAGCCGACTATAACAGGTCGTCTGCCGCCGTTGACCTTCGGGATATCATAAACGTACTTCTCTACAGGTACCGCATTTTTCAGCCGCTTCAGCAATGCAGTCTCGCCCTTTGCCGATATATCAACTGATATGAGGAAGTGAACATCATTTTTTCTGCGAGCGTCAACCGATTTCTTCGCAAGCTTTACACTTTTTATACGTTCCCCGGAAATGCCTAAACGGTCTGTACAGTAGTCTTTCAGCCGCGTAAAATCGAAATCAAGCGGTACTTTTATATTTCCAACACGTATCATCGTTTACCGCCTTTCAGCGACTTTGCCGCATTAATTCCTGCCCATGTGCCTGACGACCACGCCCATTGCAGATTGTAACCGCCGCAGTCACCTGCAACGTCGAGTATTTCTCCGCATAGAAACATTCCCCTGTATCGCTTTGATTCGAGGTTTCTGTCAACTGCTCCGGCAGTGACTCCGCCCATAGTCGACTGCGCATTCTGCCACGGTGAACAGCCTGTTACCGCAAAACTGAGACGTTTTATCCTGCCGCAGAGTTTGCGTATATCCTTGTCAGATATAGCTGACATAGGCTCAGCCGGACTTTTGCCCATGCCATTTTTCATAAGCCATACCGCAAGATTTCTGACGAAAAATCCGGTCAGAAGCTCCTCAGCCGGACAGTCTCCCCTGCTCTTGCGGATACGGAAGAAATAGTCAGCAAGCTCCTGTTCGGTCATATCGGGAGCGAGGTCAATGAGCAGATTCAGTCTGCCCTCATAACGCTGAAACAGGTATGCGAGGTTGAAAACGCAGATTCCGGAAATATTGTTTTCGTTGAACTGTATCTCACCCTTTTCGGTGTGAAGTGTTTTATCACCTGAAACTGCCGAAACTTCGCCCTTTATACGAACTCCCTTCAAACCCTTTACACTTTCGGGTGCCACTCTCAGCGGTGCTACAGCCGGACACAGCTTCGACGTTTCAAGCTTCATGTCACGCAGCATTCGCAGTACAGCGCCGTCTGTACCGAATGCAGGAGCGGCATATCCGCCGGCGGCTATTATAAGTCTGCAGCACGTTATTCTTTCGCTGTCGGAAGCAAGCTCAAAACCGTCTCCCGCACATTTTATAGCCTTAATTTCGCAGTCACACTTCTCATTTACGCCAAGCTCAGCAAGCTTTAGTCTGAAAGCATTTAAAACAGTCGCCGAGCTGTTACTGCGCGGATAAACTCCTCCGCCCTGATTTTCATTGCCGGTCGAGCAGATTACTCCGAGCTTTTCAGTAAAAAGCTCCTGCCAGTCGGGAGTAGCTGAAATTATACTCATCGCATTGATACTGCCGTGGAAGTTATGGCTTTTCAGTGAGAGATTGCTTAGATTACACTTACCGTTACCGGTCGCTATTATTTTTTTGCCGATGCGCGGAAGCTTCTCAATTACGGTCACGTCTGCCGCCATATTTGCTTCCTTTGCAGCTATAGCGGCGGCAAGTCCTGATGCGCCTCCGCCAAGTACTGCTATATCAGTTTTCATGTGACGAGTCTCCTTTCGCCGGAATTATATCCATTGCCACGACCTCAGGTCGGTTGTTGAATCTCACAGGTGCAGGCGAATCGCCTATACCTGATGTTATATACATCGCTCCGCCGTTATACAGAAACCACCCTTTGTCATAAACTGCACTGCTGTCTCCTACTATCTCAGGAAAGAGAATGTCAGTACTTTCGGGGTCTATAACGGGTCCGAGTCCGAATGGGAGCTGTACAAATCCACCGTGAGAATCTGCGCACAGTGTAAGGTCCGCACCAAACTCCGCAAATTTTTCAAAATTAGGGATATGCGCAAGCAGTATACTGAAACAGCTTTCGTCAACTGTGAACTCGTTATGCAGGTCAAATGTCGGAGAGTAGTATACATTGTCGATTCCGATAAGCTGTATTCTGTTGCCTTTTATGTCGAGATACTGCTGCTTATAGTTCATAACAACTGCACCCGTACCTGCTACTGCCTCAAAATATCCGGGACTTGTATCGTGCTCACCGCTTACGAAATATGTCGGATATCCGTCGCTGACAATGTCTGAAATAACGTTTACAGCAATGTCTATCTCGCTCTGCGGAGAGTTACGGCTGTACATATCTCCAAGTATAAAAACCGCATCGGGGTCGGCATCTTCAAGATGACGGAGTATCGTCTTACTGCTTATACTAAGTCTGTGAGCGTGAAGGTCACTGACTATAGCTATGCGAAAAGGAGTCTTAACTTTTGAAGACGAGTAAACGGTATCAGTCGTTTTGAGAGTGTAATTATTGAACCACCAAATCAGCCCGATAATTACAAGAAAGCAGAGAAAACGCTTGAAAGAGGTGCCCTTTTTCGACTTTTCCCCTGTCTCTTGTTCTTTGTTATTATTATCTTCCATATATTCTCCGGTATGTTTTCAATGAGTTACCATGTTCACTTTACTATGTGCACATCAAGCTGTCCGAACGGAATAACGATACCGTTTGCGTCAAATGCCGCCTTAACTGACTCTATAATCTCATAACGTGCAGTAAAATAGTCGTTGTTTTCTACCCATACAAGTACGTCTATCTCTATCGAGTTTTCACCGTGTCGGCTCATGCGTACAGTCGGGTCGGGAGTTTTCAGCGTATGAACGTTTTCATTTATTACTCCGCAGATAAGTTCCCTCGCCTTCTCGTAGTCGGAATCATAGCTTATACTGAATTTGAGGTCTACTCTGCGTGACGGAGTTTCGGTATAATTTATCAGTTTTGCGTCGGATACTTTTCCGTTCGGCAAAAACACTGTCTTGCCGTCCAATGTGTATATTTTCGTATAAAGTATGCTTATCGTCTGAACCGTTCCGACAGTTCCGTCTATCTCTACCATATCACCCGATGAAAACGGCTTTGAGAAAAGTATTATAAAGCCGCCCGCAAGATTTGACAGGCAGGTCTGAAGTGCGAGGCTGACTGCAAGTCCGGCTGCACCAAGTATCGTTATTATCGACGAAACAGGTACTTTCAGTACCGATAATGCCATTATCAGCACCACTGCATAGAGTACTACCCTTATGACCGATAACAAAAAGCTTCGCGCCGCATTGTCTACTTTTGAACGTTTCAGCGCACGCTCAACAAGTTTGCTTATCAGTCTTGTCATAATGTAGCCTGTCAGCAGAATTATCACAGCAATTATCAAAAGCGGAAAAATCCCCTTTAAATAGCTAATTGCCTGATTGATAAATCCCGATGCCTTATCTACTTGTTCATGTATACTTGCTGCCGCCGCATCAGTAGATGCAGCCGTTGTAGTCACCGGTATAGAAGTTGAGGTTTCCATTGTATCAGCTCCTGAAAATCATATACCTTTATTATATCAGAAACAATTGTAAACGTCAATCAGTTGAACAAAATTGCGTCCACATTAATGTTAAAAATATAAAATATCTTTGCAGCTGTTGAATTTTTCTCTGATATGTGTTAAAATATAAAAGATGTCCCAATAGCTCAGTAGGATAGAGCGACTGCCTCCTAAGCAGTAGGCCGGAGGTTCGACTCCTCTTTGGGACGCCAGCGCCAAGCGGGCGCGCGCAGTTTCGCGTTTCACTTCTTGTGGAACGCGAATTTTTTTCCGCGCATGAAACCATATCTAAGTTACAATATAGTTTTCAAGTCAAAAAGCGTTTTGAGAGCTGATACAAAGGCAGTCAGGGATAAAAATACGGAAAAGCTTAGAAAATAGCCAAAAAGCCGAATATAGATTTTTTAACCGATTTCAAAGCCGATTTTGTTGGTTTCGTACAGAAGCCAAACAAGGTCGGCTTTTTGCATATATAAATACTTTTTTAGTGATTGGAGGTCGATAGAACTGATACAGAACAAAAACAGCTATGATTCGCGGAATAATACTGGCAGTCCACAAAAACTGCGCCGCGGAACTGCGCGCGCAAGCTGAATATAAGGCTGAAAAACGTGAGGAAATGCAGAACTTATTCAAAAAGATCGATGACGGCGTTAAGGCTGTTTTCGAGTCTGACAGCTACAAGAAATGTCTGCGGTATATGAGTAAGTTCACAAATTACTCCGCAGGCAATTGTATTCTAATTATGCTACAGAAGCCCGATGCAAGCCTTGTGGCGGCATTTGGCAAGTGGAAAGAGCTCGGCAGAACTATCAACAAAGACGAAAAAGGCATAGCAATACTCGCTCCGATGTCCTTTAAGTCCAAAGAACTTAAGGAGCAGCTTGTAAAGGACAGCAGCGGTCAGCAGGTATACAACGCTGATGGCAGCGAGAAAAAGGAAAAGGTCGAGGTTGAGCAAACTTCAATCGGATTCAAAAAGGTATATGTTTTTGACGTCTCACAGACCAGCGGCGAGCCTATTCCCCAATACGTCCATGAGCTGAATGAAGCAGTCGAGGATAAGCACGTTGAAGCTGTAATTAACGCAGTTCATGATGTTACCGGATTTCCTGTTGATTTTGAGGACATCAGCAGCGGAGCAAAGGGGTATTACAACTACGGCGAACAGCGTATAGTGATACAGGAAAATCTGAGCGGCGCACAAGCCGTTAAGACTGCGATACACGAATGCGCTCATGCCCTTCTGCACGATCCCGATAAAAAGCTCCCAACGGCGAACACTTCCCGAAGCGATAAGGAAGTTCCGGCTGAATCAGTGGCGTACATAGTAGCCTCAAGGTAACTGACTACATAACCCCATGCAGTGAGGAAGAACTCGAAGAAAGCTTATCCCAGCAGTTTTGACTGCTGTTAATATATATATTTCAAAAACAGCGACGGCTCGGCTGAAATCAGTCAATCTCGGAGCAATAAAGGAGGAATGAATTATGAATACGTCCTGATAACCTTTGAGGGAAGGAGGTCGTATGCAGACACGCAAAAGATACGAAAAAGCAAGTGTTGTACTTAGCGGAGATGTGCCGTCAATGCTGAAAAGAGCAAAGACGGTCTTATCATGTAAGCGGTACCGTGAGCTTTGTATCGCCGTCAATGAGGCAGCAGACTATACTACAAAGAAAGGACTGATATCAGCCTGTTTGAAGGCAAAGAAGAATAATACTTAAAGCCGCTTGTCGGGAGCAGAAATGTTCCGAACAGGCGGCTTTTTCTGTTTCCGACGCATAAGCGGCGGAAAGGAGGCGTATGAACAGTTTCATGTCATGGGTGGGAGGTAAGAAATCTCTCCGCGACAAGATAATAGTACGTTTTCCGCTTGAATATGG
>CADAYP010000008.1:0-67207 GCA_902792235.1 Ruminococcus flavefaciens
ACGAGTGTGACGGCATGGGTCGTAGAGCGGGTCGTTTGCGTACGTTCCGCATCCTTTTGAAGTATGCGAAGCAGGACGAGCGTGATAAACAAACAGGAGGCTGCCATTTTCGTCCTTTACGAAGCAATTGTGTCCGGGACCCGATTCACCGTTCAGGTCAGCTGTCGAGAGAACCGGATGATTGAGCTTTTTCCAGTTTTTGATATCCATCAGGTCGGAGTTTATATCCGCTTCCATTCTTCCGACACAGTACTCCGAACCAGTTCCCGATGCGGAGAAGTAAACGTATACTTTGTTGTCGGTTTTTAGAACAGCCGGACCCTCGTTTACGCGATGATTGACGAGTTCCCAGTTATACTCCGGCTTAGTGAGGAGTATCGGCTTAGATGTGAGCTTCCACGGTTCACGCGGGTCGATTTCAGCCATAAACAGCGAGGAATCGCCCTTTATTTCCGCCCATATCACATAGTGCCTGCCGTTATTCTCAAAGTAGGTCATATCGAGAGAGAAGCTTCTGAACGAGCTTGTGTCGCCGTTTGAAGCCTGCATCTGTCCGCACTCAGTCCACTTGTCGAGGTAGGGGTTATCGCCCTCACATCTGAGGACATACGGACGTATCGCCCATATATCCGAGCTTGAGCCTGCGGCGAAGAATATGTACCATACACCGCCTATCTTGTGCATTTCCGGAGCCCAGATGTGCTTAGCCATAATTCCGCTTGAATGAGCAGACCATATAGTTTTCTCCTCTGCGGACGCGAGACCTGCGACACTCTGACTGCATCGAAGAACTATTTTGTCATAGCCCTTGTCAACGCTTCCGTAAGCGGGATAAGAAGCAGTGAAATAGTAATAGCCGTTTTTGCCATCAACTATATATGGGTCAGCACGTTCGGTTATGAACGGGTTTGCGTAGCCGTCCAAAGGCTTTGACAGTGTTCCGCGGACCTTGTAAACTCCGGGAGACATCGAATCTATCTTAGCCATGTCGTCGCTGTTCCAATCTACCTGCATTTCTTTCGTGACACCATTGCTGAACTTTGCCTTGACTGGTCCCACGTTAACAGTCTTTACACCGTAGCCTATCTGTTGAACTTTCGGCTCGATATTGGTGTTTACAGGAGGCAGACCGCTTGACGGGAAAGCGTTTACGAGTGCGGTGTACTGGTCTGCATTGATAGGGATAACGTAGCCGTGGCGAGGTGTGAAATTGAAACTGTAGCTGTTTCTGCTGACGGTTTTGAAGTTTTCGAGGTCTGAGGTGGACTGCATTACGTAGTATCCGTTTCCGTAAGCGTCGGACATCATCAGCCACTCATCTGAACCGATAAGATTGTAGATATTGGGTCCCTCGACACCGATATTGCCCTCGGAAATCTGCTTTATCTCCTTGTACGGACCCGATGCATTTTCGGATTCTGCGAGATATATGCGTTTATTAGTTTCATTTTTGTAGTACATATAGTATTTGCCGTTTTTGAAAATAATATCCGAGTCGATAGCGTCGTTGCCATTAGCAGGGGCAAATAGTATCTGCGGCGAAGTATCGAGGGTTTTCATGTCCTTACTATAAGCATAGTACATGATAGTTCTGTTGTCGATACCCGGAACTCTTGCGGCAAAGTAAATCATATATGAATCTTTTGCAGGGTCGTAGATAGCCTGCGGTGCCCATGCGCGGTCAGCGCCTTTCATGTTGGGGTATTTGTTGGCGATTTCAATTATTGACTCGTCGAACCAGTGAACGAGGTCTGTAGACTTTGCAGAAATGAGATTGCGGTTACTGTTCCAGCCGAGCGAGGACTTCATATCCGTAGCGAGCATACGGTAGAGGCCGTTTTCGTCCTTAAAGATGTAAGGGTCACGGATACATTTTGTTCCCGAATTAGAACCCCATACAGCCTTGCCGCCGTTGAGAGCCTTGAAATTATAGCCGTCGAGACTTACTGCGTATGAGAGCCTTTCCTGTTCAGGAGCGTTGCCGAGGAAGTACGCAAAAAGGTACGCGACATCAGGCTTGGAATAGGGGATATCGCAATAAGCTTCCATATCGGTGTCCTTACCGAGAAGAAAGTCCGAGAGCATTTCAAAGTCGTAAGGGTCGACAATACCGTCATTGTTAATGTCAGCGGCTTTCGACATTATAGCATCAGTGCCGTAGCGTACAGCCTTTTCCATAGTGATGCGGTCGAAAGTATCGACGATTCCGTCGAAGTCGAGGTCACCGTTTATCAGGCGGTAATTGTTGTCAACGGGACGTATGTAAAACTTCTGCCCCTCACCGCCCCAGTAGTCCCATTGGTCGATATCAGCACCGTTTTCGTGGCTTATATCGTAGACATCGAGAGCGGCATTACCTGAGCAGGCACCGGTGATATAGTAAGCATCATCAGTGCGGTGGAGAATGAATTTCTGAGCATCTGAGCCGTCGTATCCGGAGAGGTAAATTGTATTTCCATTAGTTGAATCGCCGTTTTTGACGGTCATAGCGAGCGAGTTATCCTCTGCTGAGAAGATAGAGCAGGTACCGTCGCGGTTACTGATTATTTTCCAGTGCTGTGAGGTTCCGTCAAGTTTTTCCCACTGGTGAACATTTCCGTCTGAAGCGGCAGTCACGTATTTACCGCTGAGACGCACCATGATTGTGTATTCAGCACCACTGACTACATCGCCGAAGCTGTCGGCATATACCGCTTTAACAGGCGATATTACAGGGCTTTCAGGGTTTGCGTTTCCCTGTATCGGGACTGCTTGCAGAAGCATTGCCGCAGACGCAGCAAAAGCGGTCAGGCAGCGTGAAATCTTCATATAATCGACCTCCGTTCAATTAATATTTATGCTAAGTACATTATATCATGACACGTTCGTCAATGTCAACAATAAATAGCGTTAACTGTTTGAAATGTATAAAATTATGCGGAAAATTTGTCTAAAATATGAATTGATTATTATGGAAGTAAATGGTATAATGTAATCGTATAGATGTATACTGTTGGGAAGCTGTATACAAATAAAATTATACAAAGGGGTAATTGGAATGAAATTGGTATCAAGAGTTTTTGCTGCGGTCGCTTCCGCGGCGGTACTCCTGCCGTCATTGGTAGGGTCTGGCGTTGGCATAAAGTCTGACGCCGCAACATCAGTAGTCATCTCTCCGTACAACACCTATGAGATAAACGGTGGTAAGTTCGAGGGATGGGGCACATCGCTCTGCTGGTGGGCAAACCGAGTTGGCTATTCTGACAGCCTTGCTCAGAAGTGTGCCGACACATTCTATGGCGATAACGGACTCCGTCTCAATATCGCACGTTTTAACATCGGCGGCGGTGATGATCCGTCACACAATCACATCACACGTACAGACTCAAATATGCCGGGTTACACCAAGTACAACAACGGACAAGTCACATACGACTGGTCGGCTGACCACAATCAGCGTAATGTATTACAGCGTTGTATCAAGGCTGCCGGCGACGATATGATAGTTGAGATGTTCTCAAACTCCCCTCCGTACTACATGACTAAGAGCGGATGCTCAAGTGGTGGTAGAGACGCAGGCAAAAACAACCTCAAGGACGACCAGTACACAGCATTTGCTGAGTATCTTGCAGAGGTCACTGCACACTATGAAAAAGAATGGGGCATCGACGTTCAGAGTATCACTCCTACAAACGAGCCTTATACCAACTTCTGGTACGCAGGAAGTCCGAAGCAGGAGGGTTGTCACTTCGACATCGGAAACTCCGAGAGTACAATTATTCTCGAACTTCAGAAGGCTATGCAGAAGCGCGGACTGAATGACGTTATAATCAGTGCGAGCGATGAAACTTCTATCGATACGCAGATAGACGCATTCAAGGCGCTTTCACCACAGGCTAAGAACGCTGTAGGTCGAATCGACACTCATACATACGGCGGCTGGAAGCGTACAGACCTGAAAAACCTCGCAATCAGCTCAGGCAAGAACCTCTGGATGAGTGAGGTCGACGGCAACGGTACTGCCGGACAGAATGCAGGTGCTATGGCTCCCGGACTCTGGCTCTCCGAGCGTATCACTACCGACTGTAACGGACTCAATGCATCTGCATGGGTACTCTGGCAGGTAATCGACAAGCACGTTTGTGCGGCTGGCTACAACGGAAAGAAAGACTCCGGTATGGTCGATATGACTAAGGGCTTCTGGGGTACTGCTGTTGCAGACCACGACAAGAATCAGATAGTTCTTTCAAAGAAGTATTACTGCTTCGGTCAGTATACACGTTTTATCCGTCCCGGCATGACAATGCTGAAGTCAGGCAACAATACACTTGCTGCATACGATAAGGAAAACGGACAGCTCGTTATCGTTGCGTATAATACATCAGCAAACAAGTCTGCAATGACTTTCGACCTTTCACAGTTTGACGAGTGCGGAACAAGTGCAAAGGCTATCCGTACAAGCAATTCTGAGAACTGGGGCAATGCAGGTACTACAAACATCACAGGCTCATCTCTTAACGTTACTCTTGAGCCTAATTCAGTTACAACATATATCATTGACGGTGTCAAGGGCGGAAAGGCTCTCACAGACCTTATCGCAGTCAATGCATCAAAGGTAACAGGTTCTGACCCGTGGAAGGGTGATACATCTCACGACTGCACAAAGGTTTTCGACGGCAGAACTGACACATACTTCGACGGACTCGGTGCAGGCTGGGTACAGGCTGACCTCGGCGAAGCATACAACATTACAGCTATCGGATACTGCCCGAGAAGCGGTTTTGAGTACCGTTGTCCAAGCGGTAAGTTCATGGTATCCACCGACGGAAACACATGGAATGAGATATACACTATCACTTCTACTCCGAGTACCGGAATGAACTACGTAACAAAGATACCTGCCGGAACTACTGCACGCTATATACGTTATCAGGTTCCGGACGGAACACCTAATAACGGCATAAACAAGGACAGCACATACTGCTGTAATATTGCTGAGATAGCAGTATACGGAACTCAGGCAGGCATAAGTGAACTCAATCCCATAAAGCCAAGAAAGGTTACAGGTTCCGACCCGTATAATAATTCTTCTGACGATTGTTCAAAGGCATTCGACGGCAATAATGCGACATTCTTCGACGGTGTTGGTCAGGGCTGGATAAAGGCTGACCTCGGTGGAATATGCAGTATCGATGCATTTGGCTACTGCCCGAGAAAGAGCTTTGAATACCGCTGTGTAGAAGGTGAATTCTACACTTCAATGGACGGTGTTAAATGGGAAAAAGCAGGTTCAATAGACCGTTCTCCCGTTTTCGGAATGAACTACATGAAGCTTGAAGACAAGGATATCCGTGCGCGTTATGTAATGTACAAGGTTCCCGACGGCGCACCTTCAAGCGCTTCAAATCCGGATTCAGTATATTGCTGTAATATTGCTGAAATAGGAATATACGGTACTCTTGAAGGTGTCAACGGAGATGTTGACGGAAGCGGAGAGTATGAAGTTGCTGACCTCGTACAGATAGAGAAGTTCCTGCTTGGTGCCGGAAGTCTTGACAAGTGGGAAAATGCTGACCTCAATGCAGACGACCGCGTTGACGCATTCGACCTTGTATTCATGAGACAGCTTATAACAGACAAATAAAAGAGTTATCCCCTCAGCTATTGCTGAGGGGATATTTTGTTTTATCAGCAGCCGCAGCCGCAGTTGTTGTTATTGTCGCATCCGCATCCGCATCCGCCGCCGCAGTTGGAGAAGAGAAGAATGAAGATGATGAGGAGGATGATGATCCACATACAGTTGTTTCCTTCGAAGCATGAGTTACACATAATTAATATCTCCTTTGAGTAAATGTATTTGAAGCGCTTTTGTTTGCGTTTCATATTACATAATATGTCATAGCACGAGAAGTGTTACAAATTTTTTTCGTGACGGTGTTTCGACCGTTATCGCGTGAAAAAGGTGGCATAATAATCAGTGGAGCACTATGAACAGGAGGAGACAAGATGATAAATACAGACAAATTCACAAAGAAGGCATCAGAGATAATAGACGGCGCCGTCGATACAGCTTCTGAAATGGGACATACCTATGTCGGAAGTGAGCATATACTGCTCTCAATGACTCGTGACGGAACGTCTCAGGCGGCAGAAATACTTATCGACAACGGTATCGCATACGATGAACTCCGGCAGGCTATAGTCGAACTTGTCGGACTTGGTACACCTTCAATACTCAGCCGCAGATACTTTACAACTGCGACTAAGCGTATTCTCGAAACTGCATATTTCATCGCTCAGAGTGATAAAAAGAAACAGGCATCACCTGAACATATTCTTGCGGCGATAATACGTGAATCGTCGTGCAGTGCGTGTACAATCATAAAAAAGGCAGGCGGCAGTCTGACCGGAATATGCAGCGGACTAAACATGATAGGGTCAGAAGAGGTAAGGGGAGAGATGTTTGAAGCGATAAAGCCGAAGCTTTCACATCTTCCGAACCTTTTCCGCTACGGAAAGAACATCACGGATATCTCGCTTATAAAAAAGAACGACCCTCTTATCGGGCGAATCAAGGAGGTAGAGCGGGTATTGCAGGTTCTTGCGCGTCGAAACAAGAATAATCCGTGTCTTATAGGTGAAGCCGGAGTCGGAAAAACAGCGATAGTTGAAGGTGTAGCAGAGCTTTTTGTGCGAAATCTTGTACCCGACAGCCTGAAAAACAAGTTTATTTTTTCTCTTGACCTGACCTCTCTTTTATCAGGAGCGAAGTACCGCGGGGACTTTGAAGAACGTATAAAAGCGTGCATGGACGAGGCGGTAAACGCAGGAAACATCATTCTCTTTATCGACGAGATACACACTATAGTCGGTGCAGGAGCGGCAGAGGGAGCTATTGATGCGGCAAATATCATGAAGCCTCAGCTTGCACGCGGAGAGTTGCAGGTAATAGGAGCGACGACTGTTGAGGAGTTCAGTCGAACAATTGAAAAAGACCAGGCACTTGAAAGGCGATTTCAGCCGATACAAGTGTGTGAACCCGACCATGCAAGCTGTGCGGAGATGCTCCGCGGACTGAAAAGCCGCTATGAAGCCTATCACGGAGTGATTATCCCCGATGAGATGATAGAGCTTGCGATAGTACTGTCGACGCGGTATATTTCTGACAGGTACCTACCTGATAAGGCGATAGATGTACTTGACGAAGCGTGTGCGTGTGCAAAAATCAGGCATAATTCGGGAGTGCGCAAAAAAGATTCGCGTTATATCGACCTGCGCGGCAAAGATGTAAAAATTGGGAATATCGGCAAAATAGTGAACGGCAGTGAGAAGCCGAAACTGTGTGCCGACGACATCATGTCCGTAGTATCGGTCCGTACCGGCATACCAATTAATAAGGTCACAGTGAAAGAGGCAGTGAAGTTCACATTTCTTGAAAAGGAGCTTTCAGAACGAGTGATAGGGCATGAAGACGCTGTGAAAAGGGTGACTGACGCAGTGTGCAGGGCGAAGTCGGGACTTCGTGACGATGGCAGACCGTCTGCGTCATTTCTATTTGCCGGACCGTCAGGAGTCGGCAAAACTGAACTTGCAAAAGCGCTTGCTGACTGTGTTTTCGGTTCTGAGAAGAATCTTATACGCGTTGATATGTCGGAGTATATGGAGAAGCACTCGGTGTCAAAGCTGATAGGAGCGCCTCCCGGTTATGCAGGATATGACGACAAAAACGTGAGCTTGTGCGACAAGGTACGGCGCAGTCCGTACTCGCTCATACTTTTTGACGAGATAGAAAAAGCTGACTCTGAGGTGTTGAATATCATGCTTCAGATTCTCGATTATGGTACTCTTACAGATTCTTCAATGAGGAAGGTAAGTTTCCGGAATTGCATGATTATAATGACATCGAATATAGGTGCAGAGGGAGTATCAGGAAAAACGTCGCTTGGATTTGGTAAAAACGAATCCGGAGAAGACGAAAGCCGAATGCTTGAAGCTGTAAAAGCGTATTTCACTCCCGAGTTTACCGGACGAATCGACGAGATAATCATGTTCAGGAATCTTGAAATGGAAGACCTTATAAAAATAAGCCGCAAAGCACTTAATGACCTTGCAGAACGAGCAAAAACGCTTGGTATAGAACTAAGCTATACCGACGAAGTTGCTGAGACAGTTGCATCGGCTGACGATACTGACAAATATGGTGCAAGACAGATAAAACGGCGAGTTACCGAGCTTATCGAGAACGAGCTTGCAAAGATGATAATAACATCGCGGGTAAAGAAAGGTGACCGAGTACTAGTCGGGGCAGCTGATGGGAAAACGGCTATAAAGGTCGTGAACGACTGTATCCTTGCAAACTGAAAAATAAAAGGGACGGTTAAGGCAGTATACCTTAACCGTCCCTTGGTTATTATACGTTGTAGATGATTTCTGAATATGTTGGGATAGGCCAGTAGCTGAGCGGCATATTAATCTCGATTTCGTCAGCGATACTTCTCATGATGTCCATTTCAGCGAGGACGTAATCATGGTAGTATTCAGCCTGTTCGAGAACTCCGTCAACAGCACAAGCCGCAGCGACCTGTTTTTCAAGTCGCTCAATAGAATCGTAGAAGCGGTCGCAGAGGTCGTTGAGCTTATTGGCGATTTTTTCTTCAGTTTTAGCTGTGAGTCCAACTGCCTTCTTGCCGGCGATTCCGACGCAGAGCTTGTCGAGGTACTCAAGAGAAGCGGGGAGAAGCTGTTTTCTTGCCATTTCTATCATAGTACGAGCCTCGATACGTCTTGTCTTGGAGTATTTTTCGAGGTGTATCTCAGTTCTCGCAGTGAGTTCTTCTCTGTTGTAGATACCGAATTTACGGAGAATACGGAGATTCTTTTCGTCTGTATAATGCGGCATACAGTCAACAGTCGAAGGATAGTTGGGGAGTCCGCGTCTTTCAGCTTCCTTTACCCACTCAGGCGAGTAGCCGTCGCCATTGAAAATGATACGTCTGTGTTCCTTGAGAACGTTCTTGAGAAGCTTCTTGACCTCGTCCTCGAAGCTGTCGGTATCCTTGAAAGGTTCGAGAATCTCGGTAAACTGGCTGAGTTCCTCGGAAACGATAGTATTGAGAAGAGTATTCGGGCAGGCGATATTGTCAGAAGAGCCGACCATGCGGAACTCAAATCTGTTACCGGTAAATGCGAACGGAGAAGTTCTGTTTCTGTCAGTTGAATCCTTCGGGAAGGAGGGGAGAGCGTTAACGCCTATCTCGAAGTTTTTAGCCTTGGTCTTGTAAACACCGTCCTCTTCGATAGCCTGAAGAACAGCGTCGAGCTCTTCACCGAGGAACATGGAGATGATAGCCGGAGGAGCTTCATCAGCACCGAGACGGTGGTCGTTGCCTGCGGAAGCGGCAGAAAGACGCATAAGGTCTGCATATTCGTCAACCCCCTTGATAAGGGCACAGAGTATAGTCAAAAACTGGAGATTCTCCATAGGAGTATCGCCGGGGTCGAGCAGATTCTGACCGTCATTGGTAGACATCGACCAGTTATTGTGCTTACCCGAACCGTTTACACCCTCGAATGGCTTTTCGTGCAGGAGACAAACGAGTCCGTGGCGGAGAGCAACTTTTTCCATAACCTCCATAGCAAGCTCATTCTGGTCAGTACCGAGGTTAGAAGTCGTAAATATAGGTGCCATTTCGTGCTGAGCCGGAGCAACTTCGTTGTGCTTGGTCTTGGAGTAGATTCCGAGCTTCCAGAGTTCTTCATCGAGTTCAGCCATATAAGCGGCGATACGGGGTTTGAGGTTTGCGAAGTACTGGTCATCGAGTTCCTGACCCTTAGGAGGCTTTGCACCGAAGAGAGTTCTGCCTGTGAGGACGAGGTCTTCACGCTGGTCGAACTTTTTCTTGTCTATGAGGAAGTATTCCTGCTCAGCTCCGACAGTTGATGTTACACGGGTAACGTTTTCGTTGCCGAAGAGTTTGAGGAAGCGAACAGCAGTTTTGCTGAGTGCGTCCATAGAGCGAAGGAGAGGAGTTTTCTTATCGAGAGTTTCGCCTGTATAAGAGACGAAAACAGTAGGAATATAGAGGCTTCCCTCTTTAACAAAGCAGTATGAAGTGGGGTCCCATGCTGTATAGCCTCTTGCAGAACTGGTCTGTCTGAGACCGCCGGAAGGGAACGAAGAAGCGTCAGGTTCGCCCTTTATAAGAGCCTTTCCTGAGAATTCCATGAGAGCGGTACCGTTAGGTCCGGGGTTGATGAACGAGTCGTGCTTTTCTGCAGTTGAACCCGTCATAGGCTGGAACCAGTGGGTATAGTGTGTAGCACCGTGTTCGAGAGCCCATTCCTTGATAGCATTTGCAACAACGTCAGCAGTAGCCATATCAAGAGGTTCGCCCTTTTCCATAGTTCTTCTAAGGTTTTTGTAGACATTTTTCGGGAGAGTGTTTTTCATTACAGTTTCGTTGAAAACGCTGCAGCCGAAAATCTCAGGAATACTATTCATGATAAATCCTCCGTATACTCCAAATATTCATTTTATTATAACATATTTATTCCCTGCGGTCAATATTCGTCACTTAAATTCTGTCTTTTTGCCCTATTTATTTATAAAACCCTCGTTAAAAAAGTATATTTTTGAGAAAACGACCATTTATTGCCAAAAAATACTATATTTTTATTCGACCAGCCGACTTCAATATATGTAAACTGACAAAATTTGGAATATTGATAAAAACTGCTTGAAAATGATATGTCAACGGTAGTATAATATTTAAGTTCGCGAATTATTGAGAAAGAGGTAAAAATATGGAAATCACAAGCCGGAAACCCACAGAAGAAAAACTTAAACCCAAACTTTTCTCCGTCATGAAGAATTACTCCGCATCGCAGTTCGTTAAAGACCTCGTTGCAGGAGTCATCGTAGCGATAATCGCACTTCCGCTTTCAATAGCGCTTGCCCTTGCTTCCGGAGTAGGTCCTGAGCAGGGACTTTACACTGCGATAGTTGCCGGATTCATCGTATCATTCCTTGGAGGAAGCAGAGTACAGATAGCCGGTCCTACCGCCGCATTTGCGACAATAGTCGCAGGTATAGTCGCTACAGAGCATATGGATGGTCTCATCATATCTACAATAATGGCTGGTATAATCCTCATAGTTATGGGACTCTGTAAATTCGGTGCACTTCTTAAATACATACCAAACACTATAACAAGCGGCTTCACATTTGGTATCGCAGTGACTATCCTTATTGGTCAGATAAAGGATTTTCTTGGTCTGACATTCAAAAATTCACCGATTGAAACAGTTGACAAGGTGAAAGAAGTCTGTCTCTGCATTGACACACTAAACTGGCAGGCACTGCTTGTAGGCGTCATCTCTCTTGCGATACTCATTTTATGGCCCAAAAAACTTGAAAAGATTCCGGCTTCCCTCATAGCTGTAGTAGTCGGAGCACTTCTTGTAAAATTCTCAGGAATGCACGTAAACACTATCGGTTCACTCTACACTATTTCATCAGCACCTCCGCATCTTACCGTTCCCGAGGTGTCATTTGCAAGAATAAAGGCACTCCTTCCGAATGCATTCACAATAGCAGTGCTTGCGGCAGTTGAATCACTCCTCTCATGTGTCGTAGCTGACGGTATGATAGGTTCTAAGCACCGTTCAAATATGGAACTTGTTGCGCAGGGTGCGGCTAATATCGGTTCTGCTCTTTTCGGCGGAATCCCCGCTACCGGAGCAATCGCACGTACTGCCGCTAACGTAAAGAACGGCGGACGAACTCCTGTTGCAGGCATGGTTCATTCAGTAGTTGTACTGCTCATACTTCTTATTCTCATGCCATATGCAAAGTACATTCCTATGCCTACTATAGCGGCTATACTCTTCATTGTCGCATACAATATGTGCGGCTGGAGAAATATCCGCAACACTATAAAGACAGCGCCGAAGAGCGATATCGCAGTATTATTCGTCACACTGATACTTACTGTTGTATTCGACCTCGTAGTTGCAATCGGTATCGGACTTGTTCTCGCGGCTCTTCTGTTTATGAAGCGCATGGCAGATGTTACAGAGGCTCACGCGTGGGTCGACGTTGATGACGAAGATACTGACCCTGATAATATACTCCTCAAGAAGATACCGGATAATACGCGTGTATACGAGATAAACGGACCCATGTTCTTTGCGGCGGCAGATAAGTACAAATATATGCTCGACGACAAGAATATCGACGTTCTCTGTATAAGAATGAGAAACGTTCCGGCTGTTGATGCTACGGGTGTTGAGGCACTTGCACGTATCGTAAAGCGCTGTGAAAAGCACAATGTCAGAGTAGTATTCTCGCACGTAAACGAACAGCCGATGAAGGCAATGGAAAAAGCCGGACTCGTTGAGCGTGTTGGAGCTGATAACTTCTGCTCTCACATTGATACAGCTCTTCTTCGTGCCGAGGAGATAGAAAAATCTCTCAAAGCAGTAAAATAATGAAATTCTGTATGGTCGGCAATTAGGGTGCTTCCTTGGTCGGCGGTCAATTTCAAAATAGAAAAAATGAAGCGGATAAGTGCAAACTTATCCGCTTATTTTTAATATCCTAATTCTTCTCCGACGATTATTACCTTTATTCGACCCTTATGGCGCTGTTGGGCAGAAATCAGGTAGTTACAGCAGATACGTTCGTCACCTGAGCAACCGTCTGTCATCTGACGATCAGCCTTGTGGAGTGAAACGCATTCGCCTGTTTTAGCACAGTAAGTATCGCAGTTGAGACGGACGCAGTTAGGCGGAGCGGCAGTATTCTTCACGCGGACCTCTGCTTCCTCTATGTTACGTACTATTTTATTATAGCCTGCAATAACGATAACAGAGTCCGGACCGTACGCTATAGCGGCAATACGATTGCTGTTGCCGTCAACGTTATAAAGAGCGCCGCTTTCGGTGATAGCGTTAGTGCTTGTGATGTACACATCAGCTGAGAAAGCCTGACGGTATATAGCTTTTGTTTCTTCCGGAGTCTGAGCTTTTGAGCGGTCCAAATAGTTGTATTTACCGGAATTGAGCAGATCAGGAAGACCGCATTCCTTCATGGAGACGCTTCCGCCGTGAGTTACGGTGCATCCTTCCGGCATCAGTGAACAGACGATGTCTTTAACGTCAGCGGCAGTTTCAGCGTAGTAGAACTCCATATTATTCTTTTTCAGAGCTTCTCCGACGCTTTCTATACGTTTTTTCAGTGCAGTTTTCTTATTGATATCCATGATTATCATACTCCTTTTAAAAAGTTATGCGGAGCATTAAGCTCCGCATAGTATTTGTTTAGTTCATGTCAGGCTCAAGAAGAGCGTAGTTACCGTCGTCACGCTTGTAAACGACATTGATAGTACCTGTATCGGCATTGAGGAACATGAAGAATTCGTGGCTGAGCAGGTTCATCTGGAGGATAGCTTCCTCGACATTCATAGGACGGAGTTTGAACTTCTTGTCCTTGATGATCTCGAAATCAACGACTTCTTCAACAGGTTCAGCGAATGACTGCTTGAAGGCTGTATCCTTGAGTTTTTTCTCAACTCTGGTCTTATTTTTGCGGATCTGTCTGATGATCTTATCTATAGCGTCGTCAAGAGCGACGGTCTTGTCAGCGGCAGAGCGCTCAGCGCGGAAGATCATACTGTTGTATTTAACTGTGAGCTCAAGCTCGATCTGATTTTTGCGCTCAGAGAGTACGATTTTTGCATCAGCTTCGTCTCCGAAGAATTTGCCGAGTCGTGAATCGATTCTTGTTTCAGCGTATTCTGTGAAGTTCTGTGGGATCTGCATTTTCTTAGCTGTGATAGTTGTTTTCATATATGGATGTCCTCCTTTTGCTCCGTTTCCGGAGCGGGTATTAGAACCTTTAGTTACCCTCCGGTTCTTATGGTTATATTATACCATAATCTTTTGGAGGATACAAGGGAATTTTGTTAATTTTGTTTAGTTTGCACAGCTTTTATTATAATATTTGTAAAATGTGACAAATTAACTGCACAGTGCATCAAGCATAGTCTTAGCTATCTGTTCCGCAGAAACTGGCGTGCTGTACTTGTTTTCAAGCAACACGCAGAACGCGATAGGGTGAGCAGAGTCGTCAACAAATCCTACAAGCAGAGCGTTTTCCTCGTCACCGTTTTTGACCTGAGCGGTACCGCTTTTGATTCCGAGTGTATAACCCGGAATAGAACCTGAGTAGTTATTAGCACCGTTTGTAATAAGAATCTGTTTTACGGTTGAGGCGGTAGATGAACTGAAAAGCTGATTACTGAAAGAAGTACCCCTGACCTCAGAAACGTCACCGTAAACGTCAGTGACCTTTGAGATGAGGTGCGGCATAGTCATTTTGCCGTTGCCGTTAGCGATAGCACTTTCCCACATCATGAGCTGAACAGGACTTACGAGAGTGTCGCCCTGACCTATGCATCCCCACTGAGTATTGAAGTCACCGGAGTCGGTCAGCGTAGTTGAAGCTTTATCGCACTGTATACCGTCGATGTCGATGTATTCGGGTTTAGCATCGTTTACAGCGTAGCCGAGCTTTGAGTACATAGTTTTTACACTGCTCAGCGGCATATCGGGGTCTTCGATTAGCTGTGCAAAGAACGGATTACAGCTGTTTTCGACGGCTTGCTGAATGTTCTGTTCACCGTGTCCCCACGACTGGTGGCAGTCGATAGGTTTACCTTCACGATTCACGAATTGTCCGTTACAGGTGTATCTTTTGGAGAAGAGCTTCTCCTGACCCATGATTTCGAGTGCTGAGATAACGGTTGAAACCTTCTGAGTCGAGCCCGGAACAGTTCCGCACATAGCCTTTGAGATGAGAGTTCCCGACTCCATATCAGCAATATTATCGTATCCTCGGGTAACGTCTATATTTGGAAGACTCGTGCATACGAGGATCTCGCCGGTTTTGTAGTTATAAGCCACAGCACAGCCTTTTGCCCCCTGATAAGCGTTGTACACAGTGCGGTTAGCGGCATGGTCGAGGGTTGTATGGATAGAAGCTTTACCGCCGTCCTTGACGAGTCCGGCAGAAAAGCTGTAGTTGTTGAGAAGGTCTATATTCTGGGCAACGAGGGTATTGTTCATCTGACCCTTGTCATCGCCTATGAGGTTTCCTACGTCGAGGAAGTGACCGTCTTCATATTGTCCCTGACCAAGACCGTCAAACAGGACATCGCCGTTGCGGTCGTAGACCATACCGAGTTCGTGTTCATCGGAGTTCATCATATAAAATGAAGCTTCCTTATTGATTTTTACAACGAGCGTTACCATTCCTGCAATAAAAATGAACAGGAAAACAGTGATAACGTGCTGACATCTTCTTATACTTTTCATTTCTCAGCCCCCGCTTTCGGTGCGGACTTTTTCTTAGGTTTGTCAGCTTTGAACACAGGAGACTGTGCAGCTGCGAGCATACCTATCATGAAGCCGCTGGTCATCATAGAGCTTCCGCCCTCAGATATGAAGGGGAGAGTTACACCGGTAAATGGAATCATATTGCATGAGCCGAAGATGTTGAGAGCCATCTGTACCGAGAAAGCCGCACATATTCCTGCACACATAGTGCCGTGGAAGTATGAGCGGGGAGGATTAACAAGCGGAAGAGCAACCATCATGAGGAGCACAAGTACTGACATGACGGAGAACAGAAGTCCCCATTCCTCGCTTATTGTGGCAAATACGATATCACTGCGGAAGGCGAAAACATTGTGAAGGAAGCCGTTTCCGGCACCTTTTCCGAACCAGCCGCCGTCAGCTATAGCGATAAGAGCCTGAGCCTGCTGATAGCCGTTTCCGTCCTTGTTGTTCCATACGTCAACGAAGAGTCTGTCGCGGACATAAGGCGGAGCGAGTATAACTCCTGCAACGGCAATAACGGCAAGAGCCGCACAGGCACCGATTATCGGCTTATTCGAGAATTTACCCTTTGGATAGCAAATCCTAAGCAGGAATCCGGCAGCATATATTGCGCCGAATGTTGGTATACTACCGAGGTCGCGGCACCACCACTGGAAAAGGCATATAGCGACAACTATGCCGAAAACGATGAGGTTTTCGTATACTACGTTGAAAACAAGCAGCTTGTGTTTTTTCTGCTGTTCAGCTATAGTAGTGGCGCAGGTTAGAACGAGGAGAGGCTTGATAAATTCAGAAGGCTGGATAGTCATAAAGCCAAGGTCTATCCACATACTGCGGCTGCCTGTAAACAGGAGTATCACGAGCATGAGAACTCCGATAGCCGCCCAGATATACTTCTTTTTGCTCTGTACCCACTTATAGTTCCTGCACAGGAGATAACCTCCGCGGCACGCTATAAGAGCGGTGATACAGGTGATAAAATGCTTCATATGGAACTCAACTCCGCCGAAGCACGACTGGAATATCACGCTCATATTGAGAATCAGTATCAGCATGAAATCGACAGCGTAGGTCTGCTGTCTGAAGAACGGCATGATAATGAAGTATACGACGTCGAGACCTATAACAGCTGCCATAAGGGTGAAAACAGCTGATGTGTCGGAGTAGTTACCTCCGGCAAAAACGCTGAAAAGCATAGTGCCGTGAGCGAGGAGTACAAAGAAGCATGAGATTACGTATGCGACCGGATTATTCAACGTTTCCCCCTCCTTTTTCTGAAAATCAGGCGGCGGTTTCCGATAGTGACGATATCATTTTCACGCAGACGCTTGTGCTTGGTGAGAGTACCGTTAACGTATACACCGGATTTTGAGCCCATGTCAGTAATAGTCCATTTGCCGCCTTCAACGACATTTAGTATGGCGTGATAACGAGAGACAGACATATCAGCCAGTCTGATATCAGCTGAGGCGTGTCTGCCGATGAGAATCTCGTCACATTCGAGCGGGTAGACTGAATTCTGGTCTGCAAGTTCCATATCTGCCGCAGTTTTGCTCCAACGCTTTTTGCCCGAGCTTTTTTCGCGGTATGAAGTGAGCATCAGTGCCATTGCACATATGTCAATGGCTGCGGCTGAAACGGCACAAAGCAGTAGTTTTGCTGAGTCCATTCTATATTTCCTTTCTTTATCAGCGATGCTGATTTTTTCACAAAGAACATTATAACATATTTGGATATGTAATGCAACAGTATGTTGACTATATAATAGGTAACGTATCAGAAAGGCTTTGTGTTTGTATAAAACGATACTTGCAAAAAAAAATCAATTGTGATATAATTATCAGGAATGTTTATTTATGACCCTATCAACAGACGAAAGGAGCATGACCGGAAGGCAAATCCGGTTAAAAGGCTATGGCAAAAAAGAAAGATTACGGTAACGACAGTATCACTATGCTGAAGGGTGCTGACAAAGTAAGAAAGCGTCCGGCGGTAATTTTCGGCTCAGACGGTCTTGATGGCTGTGAGCATTCTATATTCGAGGTCATCTCAAACTCTATCGATGAGGCAAGAGCAGGATTCGGCGATAAAATAATAATTACACACTACAGAAACCACGATATCGAGGTCGAAGATTTCGGACGAGGCTGTCCTGTAGACTTCAACAATAATGAGCAAAGATACAACTGGGAGCTTGTTTACTGTGAACTCTACGCAGGCGGTAAGTACGATGCAAGCGGAGATTCGTATGAATTCTCACTTGGTCTTAATGGTCTCGGACTCTGTGCTACGCAGTTTGCGTCCGAGTTTATGGACGTAGAGGTGGTACGTGACGGATTCAGGTATCAGCTTCACTTTGAAAAAGGCGATAATGTCGGCGGACTCAAAAAAGAACCCTGCAAGAAGAAGCAGACCGGTACAAAGACACGTTGGCGTCCCGACCTTGAGGTTTTCACTGATATTGAGGTGTCGGACGAGTTTTTCCACGACATACTGAAACGTCAGGCAGTTGTAAACCCGAATATACTGTTCATATTCCGCTCGGAGAATGAAGCGGGCGGATTCAACGAGACAGAGTTCATATATGAGAACGGTATCACGGACTATGTTAAGGAAATAGCCGATGACAAGGCTCTTACGACTATACAGCACTGGACTACTGAAAAACGCGGTAAAGACCGTGAGGATAAGCCTGAATACAAGGTCAAGCTTGATGTTGCGCTTACTTTTTCAAACAAGGTGAAGAAGACAGAGTACTACCACAACTCAAGCTTCCTTGAACACGGTGGTTCACCGGAAGATGCAGTAAAGCGTGCATTTGCGGCACAGATAGACGCTTATATCAAGTCGGTGAACGGTTATCAGAAGAATGAGAACAAGATAAAATTCGAGGACGTTGAAGAGTGTCTTATACTCATATCATCGTCATTCTCGACCCAGACATCATACGAAAATCAGACCAAAAAAGCTATCACCAACAAGTTTATACGTGAGGCAATGACTGAGTTTCTGCGCCACCAGCTTGAGGTGTACTTCATAGAAAACCCTGACGAGGCTAAGAAAATATCGGAGCAGGTGCTTCTGAACAAGCGAAGCCGCGAAAACGCCGAGCGTACACGTCTGAATATGAAGAAGAAGCTCTCGGGAACCATCGACCTCGCTAATATGGTTGAGAAATTTGTAGACTGCCGTACCAAGGACGTTTCGCGCCGTGAGATATATATAGTGGAGGGCGACTCGGCTCTCGGCTCTGTAAAACTTGCGAGAAATGCCGAATTTCAGGCAGTTATACCAGTCCGTGGAAAGATACTCAACTGCCTTAAAGCTGAGTACGCGAAGATATTCAAGAGTGAGATAATAACCGACCTTATAAAGGTACTCGGCTGTGGAGTCGAGGTTACTTCCAAGGCTAACAAGGAACTTTCAACGTTCGATATCAATAATTTCCGCTGGAGCAAGATAGTTATCTGTACCGATGCCGACGTTGACGGCTTTCAGATACGAACTCTTATCCTGACCATGCTTTACAGACTTACACCCACTCTTATTGAGGAGGGATATGTATACATCGCTGAATCACCGCTGTTTGAGATAAACACAAAGGAAAAGACCTACTTCGCATATACAGAGCAGGAAAAACAGCGTATACTCGACCTTATCGGCGATAAGAAACACACTATCCAGCGCTCGAAAGGTCTCGGTGAGAACGAACCTGACATGATGAGCCTCACAACTATGAACCCTGATACGCGCCGTCTTATCAAGGTATCAGTTGACGACATAAGAGAATCGGCAGAGGTATTTGAGATGCTTCTCGGTGACGATTTACAGGGACGTAAGGACTACATCTCTGAATACGGAGCTGACTACCTCGAGCTCGCTGACATTTCATAATTACGGCAAAGGAGAACACAATGGCAAAGAAAAAAGATTCTTCAAAAAGCGCTCCTGCATTCAAGCATGAAGCTTATATAGAAGGCTCGGGAAGTATAGTTGACCAGCAGATAGCTGATGTACTCAAAAGCAACTATATGCCTTATGCAATGAGTGTTATCATATCACGAGCTCTTCCTGAGATAGACGGCTTCAAGCCTTCGCACAGAAAGCTCCTGTATATGATGTATAAGCGCGGACTTCTCAATCCTGACAAGGAGCGTTCAAAGTCTGCAAACGTAGTCGGAGAGACGATGAAGCTCAATCCTCACGGCGACCAGGCTATATACGAGACGATGGTACGTATGACACGCGGAAACGAGGCTCTGCTCCACCCATATGTAGACAGTAAGGGCAACTTCGGAAAGCAGTATTCAAGCAAGATGCACTACGCGGCTTCACGATATACCGAGGTAAAGCTTGAGAAAATATGCAACGAGCTTTTCCGTGATATCGACCACGATACAGTAGACTTTGTTCCAAACTATGATAATACGATGCAGGAGCCGTCGCTTCTGCCCGCTACTTTCCCGACAGTACTTGTTAACTCGAATACCGGTATAGCTGTATCAATGGCGAGCAACGTCTGCCCGTTCAATTTAGCTGAAATATGCGAGACAACGATCGCTCTCATGAAAAATCCCGAGCATGATATCATAAGCACTCTCAAGGGACCTGATTTTCCGGGCGGCGGTTTTCTTCTCTATGACGAAGCTGAACTAAACAAGGTATACGAGACGGGCAGGGGAAGCATCAAGGTAAGATGCAAGTATTCGTATGATAAGTCGTCTAACTGTATAGAGGTCACACAGATACCCTACACCACCACTGTAGAGGCTATCATTGACAAGATAATTGAACTCGTCAAGGCAGGAAAGATACGCGAGATATCGTATATCCGCGACGAGACCGACATCAACGGTCTGAAAATCGCTATCGACCTCAAACGCGGTACTGACCCCGATAAACTCATGCAGAAGCTCTATCGTCTTACACCTCTTCAGGACAGCTATCCATGCAATTTTAATATACTCATTGCAGGAACTCCTAAGGTAATGGGTGTACGTGAGATACTCACCGAATGGACAGCTTTCCGCGAGGAATGCGTTCAGCGCCGCACATATTTCGATTTGCAGAAGAAGAAGGAGAAGCTTCACCTGCTTGAAGCTCTCTCGAAGATACTTCTCGATATCGACAAGGCAATAAAGATTATCCGCGAGACAGAAGCAGAAGCAGACGTTGTTCCTAACCTCATGATAGGCTTTGGTATAGACGAGATACAGGCAGAGTATGTTGCAGAGATAAAGCTCCGCAATATCAACCGCCAGTACATTCTCCGCCGTGTTGAGGAAGTTGACCAGCTTCGCGCCGATATAGCTGAGATGGAGGATATTCTCAGCGATAAGAAGAAAATACGCAAAATAATTATCGACGAACTTAAAGAGGTGTCAAAGACTTACGGAATACCGAGAAAGACACTCTTCTTCTATCAGTCGGATATAGAGGAAGAGGAGGTCATCGACGATACACCTGACTATCCTGTAAATCTTTTCGTATCTGAAAGCGGATATTTCAAGAAGATAACTCCTCAGTCACTCAGAATGAGCGGTGAGCAGAAGCTCAAGGAAGGCGATTATATCAAGCAGACCTTTGAAGCTACAAACAAGACTGAACTCATATTCTTCTCAGATAAGGCACAGGTTTATAAGTCGAAGGCAAGTGCGTTTGACGACTGCAAGGCAAGTCTTATGGGTGACTATATCCCTGCAAAGCTCAGCTTTGACGACGGTGAGGAACTCCGCACCATGATACCAACGACCGATTACAGCGGACACATCATATTCTTCTTTGAAAACGGCAAGGCGGCAAAAATACCGATGAAGTCCTATGAGACAAAGACTAACCGTAAAAAACTCGCTAATGCCTACTCAGACAAATCTCCGCTCGTTGCAGCGATATTCGTCGCAGAGGAAGCTGATATCCTGCTCAGGACTACTTCCGGACACGCACTTGTGTTCAATACCGGCATGATACTCCCGAAGGCTACAAGAGATTCACAGGGTGTACAGGTCATAAATCTCAGGAAGAATGCAGCACTCTCATCTGCTGAGATAATCACAGAGGAAGCTGCTCCGGAGCTTGAAAAGTACCGTGCAAGAGCAGTTCCGGCAGCCGGAAAACCTGCAAAGGAACTCGGTGACAGCAATCAGCTAAGCTTTGAATAATATTATAAAACTGCTGTAATGCTTTTTACAGCAGTTTTTCTGTTTATGGGGTGTTTGGAAATGTGTTGATTTTATAGTGGAAAAGTAGTATAATATAGCTAAGGCGGTGATGATTTGAATTACGACAAGAGATATGAAAAACTGCTTTCAATGCTTGAAGAAGCCGGATTTGAGGCATATATAGTCGGAGGCTGCGTAAGGGATATGCTTCTCGGACGTCCTGTCAGCGACTTCGATATTACTACGAACGCTTTGCCGGAGCAGGTAATGGAAGTATTTTCCGGTATGAAAGTTGTTCCGACAGGAATAAAACACGGTACCGTTACCGTATTATATGATTCGGAGCCGTTTGAGATAACAACATACCGCGTAGACGGAAACTATACTGATTCGCGGCGACCGGATACCGTTGATTTTACATCATCGCTCGAGGAAGACCTCGCACGCCGTGACCTTACAGTCAACGCGATGGCAATGGATATCCGCGGTGATATTCACGACCCTTTCCACGGTCAGGAAGACCTTGAATCAGGAGTACTGCGGTGTGTAGGCGAACCTGAAAAACGCTTTTCTGAGGACGCTCTCAGAATATTGCGTACCGTCAGATTTGCCTCTGTACTCGGGTATAGAATAGGTGAAAAAACAGAAGCGGCAGTCCTTGATATGAGGGCGAATCTCGACCACATTTCGCATGAGCGATGCCGCGATGAAATAGAAAAAATGATAATGGGTGGGCACTTTGCTGAAACGGCACTGCGCTACAGGGAGATAATCGCTCAGCTGATACCTGAATTCAGACCATGTTTTGATTTTCAGCAGCGCTCGAAATACCATAAATACGACGTATATGAGCATATAGTCAGAGCTGTTGCGGCTGCCCCGGAAAGTCTTCTTCTGCGAACGACAATGCTTCTTCATGACATAGGCAAGCCACAGATGTTCAGACTTGATGAAAACGGAACAGGACATTTCAAGGGTCATGCAGGGGTGAGTGCTGATATAGCGCGTGACGTAATGAAGAGGCTGAGATTTGATAACAGCTTCATCGAAACGGTTTGTACTCTAATTGCGATGCACAGCGACGAGATAGGTTCAGAGAAGCACATCAGAAGAATCATATCGCGTATCGGTGCGGATAATCTTTTTCTTCTGCTTGAAGTAAAAAAAGCTGATAATCTTGCAAAGTGTGAATTTGTACTTGAGGAGAATGTGTACTTTGACAAGTGTGCGGAGACTGCTCGTGAGCTGATACGTCAGGGAGAGTGCATGAGTCTGCGTCAGCTTGCAGTCAACGGAAACGACATGATAAGTCTCGGACTTAGCGGCAGGGACATAGGTTCGGCACTTGACACTCTGCTCGGACTTGTTATAGATGAAACTCTTGCAAATGAGAAAGAGTCGCTTATCGCTTATACGAAGGAGGAATTGCTGTGAAGGGACGTATACATTCAACTGAAAGCTTCGGTACTGTTGACGGTCCGGGAGTGAGGTATGTTGTATTCTTTCAGGGGTGTCCGCTGAGGTGCAAATACTGCCACAACCCTGATACATGGGAATTTCACGGCGGTCATGAAGTAACGGCTGAGGAACTGATGAAGGAGTACGATTCGTACAAGGAGTTTCTGAAATCGGGCGGAATAACGGCTACCGGAGGTGAACCTCTTGCACAGCCGGAATTTCTTGCAGAACTCTTTTCCCTTGCAAAATCAAAAGGAGTACATACCTGTCTTGATACGTCGGCAGGAGTATATTCGCCGGAGGAACACTCAAAAATCGACGAGGTGCTGAAGTATACTGACCTTGTGATGCTCGACATAAAGCATATAGACCCTGTTGAACACAAGAAACTAACAGGTATGGGAAACAGCCATATACTGAGCTTTGCCGAGCATATCCGTGACCTCGGCATACCGGTGTGGATACGTCACGTTGTAGTACCGGGTATCACGGACAAATACGATGAGCTTTTCCGTTTGGGAGAGTATCTTTCTGGACTAAAAAACCTCAAGGCACTTGATGTTCTGCCGTATCACGATATGGCAAAGACAAAGTATGCAGAGCTTGGTATAGACTATCCGCTTGCAGATGTACCGCCGCTTACGAAAGAGGCGGCAATCAGGGCACGCGAGATAATAATGTCAGGTATTAAATCAGGTCTCAGGAAGAAGATGTGATACTTGACAAAGTATGTGCAATAATATATAATTGTTTTATATTATTAGTGATGTATCATATGGCAAAGGAGTAAGAATATGAATACAGACAGAAGAAAAGTTGTACTTATTGGTACCGGAATGGTTGGAATGAGCTTTGCGTATGCACTTGTAAATCAGGGCGGCATATGCAATGAGCTTGTGCTGATAGATGTTAACAAGGACCGCGCTATGGGTGAGGCTATGGACCTCAATCACGGTCTTGCATTTGCAAAGTCAAATATGAAAATATATGCAGGCGATTATCACGACTGCAAGGACGCGGATATAATAGTCATTGCCGCCGGAGTTGCACAGAAGGAAGGGGAAACACGTCTTGACCTGCTTCAGCGCAATACCGAGGTTTTCCGTTCGATAATCACTCCTGTTGTTAAGTCGGGATTCGATGGTATTTTCCTCGTTGCGACAAATCCTGTCGATATCATGACACGCGTTACCTATGAGCTTTCACGCTTTGGTGCATCACGCGTTATCGGTACTGGTACATCGCTTGATACCGCAAGACTTCGTTATCTCCTCGGTGACTACTTCACAGTTGACCCGAAAAACATCCATGCATACGTAATAGGCGAACACGGCGACAGCGAATTTGTACCGCTCTCGCAGGTAATGCTTGCAACAAAGCAGGTGTCTGAGATACTCGAAGACGGCAGAAATTCTTATTGTGCTGACGATATGAAAAAAATCGAGGAGCAGGTGCGTACAGCCGCATACAAGATAATCGAGGCAAAGCGTGCGACATATTACGGTATCGGAATGGCTATTACCCGAATCGTAAAGGCAATACTTGGTGACGAAAACAGTGTGCTGACTGTTTCGGCAAAGCTGTGCGGAGAGTACGAAAGCAGAAATGTTTTCATAGGAGTTCCCTCAATTATCGGAAGAAACGGTGTAAAGGAAGTACTCGAACTTTCACTCACTGATGAAGAAATGGAGAAATTCAGAGCATCTGCAAAGATACTCGATGAAAGCTTTGAAGGACTGAAAATGTAAGCATATGTTTTCATTTCATGATATAGGATAGAATTATTAAGGGGTTCATTTTATGGAAAAAATCAAATTTTTATCTGCCGCTTGTGCCGCAGTAATGCTTTTGGCTGGATGCTCTGCACCTGTAAAAAAAGAACACATTTCCCCTCCGGAGATGCCTGAGGCAAACGAAGTGCCTGACGATATCACTATTACCGGAGAAGAAATGCGTGAGAGTGCATGGTATCAGGAGATGTGTTCAGAGATACTTAATTTTGAGTATCATTGTCAGGTATCAGAGAGAGTATCAAATGGTGACGTAAAGAAGGCTCTTGCTCAGCTTCCTAACGATTATCCGGAGATTTTCTGGTTAGGAGACAGATACTCTGCTTCTACGTGTACAGGCGGCTCTAAGGTAGACCTCGGACTCATGAAAGATCTTGAGGAAGAGGAGATACCTGAAATGGCGGCAGAGCTTGAAGAGAAGGGTAACGAGATAATAGCCGGAGTCCCTGACGGCAGTACGTATGATAAAGTGCTGTACATACACGATTACATAGCTGATAACTGTACATACGACCATGCCGGAGCGGATTCTCCTGACAATGGTCTGTGGGGAACTTCTTACGGATGCCTTGTAAATGGCAGTGCAGTTTGTCAGGGATACGCGGAAGCGTTTATCTATCTTATGAATAAGTTAGGCATTGAAAGCGGTATTTGCACAGGTTCTAATCATGCTTGGAACTATGTTAATATCGACGGAAAGTATTACTGGCTCGATATTACTTGGGACGATATGGACAGCTACGTAGAAGGTTATCAGGCTGAACACATATATTTCCTTGTTGACAGCGATATGATACTCCGCTCACGAAATATAGACTGGACTCAGGGTTATTTCCCTGATTGTTCTTCAAAAGATGAAAACTATTTCGTCAAGAACGGTGCATATTTCGAGAACTACGACCGCGACAAGATACTGGAATATATCGACAGTCAGGCAGATAAGCCTCACTGTGAGTTCATGTTTTCAAATTATGACGCTTACAAGGAGGCACTCTACGACCTTCTCGATGATGGAAAAATATACAAAGCATCATCTGTTGACCGCGAGAAAATGAAGTATTACCGCGTCGATAAGATGTTTGCACTTGATGTGATATACTGATGCTATGAAGTCGGAAAAGTATCTGAAAAGTTTTCTTTTTATATTTCTTATAGCTGTGATAATTTTTATTGCAGTATTCGGAACAATTACATCACTGTTCCTTAAAGAAGAAAAGATTCGCTCGAATGAAGTCTCAGTAACATATTCATCGGACGATATATATGAGAACATCACTTTTGCACTGTCGGAATTCCGGAATAACACCAGTTATAACGGTGTAATAGACCAGAATAGGGTAGATGAAGCGGTAAAAAAGGTTCGCAGCAGTTATCCTGAGTATTTCTGGCTTGATGGATATTGTACAGCAGTTTCCGGCAACAAAACCGATATCAGCTTCATGACTCTTAACGACTATACATCTGCACAGATAAAGACTATGTACAGCGAAATGATATCGGAAGCAGAGAAGATAATAGCGCAGATACCGTCCGGAAGCGACGAATACAGTAAGGCATTATATGTCCACGATTATCTTGTGGATAATACACGTTATGCTTCGGAAAAGGCTGTTCTTAACGAGAATGGACTGTGGGGAACAGCATATGGCTGTCTCGTTGAAGGTGAAGCTGTATGTCAGGGGTATGCAGAAGCGTATCAGCTGATACTTAACAGACTTGGCATAGAATGCGGAGTATGTTCGGGCAACAGTGACCGCGGTAAGCACGCATGGAATTATGTAAAAGTCTGCGGACAGTATTACTGGGTCGATGTCACATGGGACGACCCCGAAATGGAATCAGAAATTGCTTTTCTGATGCATGACTATTTCATGATAAATGATGAAATGCTTCTGCGCACAAGGTCTATCGACGCTGAGAATTATTATGTTCCGTCATGCAAATCACTTGACAGCAACTACTATGTAAGAAGAGGTGCGTTCATAAACGAGTACGATATTGACGCAATAAGTGATGTAGTAGAGGATAGTTCTGATACTCACTGCATTGAGGTCATGTTCGGAAGCAAAGACACATTTGATACTGCAAAGCAGAAGCTGTTTGAGGAAGAGGAGATATGGCTGACCGGACTTGAAATCGAAAACGGAGGGAGTCTCAGTTACATTAATGACGAAAAAATGCTGACAATACAGATAAGATACTAAAAAACTGTCTGAACAGGCTTGTTTCTGTTCAGACAGTTCTTTTATTGTTCAGACTTGCCGTAGAGTTCTTCTATCATGTCAGCATATTCGGGTTCAGCCGCACGAAGGTGCTTAATAGCTTCACGGCGGTGTTTCATAAGCAGGTCATAAAGTTCGGGCTTGTCGTTTCTGAGCGACTCTTCAAAGCGGCGGTTATGTTCCTTGATTCTTGCGAAAGCGTCGGGGTCGCGCATTTCAATACGGTGTGCAATGCGTAGCTTCCGCCGTTCAATCGCCTCTTCTATCTGAGCTTCAGGGATACCGAGTTTACGCGATATTTCGCTGAGATGAAGCTGTAAATGTTCGAGTATCTCTTCGCTGTCGAGGTCACCGATACCATTCCACGAGCCGCGTGCTTTCACGACATTTGAAAGTTCCTGTTGAGGCTGTTGGCTGTTGTCGATATTTTCAAGGAGCTTCTTTGCATACTTTTCCATCTCTTCATCGGCATTCTCACCGAATGCCCATTCAAATTCAAGTCTGTCAGCATTTCCGTAGGGGAGAGCCTTATCGGCATTGACAGTACTTTCGAGTTCGTATGGCTGACTGATTCCTGCCGCAGTGAGGGCAGAGACAATAGTCCTGCGGCAACGTCCTTCCTCTACGAATGAACCTAAGCCGAGCTGACGGAAACGGTCGTTGAGCTGACCGATGTGCGATGCAAAATAAAGGCTTATCCCACGGTTTTTCAGCTCCTTGTCGAGAGAAGATATCCTGTCAGCGGCAGTGATATCAATATTGCATACAGCTCCTGAATCAACCACGATACACTTAGTATTTTCTTTAATTGCGCTTTCGATATCGGATATGAAAATCTTTATATTAGCGAAGTAGAGGTTGCCGGAAAATCTGTAAATAACGGCATTTTTCAGCGGAACAGAGTAGGTATTGCGTTCGAGACTGTGAAAGCCTTCGTGTCCTGAAATAACACCGAGGAAAGAGCGTTTGGGGTTTGCGGTATTGAGTATTACAGCAACGAATGAGAGTACAACACCTATGAGAACACCGTAGACAGTTCCGAAGAGAAGAACTCCGGCGAATGCTCCGAGAAAGATGAGAAGCTCACGTTTATCCTGTTTGAAAAGACGCTTCACAAGGTGGAATTCGACAGCGCCGAGCAGTGCAGAAATGACTATTGCAGTAAGGACAGGTACCGGCAGATACTTGATAAATCCGGTGAAAAACATGAGTATCACAGCCATAGAAGCCGAAGCGGCAAGCGACATTACCTGCGAAGCTCCGCCGTACTGTTCACCCATTGCGCTTCTCGAAACAGAGCCGTTGACCGGACAGCATCCGGTAGCACCTGCGGCGAGGTTTCCGAGTCCATAAACGAGAATTTCACGGTTTTCGTCGAGGCGGTAACCGTTTTTCTGAGCGAGATTATTTGAAGCGAGAAGAGTTTCCGCCATGATGACAATTGCAATCGTCATGCTGACCGGTACTATGTCTGAGAGAAGCTCCGCGTCGATATGCGGCAGACTCCATGCAGGCAGTCCTGATTTGACTTCTGAGAGCTTAGCGACACCATACTTATCAGCAAATCCGAAGTAACCGAGAGCCGCTCCTCCTGCCATTACGAGTACTGACATCGGCAGTTTTGGAGCGATTCTTTTCGCACCGATAAGCAGAAATAATGAAACGGTACCGAGCAGAAGTGACATAGTGTTAAAGCTTTCATTACAGGTCTTGACTATGTGCGAGATAAGCTCAATGATTTCTCCCGAACCGCTTCCGCCGCCAAGAATTTTGGGTATCTGCATGAAGATAATGGTAGTTGAGATACCGCTGATGAAGCCGCCCATTACCGGAGTTGATATGTAATTAACAAGTCGTCCGGCTTTAAAAAAGTAGAATAGTATGAGCCATAAGCTGACGCAGAAGGTCATCAGCGGAACAGTGCTGACGGCTTCATCTGAGCCTGAAACTATGCCCATTTCCGCGAGAAAAGCTCCCACAAGAGCCGCAGGAGCGGCATCTACTCCAAAAATAAACTGCCTTGAAGTCGAAAACAGACCGTATATGAGTATCGGGAAAATCGACCCATAAAGTCCGTAAACAGGCGGCAGACCCGCTACCTGAGCGTAACCCATAGAAATAGGGATAGAAACGAGTGCGATAATAATGCCTGTGAATATATCTTTAGGAAGAGTTTTTAATGAAAATCCCTGTATTTTCATGAATACCTCCAGATGCTTTTTTATTATTATATCATTTGGCGTAAAAAGTGTCAAATCTTCTTGATAAATCGAGAAAATCATGGTATAATGTAAAAAAAGTCTTGGAGTTGTTATGAAGAAATTCTTTAAATTGTTAACTGTTTTTATTTTTGCGCTGATGATAATCTCAGATGTGATACTTCTCGGAATGATGGGATTCGGCATAATTGGTTCTTTTGTATTCAACGATTTTGAGGGATTACCGTTGTTTCTGACAATGTCTGTAATGCCGGTGCTGTATCTTCCCACATCGATAGTGTCGCTCATTCGTTACTTAAAAGGCGAGAAATATATGATAATTCGCAGTCTTCTCATGAAGGGGACTATATTCATGCTGATGTTAGCATTCAGTCTCATAAGTTATCAAGACGGAATATACGGCATGGTTGTGTGTCTGTTTTTTAGCATTGTTCTTATTGGACTATCATTTCTTGCCGGAAAACACGGACGAAAGCTTATCGCTGAAAGCAGAAAGAAAAACGGAGAGACTCAGCGTATCGTTCTGCCTAAGTTTGAGGAGTACAATGCCGCAAAATACTGGAACAGTGCCGCTCTCGAGTATCTTCTCTACTATGACCGCGACCTCTCCGACCTTGAAACAACGGGTCTTAAATCGAAAGAACCGTCGGACATGGCTGAATGTCTCGACAGGGACTACAAGGGACTCAGCCTTGTAGACAAAAACCGTATCGCGCAGTACAGTTCAATGCCCGTAATATACCTTCTTCGCTGGCTTATCGAGAACGGCTATATGAGTGACAGCTTCCGCGAATCTCACGCTGAAACGTATGAAAAGGCACAAAGCGGAGAGATATCTGCTGTAGATTTTTTTGCCGGAGATATGGGATATATCCTGAGACGCGAGGATATCAGGGACGATATGACTGATTTTATCGACAAGTATTTCGGAGCATTTTACAATACGAGGATATTCGACCGCAAATGCCGGTATTTTTTCTTTGATTACTGCGAAACAGTACAGTCTCGCGGAGCAAGGTATTTTTGTGCTGATTACTCAAATGAAGCGTATAACGAGTTGTCGCAGAGGATAGTACAGAGATACGCTGAATATACCGAGCGTTCATCGCTGACGATACATGAACAGTCGGAAAGCTCTGAAAATGTATTCTGGCACAGATTCGACGCAAATCTCGATGTTTATACATTTGGTGAGGCAGATGCTGACTATATAAAGTCGTGTGAGACTACCCTCAATGGACTGAGTGACTGTCAGCTCAACAAGTTAAGCAGAATGATCAAGCGGTGTTGGAACATTGATGATGAACGTGACCCGATGAAAGAGATACGTCCGTTATGCATATATGTGAACGAGCCGCGAGGCGACGATGTGCACTTTTCTATAGGGTGCGGAGCTGATTTCGAGCAGGAGCACGGATTTGGATTCACGGTCAGGAACGGAATAATAATCAACATCGGCTACGATAACGACTTCTATATCCCGTATATCGAGGACGAGAATGAGATATATGAACTTGAAAAAAACTGCATGAACTTCGTCAGTCTTACAAAAAAAGAACAGGCGGAGAGCGAGTGTGCCGCAGGAAGACTTGCAGCGGTGCCGGTAACTCTTGATTTTATGACTCCTCTTGATGATATGAGTGCATTAAGCAGGACGATATATATAACTCCGGCGGCAGAAAAGCTTTATAAGCAAAACATAAAATATCTGCGTATACTCGGTAACTGCGGGGCGATAACTGATGTAAATATCTCATGTCAGAAGTACGGTGAGAGCATAGTGCCGCAGACGATACTGTTCAAGGCGACTGCTAACAATTCCGAAAGCAAAGGTTCAAAGGAAAGGTTACTGTATTTTGATGTGCTGAGAGTATGGAACTAATAAAAAGCTCCCTATCATTTGACATGATAGGGAGCTGATTTTTACTTAGCAGCTTCTTCGTCAGTGTGACGAATCTGAGCACGCTTTATCTTGCCGCCGAGAGTTTTCGGGAGCTCATCAACGTATTCGATAACACGCGGGTATTTGTAAGGAGCGGTCTCACGCTTAACGTGGTCCTGAAGCTCCTTAGTAAGCTCGGGTGAGGGAGTATATCCCTTTGCGAGGACTACAGTAGCCTTTACTATCTGACCGCGTATCGGGTCAGGTGCACCGGTTATAGCTGATTCAACTACAGCAGGGTGAGTGAGAAGGGCACTTTCTACCTCGAATGGTCCGATACGGTAGCCTGAGCACTTGATAACGTCGTCGTTACGTCCTACGAACCAGTAATAACCGTGAGAATCGCGCCATGCAACATCGCCGGTATCGTAGTTTTCGCCGCCGAGAACAGCCTCAGTGAGTTCGGGATTCTTATAGTAAGCACAGAACAGACCAGTCGGGTGCTGTTTCTGTATGCCGCAAACCATGATGCTTCCTTCTTCACCGTCTTCACACTCGGTTCCGTCGGGACGGAGGAGGTGGATATTATAGAGCGGAGAAGGCTTTCCCGTCGAACCGGGCTTAGGGTCTATCCACGGGAAGTTAGCGATGAGAACTGTTCCTTCGGTCTGACCGAAGCCCTCACGCATTTTCTTTCCGGTAAGTTCGTAAATGCGGTTGAAAACCTCAGGGTTGAGGGGTTCACCGGCATTGCAGAAGTTCTCGATAGTTGAGAGGTCATACTTTGTCATATCTTCCTGAAGCATGAAGCGGTACATAGTAGGCGGAGCGCAGAAAGTAGTAAGCTTGTGTGCACTGATAACTTCGAGCATATCCTTAGCGTTGAATCTGCCTGTGAAGTCGTAAACGAACTGTATGGCACCGCATATCCACTGTCCGTAGAACTTGCCCCAGCCGAATTTAGCCCAGCCGGAATCGGAAATAGACATATGGAGCTTATTCTCCTGAACCTGATGCCAGTACTTAGCCGTAACTATGTGACCGAGCGGGTGAGCGAAGTTATGGCATACCATTTTAGGCATACCTGTTGAGCCGGAAGTGAAGTATATGAGCATGGTGTCAGTAGCCTTAGTAGCCTGATCACCGGTCGGACGCTCGAAAGTATCGGGGTACTTAGCGATCTCGTCCTCAAAGAAGTCCCAGCCTTCACGGGGTTCAGCAACAGCGATCTTCTTGCGGAGAGTTTTTATCTGCGGAGCAGCTCCGTCGATCTGACCTCTTATGTACTCGTCATCGCAGGCAACTATAGCCGAAATTTCAGCCATATTTCCGCGGTAAGCGATATCGTGGGTAGTGAAGAGAAGGTTACCCGGGATAAGGATAATGCCGAGCTTATGGAGAGCAGTAGCGATTACCCAGTATTCCCAGCGGCGGCGGAGAATGAGAAGGACCACGTCTCCCTTTTTAAGACCGAGGCTCTGGAAATAATGACAGGTCTGATTAGAGAGCTTTGAAATATCAGTGAATGTGAAAGTGCGTTCCTTTTTATCGTGACTGAGCCAGAGCATAGCTTTTTTCTCAGGCTCCTGCTTTGCCCACTCATCGACGATATCCCAGCCAAAGTTGAAATCCTCGGGAACATTTACGCGGTAATTCTCCTTGAAATCTTCATAGGAATCGAATTCGATACGGGGCAGATAGCGATCTAAAAGCATGATTAATATTACTCCTTTAACTAGTCCCTTATTCCGCTATCATGGTCAGGAAGCGAGCCTTGGAATCTCCGTGGCAGCGCTGACCGTGCGGATATGAGGGGTTGAAATATATAGAATCTCCTTCATTGAGGATAATTTCCTTATCCTCGAATGTAACAACGATGCTTCCTTTCAGGACGAGGTTGAACTCCTGACCTGTATGAGTAACGAGCTTAGCAGGTTCGTCTGACGGCTCGAGAGTAACCAGAAGCGGCTGCATGATCTTGTCCGCATAGCGGAAAGCGAGGTCTTTGAAGCGGTAACCGGGGAAACGGCTGACACTTTTACCGTGACCGCGGCGCACGACCTGATATGTATCTATACGGCTTGGTTCGCCGGTGATCAGCTCATTGAAGTCGACTCGGAACTTATTGGCAATCTCATAAATGACGCTGATCGGAAAATCTCCGTTCTGTTCATAGCCTGCGTACTGCTCAGCAGAAATACCAAGTTCTTCAGCAAGCTTTTCCTGTGTGTAATCGCATACCTCACGCAGCTCGCGGATGCGTGCAGCGATCTCATTGATGCTTTCCATAGTGCAACCTCCGTTAAATTGGAATGATATGTAAACAAACTATATTATAGCATAAAACCCAATCTATGTCAAGACAGAAAAACCGCGCCTTTTTGACAGGCGCGGTTTGTAATGGGTATCAGTCGTTTCTGTGGTTGTAGGAATAAATGGTCGGAATGATAATTGCAAGGGAGATAGGAACGAGAGTCAGAATAATGAAGACAGTAGGATTATCGACACCAATAAACTTTATTACTGTGAGGAAAGATAGGGTCAGTATACCGACTGCAACCCATACTTTTCCGGTAAATCTGTGAGTAACGTCCCAGCATCTTTCGTTTTTGAGAGTCCACGGAAGTTTTACACCGAGGTGTTTATTCTGACGGATAGTAGGCATATAGTTACCCATTGCGATGAAAAGGATACTAATGATTGCCGGAACTATCAGTGAGACATTCAAGCTCATTTTGTCACCGAGTTTTGTCTCGCTTTTCATAGTTATGAGGAGTACCCATTCCATTGCTATAAGGTAGAATTCAATGAAAAGAATACTGATAACGAGCGGTTTCATATTTTTTTCGAGGCTTTTTGACTTTGAGGTTATAAATAAGCCGATAGGGTTGATGAGGAGTATTATCAGCGGGAAGAATAAGGTGAACCATTTAGAGCCGTATCCGTCGCATACTCCGGCTGCATTGTAATGGAGCGGTACTTTTTCGGGAAGGCCGATGATGTAAAAAACTGAAACGAGCAGATTTACTGCGCCAATGATTATAGTTGCGGCTGTAAGCAGTCTGAAAGCTTTATTTTTCATAATTTTCTCCTTTCATGCCGAATACATCGGCAATTCCTTTCAGGAAGTCCTGAAATACGGTAATATTGAGTTTGTAGGTGATAGTCTGTTTTTCCTTTTCTGACGTGACGAGACCCGCTTCTCTCAGAATTTTCAGGTGGTGGGATATTGTAGCAGCTGAGATATCGAATTTATCGCTTATCTCACCGGCAGTCATGTCGCCGTTTTGCAGCATAGTTAGTATCTGCCGCCTTGTCGGGTCAGCCATAGCATTCCAGACATCTTTCATAATATGACCTCCTTTATTTTGAAGATTATCTAAATACCAAGCTTAATATAAGACGGTATTTTGATATCCGTCTAAATATAATATACCACAAGCACAGACGACTGTCAACAGGTATTTTGAAATTTATCGAAATACTTGTTAGTACGAACTAATAGATCTGCGGCGAGTATTATTTATATATTTAAAAGAAAAAATGCCTATATCATCACCGGTTTGATATGCATTTTTTAAACATTATTATTAATAAGTAGAGAGAAAATGTATTTGAACTGTATTAGCGGTTGATTTTTAAAGCAGTTTGTGATACAATAATCTTATTGACCGTTTTTTGTCATAGATTCAATCAACAGACCTATAATATCTGAAACGGGAAAGGAAATAATGAAATGAAAACAGTTTATACTTGCTTTTGTACTGATGTTATCCATGCCGGACACCTCAATATCATCAAGAATGCCGCAAAATACGGCAGGGTAGTGGTCGGCTGTCTCAGCGACAAGGAAATGATACGCTGCACAAAATTCCCTACAACAACTCTTGAGGAGAGAATTGCTCTTTATAAATCACTCGAAGGAGTAGATGATGTAATTGTACAGGAGGATATGCGCTACGATGACGTTATAGCAAAGCTCCGTCCTGACTATGTAATACACGGTGACAACTGGAAGGAAGGCGCTGAAAAGTCTATCCGCAGCCATGTTGAACAGCTTGTTTCCGAATACGGCGGAGAGATAATCGACGTACCGTATACATATAACGAAGAGGTAAGAAAGGTCGATGACAAGCTCAGAGAGAAGCTCAGTATGCCTGAATACAGAAGAAAGCGTCTGCGTCAGCTTATCGAGATGACTCCCGTAGTAAAGACTATGGAGGCTCATTCAGGTCTGACCGGACTTATCGTTGAAAAGACAATGGTAGAAGGCGATGACGGCAGACTCAATCAGTTTGATGCTATGTGGGTATCTTCACTCTGCGACAGTACTGACAGAGGCAAGCCTGATATCGAACTTGTTGATATGACATCACGTCTGCGCACTATCAACGATATCATGGAAGTAACAACTAAGCCGATAATCCTTGACGGTGATACAGGCGGACTTACCGAGCATTTTGTCTACAACGTAAGAACTCTTGAGAGAATGGGTGTAAGTGCTGTAATAATCGAGGACAAGACAGGTCTCAAGAAAAACAGCCTTTTCGGTACAGAGGTAGTACAGACTCAGGACTCTATCGAAAATTTCTCAGCAAAAATAGCAGCCGGAAAGAAAGCTCAGCTCTCCGACGATTTCATGATAATAGCACGTATCGAGAGCCTTATACTTGAGCGCGGCATGGACGACGCACTTGAAAGAGCGTTCGCATTTGTTGCTGCCGGAGCTGACGGAATCATGATTCACAGCCGTAAGAAAGACCCCGCGGAGATATTTGAATTCTGCGACAAATTCAGAGAAAAGGACAGCAAAACTCCTATAGTTGTTGTTCCTACTTCGTTCAATCAGGTAACAGAGGAAGAACTTCACTCTCACGGTGTGAACATTGTAATATATGCAAATCAGCTTATGAGAGCCGCATTCCCTGTGATGAAGCAGACTGCTGAGGGTATACTCAAAGCTCACAGAGCACTTGAAGTTGACTCAACACTTATGCCTTTCAAAGACATCATCAGACTTATCGACGAGATATGAGGTCGGCTTCATGGACGAGAAATATCTGATACTTTCTGATATACACGGCAACGTGAGCGCATTTGATTCTGTGCTGAAAGACTGCGCAGGCGAGGAATTCGCAGGAGTGATAATACTCGGCGACTGTATCGACTACGGTATGCGCTCAAATACTATAATAGAAAAGCTCCGCGTACTTGAAAAAGGTGCGTGGAACGGCAAGGTCACGGTAAATATATGGGGAAACCACGAAAAGCTTGTGGTCGATAAAGACCTCGAAAGGCTGTCCTCCGACCGCGGACGTGTCATGGCGAAATATACAGCAAATCAGCTGACTGAGGAGTCGGTTGAGTACATCAACAGAGTTATGAACCGCAATGGGATAGAAGTGTTTACAATATGCGGATTCAAAGCTCTGGCAGTTCACGGTTCACTCACCGATAATTACTGGAAGGCGATAATGCCTGACGACCTAAGAGGCAATTATTCCGGATATGATTTTGTATTCTCCGGCCATTCACATTATTCTCACTGCTTTACAAAGTTCTACGACTGCGACAATGCAGAGATGCGTAATAAAAAGGCTGTCATATTTATAAATCCGGGTTCTGTCGGACAGCCGCGAAATCACAATCCGCTTGCGCAGTATGCGGTACTGCATCTGCCGTCAAAGCGTGTTGAGCTGAGAACTGTTGAATACGATATCGCGTATGAGCAGGCACTCTTCCCGGAAGAGATAGATGAATTCTATAAGACAAGATTAACTCACGGAGTTTAAGAAAGGTGAAAGATATGAGCAAATTATATGCTATCAGCGGTGTTACAGGTATGACGGGCAACGAGCTTGTACGTCAGATACTCTCAGACAAGGAGTGCAAAGACCATATCCTCGGATTTGATAATTTTTACGCTTCTTCAATAGACACCGTTTCAGACTGCATCAACGATGAAAGATTTGAATTCTTCGAGTATGACATCAATAACAGCGAGCAGATGAAGGACTTTGAAAACCGCGTAAATGCTGTAAAATCTCAGTATGACGAGATAATATACATCAACTGTGCGGCAGTTGTACATACTGAGCACTTCTACCACGTTTATGAGACATACGAGACTAACGTAACAGGCATGAACGAGTTTCTTCAGCAGGCTGTCAGAGTCGGAGCACAGAAGTACATCAACTGCTCTACATCTGAGGTGTACTCCATGAACTCATGGAACGAAAACGGCGGTGTAAAGGAGTCTGACTTCATTACAATGGCAGTTGCGGAGCACAGTCAGAGAACAAGCTACGCTACAGGAAAGCTCCTTACAGAATTTTTCATGAAAGACGCGGTTGATACCGGAAAAATAAAGGGTTGTTCTATCAGATTTGCTAACGTATACAGCAAGAATGAGCGTTTCCCCAAGCATATAATCCCGTTCATCATCAACAGCTTCCGCGACAACGGCAAGGTCGTGCTTCTTGAAAATTCGAGAAAGAACAAGCGTACATTCCTCAATAACTACGATAGCTGCAGTGCTGTACTCGCACTTGCAAATACTGATTCTGCACTCGACGGAACAGTCTACAACGTTGCAACAGACGAGGAAATCTCAATTATCGACCTCGCAAAGCTCTGCGCATCAAAGATGGGAATAACCGACCCTGTTATCGAGTTTGACGGCTACAGAGAGTCTGACCCCGAGAGACGTCTTCTCTCAACAGAAAAGATAAGAACACGTACATCATGGAAGCCTGCTGTAGACCTTGAAAAGGGTCTTGACGAGTGCATAAAAAATTACCTCAAAGGCTGAGGAGGATAAAAGTGAAAGCAGCGATAATTACAGTTGCGGGCGTTTCGAGCAGATTCAACGAGGGGATACCCGAAGAGCAGAAGCGCCACAAGATAATATACTATGAAAATGACAAGAAGCATACGCTTCTTTATCATCTGCTTGAAAAATGTATGTTTGCGGACAGGATAATCCTCGTAGGCGGACACAAGTACGATGACCTCACCGCTTACTGCGGTGAGCTTCCGGCAGAAATGCAGGAGAAGATAATCCTTACATATAATGAGCACTACTCCGACCTTGCTTCCGGCTACAGTCTTTACGTCGGACTGAAAGAACTGTTTGACAGATTCGGCGGAGAGGTCGACGAGGTACTTTTCGTAGAGGGCGACCTCGATATCGACAAGGCATCTTTTGATAAGGTGATAGCTTCTGACAAAAGTGTGCTTACATACAGCTTTGAGCCGATATACGCTAAAAAAGCTGTGGTACTCTACAGAGACGGTGAAGACCGTTTCAAGTACGCTTTCAACAGCAGTCACGGTATGCTCAGGATTGACGACGAATTCTCAGTCATTCTCAATTCCGGACAGATGTGGAAGTTCACTGAAGCAGACAAGCTCAAAGCTGCGAATGAGAAATTTTTTGCCGAGGAGAAGGACGGTACGAATCTGAGGATAATACAGAATTATATCGACTCCTGCGGCAGCGAAAATTTCGAGCTTATAAGCCTTTCACGCTGGACAAACTGCAATACACGCGATGATTACAGAAAGATATTATCATACTGGGAGGAAGAAAAATGAAAACACTTGAACAGCGACTCAGCATTGTTGAGCAGCATATAAAGAACAATGACTATAAGGTAATGATAATCGGTCTTGGAAGCGTAGGCTCGTATCTTCTCGATTACCTCATGAGCAAGAATGACCCCGCACTCAGCATAGTTGTAGTCGGACGCGACGCTGAGAAAATGCAGACAAAAGTTAACATCACAAGAGTAGCCGGTCTCATCAGGGGAGTGAACAAGACTCACATCGACGTTGAGGGCGGAGTTGACCTCAATGATATCGACGCTATAAAGAATGCGATAGAGAAGTATCAGCCTGACTTTATCGTTAATTCGAGCCGTGCATACCCCGGACTCAAATACGGCAGCATTTCATGGGCAAATATCAGAGCATACGGCATATGGAGCCCTCTCGCTATACGCTTCACAAAGAACGTTATGGAGGCTTGCGACCTTGCTGATACTAACGCTGTGGTTATCAATACTTCCTACTCTGACGCAGTTATTCCGTGGCTTAAAAGTGCAGGCAAGGCTTACCCTGATTTCGGCAGCGGTAACCTCAATCACCTCGTTCCGCGTATGAAGTTTGCGGCAGCAGAAATGCTTGGCGTCAAGGATTTCTGGAACGTTGACGTAATGTTTGCAGCAGGACATTTCCACGATGTCTGCATAAGCAAGGAAGGTCAGGCAGAGGGAGTCAAGCTTCCGTTCAAGGTATACTACAACGGCAAGGAGCAGGCACTTTCGGCAGACGAAATATTCAAAGCCTGCAAGATTTCTATGCCTGTTGACCAGACAAGAAACATGATGAATGCTTCAAGCAACTATCAGATAATCTCAGCTATCATAGACGCAGTACGCACCGGTGAGCCGCAGAGAATATTCACACCCGGATTCGGTGGAAATATCGGTGGTTACCCTGTGCTTGCAGGCTATAAGGACGGTAAGCTTTCAGCATGGATAGACGAGTCTGTATTCAGCTTTGAGGAAATGAATAAAGCCGACAGAGAGTCTATGGCACTTGACGGTGTCGAGGACGTTACCGACGGCAAGCTCATATACACAGACGCACTCATCGAAAAAGCCAAAAAGGCATTCGGAGCAGAGCTTCCCAAGACTGTTGCATATGACGACATCGAAAAGACTGCGAAGTTCATCATTGATGAGATAATTATGCCGCAGCTTGCTAAAAAAGGCGAATAATGGAGGTTTCACAACGTGAAGGCAGAAAAACTTGTTGAGATAATAGGTGCTGACTTTTATACAGGAGTCCCCGACAGTCAGCTTAAGGCACTGTGCAACTATCTCATGAATACATACGGTATCGACCAGAAACACCACATAATTGCCGCAAATGAGGGCAACTGCACTGCTCTTGCGGCAGGTTATCATCTTGCAACAGGGAAAGTACCGGTAGTATATATGCAGAATTCCGGCGAAGGTAATATCATAAATCCTGTTGCTTCACTTCTCAATGACAAGGTTTATGCGATTCCGATGATATTTATTGTCGGCTGGCGCGGTGAGCCGGGAGTACACGATGAGCCTCAGCATATCTATCAGGGCGAAGTAACTGTAAAGCTCCTCGAGGATATGGACGTCAGAACATTCATAATCAGTAAGGATACCACTGAGGACGAGCTTTCAGCTGCTATGGACAGTTTCCGCAGTGAGCTTGCAAACGGCAAGCAGGTGGCATTCATAGTACGCAAGGGCGCTATCAAGTACGACGAAGAAGTTGAGTACAGGAACGACAACAAGATGATTCGTGAGGACATCATCCGTCACATTGTAAAGGCAAGCGGTGAAGACCCGATAGTTTCAACTACCGGTAAGCCGAGCCGTGAGCTGTTCGAGACAAGAACCGCAAACGGACAGAGCCACAAGTACGATTTCCTTACAGTCGGCTCAATGGGTCACGCTTCATCTATCGCACTCGGAGTTGCTATAAATAAGCCCGACCGCAGAATATGGTGTGTTGACGGCGACGGAGCTGTCCTCATGCACATGGGCAGTATGGCTGTACTTGGTGCAAATGCTCCTAAGAATATGATACACATCGTGATAAACAATGGTGCACATGAAACTGTCGGCGGAATGCCTACAGTGGCTTCAAAGATAGACCTTGTAGCTATCGCAAAGGCTTGCGGATATCCTAACGCAGTATGCGTTGACAACTTCGACGACCTCGATAAAGAACTTGAAAACGCAAAGGCAAGAGACGAGCTTTCGTTCATTGAAGTAAAGTGTTCGATAGGTGCACGTGACGACCTCGGCAGACCTACTACAACTGCACTCGAAAACAAGCAGAATTTCATGGAATACTTGAAGTAAGCAGGAGGACATGAAAATGGATTATGTCTACAGAACAGAGATGGTATGTGCGAAGGAGATTCACTTTCACATAGAAGACGATGTTATTACGAATATATCGTTCGTAGGTGGTTGCAACGGCAATCTCAAGGCGATATCAAAGCTTGTTGACGGCTGGACAGTCGAGCAGATAGAGCAGAAACTCAGCGGAAATACCTGCGGAGTTCGTCCAACATCATGTGCTGACCAGCTTGCAAAAGCAGTACGTACAGCCTACGAAGAATTATAAAACAGTGCTGGACTAAAGCATTATCTTTTAGGCAACACCGCACAAAGCCTTCAGGCGGGCTTTGTGCGGTGTTGCCTTTAGTGCCTGACGTATCAAACACAAAGAAAGCCGCAGGAAAAGGTGTGATACTTTAGAGTGCTTCCCTTAGCGGAATTTGTGGGCTACCGAGCCGTAAATTTACGGTACATATTCGGTATCCTGCGAAACCGCCAAAGGGGGCTCCCCTTTCTTCAGCACTTTCAATTTCGATTATGATACCGCTTGAAACTACGGTATCGTCGCTTACGAAAATGCCATACTCAAATTCGGGCATATCTATCCAGCGACCGTAGTCGGTGTTGGTTTTAGGCTTTTCGCCCGGACCGCGGTAGACTGTGATAATATCATCGCTGTACTCATTGCCGTAGCGGTTAGGACAGCCAGCCTGCCAGTTGGTATAATCATTGTCCTCACTGTTTGCACTGAAAATACTGCCGTCATCGCCGACGATTCCGCCTGAACTGTATACGTCGCGCTCACCGTATGTCATAAGTTCCTCAGCGAGTTTCTGTTCACCTTCACTGCCGACAGTGATAAGGTGTAAACTATCGTCAAAGGATGTAATTAAGTTGATAAGTGAGGGCGGTACAGAGCGGTCAAGAACGGCATAAAGGTGTCCGTCGTAGTAAGTCCACGCTTTTATATTCAGAAGTTCGACAAGGTAGTTATAGTCTTCCAATCCGTCAGGGAAGAAGATTCTGAGGTCATCGGGTGTGTAAATCTTCCCTATTTCAGGAGCCGGCAGTTCATCTTTTTCATCGTCAAGACTGCTCTTGCCTTTTTTGAGAGCAAGCTTGCCGAGGTATGTTATCTGGCATTTCTGTATATTAACAGTTTTTGCAGGCTTATAGTCCTTGTAGCCTTTGGCTTTTACCTGTATGGAGTACTTGCCCTCAGGAGCGGATATCTCATAATGGCCGTACGAATCTGTAACACCTGTATAGGTATCGTGAGTATCCATATTTGTTATAGTGATTTTTGCACCGACAATGTCCTTGTCAATAATACCCTTATCAATCACGAATCCGTACAATGCACCTTCATTGCTGTCGGTGGTTACGGTAGTATTCGGTAACCCTAAAGCAGCAAGCACAGCGGAATAAGCATCAAGCGTAACGAGGGACGGTTCACTCGGATTAGGGTTACTAAGGATAATGTCCTTGACCTGAGCGCCTGTGAGTGAATTATTAGCGCTCCATACCATAGCGGCAACTCCTGATACGTGAGGAGTTGCCATTGATGTACCTGAAAGGTACTCATAATAGTCGGAATAATCTTTGTGGTAGGTGGAATAAATATTTCTTCCGGGGGCATAAATATCGGTTCTTGAACCGCCGTTAGAGTACTCAGATACGGAAACTCCGGAAGAGGCGGACTTGTCTCTGTCAAGAGAACCGACAACGATGATTCTGTCATATACGTCCGGATACTCGGAATACTCTATCAGATTGAGGGGAGAATTATATTTAGCTTCAAGGTGACCGGTTTTATCATCAGAATCATTTCCGGCAGAAGCACAAAGGACGAAATCATAGCCTTTTTTGAGCAGTCTGTCATAGAAATCTCCGAGTATACTTGCCTGCTGTGCGGTATAAGTATGAGAAGATGGATTGTTCCAGAAGCTTGAAAGAGCAGAAGAATTGACAATGCCAAAGGAATCAGTAAAACGGTTTGCTCTGTAATTGAATCCCATACTGAAATTGATTACCTTGACGTTTCTGACTATCAGCTCACCGAATGTTACCTTTTCACACATTACAGAGTTGAAGAAGGAGCCGTTGTCAGGATTTCTCACGCTTCCCGATACAGACGCTCCGTACAGATTACCCTTGCCGTATGGATAAACACCGCAGATACCAATATTGTCATCAGTATTAGCGGCAAAGGTACCGCTTACATGAGTGCCGTGGCTTTTTTCTTTATCAGAAAGTTTGATACCCTTGTCGTAATTATCATAAAATAAACCGGCAAAACCGAGGTCAGGGTGACTTGATGAAAATCCTTCATCGCATACTCCAACCTTAACAGGGCTGACATCAGAGGAGTGGGTATACAGCTCATTCCATGCGGCAGTAGTGTTTATCTGTTTGAAACCCCACGATTTTTTCACTATAGGAAGGAACTCTCTGAATTCACTGTTCCATTTCTTGCCGTAATAAAAATCACCTATATCGCCTTCCTGAGAAAGGGTTGTAACGTAGTTCAGTGACGCAGAAGCGACAATAGGTTCAGCAGAGATGCTTTCTAAAGTTGAATCGAGCGAATCGGGAGAAGTAGTAAGTCTAAGCTGATAATCGCCGGTTACCTCTATCTCTCCGACTATTTCGGCATCGTATGAAGCCGCAAGTTCTGCGACTTGTTCGTGTGTTACACCATCGGCGGCAACTATGAGGACCTCATTATCTATGTAACCCTCGCCGTTGCTGTCGGGGTATTCAGTGATGTGTTCCTCATTAACAGGGGAATAGTATAATCTGCCGAAATCTGTATTGGCTTCGGGGTCGGTAACATCGACCATTTCTGCGGGGTTCTTTTTGTTTTTATACCAGCCGCTCTTGTAAAACCTGTTATACACGACAACGTCGAGTGTTCCGAGCAGAACAGTCAGCACTAAAATCAGTGTGAATGCTACTGAGAACAAGGATTTCCTCTTTTTTCGTTTCATCAAGGCTACCTCCTGTATAATCTTTTATTTGATAACATACATATTTAGTGTAACACATAAAACGAACACTTGTCAATACTTTTTACGGTTGTTCTCATAGTGCAGAAATAAAGCCGGACACTTTTGAAGTATCCGGCTTGTATTATAATCTGACGTATTTTTTTATAGGAGTTGTGTAGGCGAATGCGGCGGCAAGCTTTACGATGTCGATGAAAACGAAAGGTAAAACGCACATTTTCAGCGCTTCTTTGAGGGTAATACTGTCAACCTTTTCGGCATAGATATGCATGAACCAAGCGGTGCCGAAAGCGTAGCAGACAGCAAGACCTATCAGCATGGCGATGATATTCCTTACTGTGACTGCAATACTATTTTTGAGGGGAATAAGTTCCGCGAGCCAGTAAATACCGGCAATGCACAGGAATCCGAGTATATACCCGCCGGTCATACCGAAGAGTGAACCTATTCCTCCGGTGAACCCCTGAAAAACCGGGATTCCGACCGCGCCGAGAAGTATATATACCAAAACTGCAAAGAAACCCTTTTTACCGCCGAGAAGAGCGAGAGCGCTGAATACGGCGAAGGTTTGAAGTGTAAACGGGACCTCAGCCGGTATAGATATCCATGCCCCTACGGCAATAAGTACTGACATAAGGGCAGTAAAAACGAGTTCTTTGGTAGTGAAGAATTTTTTTGAACGGGAAGCAGTTGAAGAGTTATCCATTGAATTATCTCCTTAATATGATAACAAATTATAACACATCCCGCCTAATTTGTCAACTATAATTCGTATATATGGTGACATTATTTGACATATCCCTTGAACTTGTACCCGGCTTTTTCTATAGCGTCTTTTATTTCAGATTCGCTGACTTCAGCATTCATTACTAATTTTACAATACCGCTTTCATGGTCCGGACGTGCTTCTTCTATTCCGGATACTTCCTCAAGTGCGGTTTTTACGCGGGCTTCACAGTGTCCGCACATCATACCTTTTACTCTGATACTTGTCGATTTTTCATCGGATTCAGCAGAAATGTCAGATTCCGGCAGAGCAGATTTTATACGTCGGTCGTGCTTGGTATTGTGTATGTCAACAAGATTAAGCCTCAGTGCATTAGTAACTACAAAGAAACTTGAAAGACTCATAGCTGCGGCGCCAAACATCGGATTCAGTTCCCAGCCGAAGAGATGAATATACGCTCCGGCAGCGAGAGGAATACCCAGTACATTGTAGAAGAAAGCCCAGAACAGGTTCTGCTTGATATTTCTGAGGGCGGCACGGCTGAGACGAATTGCGGCAGGAACATCACTCAGGCGGCTTTTCATGAGGACTACGTCCGCTGCATCAATTGCAACATCAGTGCCTGCGCCGATAGCTATACCCATATCAGCGCGTGTAAGGGCAGGGGCATCGTTGATACCGTCTCCGACCATTGCAACTTTGCCAAGCTTTTTCAGTCTTCGGATAACGGACTCCTTACCGTCGGGGAGTACACCGGCAATGACTTCATCGACACCGGCTTCTCTGCCGATAGCGTCAGCGGTTTTTTTGTTGTCACCTGTCAGCATCACAACGCGAAGTCCCATATTTTTGAGTTCGCGGATAGCCTGAGCGCTGTCGTCCTTGATTACGTCCGCGACAGCGATGATTCCGATGAATATGCCGTTTTTAGAGAATAGCAGCGGAGTTTTTCCTGCTTCTGCAAGGGACTGTGCCGCAGCGATTTCGGAATCACTTACATTAGCGGCAGTGCTTATATAGTACATACTACCGCCGCAAATTTCAACTCCGCCGACCATACCGTGCAGACCGTTTCCGGCGAGTGCTTCAAAGTCACTGACATCTTCCGCACTAAGCTTTTTTTCATCTGCGAGAGCGACGACTGCGCGGGCGAGAGGGTGTTCACTGCGCATTTCAAGGGAGTATGCCAAACGCAGGAGTTCGTCTTCACTTACACCTGTTGCCGGAATAATGTCTGTCACGACCGGTTGACCGGCAGTTATAGTGCCTGTCTTGTCGAGGACTGCGATTTGCATTTTGCCTGTCTCTTCAATGGAGACTGCGGTCTTGAAGAGTATACCGTTTCGGGCGCCGACACCGTTTCCGACCATTATTGCGACAGGTGTAGCGAGTCCGAGTGCACACGGACAGCTTATAACAAGTACCGAGATGCCCCTTGCGAGTGCGAAAGCGGTACTTTCTCCGACGAGAAGCCATATAATCGTTGTCAGTACAGCTATAGTGATTACAGCCGGAACGAATATACCTGCGACTTTGTCGGCAGTATTTGCAATGGGAGCCTTTGTAGCGGCAGCGTCTCCTACCATTTTAATTATCTGCGAGAGAGTGGTATCCTCGCCTACGCGGGTAGCGCGGCACTTGAGAAATCCCGACTGATTAAGAGTAGCGGCGGAAACGCTGTCTCCCACGGTTTTATCGGCGGGGATACTTTCACCGGTGAGAGCAGATTCGTTCACGGCACTGCTTCCCTCAATTACAACTCCGTCAACGGGTATGCTTTCAGCGGGACGCACTACGAATACGTCTCCGGCGAGAACCTCTCCTGCGGGCACAGTTACTTCTTTGCCGTCACGAATCAGGTTAGCAGTTTTCGGAGCGAGCTTCATGAGACTTTTCAGTGCGTCAGTGGTTTTGCCTTTTGAGCGTGCTTCAAGGAGTTTACCGACTGTGATAAGGGTAACTATCATAGCCGCTGACTCGAAATAGAGGTCGTTCATCAGGTCGGCACACCGCGTCATGTCGCCGTCTGCGGAAGCTCTTGTCATTGAGAAAAGCACATAAACGCTCCATGCAAAAGAAACTCCCGAACCCATTGCGACGAGAGTGTCCATATTCGGAGCACGTTTCAGCAGACTCTTTGTACCGCTGACGAAGAACTTCTGATTTATGACCATGACAATAGCCGCTAGAAGCATCTGAGCGATTGCAACTGCAATATGGTTGCCGTCAAAGAATGACGGCAGGGGAGCACCGAACATATGACTGCCCATTGAAATATACATCAGCACAAGCAGAAATGCGAGCGAAGCGGCAAGTCTTTTTGCAAGTTTCGGGGACTCCGTATCAGCGAGCGAGCTATCGTTGTTTTGTGCGGCAGACTCTGCTCCCTTTTTAGAAGCGCCGTAGCCTGCGTCCTGAACAGCGGCGATAATAGCTTCCGGAGAGGCAGTACCCTCAACTCCCATAGAGTTTGTCAGCAGACTTACTGCACAGGAGGTCACACCGTCAACTTTTTTCACGGCATTCTCTACCCGGGCACTGCACGCAGCACAGCTCATGCCTGTTACATTATATTGTTCCATAAAAATCACCTTTTTATTAGTTTCTACAAACATATTATACCACTTTACTATGAAATAATCAAGTATAGTTAGCTTAGTATACGCAGAAAAATGCTATATGAATCTCTTATAAAATGATTTCAATTGCATTATATAAATAATTGTGGTATAATAAACACGTAATTGTCAAAAAAAGAGGGTTTAATATATGAGCAAGAAAAAGAATCACCGTTCTCCCGAACCTCCGGAAAGAATCACTGCTTCGCCGGACTGCGGTCTGACATCGGAGCAGGTCACGATACGCAGAGAGACCGGTTATGATAATACTCCGCCTGAACCTCCTTCAAAGTCAGTCGGGGAAATAGTTGCAGACAACGTTTTCACATACTTCAACTTCATATTCCTGATACTTGCCGGACTCATAATCTATGCCGGTACTTACCGCGACCTTTCATTCATGCCGATAATCATTGCAAACACGCTTATAGGCATAATTCAGGAGCTTCGCTCGAAACGTGTACTGGACAAGCTTTCGATGATGAATGCTCCGACTACTGCGGTCATACGTGACGGCAGGGAAGAGAGTATACCTTCGCGTGACGTTGTGATAGACGATATTGCGGTATTCCGTGCAGGAAATCAGATAAGTGCAGACGCGATAGTCATTGACGGAACTGTATCAGTCAACGAATCGCTTCTTACCGGTGAATCCGATGAAATAGTGAAGTCGGCAGGTGACACTCTCATGTCCGGAAGCTTTATCGTATCAGGTTCATGCCGTGCAAGACTTGAACGAGTAGGCGAAGATTCGTACATTTCCCGCCTGACGATTCAGGCAAAAAAGACCCGCAAGGGAGAGCAGTCAGAGATGATACGCTCACTCAACAAGATAGTAAAAATAGCGGGAATAATCATAATTCCCATCGGCTTTCTGCTATTCTATCAGCAGCACTTTATTGAGGGCAGAGCTGTCAGCGGAAGTATACAGTCTATGGTTGCGGCTGTGATAGGAATGATTCCGGAGGGACTTTTCCTGCTTGCAAGTACAACTCTTGCAATAAGTGCGATGCGGCTTGCTATGGGAAAGGTTCTCGTGCACGACATGAAGTGTATCGAAACTCTTGCCCGTGTTGACGTTCTCTGCGTTGACAAGACAGGAACTATAACCGAGAGCAAAATGAGTGTATTGTCAGTGATACCGGTAAATGACGGGATAGATGAAACTTCTTTGGAGAGTGTCATCAGTGACTTTGCAGCAGCACAGGCTGCCGATAATGCGACTATGATAGCTGTCAAGAGCCGTTTCTGCACCCCAACCGGACAGAGTATACTCAGCTATACCGGATTCTCGTCCGAGTTCAAATACAGCAGTACATCGCTTGAAAGCGGCACATACGTACTTGGTGCGCCGGAGTTCATAATGAAGGAGAAGGCGGCGGATTACGCTGAAATAATAAAGGAAAACAGCCGCAAAGGCTACCGTGTACTCGTGTTCGGCAGATACAGCGGAACTGTTGACGGCAAGGAACTTACCGCTGAATTTGAGCCTTACTGCTTCATGCTTCTCGCTAATCCGATACGTAAAAACGCACCTGATACGTTCAGGTTTTTTGCTGAACAGGGAGTAGAGATAAAGGTAATATCGGGCGATAATCCGATAACAGTGTCTGAGATAGCACGACAGGCAGGAATAGCTAACGCCGAGCGCTACATTGACGCATCAACTCTTAAAACTGAGGAAGCAATAAAGAGCGCAGTGATAAATTACACTGTGTTCGGCAGAGTAACTCCTGAGCAGAAGCGTATGTTTGTACGTGCACTCAAAGAAGCCGGCAGGACGGTAGCAATGACCGGAGACGGAGTAAACGACGTTCTCGCACTCAAAGACGCTGACTGTTCAGTAGCAATGGCATCGGGAAGTGAAGCGGCGGCGCAGTCGTCACAGCTTGTACTGCTTGAATCTGATTTTTCAAAAATGCCTGATGTAGTAATGGAGGGACGAAAAGTTGTCAACAACCTTGAACGTTCAGGAAGTCTGTTCCTTGTAAAGAATATATTCTCACTGCTGATGTCTGCAATGGCTATATTTCTGAGTATACGCTATCCGCTAAAGCCTGCGCAGATATCGCTGATAAGCGTCTTCACTATAGGACTGCCCGGACTTTGTCTGTCACAGATACCGAATCACGAACTCATAAAAGGCAAGTTCATGAGCAACATACTGCTGAAAGCACTGCCTGCCGGAATCGTTGACGCGATAATAGTAGCGGCGATGATATTCTTCGGGAATATCTTCAACTCGAAACAGACCGATATTTCGACAGCTTCAACTATACTTCTCAGTGTAGTCGGCATGATGATACTTTTCCGTATAAGCAAGCCGATGAATACACTCAAATGGGGCATATGGGTAATGTGCGGACTTCTTCTCGCACTAAGCATGATATACCTCAGCAGTTTCTTCGGAGTAGGGGGAATGTCAGTACAGTGTGTACTGCTCTGTGTGAATTTTGCAATAATTGCCGAGCCGATGCTAAGGTATCTTACGATTTTTGTTGAGGGCATTAGAAAAGTGTTTTCAAAGATTGAAAAATAACCGTACAAATTTTAAAATTTTTATAAGAAATATTAAAATACACTTGAAAAAATATGCAATAAATGATATAATATCAAGGAATAATGTTGGCGACAAAAAAATATCTATATGAGGAGGCCCTCTTATGATAAAAAAACTTGCTGTTTCTGCATCTGCGATACTCTCAGCAGCAGTGATATCAGCTTTTCCGATGTGTGCATCGGCATTCAGCGTGGAACAGATACAGACCGAAATGCCCGACATAAATGTTTTCTATACATCTGATACAGGCGAGGGAAATGTTGAACTCCTTCTTGACAATGTTCCCCTCGAAACATCTGAACCTAAGCCGTTCCTCTCAATGGATATGCAGGCTTGTTATTACCTGCTTATAGATGATTCCGGTTCGGTTACAGAACCGCAGATGAGTGCTGTGAAGAATGCACTGAAAAACAACTGCGGCTTCATACGTGAAACTGATATGGTAAACCTTATATCTATCGGTACTCTTGAAACGCTTTTTACCGGAAGTATCGCTGACGAGGGATACAGCGAAGCAGTCGATTCGTTTGTAAACAACAAACAGGATACATTTTTATATGAAGCGCTTGAAAACGTGAACGATGACATAGTATCAAAAAATTCAAACTATGGCGTCAGAAACATAGTAATTGCCGTTTCAGACGGACTTGACGACTCTGACGGAAGAGCGACTTTTGAAGATGTAGCTGTAAAACTGATTAATACCGGAGTTCCGGTGTATGCACTGGGAATCAGCGGAAACTATGGTTCTGACCTCGGTTCGTTCGGAGAAGAACGATAACTGTAAGATGTCTTGCACAGAATTACAGCAGTTCTTTTTCAGTGCTTCCGGTGAGATGGATACCTGACCTTGCGCCTCCGGAGATGACTTACTTTGAAAAGATATCGGATACACAGTTCAAAGTAGGATTCAGTGAGAATGTCCGCGGAGCCGACAATATCGAAAACTATACACTGAAAAGGCACTATAGTGATTTTCCTGTCGAGTCGGTAATTTACGGCGAGGAAGACGGTAAATTCAGTGTAATAATAAATACTAAGAATGAAATCGACTCTTCCGACTATATGCTGTCAACAAGAGATATTTATGATATCTCGAACGAGAACAATCCTCTTACAGGAACCATGTCGCTTAATCTGAAAGGTGAAGAAACCGAAGAGTTCATCGAAACTGAAGACCCGTACCAAAACGATAAGACCATGACATATCTTATCTGTGCGGCGGTTATACTTGTAATTGCTGTTCTGCTTGCAATACTCGGCTTTGCGTTCCGCAAGAAGAAAAATGACGATGTCGGTGATAACTCAGGAAGCAGACAGGATGATGACAAGAATATTGTACCGCATCAGATGATAATCAGAGTAAACGACGGACGTACTCTCAGGGTAAATATCCGTGACAAGGTAGTAGTTGGTCGCTCACAGGAGAACGACATTTTCTTCAACGATATGAATATGTCGCGAGTACATTTCACCATTGAATACGTAGAAGGAAGATGCTTTATTACTGATAATAATTCGCTTACAGGAACATATGTAAACGGTGAAAAGGTAGGAATAAACGGAGCCGAAATCAATAAGGGTGCCGAAGTATCTGCCGGTCATACATCAATGATAATTCGTTGGGAATAAAAGTAAAAGGACTGCATGAAGCAGTCCTTTTTTATGTATTCTTTAAAGAAGATGTCTGAAAATATCAGCCGAAATATCTCTTGAGGAGACCCTCGAAAGCCTTACCGTGACGAGCTTCGTCTCTTGCCATTTCGTGAACAGTGTCATGGATAGCGTCGAGATTGAGTTCCTTAGCCTTCTTAGCGAGCTTGAACTTGCCTTCTGTAGCGCCGTGCTCAGCAGCTATTCTCTTCTCAAGGTTTTCTTTAGTAGAATCGGAAAGAACTTCACCGAGGAGTTCTGCGAACTTAGCAGCGTGCTCAGCCTCTTCAAAAGCAGCCTTTTCCCAGTATGCGCCTATTTCAGGGTAACCTTCTCTGTAGGCAACTCTTGCCATAGCGAGGTACATACCAACTTCTGTACATTCGCCGGTGAAGTTAGAGCGGAGACCGTCGAGAATCTCGGGGTCAGTAACGTTCTTGGCAACACCGAGAACGTGCTCAGCAGCGTAAACGAGTTCGCCCTCGTCCTTCTTCTCGATGAACTTTGAACCGGGAACGTTGCACTGCGGACATTTCTCAGGCGGAGCGTCTCCTTCGTGAACGTATCCGCATACGGGACATACATACTTTGCCATAAAATTTTCCTCCGTTTTAGTAAGATTAGTGTTATAAAAAGCTGCGGAAATCGTCAGAACTTCCGGAGCGATTATACGTTATGCTTGACTCTGTCGTGTTCTTCAGCGCGTTTACCATCGTTGAAGCGGTCGAGAGTGCCGACGAGATAGCCGGTAATGCGTCTGATCCTGTCGAAAGGAATGTCAGCGAATTCAAACTTGAGGTCGACGAAATCGCCGTCAGTTTTGACAGTCATTTCAGATATCTCTCTGTTCTTGTACTTATTTTTGCCGTAATCGATGTAAGCGTCGATCTCCTGCTGAGAGATCTGTTCACCGATGATATTAACCTTCATTTCAAGCGCCTCCTGTGTATTATTCATAAAAATGAAGCTTAAAGAATGATTATGCTTGACAATTGTCTGAATATATTGTATCATAATAAAAGCAAAAAATCTGTTGCATTTGCAACAAAGGAGAAAATTTTATGTTACCAGAACAAAACATTTTATTTAAAGGAGTCGATTCTGTTGACTGCAAACGTATGATGTCGTGCTTCAATATTGAGGTTAAAAAATACCGTGCGGGCAGCTGTATTGTTGATTTTTCACGCAATATCGACAAGGTAGGCATAGTACTCAGCGGAACTGCCAACATGGTCAGATACGATATCAACGGAGTTCGTACTATAGTTGAAAAGCTTGGCGAACAGGGAATATTTGGTGAATTTTTTACGTATTCCGGTACTCACAGGAACTCGGTCGAGATAGTTGCAGAGACAGATTGCGAAATTCTATTTGTAAGGCGTGAGGAGATACTGAAACGCTGTGAGAAAGCGTGCCAGTGTCACTCGATGGTAGTAGAAAATCTGCTTATGCTTATGTCGGAAAAAACTATTGCCCTCAGCGAGAGGATAGAGGTACTCAGTCAGCGGACTATCGAGGATAAACTTATCAGCTTCCTTCAGATTACCAAAGACAATACTCCTGACGGAAAATCACCGCAGATACCGTTCTCTACTACGGCACTGTCGGACTACCTCTGTGTCAACAGGAGTGCACTTCAGCGAGAAATCGCAAAGCTGAAAAAATCAGGAGTTCTGACAATTTCAAAGAGAAAATTCCGGCTTGCGGGTAATAATGACTGATGATTTGACATAAACAGTAAAGTATGATATAATCAATAGGCTTAAAATACGCATTAAAGAAAGGATAGAGCAATGGTTTTAGAATTTATCAAATCTGTTATCCTCGGTATTGTCGAGGGTGTAACCGAGTGGCTTCCGGTCAGCAGTACAGGTCACCTGATACTGGTCAATCAGTTTCTGAATCTTCATGTCAGTGACAACGAAACAGTTAATGAAGGCTTTATTGAGATGTTCGACGTCGTGATACAGCTTGGAGCAATAATGGCTGTAGTTGTGCTTTTCTGGAAAAAGCTTTTCCCATTCGGAAAGGAGAACAACAAGTATCCGTGGCGTAAAGAAGGTTTCGGCGCATATTTGAAAATGAACATCATACGTATGTGGTTCAAAGTAGCAGTCGCTTGTGTACCTGCCGCAGTTATCGGATTTTTCGTTGACGACTGGATTGATGAACATCTCTACAATCCGTGGGTAGTAGCACTGGCACTTATCACGTTTGGTATAGCGTTCATAGTAGTTGAAAACTGGAACAAAAAACGCAAACCCAAAGTAAACTCCATAAGGGAACTTACATATCAGTCGGCACTTATAATCGGCGGATTCCAGCTTCTTGCGGCACTTTTCCCCGGAACCTCCCGTTCCGGCGCTACTATCGTAGGTGCACTTCTCATTGGTATATCCCGAACAGTAGCGGCTGAGTTCACATTCTATCTTGCTGTACCGGTAATGTTCGGAGCAAGTTTACTCAAACTTGTTAAGTATGACGGCGGTTTTACAGCATCACAGCTGGGCATTCTTGCAGTCGGAATGATAGTTGCATTTGTAGTATCAGTATTTGTTATCAAGTTCTTCATGGACTACATCAAAAAGCACGATTTCAAGGTATTTGGCTGGTATAGAATAGTTCTCGGAGCGATAGTACTCATCTATTTCGGGATAAAAACGGCAATTGCATAAATAAAAGAAGGCGGATGATTCACTTCTCCGCCTTTTTAATTTGTGAAGAAATCTTATATTTTTATTGTAGACTATTGCACTTTTTCTGTAAAAATGTTATAATTAATGTGCCCTTGTAACTATATAAATAGCTTAGAGGACAACGATAAGATATCATTCAACGAAATGAGGTCGATACTATGAGTAAAATACTTGATTGGAATACATACCTGCGCACAGCTGCTGATGTAGCGGCTGAGGGAATCGTAATGCTGCGCAACGACAACGATGCTCTTCCTCTGAAAAGCGACAGCACTGTATCAGTTTTCGGACGGATTCAGCTTCATTATTACAAAAGCGGTACCGGTTCAGGCGGAATGGTCAATGTCTCGAAGGTTACCGGCATCACTGACGGACTCATCGATGCCGGAGTCAGGCTGAATGAGGAACTCCTTGATATATACCGCAAATGGGACGATGAGAACCCTATGGACCTCGGTAACGGCTGGGGCGGAGAACCATGGTCACAGGAGGAAATGCCGCTTGATGATGAGACTGTTGCAAAGGCGGCTGAGGTCAGTGATACTGCGATAGTCATCATAGGAAGAACTGCCGGAGAGGAAATGGACGCGCGGCTTGAAGCTGGTTCGTTTCTTCTTACCGATAAGGAAAAGGATATGCTTACTAAGGTAAGGGCGGCATTCAAAAAGGTAGTGGTTTTGCTGAATGTCGGCGGACTTATCGACCTTGAATTCATAGAAAACTGCAAGCTTGATTCTGTTTTGTACGTGTGGCAGGGTGGAATGACAGGCGGCACTGGTGTGGCGGAAATTCTGACTGGAAAAATCAGTCCGTGCGGAAAAATGCCCGATACTATAGCCTACAGCGTGGAAGACTACCCCTCGCATGAGTACTTTGGTGACCGCAATAAAAACTACTACGCTGAGGATATTTACGTCGGCTACAGATACTTCGATACGTTTGCACCTGAGAAGGTACGCTATCCGTTCGGATATGGACTTTCCTACACAACATTTGAAATATCTTCGCAGACCTCGGACATAAACGGCACGACTGCGAGCATATATGTAAAAGTAAAGAATACCGGCAATTACTGCGGAAAAGAGGTAATAAAAATGTACCTCAGCCACCCGCAGGGAAAACTCGGACAGCCTGTAAGGATACTCTGTGGATTTGAAAAGACCCGCAATCTCGCTCCTAATGAGGAACAGACTCTTATTCTTACTGCCGACCTCCGTGACTTTGCATCGTATGATGATTCAGGAGTTACCGGTCACAGAAACTGCTACGTCCTTGAAGAGGGTGCGCACCGCTTCTTTATAGAAGATGATGTCAGCGACGGTTCGGCAGTTATAAGCCTTTCTGATACTGTCGAACTCTGCCAGTGTGAACAGGCACTTGCGCCTGTAGAGGAGTTTGAACGTTTCAGACCTGAGCAGTCGGAGAACGGCTTCAGACTTGTGAAGGAACCGGTACCCCTCAACAGAGCAGACGAAAAGGCAAGGAGACTCTTCAGCTTGCCTGAGGAGATTCCCTACACCGGTGACATGGGATACCGTCTGCCTGATGTTGCACGCGGTACGTGTACTATGGACGACTTTATTGCTCAGCTCAGCGATGAGGAACTTGCGTGTATTATCCGTGGAGAGGGCATGGGAAGTCCGCGTGTAACCGCCGGAACGGCTTCTGCATTTGGTGGAGTTACCGACCGCCTGAACAAGCTCGGTATACCTGCGTGCTGCTGCTCGGACGGACCCTCGGGAATGCGTCTTGACTGCGGCACAAAGGCATTCAGCCTGCCGAACGGAACTATGATAGCCTCGACATTCAACAAGGAGCTTATTACGGACCTTTTCCGCTGTATGGGACTTGAAATGACAGTTAATAAGGTAGACTGCCTGCTCGGACCCGGAATGAATATACATCGTCACCCACTCAACGGCAGAAACTTCGAGTACTTCTCCGAAGACCCCTACCTTACCGGAACAATGGCTGCGGCTGAACTCGTGGGACTTCACGATTCGGGTGTTACGGGTACTATCAAACACTTCTGCGGAAACAATCAGGAAACGAACCGTCACTTCCTTGACACTGTAGCATCTGAGCGTGCACTCCGTGAGATATATCTCAAAAGCTTTGAGATAGCTGTAAGAAAAGGCGGAGCGGATTCGATAATGACGACATATGGCAGCATCAATGGTGTATGGACTGCCGGAAACTACGACCTGAATACAGTGATACTCCGCAATGAGTGGGGATTCACTGGATTTACCATGACCGACTGGTGGGCAAATATCAACCGCCGCGGCGGTAAACCTGATAAGACCGACTTCGCAGCAATGGCAATGGCACAGAATGACGTTTACATGGTGTGTGCGGACGGCGACGAAAACGATGACAATACACTCGCTTCACTTGCATCAGGCGACCTCAGACGCAGTGAATTGCAGCGTAATGCGGCAAATATCTGCCGATTTGTAATGGGTACCAATGCGTTCAGACGGCATTGCTGTGAACCTGTTGAGGTTGAGGTAATAAACCGTCCGGCTGACGAAAACGCATCTGATGAGCCGGTAGTATTCTACGACCTGACTGACGGACTTGAACTTGACCTTTCCGCAGTAAAAGCAGTCAAGGGAACGAATCACAGCTTCGCTCTTACTGTTCTTGAACCCGGCTGGTACGATGTTACGATAACGGCTTCATCAACACAGAGTGAGCTTGCACAGATTCCGCTGACGATATTTGCAATGGGTACAGCAAGCGGCACTCTTACATGGAACGGCACAGGCGGAGAACCGGTATCACTTAAAGCAAACATACCTATGTTCTCGCGTTTTACGTCTATGCGCCTATATTTTGCACAGAATGGTCTTGACCTTATCAATATAAGATTCGACCTGACCAAAAAACTTGAAGAACTTACCGATATCAGCATAAAGGAGGACTGACATTGGGTATACAGATATTCGGAGCAAAAAAATGCTTCGACACTAAAAAGGCTGAACGCTGGTTCAAGGAGCGCGGCAAAAAGTATCAGCTTATCGACATGAAGGAAAAAGGAATGAGCAGGGGAGAGTTCGACAGCGTAAAACAGGCAGTCGGCGGAGTTGACTCCATGATAAATGAGTCGGCTAAGGACAAGCAGACTCTCACACTGATGAAATATCTGACTGACAGTGACCGCGAGGAAAAGCTCTTTGAGAATCAGCAGCTCATAAAAACACCGATAGTCCGCTGCGGAAAAAAGGCAATAATCGGCTTTTTCCCTGAAGAATGGAGCGATTGGGAGTGAATGTGAAAAATTTTTCTTGCTATTTTTAATATACTGTGATATAATTAAAATATGTCAGGCGGACTGGCATTATTTAACAGGAAAGAATTTCCATAATAAAACAAAGGGCACTCTGCCCGAAAGGAGTTTTTACCATGGGTCTTAGACAAATTGCTAAAAAAATTATTCAGGCAGGTATGGATACCGGCCTTGGACAGGCAGCTATAAATGCCGGTTCAGATATGCTTGCTGACCAGTGGAAAGAATATTTCTACTGCGATGCTCTGCCTGTTGATGTCCTTGTTGCAAAGGGACAGAAAAGAATTGGCAAGAAGTCACAGAATACAAAGGGCAGCGAAAATATAATCACAAACGGAAGTGTTATCGCTGTAAACAACGGTCAGTGCATGATCATCGTTGATCAGGGACAGGTAGTTGAAGTCTGCGCAGAGACCGGTGAATACGTTTACGATACATCTCTTGAGCCTTCGCTTTTTGCAGGTGACTTCCTCGGTGACTTCAAGAAGAACGTTATGGACTTCATCGCTGCTACAGGAAGACGTATCACATTCGGCGGAGATGTTGCCCGCGATCAGCGTATCTACTTTATCAATACCAAGGAGATACTCGACAACAAGTTTGGAACTCCGCGTCCGGTACCGTTCAGAGTATCGTATGAGGACATCGGAAGAAACTTCACAGTTGGTCTTCGCTGCTTCGGTACATACTCTTACAAGATAGGCAACCCTCTTGAATTCTATGAGAAGGTATGCGGAAACGTAACTGATAAATATTACCGTTCACAGATCGACGGTCAGCTTAAGACAGAGTTCCTCAACCATCTCCACCCTGCATTCGGAAAACTCTCTCAGAAGGTTAGATACGATGAGCTTACTGTAAATACAGTACCGATAACAGAGGCAATGGAGGAAGTTCTCCGTGAACCATGGCTCATGAAGCGCGGTATACAGATAGGTACTGTTGCTATCGAAAGCGTTAATATCTCTCCCGAGGACGAGGAGCATATCAAGAAGTATGAGGACCTCGCATGGCAGCGCGACCCTGCAAATGCTGCCGGTATCATGGTCGGCGCTCAGGCAGAGGCTCTCACAGCTGCTGCTTCTAACCCGAACGGAGCTGTAATGGGCTTCTACGGAATGAACATGGCTCAGCAGGTAGGCGGAATAAACGCAAACAATCTCTTCAACATGGCTGCTCAGAATCAGGCTGCCAAGGAAGCTGCTGCTCCGGCAGCAGGCGCTATGGCTGACGCTGGTGCTGCTCTTGGCGGAGCTGCTCTCGGAGCTATCGCCGGCGGTATCGCAGGCGGTGCAGCAGGAGGTCCTGCCGGTGCAGTTGCAGGAGCTGTTGCTGGCTCATGGATGTGCTCATGCGGAACTTCAAATACAGGCAAATTCTGTGCAGAGTGTGGTTCCCCCAAGCCGGCTGACGCTGATGGTTGGACCTGCTCATGCGGTGCACTCAACAAGGGCAAGTTCTGCTCTGACTGCGGCGCACCTAAGCCGTCAGGCGCACCTAAGTACAGATGCGACAAGTGCGGCTGGGAACCGGCTGACCCGTTCAATCCTCCGAGATTCTGCGGCGAGTGCGGCGACCCCTTTAACGACGACGATATAGTCAAGTAATAACTCTGCCTTTGAAATGAGGTGAGGACTTGACCGAAGTAAACGAATATAAATGCCCGTGCTGCGGTGGACGGCTCGAATTTAACAGCACAGTTCAGAACATGAAGTGTCCTTACTGCGACTCGGAGTTTCCGGTTGAGACAGTTGAGAACTACAACATTGAACTGAACAATGCTTCCGGAGATGAAATGTCGTGGGACAATTCAGGCAGTGCGGAGTGGGATTCGGCAGAAACCGCGAATATGAAAGAATACAGCTGCAAGTCGTGCGGAGGTACGATAATCGCGGACGATACTGCCGGAGCTTCATCGTGCCCATACTGCGGAAATCCTGTAGTAATGGCAGGAGTTTTCTCAGGTGCACTGCGTCCTGACAGAATCATACCTTTCCAGTTTGACAGAGAGGCTGCCAAGCAGGCACTCAAAAAGCATCTTGAAGGCAAAAAGCTCCTTCCAAAGGTTTTCAAGGACGAAAACCATATCGAGGAGATAAAGGGACTTTATGTTCCTGTATGGCTGTTCAGCGCTGAGGCAGATACAAATATGTGTTTCCGCGCCGAGAAGAAAAGACGCTGGAGCGATGCTAACTTCAACTACGTTGAGACGAGCTACTATCAGGCGGTGCGTGCAGGTAATATCAGCTTTGCACAGGTGCCTGTTGACGGTTCATCAAAAATGCCCGATGACCTCATGGAGTCTATTGAGCCTTTCGACTTTACAAAGGCTGTGGACTTCAGTACGGCATTCCTTTCAGGATATCTTGCAGACAAGTACGATGTAACAAGAGAGCAGAGTGTCGGCAGAGCTAATGAGCGTATAAAAACTGGCGCAGAATCGGCATTCCGTGACACTGTCACCGGCTACGATACGGTTCACTGTGAAAGCAGCAGTGTAAAGTTCAGAAATGCAAAGTCGCTTTACGCGCTCTACCCTGTGTGGATTCTTACAACGTCATGGAACAACGAAAAGTACACATTTGCTATGAACGGTCAGACCGGCAAATTTGTCGGAAATCTCCCTGTAGATAAGGGAGCGGCTGTACGTTTGTTCGCGATAATAGCTGCTGTCGTAACGGCGGTGTGCTTCGTGATATCGCTTTTATTATCAAATTAGGAGGCTGATGAAGAATGGGATTTTTGATTAGCCTTGTTATTGGACTCGTTGTTGCCGGAATTATAGTCGGCTCAATGATATCTAAGCTGAAAAATGTGCATATGCAGAAAGGTGCAGCAGCTTATACCGTTCACAACAGTATGCATCTTACTGTAAACCGTGATGTATTCCTCAGTAAAAAAGTCGAAAAAACTCCGAGAAATACTCAGACTCAGCAGAAAAGATGATTATTATGGGAGAAACTTTGTTTTCTCCCATTTTTATGAATATAATGAATGCAAAAGCATTCATTATAGTTTATCTTAATGCCCTTGCAGATACGCAAATCGGAGATTTGCTCCCTGCATATCGGGCAATTATATCATACTTGACAAATAGTATAAAAAATGGTATAATTACTTTAAGTTGCGTTTTAACGATACGCAGAAACTGGAGGTAAACTTTTTATGTGTGGAATAGTTGGCTTTACAGGTACCTCACAGGCAGCTCCTATACTGCTTGACGGACTTTCAAAGCTTGAATACAGAGGATACGACTCAGCCGGAATCGCTGTACGCGACGGTTCATCTGACGTTGAAGTGATCAAGGCAAAGGGCAAACTCAATGTGCTGAAGGAAATGACGAATGATGGCAATGCTGTAAAAGGCTGCTGCGGTATAGGTCATACACGTTGGGCAACCCACGGTGAGCCTTCAACTTTAAATGCTCACCCCCATGCAAGTGACGATGCAAATGTTGTTGCCGTACACAATGGTATCATTGAGAATTATCAGGAACTCCGTGAAAAGCTCACGAAAAGCGGCTATGAGTTCAAGTCTCAGACTGATACAGAGGTAGCGGTCAAGCTCATTGACTACTATTATAAGAAGTACAACCTCGGACCCGTTGACTCTATTGCCCGCGCAATGATACGTATCCGTGGTTCTTATGCACTCTGCGTTATGTTCAAGGACTTCGCAGGTGAAATATACACTGCCCGTAAGGACAGTCCTATGATTATCGGAATCACAGGCGGCGAGTCGTATGTAGCTTCTGACGTTCCGGCAATACTCAAATATACAAGAAATGTTTATTATATCGGCAACATGGAAATCGCCAAGCTCGAAAAGGGCGCAGTAACATTCTATAATATCGACCGCGAGGAAATCGAAAAGGAACTCGTTGAGATAAAGTGGGACGCTGAAGCTGCTGAAAAGGGCGGATATGAGCACTTCATGCTCAAGGAGATCCATGAGCAGCCAAAGGTTATTCGTGATACTATCAATTCAGTTGTAAAGGACGGCAATATCGTTCTTGACGAATTCGGTCTGAGTGATGAGGAAGTAAGGGAGATACAGCAGATATACATTGTTGCGTGCGGCTCTGCTTATCACGTTGGTATGGCTATACAGTATGTCATAGAGAAACTCACTTCTATACCGGTAAGAGTTGAACTCGCTTCTGAGTTCAGATACAGAAAAATGCCGCTTAACAAAAAGAGCCTTGCAATTATCATCAGCCAGTCAGGTGAGACTGCTGACAGCCGTGCTGCTCTTACACTTGCAAAAGAAAGCGGTATAAAGACACTCGGAATCGTTAACGTTATTGGCTCTAATATTGCAAGAGACGCTGATAATGTCTTCTATACACTTGCAGGTCCTGAGATCTCTGTTGCCACAACAAAGGCATACAGCACTCAGCTTATCGCCGGATATCTTCTTGCTATGCAGCTTTCAAAGGTTCGCGGTGAGATAACTGATGAGAGGTTCGCGGAGCTCCTTGCTGAAATTCAGACCATTCCCGATAAGGTATCAAAGATACTTGAGGATAAGGAGCGTATTCAGTGGTTTGCGGCTAAATTCGCCAATATTCATGATGCATTCTTCATCGGACGCGGTATAGACTATGCTGTCAGCCTTGAGGGAAGCCTCAAAATGAAGGAGATAAGCTATATCCACTCCGAGGCTTACGCTGCGGGCGAACTTAAACACGGTCCTATCTCACTGATAGAGAACGGTACTCTCGTTATAAGCGTTATAACTCAGCAGGATCTGTTTGAAAAGACAATGTCGAACATGGTTGAATGCAAGTCACGCGGTGCGTACATTATGGGTCTTACCACTTATGGGAACTACAGTGTCGAGGATAATGCCGATTTCACAGCGTATATCCCCAAAACCGACCCGCTGTTTGCAGCAAGTCTTGCAGTTGTTCCGCTTCAGCTCATGGGATACTATGTTTCTGTTGCAAAGGGACTTGATGTTGACAAGCCGAGAAATCTCGCAAAGAGTGTTACAGTTGAATAATACAGAAAGGGGACACGGAAGTGTCCTCTTTTTTGATGTGTATAATAATGCGTATGATATATCAGTTTAAGAACACAATAGTTCATTTACAAAAACTTCATAATGTGATATAATACAATAAATAGTTGTGCTTATGGGAGGTGAAACTGTTCAAGTTTAATAAATATTAAAACAATATCACATGAAAAGGAGTATTATTATGAATATAAGAAAAATCTCCCTGAACGTTGTATCAGTTTTTGCAGTGATATGTATGCTGTTCGGACAGTCTGTGTATTTCCCGAAAGCTACTGCTGATGCTGCCGGTACTGACCTATATGTCGGCTACAATGGCAGGTCAAACAACTTCTCAACCGTTCAGGACGCTGTCAACAAAGCAGCAAGTCTCAATCCTTCAAGCGAAAGCAATCGTGTAACTATCCACATCGCTCCCGGTACATACCGTCAGCAGGTAATCGTTCAGACACCATATATCTCATTCGTGAACGATGAACCCTCAAAGGGTGACGTTGTGCTTACATGGTACTACGGTATCGGATACAAGTACTACAGTGCTAACTCAAAGGGTTACTACGACTCTTCTCTCGCAAATTCAAAGTCGGGCAAGAATGTCGCAAACTACCGTTGGGGCGCAACTGTACAGCTTTGGCCTAAGGCAACTTATTTCAAGGCTCAGAATATTGTCTTTGAGAATTCCTTCAACCGCTATATAACAAAGGAAGAACTCGCAGACGGCGTAGAATGTACAAATGAGACCCTTACTGTTCAGCGCTATTCAAACGTTGACGTTAATTCAAAGGCATATACAGAGCGTGCCGCAGCTTTCTCGGCTGATGCTGGATACTGCGAATTCCTCAACTGCAAATTCTATTCAAGTCAGGACACACTCTACACAGGCGGCTCGCCTCAGTACTACAGAAACTGCCTTATCGAGGGTCAGACCGACTATATCTTCGGCGGCAGCAATGCTGTATTCGACAGCTGTGAACTCCGCTGGAAAGGCTACAGCTCAGGAACTACAGGCGGCTATATCACAGCTGCAAGAAGTCAGGGCAGTCCATACACAGGCTACCTTTTCAATAACTGTAAGGTAACAGGCAACTCACAGCTTGCAGTAACTCCCGGCTACCTCGGCAGACCGTGGGGACAGACTGCACAGGTCCTCTTCCTTAATACAACTCTTCAGAACAGCAATATGATACGTGCAGAGGGTTGGTACTCTATGAGCGGAGTTCAGCCTGAGAGCGTTGACGGCTTCAAGGAGAACGGTACTAAGCTCTCAAACGGCACAAAAGTTGACCTTTCAAAGCGCAAGGGTCACATCGTTTCCGACAGCGATGCTGCAAACGTGAATATCAAGAATTATATGAACAACTGGACTCCCGCATTCATAAACGGCAACGGACAGTCCTCACAGCCCGGAAATGACAATCCTTCTGTGTCCGGAGCGATAAAGAGCTGCGGCGGCTGGTTTGAGGAAGCTTTCGTTGAGTGGGACAGCTCAAAGCTCGGCAGCAGTGTCAAGGTAAGCTATGCACCTTCCGGCACTTCTTCCTACACATCTGTTGACTCTCAGCTCGTTCGCGGAAGCAGAGTTGACATTCCCGGACTCAAAGGCAACACAAAATATGACATCAAGGTTGAAGGTTCATCGGGTTCGGCTGTCTGCACAGTTCAGACAATGGCATTCGACCGCAGCGGCTATGCTCACTACAATTATCAGGGTGTAGGTGCTTACAACGATGACGGTACACTCAAGTCAGGTGCAACAGTCATCTACGTAACAAATTCCAACAAAGACTCCGTTTCATACGGCGGACAGACAGGTCTCTACAACATCTTCAACAAGGCACAGCTTGATAATGTAACTTTCCGCTTTATCGGTACTATCGACGTTCCGTCAGGAGCAAAGGCTAACGACGGAAAGCAGAACGACGGCTCTAATATGCTTTACCTCAACGGCGGTAAGAACGTTACAATTGAGGGTATCGGCTACGATGCTAACCTCAATCAGTGGGGCTTTGATATGAAGCACTCAACAAGCTGTGAGGTCAGAAACCTTCACCTTGCAAAGTATCCTGACGACGGTATTTCAATGTCAGGCGGAAGCACAAGCAAGTCTGCACATATCTGGGTGCACAACAACACAGTAGAAAAGGGTTACAACGCATATGCAGGCAACGGAACAGTTGACGCTGACAAGGCTGAGGGCGACGGTTCTACAGATGTAAAGTGGACAGACTATGTTACTATTTCCTACAATGTTTATATCGACTGTCACAAGACCTCGCTCGTTGGCGGCGGCACAGCTCATGAGCAGGACTGGATCACTTACCACCATAACTGGTTCAATAATACAGAGTCACGTAATCCTCGTGCAAGAAGAGCTCATATCCACAGCTACAACAACTATTTCTCAACGAACAAGCAGTACGGAATCGGTGCTTCGTACAATTCAAAGGTATTCTCAGAGTCTAACTACTTCGAGAATACAAATCTCCCGCTTGATGCGGTAAATATGGGCAATGATGCTTACTCAGGCACTATCAAGTCCTATAACGACAAGTTCGATAACTGTAGTATGGGCAGCGGACTTGCGTACAAGATAGTATACAGCAGAAATGAATCAGCTCAGATATACAATCTGAAGTCCGGCGGAGACAATTACGATAACTTCGACCTCAATATGTACAAGTATTCAGCTCAGACTCCTGACCAGGCAAAGGCAACTGTCAAGGACCTCGCAGGACGTATGCAGCAGAAGTCATACAACGCAGGAACAGTTTCTGACGGCGGTCAGGAGGCTGATACACCCGTCAGCAGCTCGCTTATTGCTGAGATGAAGCCTATGGACGCTTCTTATGGTGCACTCTGGGGCATCGCTGAAAATGTTAAGCAGGGTGACAAGGCATTCGCTGACCGTGACTTCCTTATCACATCTCTTCCCTCGTCACTTGCAGGTGCCGACCACATCGTTACAGCCTGCGACTCAAAGAAGACAGACTCCGACCTTGCTTCGATAACTGCCGCTAAGGACGTTATCGTATACGTTGCAATGGACGAGAGAAATGTCACACTTCCTTCATGGCTTGGCAGATTCACTAAGACAAGCGATATCNNNATAACTGCCGCTAAGGACGTTATCGTATACGTTGCAATGGACGAGAGAAATGTCACACTTCCTTCATGGCTTGGCAGATTCACTAAGACAAGCGATATCGTTGGTATCACTGACGGAGAGGGCGAGAAGCCGTTTGACGTATATTCTTGCGAGCTTGCGGCAGGACAGTCAATGGTACTTGGTACAAACGGCATGATGGGTAATGTTATGGGCTACACAGCATTCGTTATGGAGAAGCCGGTAGTGACGACAACAACAACGACAACAACCACCACAACGACTACAACTACTTCCACCACCACAACAACTACTACCACTTCCGAGACTACCACAACAACTACAGAAGAGCCTACAACAGATGCTCCTGTAGTATGGGGCGATGCTAACCTCGACAACGAGGTCACAGTTGCAGACGCTGTTACTATCCTTCAGGCAATAGGTAACAAGGATAAGTATGTACTTACCGACCGTGCTAAGCGTAACGCTGACGTTTACAACAACGGCGACGGTTTAACAGGTAAAGATGCACTCACTATCCAGCAGATTGATGCAGGTGTATACAGTGTAGAAGACCTGCCGATATCAGAATAATTTCAATGCTCCCTGCGGACTTCTTCGCGGGGAGCTTTTTTCTTGCATTGCTGCATAAATTGTGGTATAATAATAACATAAAAGAAAGCAGGTGTGCATATGAATAAAGAGAGAATACCGTCAATCACAGAGCTCGGTGACCCGAGTAAGCCTAAGGGAGCTGCCGGAGCTGAAATGCTCACACGTATGAATGAGTCGCACAAAGATGTAACAGCGTGGGGACTTTCACATATAATATTAAAGGGCAGCGAAAATGTGCTCGACATAGGCTGCGGAGGCGGTGCTGCACTTGGAAGAGTTGCCGGAAGCATAACCACCGGACACCTGACAGGTGTGGACTATTCACCTGTCTCAGTCAAGCTCAGCCGAATGAATAACGAGCAGCTTATAGAGCAGGGGAAAATGGAAATTGTCGAGGGCTCGGTTGAGTGTCTGCCGTTTGAGGACGATAGTTTTGACTTCATTTATACAGTTGAGAGTTTCTATTTTTGGAAGAATACTGCGAAATCTCTCGAAGAAGTACGTAGGGTACTGCGTAAAGGCGGTAATTTTCTTATTATTGCAGACGTATACGGAGACGCTGAGCTTTCCGAAAGCAGTAAGCGTGACATAGCAAAGTATAACTTGTTCAACCCTACACGTGCCGAATTTTCGGGACTTTTGAGCGCTGCCGGATTTGAGAAAGTTCACATTCACACCAAGGACGGAACAAGCTGGATATGTGTACAATCAGTTAAATAAAAAAACTTTGTATTTTTTTCAAAAAAATGCTTGACAAATCAAATATACTGTGATATAATTATTAAGTCGTCAGGGGACAACACCTGATGAAAACAATTGGTGCGGGGGTTTAGCTCAGCTGGGAGAGCATCTGCCTTACAAGCAGAGGGTCACAGGTTCGAGCCCTGTAGTCCCCACCAATGGCCCGGTAGTT
>CADAYP010000009.1:0-42635 GCA_902792235.1 Ruminococcus flavefaciens
ACCGCACTTGCAGGAAGTATTCTCTCATACTGAGTACCGAACATATTAGTTCCCGTGGGAAGTGCCGACAGGAATCCTTCCTTTTGTCGGAGAATGAGCCTGTCCACGGATATCTTCGCTCTTGTAAGCTCAATTCGAGCATCGTTCTGGAGCTCTCTCAGCTTATCCTCAGTATCTGCTTTCAGCTCTATAAATACGGAGCAGTGGAGGAGAGGCTCCTTGTTGCGGTTCATCTCGCTCACAAGCTCTACGATATCATTTATGTTATCCTGAGCCTTTATGCTCTCGTTGACGTTGTTGACCGTAGTCATCATATGATTCTTACGCATAGCCTGCTGAACGATCTTATCCTGTTCGATGCTGTCAACCATACGGTTATAGATACGGAGAGTTACGCCGTTTTTGTCGGCAAGATGTGCCAGTATAGCAAGCTGCTCTGTTGTAGGCGGATACTCCGTTATAACCCATACGCTCTTGTAATAGTTACCGCAGATGTAATGGTCAGTGAAAAACTTGACCGTTCCCGGAGCGATGCGGTCAAAATAGCTCTTGATACTCATTGCTTCCATCTGCTCTGCGGTCAGTTCCTTATTCCTTTTCTTCATCATTATCAGCCTCCTTGATGTAGTTCTCTCCCTCTATATCCGGTATCTCATCGCCCATGATACTTGCCCCGAAATACAGAGCCAGCATTCTCTTGTTCTCAACCTTATCCATACGCTTTATAGAGAAACCATGCTCTGAAATATTCTTCTGTACCTGAGATATGATACCGAATATCTGCTCAGGCTTCTCACGGCGGAAGCGTACCGCAAACATGAAGCGTCTCGCTGAAGACATTTCAAGCTGAATCTCGTCAAGAAAGTCATGGTCTGCCTGAAGCAGCTCTCTTACCGCCTCGTTTTCCTCATTATGAAGCCTTTCTTTTACATACCACTTATTGCCGTCGAAACGCTCGGCGCTGTCCATAGCTATTATCTCAAGCTCAGGTATCATGGAAAGCACAACCATCAGGTCATGCACCTTTATCTCGATGTTTGCCGAAGACAGTACCGAGATATTTGTCGGCTCAACGGAGAAGAATACTATCTCCGCCTTATCTGTTTTCACGCCGTAATTAGTAAAGCGTTCAAGACCGATGAGGTCCTGAACGCCGTTTCTCTTATTCTTTGCCATTATTTCGCTCCTTCCAGCGGTACTCCTGTTGGCTGTACTCCTGTTGGCTTAACAGGAAATATTTAACCGCATTAATGATGTAGTCAAGTACCGACATATCGTCTGCTCTCAGGCTTATGAGCGCAAAGCAGATCGTAGCCGCCGCAGGTATCACGTTCCAGAAATTGGCAAACACCGTTACTGAAACGATGATACCTGCGCATATGATTATGAAGTCTCTGACCGACCAGAACCACAGCTTTACGCTTGCTCTGAGGTTATCAGGGTATATATATGTTTTCACGCAGACACCTCCTTATGTTGCGACCTTAGAGGCACTCTTTATGAGACCAACTGCTCTGGAGCCCATATTTACTGCATGACCTACTGCCATAACATTTACCTTTGTGCTGGTATCCAAGCCGTACATCTGAGCTATACGAGGCACCTCGTTTGCCGATAAGCATATTCCTGCCGCCAGTATCGGGTGGTCAGGACAAGTGAGCAGTCCGAGGAAGAGTATTGTTGTCTGCAGGAATGCTGTGAGGCAGGTCGCTATGACCTGCTTGCACCATGACATAAATCCGTCGGTATATCCTCTCGGTACGCTGAACATATACAGGCTGCCTACTGCTATCTGACACAGCAGGATACCGCCTCTCTTGATGTTTGCAAAAACAACCTTAATTGTACAATAGCCAAATAATATAATAAAAAACAGACTTGAAAGGGATACATCAGACCTAAACGCATCTAAGGCATCCAGTCCGGCACTCGTCAATGTAGCTGTCCTTCCTTGTATCATGTATGAACGCGGATAATTATGAGGAAGCTGTTAAATTACTGGGAGAGCGAGGCTTCAAGAGTTATCAGGGAAACCAGTTCTTCGACGGTGACCATCATGAAGTCCCCAAGCGGGTTCTCCATAAATGTTTCAGAGCATAAGAAATAAATGAAAACGACCACAAAGGAAATGATTAAGCCTCTGTGGTCTTCTTTGTGCGTTAGCCACTTTATTAGTCAGAACTGTTACGTGATAAAGTGCTTCTATCCTTACAGCGTAAGCAACTGCCTATTGTGCAATTTTATGAAATAGCAGGGTAAATTGTGTAATAAATTCCGAATTAAAAGTATATTCATTGACATAGGTATATATATATGGTATAATATAATAGTATATTAAAGGCATATTATGTCTTGTCGGAAGGAGGTGCGTGAATGGGGACCAGTTCTAATAAGGCAACTGTTGACGGAGTAAGGGCGGTTGAACTGCAATACCGCGTTATCAGGGAGATTTCAAGCGGACAGGCGGCGGCATTCCAGTCGCAGACAAGGCTGAATTCGCCGAAACTCGGAGTATTGACACCTGACAAATTCCGTGATGTAAGTGAGATAACCAATCAGGCGGTAAGACTTTTCATACTTGAACTTATACAGGCGCTTGAAGCACACAATACCTTCGTTGAAAGGGAACTGAATTTCAACTGGCTGTCGCTGTATATGCCGGTGAGATTTCTGAAAGAGCCGAAAGCGGGAAAGACTCTGCTTGAATACTTTTCGCGTTACAACGTAGCAACGAGCCGTATATGCTTTGAGCTATCCGAGAAACTGCTTGAAGAGACAGACGGTCAGGCATCTACGGTGATACAGCAGATGAGGAACCGCGGTTTTCACTTCATGCTATCGAATTTCGGAGGCAATACCTGTCCAATGATGCGATTATCCGACTTTTCAGTGGACTATGTACTGCTTAGCCCGGAGGTTTCAAACTTCATCGGCAGAAGTGAACGCACCGACAGTGCGGTAAAATCAATAATAGGCTTCGTGAACGAAATGGGAGCAGAACCCATTGCGGACGGAGTTTTCAACAGCCGGCAGGCGGAAACACTTTACGGATTTGAGTGTGACTACTGTGCCGGAACTCTCGCAGGCAAATACATGGCAGAGAGATATGTAAGAAGGAAGAATGACAGTTAAATAATGCTACAAGAATGGAGGTCTCTCTATGGCAGAGGAAGAGAAAATCAGAGACGTCCTTGAACTAAGACGAACGACTAAAGAAGTCAAGCGGTATTTCGTTCTGATGAGGATACTTGCACTGCTTGTTATCATTCTCGTACTGGTAACTGCGATAGCGTACGCTATCTCGTATTTTTACGACAAGTTTGGCAGTTTTACCGTAAAGGTGAACAAGTATGACATGATTCAGCAGGGGCTGACCCTTTCAGAGACACCGGAATACGACAGGGCGAACGCTGTGCTGAATGCAGATATAGTTTACGATATCACGAATATCAGCGGAGAAGATCTTCCGCCTAACCTTGATAAAATCAACGGAAGTCACAATGGTGACGATTATATCGCTTACACTTTCTACCTCATCAATTCGGGTGACGACACTATAAGCTATAAAGGTGAAATGAATATTGAAAATGTCACTAAGGGTGTTGACGAAGCTGTACGTATCGCGGTTTACAAGAATGGACAGAAGACCGTTTACGGCAAGACTAAGTCGAACGGCGGAGGTAAGGAAAGTGATTGCGATGCTGAATTTCTTTCATCATCAATAGTTATGAAGACATCAGGGGAAAAGTTCAAATCAAAGGACAAGGACAAATACACCGTCGTTATATGGCTTGAGGGCAACGACCCCGATTGCGTTGACAACATAATTGGCGGTACACTTAAACTATCAATGAATTTCAAGATAGCAGAAACAACCTAAACAAAGGAGTTAAAATCATATGAAGAAAGCATTAAGAGTCGTAATGAACGTACTCGCATGGGTGGTACTAATACTGGCATTTTTGATAACAATAATGGTGTTCTCGTCCGGCAGAAACAACGGGATCGCAAATCTTTTCGGATTCATTCCGATGACTGTTGAATCGGATTCAATGAAACCGACTTTCACTAAGGGCGACCTTATTATATGTAAACAGGTGGACGATATCAATTCTCTCAGTGAGAACGACGTTATCACCTTCTGGACCATTATCGACGGAAAACGTGTAAAGAATACCCATAGAATCGTAAGTATCGAAGAGAGCGAAAATGGTGCAAAAAGCTATATCACACGAGGTGATAACAACTCTATCGACGACTCTGTACCGGTATATGCAAGCGACGTTATCGGTAAGTGGACAAATGTGAAACTGCCGGTATTCGGTAAAGCACTTGATTTCATACGTACAAAGACCGGCTTCTTCGTATGTATAGTTATCCCGATGGCGATATTCTTCCTGTTCGAGCTTTATAAGTTCATAGTAACACTTATCGAGGTAAAGCGCCCCGAAGAGCCTGAACTTGATGAAGAAGAGATAAAGCGCCGTGCTATCGAGGAGTACCTCGCGGCACAGAAGAAAGAAGATACTCCCGAAGCGGAGAAAGAAAAACCTGCGGAAACCGCTTCTGCAAAGGAGTTGGTTGAAACTGCTGTAAAGGAATCGGCAGACGAGGTCAAGGAAGAAAAAACTGAACCTGAGACAGCTGAGGAAGTCCCCGAAGAAACAGCTGAACCTGAGACAGCTGAGGAAACTCCTGCTGAGGAAGAAAAAGCTGACGAATAAACAACTCCGCTGAGATTTGCGGCGGCGTGCATCACAGGCACGTAAATGGAGCATATTATGAATGGATTCTTGAAATGGTTTTTTGCATTCATGTCTGAAATGCTTAAAGGATATGCCGAGATAGTAAAAGGTATAGGACGAGGTTTCAGGCAGATATTTGATATAAAAAATTACATAACTATCTTCAAAACTTATTCCACTGATTTCAGCGCTGTGAGCTGGATACTTGCTGTGCTCTCGATAATAATCGTTGTGGCGATATACGTTCTTATCCTTGCGATGATAATTCTCGCAATAAGAAAGTATCTCCGCTTCAGACATTCTATCGTAAGCAATGAGGACCTCCTTGAAGAGATATCACTCCTTCAGAGACAGGTCCTCAAAATGACGAAGGAAAAAGACGAGATAATGGCAATGAAGGTGGCACAGATGGGACTGCCTGCCGGTTCAGGAGCACTTTCGCTTGCTGACGGTCAGACTGCTTTTGAAGGCGGCGAAGGAGGCGGCGAAGCTGCCGCATCTGCCGGAACAGTCGAGGACGGTGTTGTTCAGACTACCGACTTCCGCTTCTCGAAACTCATCGAGGTCGATACCTTCTACAAGACCTATACTCCGCCCGAATATGATAACGAGATATCTCTTGAGGGCATAGTTGACAGATTCAGAAACTTTGCCTGCTCACGAATGCACCTGTACTATGAGCCGAAGACTATCCGCCTTTTCCTCGCGGGTATGGCTTCAACAAAGCTTATTATCCTACAGGGTATCTCCGGTACCGGTAAAACTTCACTTCCATATTCGTTCGGTAAGTTCTTACAGGTTGACACAACTATCGCATCGGTACAGCCTTCATGGCGTGACCGTACCGAGCTTTTCGGCTACTTCAACGAATTTACAAAAAACTTCAACGAGACAGAAGTATTAAAGCGTATCTACTCGTCAAACTACAACAATGATATCAACCTTATCCTCCTCGATGAGATGAATATCGCGCGTGTTGAGTACTACTTTGCGGAAATGCTCTCAATTCTCGAAATGCCTAACGCTGACGAGTGGGAGCTTGACATCGTTCCTAACGTGTGGAGTACCGACCCTGTCAAGCTCGACAAGGGTAAGATAGTTATCCCGCAGAATATATGGTATATCGGTACAGCGAACAACGATGACTCGACCTTCGCTATCTCCGATAAGGTTTACGACCGTGCTCAGCCTATCAACCTCGATTCAAAGGGCGTAGCTTTCGATGCACCTGACACTCCGCCGATGAACCTCGGCTTCGACCACCTCGACCAGCTTTTCCATGAAGCATTCGATAAGTACCCGATATCGCAGGAAAACCTCAAGAAGATACAGCAGCTCGACCTTTGGGTAATCGAGAAACTGCGTGTAGCTTTCGGTAACCGTATCCTCAAGCAGATGAACCTGTTTGTACCCGTATACGTAGCCTGCGGCGGTGACGAGCTCGACGGCATAGATTACGTACTTGCAACCAAGATATTCAGAAAGTTTGAGTCACTCAACCTCGCAATGCTCCGTGAAGAGCTCCGCGAACTTTGTGCGTACATGAACAAGGTCTTCGGCAAGAACAAGATGAACGAATCTATTGCTTATCTTGAACGACTTCAGAAACTCTTCTGATACATACTATTCTGGCATCATAAGGCAGGTGAGAACAAGTGAAGGGTATATACGACGAATGGTATCGTGAATTTTCCGATTTTGTGGAAGCTTTTGACGACGACGAGGTATATGGCGCACTTGATTCTCTCATTCATTCAAGCCGCAATACCTTCGCTTTCAACAAGAAAATTATGGAGAAGGCGATTGACGTTTCATGGGTCGAGGCAATTGAAAACGGACTCGTCCATGTGGATAACTTCCTGAGAAATCCGCGCCGTACTATCGAAGACGTTGAAGAGGTGGTGCCTATTGCGTTGTCAAGGAAAATAACCGTCGAATCGGTCAAACACCTTGCTCAGCATACCGACCTCATTCAGAGTATAGATAAGCGGTCAGGAAAAATCACACCTTCAAAAATACTCAACGTACACAAGGAAGAAAGTCTCCTGACGTATGAGAATAAATTCGTCAACACTCTTGTTGACAGGCTCTATATTTTCATAAATACCCGATACGAAAAGCTTGCACAGGTCGCACGCGATGAGGAGGTCTACTCCCTCGGATACGATACCGATATCGACGACGGTGCAGGCAGCAAGATGAAGATAGAGCTGAAAATTGAAACTATCGACAGTCTTGATACGTATGACGATAACGGCTATACGCTATGGCAGCGCGTTGAGAAGCTAAAAAAGGCGATAGAAGGTTACAAGGGGTCGGAGCTTTGTCAGACCCTCGGTAATACCTATATCCGTCCGCCTGTAATGCGTACCAACGCTATCATGAAAAATGTCGACCTCAAAGCCTGCCTGACACTATGGCAGTACATCGAAAGCTATGACAAGGTCGGCTACGAGATAAACGTGCAGAATACCGCGGTAAAGCCGCAGCAGGACTACATAGAGGACTTCTACAAAATGGTCGTGCTGAATCTGCTGCTTTTCCGCTCATATATGAACGCGGACAGTAAGGAAAAACTCGAAACGCTCAAAGAACAAAAGTCAAAAAAGCTTGCACCGAAGTTCCTGAAAAAATTTGATAAGGAACTCGCTGCCGATTACAGCGTTTCCGCGGAGGCAACTGCCGGATATATCGCTGCGGACGGCGATTTCAAGCTTGAAAAGAAACTGCCCGCTGACCTCAACCTCATGTTTGAGGCAATTAACGAGGTCATCGAAATAGAAACTGAATACATCAAGGAACTCGAAAAGCGGCGCAAGGAAGAAGAACGTCTGCGAATCGAGGAAGAGGAGCGCCGTCTCGAACAGCAGCGTATCGAGGAGGCAAGACAAGCCGAACTCGAACGTCAGCGTCTTGCAAAAGAGGAAGAGGAACGCCGCCTTCAGGAAATGCTCGAACAGAAGCGTGCCGAGCAGGAAGCCGAGGAACGGGAGCGTCAGCGGCTTGAAGAGGAGCGTCTTGCCCGTCTTGAAGAGATACGCAAACGCGAAGAGGAAGCCCGCCTGAAACGCGAGGAAGAAGAACGTATCGCTGCCGAGCGTGAGCGTATCGAGCAGAATAAGAAGCTCGCACGTAATGAACTCGGTGAGGCTGAGGGTATCGGCGAGGAAGAACTCAACAAGGCTCCGGATACCGAAGAGCTCGAAAAAGAAGCCTACGAATCCGTTACAGAAGAGGAAATCGAGGCTGCAAAGGAAGCTATGGAGGGAACCGGCGAAGAGGAGTCAGAAAACATCGAAGACCCGAGAGCTGTTGCTGCCCGCATGAAACTCGAACAGCAGAAGCGCGAAAAGGAACGACTCGAAGCAGAACGTGCTCAGCGCCTGAAAGCAGAGCGTCAGCACTTCGAGAGCAAGCCGTTCAGGGAAATATACCGCGAATATTCGTGGAATCCCATTTACGTGCTCATGCGCCTGATAAGACATCTGCTCGCGGTAGTATTCGGCATTATCCCCGAGGATACAGACAATCCGCTGTATAAACAGATACTCGCTGATAAGAAGGCTGCCCTCGAACAGAAGGAGCGCGAAAAGGAAGAACGCGAGAAAATGGAGGTTTACTACCGCAAGTACGGCAAGTCCTTCAAGTATAATTTCATGCGCTTTATCAGCGATATGAAGTTCAAGCGCAAGAGACGCAAGGCTGACAAGAATAAGCCGCGTCCGCCGTATACTCCGCCGGTAAGAACTCCCGAGGAACAGGCGGCTATCGACAAGGAGATGAAACGGCTCTACAGAGAGTACAGAGTACTCTTCGTTCACAAGGTCGTCCGTGCTGTAAAAACATGGAAACTCGAACGCAAACAGCTTGAGGAAAGTATCCGTGCAGGTGAGGAAGAAGCTAAGAAGTCTTCTGCACGCGATGCACAGAATAAGGTCGATGAAGAGGCTGATGATAACTCAAATACTATTGCGAATATCATTGTTTCTGTCATCTCTCTTATCATGGTCGGATTTATTGTGTTTATCATGGTAAGCTCGGCTAAGGGCAAGGCCGTTAACGTTTTCGGAAGCACTATGCTGAAGGTCGTTACCGGCAGTATGGAGCCTTCTATCAGTACAGGCGACTTCATCATTATCAAAAAGGTCGACCCCGATACACTTAAGGAAGGCGACGTTATTTCCTTCTATTCCGAGCAGAGCGACATTTACGGTATGCTCATAACTCACAGAATTGCCGGCAAGACCGATGACGGCAGATTCATCACCCGCGGTGACGCTAATCCCGTCGATGACTCCGTTTCAGTTGACCCCGACAGAATAGTCGGAAAATATATCCGTAAGGCAAGATTCTTTATATGGGTCGATTCATTTACAGATGCGAAGAAGCTTATACTTCTCCTCGTCATGATACCTACGACACTCATCGCTCTGTATGAGATGAAGAGCATAGTAAAACTCGGAAGAGAAGTCGCGGAGAAGGAGAAGAAGTCTCCCGAAGAAAAACGCGAGGACGCTATGCGAAAGGCGATAGAGGCTGAAAAGAAACGACTCGAAGAAATAGGCTATAAGCCTGATGAAAAGGAGGATGCTCTTGAATCAGGAGAAGATAATGAAGCGGAGAATGATTAGAGCAATCGTTCTTTTCATACTCACATTCATAGCTTTGCTCGTTTTTATCGGACTGTATATCGACGAGACAAAACGTACTCAGGAAACATATATGAAGCAATATAAGGCAAATCTCGGTCACGTTTCCGAGGACATTGCCTCATATCTCGACGGCGAGGGAGATTTTGACCTGCGCTATACCCGTATCGTCAGCGATATGAGCAGTGCAAATTCGTTTGCATTCCTTATAAAGCGATTCGACGATGAGAAGGTCATCATAAACGAGGTCAATACCTGCGTTATGAAGTATCCGGAGCAGACTAAGGGTAAACTCGCCGAGCTGAAAACGTCGATAGACGATATCCTCAATGACCTCGACAAGGGGTATACGGAGGCAGATGAATTCGTCAAATCCTTTGATAAAAAAGGACACTGACGGGAAGGAGGAACCTATATGGGCGAAAAAAGACGTCTCAAAAAGGAAATTAAGCTCTGCATGAGCACTATCAAGGAGATAGAGAGAAAGCGTTCGCGTTCTCAGTCGGCGCTTGTTCAGGCGATCCTGCTTCAGGAACAGCCGGATGAAACTGATGTTGAATGGTTCAACAAGTATACCGGCGAGATCACTGCCTGCCGTAATCATATGATAGAATTGCAGAAAAAGCTGAATTCGATTAAATAAAGAAAAGCCATGGTCTGTATAGACCATGGCTTTTTTTATCGGTACATTCCGGTGTACATCGGGGGTTCAGACGGTGCATTTATCGGCGAATCTTCGCGCGAGAGCTTGTTCACGACGAGGAATCCGAGTACTGTTACAACCACGTAGAATCCCAGGAATATGAGTGCGAAGAACCATGACTGCATGAACAGGCAGAAGTCGTAGAAGCCATGGATAAGCATCGGGAGTACCAGTGATATTACGAAGGCGGTAATGGTGAGTCCGACCTTTTTTGAACAGAATGCTTTTTTCGCGATACCGTAGTGATATCCCATGAATACGGCGAATATCATGTGTCCCGGAACCGACGTAAGCGCTCGGAGTATAGCCGTAGAGAAGCCACCCTGAAAGACGTAGAGTACGTTTTCGAGTGCCGCGAATCCGAGCGAGACCGATACAGCGTATACTACCGCATCGTAGGTGTAATTGAACTCCTTCGACCACCACGACGTCAGAAGAAGGACTATATATTTACAGCCTTCCTCGGCGAGGGCGACTATGAAAAAGCTTTCGATGAAGTTGAATACAGGACTGCCCTCGGTGAATACTATACCGAGCACCGCTCCGCCAATGAGTTCAAGTATTGCCGCAGGGATAGTGGTGAGTGCACCGCCTAAAGCCATCAGCAGAAGCAGTTTCATAGGTTCGGGTTCGACTTTGTCCTTTTTGCGTATATAGAAGAAAAGCAGTACAGCGGGAGCTAATGCCGCTGAAAGAAGGTATCTTGCTTTAAACATCATTTCCTCCCAAGTGATTTGCGCATTTCGGCATTGTTATTGTATTTGTTCTGCGCCTCTGTTACAAGCTCAGGCTTTGACTTTATGTACGGGAACTCTCCCTTTTTGACAGAGGGGACATTGATATAGTAAAGGGTATCTCCATCTGCATCGGTGAGTTCGATGTGCATAGCCATACCGCTGAACTTATAATCGCCGCTGTTGAAATCAGCAGCTTTGTCATTTTCGGTGAAGATACACTTATCCGCAATATCGTACAGGACGTCTGTAGCTTTTGTAATATCGTCATAGGAGCGGACACTCATGTAGATACCGCTCTCAATGCCGTACCAGTCCTTGAAAGTATACTCAAAACCCGAATCATCGAGTTTTTTTCTGACTTCTTCATCAGCGAGGAACTTTGAGCATTCGTAGCAGTCAGTGACGCTGTACTTTGCGCCGATGACGACTTCTCGGCTTCCTTTTCTGACAACGGTTTCAATACCGCTGCTGTCCTTGAATGTATAGGCTTCAAGCGCGGCATCATCGGAGCTGAACTCACCTGTATAGGTGAAATCCGTTCCGTAACAGGTCTCCAGGTAGTTTTCAACATACTCGGGTGAAAAGGGGGCGGGCGCGTTATTATTTCCACAGCTGACGAGTGATGCAAATATGCTCAAAAGCGAAAGAAACATTATGTTTTTACTTTTTAACATAGTATCACCTGATAGCGGACTGGGTTAGAGTACGCTTAAAGAATCAGAATTCCATTTTTGCTTCGAGGAATGCTACGAGGTCGTCGATAGCGATACGCTCCTGCTGCATTGTATCACGGTCGCGGACAGTTACGCAGTTGTCCTTTTCGATAGTATCGAAGTCAACAGTGATGCAGAAGGGAGTACCAATCTCGTCCTCGCGGCGGTATCTCTTACCGATAGTACCAGCCTCGTCAAAGTCTACCATGAACTTCTTTGAGAGCATTTCGTATACTTCCTCAGCCTTGGGAGTGAGCTTCTTCACGAGGGGAAGAACTGCACACTTGAAAGGAGCAAGAGCAGGGTGGAAACGCATAACTGTACGTGTCTCCTTCTTCTCATTGCCGTTCTTGTCAGTTGAAACGAGTTCCTCTTCGTCGTAAGCCTCGGTAACAACTGAGAGGAAGAGTCTCTCTACGCCGAGTGAAGGCTCGATAACGTAAGGAATGTACTTCTCGTTTGTCTCGGGGTCGAAGTATTCGAGCGACTTGCCGCTTGTGTTGATGTGCTGAGTGAGGTCGTAGTCTGTACGGTCAGCAACACCCCAGAGTTCGCCCCAGCCGAAGGGGAAGAGGTACTCGAAGTCTGTAGTAGCCTTTGAGTAGAAGCAAAGCTCCTCCTGGTCGTGGTCACGGAGACGGATATTCTCCTCTTTGAGACCGAGGCTGAGAAGGAAGTTCTTGCAGTAGCTTCTCCAGTAATCGAACCATTCGAGGTCAGTACCGGGTTTGCAGAAGAACTCAAGCTCCATCTGCTCGAACTCGCGCACGCGGAAGATGAAGTTTCCGGGAGTTATCTCGTTACGGAATGACTTACCTACCTGAGCAACACCGAAAGGTACCTTTTTACGTGTTGTTCTCTGGATATTAGCGAAGTTTACGAAGATACCCTGTGCAGTCTCAGGACGGAGATAAAGCTCAGCCTTGCTGTCCTCAGTAACACCCTGGAAGGTCTTGAACATGAGGTTGAACTGGCGGATATCTGTGAAATTCTGCTTGCCGCAGTTAGGGCACACTATGTTATGCTCCTTGATGTAGTCCATCATCTGCTCGTTGGACCAGCCTGCAACGTTAGTACCGTCGAAGTCCTCGATGAGGTTATCAGCACGGTGACGTGTCTTACATTCCTTGCAGTCCATGAGGGGGTCGGAGAATCCGCCGATATGACCGGAAGCTACCCATGTCTGGGGATTCATGAGGATAGCAGAATCGAGACCTACGTTGTATTTGTTCTCCTGAACGAACTTCTTCATCCATGCTCTCTTGATGTTGTTTTTCAGCTCAACGCCGAGCGGACCGTAGTCCCATGTATTAGCGAGACCGCCGTAGATCTCGGAACCGGGATATACGAAACCCTTGGATTTACAAAGGTCAACGATCTTGTCCATAACTTTTTCGTTGTTTTTAAGCATTTGACTTACCTCTTTCAGACAAAATTATCATTTCTATTTTACATCATAAATGCAGAAAAGTCAATAGGCAATGAGCATATACAGGCGAATGTGTGCGCAGGGCATAGTACTTGCTATTTCGGGCAGGATATGGTATAATAAATGTATTCTCAATGACCGCTGTCTGACAGCGGCTGCCCGAACTTTATTCGGGGAGCGCAAATTAGGGATTTGCACGTAACATTTCTTTATGTCAGGCTCATTTTGCCATGAATGGCGAAACAAAGCAGACATTAATAAGAAAATAAGTTTTTGCTTTGCACAGTAAAGGAGTATGAATATGACCGTACGTGAATTACAGGATAAGATAATACAGCTCAAAAAAGAGACAGATACCGCTATCCTCGCACACAGCTATCAGGCACGTGAGATAGTCGAAATTGCCGATTTTACCGGCGACAGCTACAAGCTCAGTGTCGACGCTACAAAGACCGACGCTAAGAACATCATCTTCTGCGGAGTTCATTTCATGGCTGAAACTGCGAAAATGCTCTCGCCCGAAAAGAGAGTTTTCCTCGCAAACAAGGACGCGGGATGTCCTATGGCTGAGCAGATGGACCGTGACCTCATCGCGCAGATACGCGAAAAAGAACCTGAACGTACAGTCGTTGCTTACATCAATACTACCGCATCGCTGAAAACGGTCTGTGACGTATGTGTCACATCTTCAAGTGCACTCCGTATCGTAAGGGCTCTTGACACCGATAAGATACTCTTTATCCCTGACTGCAACCTCGGAAGCTGGGTACAGAAGCAGTGCCCCGAGAAGGATATCAAGCTTCTCAACGGCGGATGCCCGACTCATGCCGCTCTCACTGTTGCCGAGGTCAGAAAGGCTAAGGCTGAGCACCCCGATGCTCTCTTCCTTGTTCATCCTGAGTGCGTGCCTGCGGTCACTGAGCTTGCTGACTATGTTGGCTCTACAAGCGGTATCATGGACTTCGCAAAGAAGTCGGACAAGAAGGAGTTCATAATCGGCACTGAGACCTCTATCGCTGAGCATTTGCAGTATGAATGTCCCGATAAGAAGTTCTATCCCGTGACTAAGGATATCGTCTGCCGCAATATGAAGCTGACTACTCTTCCCGACGTTTACAATACTCTCCTCGGTATGGACAACGGTGAGGCTTTTGAAATGCTCATGAGCGATGAACTCATAGCCTCTGCAAGAAAATGTATCGACGAGATGATACGTCTCGGAGGCTGATATGACTGAACTCGTCGAAAAATTATATGATACCTGCGACCTCTCCGACAGTGAGCTGAAGTCTCTTATTGAGTCCGACGATGAATCCGCCGCAAAGCTTCTGCGTGAACGTGCTGACGAAGTACGCATAAAAAGCTACGGCAGGAAGGTGTTCCTGCGCGGACTTATCGAGGTGTCGAGTTATTGCAGGAACGACTGCCTTTACTGCGGTATCCGCCGGAGCAATAAGTCTGCCGACCGCTACCGCCTTACACGTGAGCAGATAATGATGTGTGCCGAAAATGGCTATGAGCTTGGCTTCCGTACCTTTGTTATGCAGGGCGGTGAGGATTCGGCATTTACTGACGACTTTATGTGCAGTGTGATATCCGGACTGCGTGAGAAGTTCCCCGACTGCGCTATAACCCTTTCACTCGGCGAGAGAAGCCGCGAGAGCTATAAACGCATGAGGGAAGCCGGTGCTGACCGTTATCTTCTGCGGCATGAAGCCGCTGACGAGGCTTTGTACAGCAAGCTTCACCCTGCGGAGATGAGTCTTCAGCACCGTAAACAGTGTCTTTTTGACCTGCGTGACCTCGGCTATCAGGTCGGAGCAGGCTTTATGGTGGGAGCACCGTATCAGACTACGGATTCCCTTATCGCTGATTTGCGCTTTTTGCAGGAGCTGAACCCCCACATGATAGGGATAGGTCCGTTTGTACCGCACCACTGCACCCCTTTTGCTGAGGAAAAAGGCGGTACACTTCAGCTGACTCTGCGTCTGCTTGGTATACTGCGTCTGATGTTCCCGAAAGTGCTTCTTCCGGCAACTACCGCCCTCGGCACGATAGCTCCGAATGGGCGCGAGCTTGGACTTCAAACCGGCTGTAACGTGGTTATGCCGAACCTTTCACCTGTTGATGTGCGTAAAAAGTACGACCTTTACGATAATAAAATATGCACCGGCGAGGAAGCTGCGGAGTGCCGCAGCTGTCTGCAAAGACGTATAGAAGCCGCCGGATATGAGGTCGCCGTTGAGCGCGGCGATTGTATAAAATAAACGCCGGACAGAGGCAAAGCCTCTGCTTGGTTTTCAGGGGTACACCCTGAAAAGGAAAGGAGAAAAAATGCGAGTAAGATTTCATCTTCCCGATTTTTCGGGACGTTTCAAATTAAATCTGCTCTTTGCGGAAATGCTGAAAAATAAGCCTGAGTTTTTCCGTGAGGGTGTTGAGATTGCTTCATTCTACGGAGTTTTTCCGCCTTCAATATGGAACGGCGGACGTACTCAGGGCGGAGTATGCGACAGCAATTTCGTCAAGCAGGTGCTCAAAGCCTTCAACGACCGCGGTATTCCGCTGAGATTTACTTTCACAAATCCGGCTCTTGAGAAAAAACACCTCGCCGACCCATTCTGCAATATGGTTATGAACCTTGCAAATAACGGTCTCAATGAGGCGATAGTAATGTCGCCGCTTTTAGAGGACTATATCCGCAAGAATTACCCTGATTACAAGCTCACAAGCTCGACCTGCAAGCGTATTACCGACCCCGATAAGCTCAATGAAGAACTCGGTAAGGACTACAGCATTGTTGTCGTTGACTATGACTTTAATAACAACTTCGAGGTGCTTGAGAAGCTTCCGCGCAAACAGGACTGTGAGCTTCTTGTAAATGCCTGCTGTGAACCCGGATGTCCGCGCAGAAGCGCTCACTATCGCTGTATAGGCGAACAGCAGATAGCGTACAACGAGCATATCAAAAAACACCCGGGTATGCCGTTCAATCCCGATAAATTCGACCCTCAGCACTTCCGTGACTGTCCGTATTCTCAGCGCGGTATCTTTGAAATACGTGACCTGAGAACTCACATCTCTCCCGATGATATATGGGAAAAGTACGTGCCTATGGGATTTGAACAGTTCAAAATCGAGGGACGCACCGCGAGTGCACTCAATATCCTTGAAACATATATGTACTACATGGCTAAGCCGGAATGCCGCGACGAGGCGCGTTTCACCCTTCTGAAAGCTCTCGAAAACAGCGGTGCTCTCACTTACAGATAAGGAGCGGTTATGAAAGCACGTTTTCACCTGCCGGATTTCAGCAAACACTACGGCTTCAATATCATTTTTGCGGAAATGTTGCAGTATTGTCCCGAGTACTTCCGTGAGGGAGTGGAGATAGCTTCCGTATATGGTACGTTTCCACCTGCAATATGGAACGGAGGACGTTTTCAGTACGGCTACTGCAACAAGGACTTCATCAAAACTGTTATCAAGGCATTCAACGACCGCGGTATCCCACTGAGATTTACGTTTACAAATCCGCTTATTGAGAAAAAACACCTCGCCGACGATTTCTGCAACCTCATCATGCACCTCGCTGATAATGGCTTTAACGAGGTTATAGTTGCGTCGCCTGTCCTTGAGGACTATATCCGTACAAATTACCCGAATTATAAGCTCACAAGCTCGACCTGCAAACGTATCACTGAGCCGGATAAGCTTTACGATGAACTCGATAAGGATTACCACATAGTCGTTATCGACTATGACCTGAACAATAATTTCGAGGCTCTTGAAAAAATACGCGACAAGAAAAAATGCGAACTGCTTGTAAATGCCTGCTGTAACCCCGGCTGTAAGCTGAGGTCGGAGCATTACCGTGTTATCGGTGCTGAACAGTTTGCGTATGCCGAGCATTTGAGGAAGTTCCCTGACCGCGACTTCGATTTTACAAAGATACCGAAATATGCTGAGTATCAGAATGACGCGATATTCAACTGCCAGTGCATGAACAGAACTATCTTTCAGAGCAGTAAACTCGCAAACCACATTACTCCCGAGGCGATTTGGGAGAGGTACATTCCAATGGGCTTTGAACAGTTCAAGATAGAGGGCCGCACTATCGATATCTTTAACCTCATTGAACACTATATGTACTACATGATAAAGCCGGAATGCCGCGATGAAGCGCGTCTGCGCCTGTACATACAGCTTGCAAAGCGTGGAGTTATCAAAACGCAGTTCTGACTAAAATATGCAGAATTAATACAGTAAACGGGCGGATATGGGCACAGTCCTGTTTCCGCCCATGTGCTATACGACATTGAAAGGAGAGAAAAAATGAAAACTGCGGCTGTTTTCAGCGATAATATGGTTTTACAGCGCGGAATGAATGTCCGCGTTTTTGGTACTTGCAACAGTGATAAGCCGATATATGTGAGTATCCCCGAACTGAACATAACTGCGGAAGCTGTAATAAACGAAAAGCGCTGGGAGGCGGTTTTGCCGGCTTTGCCGCAGTACGATTGCTGTACCCTTGAGGTGACCTGCGGCGCGATAAGGAAAATTTTCCGCAATGTCGCAATTGGTGAAGTTTGGCTTGCGGGCGGACAGTCCAACATGGAGTTTGAGCTTCACAACGACAAAAACGGTGCTGAGGAACTAAGAAATTCCGCACGCGAGAACGTCCGCTATTACTATACTCCAAAGTGCGCAATGCTTGATGACGAGCTTATCCGCTCCGAATCAGTTTCACGCTGGGAGACCGCTTCCGAGACCAATTCTTCTGCATGGTCGGCGGCAGGCTGGTACTTTGCAAAGGAACTCAGCCGGAAGCTTGGGTGTGTAGTCGGAGTTTTAGGGTGTAACTGGGGAGGCACGTCCGCTTCTGCGTGGGTACCGCGTGAGGTACTCATGAACAATGCAAAGTTACGCGTGTACATCGACGAATACGACAAGGCAATTGCCGGAAAGTCCGACGAGCAGATGATAAGCGAGTACGACGAGTACAGCGTTTACCAGTACGGCTGGGAGAAGCGTACCGCTGAATGCTATGCCGAAAATCCGGATATTACGTGGAACGAGCTACAGGAAAAGTGCGGCGAGAACCGCTATCCGGGTCCGCCCGGAATCAAGAACCCCATGCGCCCCTGCGGACTTTATGACACAATGGTCAGCCGCATCTGTCCTTACACAGTGAGGGGAGTTTTGTGGTATCAGGGCGAGTCTGACGACCACCGCCCCGAGGTATACTACGACCTCATGTCCGCTCTTATCAGCCACTGGCGCAATATATGGCACAGCGACGAAATGGCATTTCTGATAGTTCAGCTTCCGATGTTCCGTTACTGCGAAGACCCCGATACAAAGCGCTGGGCGTACATTCGAGAGGCACAGATGAAGCTCTTCCGGACAATTAAAAATACCGGTATAGCAGTCGTTCTCGACTGCGGCGAATTCAATAATATCCACCCTGCTGACAAGTCAGTGGTCGGTCACAGGCTTTATTTGCAGGCAATGAGCGAGGTCTACGGACTCATGGACCGCTCTGAAACTATGCCGCCGGTGCTCGGCACGTATGAAGTCCGCCGCGGCAACACTATGGTAGTTTATCTCGACAACCCGAGCGGCGGATTGGATGGGAATGACGGCTTAAAAGACGGCTTTGAGCTTGCCGGTGCGGACGGAGTTTACTACTCCGCGGACAGCGTTGAGATTTTCGGCAATCAGATACATATCAGGTGCGAAAAGGTGAAGAGTCCGGTCAATGTCAGGTTCAAGTGGACTAATTACGCAGAAGTCGGACTTTTCGGCTCGAACGGCATACCGCTTGCACCGTTCAGGACGGACAGTTTTACCTTGGAGGATTAAATGATAAAGATGCGTATTGCCGCGAGTGCCGATATCGGGACTTGACAAATCAAGCCGAGATAGTATATAATGTAAGGGTATCAAAAGCGTAGCAGTCAGAGTAGCTTTTTTGCGGTCTTTCAGAGAGCGGACGGTCGGTGCAAGTTCCGCAGGCGGGAAAGGTGAAGTGCGGCTGTCAGCTCCGGCGGGGAAATAACAGTATCCTCCGGCGTATCCCGCGTTAAGGGTCAATGCCACAATTCGGAGTGGAATAGCGTAACTACGTCTCCTGTGTACCCCCACAGGAGACTTATTTTATTATGAGCAGGTGAAAATATGAGTACATTCAACGTTGAGCTCAAAAAAGTCGTTGACGACAGCTACGAGATAGAGGTCGGTCACGGTCTTGAGCAGAAACTCATCAGCGATATCAATGCCGGACTTGTTGGAAATATCAAAAAATTCGCAGTTGTTACCGACAGCACCGTAAAGGAGCTGTATGCGGAGAGAATCAGCGGTATGCTTGCCGAAAACGGCTATAAATGCGACCTCATCGTGTTCCCTGCGGGCGAGAAGAGCAAGACCCGTCAGACTAAGGAATTTATTGAGGACACCATGCTTGAAAAAGGCTATCGCCGTGATTGCTGTATTATCGCTGTCGGCGGCGGAGTTGTAACAGATATCGCAGGTTTCGTTGCAGGAACTTACGGCAGGGGAGTGCCTTTTATCAACTATGCGACTACTCTCCTTGCGGCGGCTGATGCATCTGTAGGCGGTAAAACTGCCGTAGATACGCCGCTTGCGACAAATCTGATAGGAATGTTCAATCAGCCGGAAAAGGTATATATCGACATTTCAGCGTGGAAAACTCTTCCGCAGAGACAGCTTTCAAGCGGTCTCGCTGAGACTATCAAGCACGCTTGTCTCGCAAGCAGTGACCTCTTCGATTACCTGTGCGAGAATATGGACGGGATTTTCAGTACGAATGACGAGGTGTGCGAGCACATCGCCGCTGAAAACTGCCGTATCAAGTACAGCGTAGTCATGAAAGATGAGCGCGAAAGCGGGCTGCGCGAGGTGCTGAATCTCGGTCACACGGTCGGCAGGGCTATTGAGACCGTCAGTGGTTATCGGCTATTGCACGGCGAGGCTGTTTCTATAGGACTTGTTGCTGAAGTCATGCTTGCAAAAAAGCTCGGTTACTGTTCAGACGAGGACGTTTCACGCGTGAAGAAGCTTCTTGAAATGGCGAAGCTACCGACGGCGATTCCCGATTATATCGACCGTGAGGCTCTGGTGAAGAAGCTTTACACCGATAAAAAGGTACGCGACGGAAAACTCAGATTCGTTTTGCAGGACGGTATCGGAAGAATCAAGGAATTCGACGGCGGACAGTATGCTCTCCCTGTTTCAGAGGACATGGCGAGAGAGATAATTATGTCAATTTAAGTGACAATAGGAGGAATATCATGCAGTTATATAATTCACTTACACACAAAAAAGAAGAGTTTATTCCGCGTGAAGCCGGCAAGGTTAGTATGTACACCTGCGGACCTACCGTTTACCATTTCGCACACATCGGTAACCTCAGAAGCTACATCATGGAGGATATTCTTGAAAAGTACCTGCGCTTCACAGGTCTTGACGTTAAGCGCGTTATGAATATCACCGACGTAGGTCACCTCACAAGTGACGGCGATACAGGCGACGATAAAATGCTTAAGGGCGCTAAGCGTGAGCATAAAACGGTCATGGAGATCGCGAAGTTCTATACCGACGCTTTCTTTGCTGACTGTGCCAAGCTCAATATAAAAACTCCTGATGTAGTCGTTCCTGCGACAACTTACATCGACGAGTTTATCCGTGTTATTTCGTCCCTTATGGATAAGGGATACGCTTATGAAGCAGGCGGAAATATCTACTTTGATACCTCAAAGCTTGAAAAGTACTACGTCTTCAACGACTTCAAGGAGGAAGACCTCGCTGTCGGAGTTCGTGAAGGTGTTGAAGAGGACGGAAATAAGCGCAATAAGGCAGACTTTGTTCTTTGGTTCACCAAGTCGAAATTTGATGACCAGGAGCTTAAATGGGATAGTCCGTGGGGTGTTGGCTACCCTGGCTGGCATATCGAGTGCTCATGCATAAGCATGAAGAATCTCGGCGAGTACCTCGATATCCACTGCGGCGGTATCGACAACGCTTTCCCGCACCATACAAACGAAATCGCACAGTCTGAGGCTTATCTGGGACATAAATGGTGCAATTACTGGTTCCATGTTCTTCACCTCAACACAAACAGCGGAAAGATGAGTAAGTCGAGCGGCGAATTTCTCACAGTTTCACTTCTTGAGGAGAAAGGCTACGACCCGCTTGTTTACCGTTTCTTCTGCTTACAGTCTCACTACCGCAAGTCGCTTGTTTTCACATGGGAAAACCTCGACAATGCAAAGGTGACATTCGATAAGCTCATCGCTAAGATAGCTCCGCTTACTGCTGACAAGTCCGGCGACATCGACAGGGAAGAGTATGACCGCCTTATGCAGTGCTTCAATGACGCTCTCGGCAACGATATCAATACTGCTATGGGTATTACAGTTGTGTACGATGTACTCAAGTCAAAGGCTAACAATGCTACGAAACTCGCTCTTATCGGCGAATTTGACAAGGTACTCGGTCTCGACCTTATCAAGAAGGCTGAGGAGAAGGCTTCTTCCGCCGGCAATAACAATGCCGACATTCCCGCAGAAGTAATGGAACTCGTTGAACAGCGTAAAGCGGCACGCAAGGAGAAGAATTTCGCACTTGCTGACGAACTCCGCGACAAAATCACGTCTCTCGGTTATGAGATAAAGGAAACTCGTCAGGGTACTGAGATAAACAAAATATAACAATTATAAAGGAGAAATTAGTTATGACAAATCAGGATATGGCTGTGGCTGGGGGATTTTTAGCGGCCTTTTTTATCATTTTTGCAATTATAATGCTGGTGGCTGTCATATTTGGAATTATCACTATAGTTGCCAAGTGGAAACTCTATGAGAAAGCAGGTGAGCCCGGCTGGTCGGCAATAGTACCGATATACAACGTTCTTCAGCTCGTTAAGATAGCAACAGGCGAATATCATCTCGGTATAGTATGGGTCATACTTATGGGAGTTAATACGATATGCTCGTCAATACAGGGTATTACTAATTTTATAGCAGAAACGAGTGACGGTGCAGGAGGCATGATCGCTTTGATCGGATTGCCGTTCTCACTCATTAGTTTGGCTGTATGTATCGGAGCGGCAGTCCTCGGAGGATATCTCAACTATATGTTTACTAAGTCCTACGGACAGAGCGATACTATGTGCGTACTCTCGATATTCTTTGCACCGATAGTGTTCATGATAATGGCATTCGGCAACGATACTCAGTATATCGGACCCCAAGGACATCTCAGACTGTGGAAAAAGTAATAATTTACGGGCGCACAATTGTGCGCCCGTAAATTTTTGAGTGATTTTATAATGCTTCTATTACGATACAGGTCGTATTGTCCCAGCCACCCTTTTCGAGTGCTTTTTCAGTGAGAGCTTCCGCGTAATTGTCATGGTGCTCGGAAAGTACCATCGCTATCTCGTAATCGAGACACATATCTGTAAGACCGTCGCTGCATATAAGTATCTTTCCGCAGCCAAGCTCTATAGGCTCAGCTTCATATGCATTAAGTCCTACACAGTCGTCATCGACTCCGAGGAATGTTATGAGTTTGTGTGCATCAGAGCTGCTGCGGGCCTCGTCCTCATTGTATACACCGGTGCGCAGTTTTTGAGCCGCGAGAGTGTGGTCCTGCGAGAGCTGAGTTATATTTCCGCCGCTATAGTAGTAAATGCGGCTGTCTCCGAGGTTGTAGCAGTAGACGAATCCGTCCTCGACGCAGACGAGTGCAAGCGTAGAACCGCTTCTGCCGCATTGTTTTTCAATAGTCATACGGCATATTGCTTCGTTTGCGGAGTCGGCATAAAGATTTACTGCGCGAGTGAGGTCTTCATGTTCTGCATTGCGGATAAGTTCAGCCTGTGCATCGAGTGCGTTTACGGATATTTCCGATGCCAGTTCACCGAATGCTTCACCGCCCATTCCGTCGCATACCGCAAAAATACGGCGCTTGTCGGTGGTTACGGTGCATTGGAGCGAACAGTTTTCTTTCGGCTTTACACCTATTCCGTCGGCATAGAAATTGTCCTCATTGCCCTGCCTGACGAATCCGACATCGGAAACAGCGGAAACACGCAGTTCTTTACCGCTGAGGAACTCATCGTCTTCAGTTCCTGCGAGTATAGATATATATGGTTCTTCTTTTTTTCTGAATATATTTAACATAGCTGTATCAGCTTCCTTTTGTTCTGAGTGACCATTAATATTATATCATATAGGCTTATAGATAGCAATAGACAGGTTGTTAAAAAATAGTGCACTTGTTATGTTCAAGATTATGTTTGTATGCTAAAACAGCTATATCATTGACACTTAGCCGTTATAGTGTTAGAATATACTAAGGAGAACCGCTGGTAAACAGCGGTTTATTTATGCTGTATGTGCGAACAATGCGTGACCATTCAGAAAGGCATTGTGTCAGCGAGCGAAAGCAGAGTAAGCCGTATGTACAGAGTAAGCCCGTGGATTGCGGGGTGCAGGGAGCCGCTTGCTCCCTGCCGGGTCAAGGGCAGAGCCCTTGCGGATTGTTAAGGCGGAGCCTTGACCGGATTGTTAAGGCAGAGCCTTGACCGGATTGTTAAGGCGGAGCCTTGACCGGAGCGCAGAGGCAGAGCCTCTGCATTATTCAAAGAAAAAACAAGGAGGCAGATATGCCTACATTAAGAGATATAAAAATCGGTCAGACCGTAAGGGTAGAAAAACTGAGCGGAGAAGGTGCATTAAGACAGCACTTCCTCGATATGGGTATTATCCCCGGTACGGAAATGACCATTACCAAATTCGCCCCCATGGGCGACCCGATGGAGCTTACTCTCCACGGATATGAGCTTACACTAAGACTCGCTGATGCCGAACTTATCGAAGTTTCACCTGTCAGCAGTAAGCAGGCAGCCGCTGAACGTAAAGCGGCTAAAAAGCGCTCAGAACACCCCGGCTTCGGCGAGGGAGGAAAGTTTCACCCGAAGGGAAGCGGAGTACCGCTCCCTGATGGAACACTGCTCACATTTGCCCTTGTTGGAAATCAGAACAGCGGCAAAACTACCCTGTTCAACCGCCTTACCGGTTCTAAGCAGCACGTCGGAAATTTCCCGGGAGTCACTGTTGACCGCAAGGACGGTGCTATAAAAGGTCACCCGAATACAAGTATCACCGACCTGCCGGGTATCTATTCGATGTCGCCGTATACGAGCGAGGAGATAGTTTCGCGTAATTTCGTACTCAATGAGAAGCCGCACGCTATCATTAATATCGTCGATGCTAACAATATCGAGCGTAACCTATACCTCACAATGCAGCTCATTGAGCTGAATATCCCTATGGTCGTTGCCGTTAATATGATGGACGAACTTACTGCAAACGGCGGAAGTATCGACTTTAACGAGATGGAAAATATGCTCGGAGTTCCGGTAGTTCCAATTTCGGCTGCTAAAAATGAGGGCGTAGATGAACTCGTCGAACACGCTATCCATGTTGCCTATTATCAGGAACCGCCGGTTATACACGATTTCTGCGAGAAAGATAACAACGGCGGAGCGGTACACCGCTGCCTGCACGCTATAAATCACCTCATCGAGGACCATGCTGAAAAAGCCGGACTCCCTGTGCAGTTTGCGGCAAGCAAGGTCGCGGAGGGTGACCCCCTCATTATCAAACAGCTCGAACTCGATTCCGATGAGGAAAACTTCGTCGAGAATATTGTCCGTCAAATGGAAAAGGAACGCTCGCTTGACCGCAGTGCCGCAATCGCAGATATGCGTTTCGCGTACATCAAAAAGCTTTGCGGCGAAACTGTCATAAAGCCTCATGAGAGTAAGGAACACGCAAGAAGCCGCAGGATAGATAAGTTCCTGACCGGAAAATACACCGCTATTCCCGCGTTTATCGCCATAATGGGACTCGTTTTCTGGCTCACCTTCAACGTTATCGGTGCATGGCTGCAAGGTCTGCTTGAGGACGGTATCGGTTACATTACCGATGCCGCAGATGCGGCTCTGACGCGTGCACACGTTAACGATGCGATACATAGTCTCATTATTGACGGTATCTTTGCCGGTGTAGGAAGTGTACTGAGTTTCCTGCCGATAATCGTGATACTTTTCCTGTTTCTGTCGCTGCTTGAAGACAGCGGCTACATCGCACGAGTTGCCTTTGTGATGGATAAGCTGCTGAGAAAGATAGGTCTCTCCGGCAGAAGTATAGTTCCGCTTCTTATCGGATTCGGCTGTACTGTTCCTGCTGTCATGGCAACGAGAACTCTTCCCAGTGAGCGCGACCGTAAAATGACCATACTCCTTACGCCGTTTATGAGCTGTACAGCGAAACTTCCGATATATGCGTTCTTTGTGAGTGCATTCTTTCCGGGAAAGGGCGGTCTTATTATGACAGGTCTTTACGTACTCGGCATGGTCGTGGGCATATTCGCGGCACTCCTTTATAAGAGTACACTTTTCCGCGGAGAGGCTGTTCCCTTTGTTATGGAACTCCCTAATTACCGTATGCCGGGTCTTAGAAATACATCTCAGCTTCTTTGGGAGAAGGCAAAGGACTTCCTTCAAAGAGCGTTCACGGTAATCCTCATCGCTACTATCGCAATCTGGTTCATGCAGAGTTTCGATCTCCGCCTTGCACTTGTTGACAACGCTGAAGACAGTATCCTTGCTTCGATAGCACGTGTTGTGGCACCGATAATGGCTCCCGCAGGTCTTGGCGACTGGCGGATATGCGTGTCGCTCGTGTCCGGATTCATCGCTAAGGAGAGCGTTGTTTCGACCTTGAAGATACTGTTCAGCGGAGACGTTACAGCGTTCATGTCACCGCTTACAGCTGCGTCGCTGCTCGTATTCTCACTGCTGTATACTCCGTGTGTAGCTGCAATAGCTTCTATAAAGCGTGAGTACGGCGGAAAATGGGCAGTAATAGTTGTGGTGTGGCAGTGTCTTATAGCATGGGGAGCTGCGGCGATAGTACGTCTTATCGGCTCACTGATAGGTGCTGCGTGATGAATTTTGTAGATATACTGCTGATTATTGCGATAACTGCCGCAGTTGCGGCAGCTATCGTGTGCATGATAAAACAGCGTAAAAACGGCAAAGGCTGCTGCGGAGACTGCTCCGCCTGCAAAAAACATAATAACTGTCAATAAAGCCGGTACCCACACAGGTACCGGCTTTATTTTGTTATATGGAAGTTTCAGCGATGACTTCTACTTCAACAAGTGCGCCCTTGGGAAGAGTTTTCACAGCAACGCAGCTTCTCGCCGGAAGATTTGTGAAGTACTTGCCGTATATTTCATTGAATGCGGCAAAGTCGTTCATATCCGCAAGGAAGCAGGTAGTCTTGACCGCTTTCTCAAACGATGAACCTGCTGTATCGAGTATAGCAGCGAGATTTTTCATTACCTGTTCAGTCTGCGCCTCGATAGTATCAGCGACTATCGCATTTGCAACAGGGTCGATAGCGATTTGTCCGCTTGTGTAGACCATTCCGTTTGAGATAACTGCCTGCGAGTAGGGACCTACTGCTGCGGGTGCTTTTTCTGTGTGTATTTTTATCATGACTGTTCCTCCGTAACGTTTTCCTTCTCGGGTGCGAACACTGTTTCTCCGCACTCGGGACAGGTATATTTTTCAGCTTTTTTCTCTATGACAGGGACATTGAAAAATCCCTTTTCAGCAAATCTTCTGCTTGTGAAATTGAGGTCAATGCTCTCACTGAGTTTCATTTCGACTCCGCATTTTTCACATATCATAACGCTTCGAGTATCCTTTCTGTCATTTCTGTACAGGTGAGGGGAGTTCCGTTTTCGGTACCCATGAGGTCGGCGGTGCGGAAACCTGCGTTCAGCACATCGTCAACAGCCGCTTCTATAGCGTCAGCTTCCTTACCGAGTCCGAATGAGTAGCGCAGCATCATTGCCGCAGACAGGATAGTTGCAATGGGGTCAGCCTTATTTTGACCGGCGATATCGGGTGCACTGCCGTGTATAGGCTCGTACATTCCGCGTGAAGAGTTACCGAGTGACGCTGAGGGAAGCATTCCTATCGAGCCGGTTATCTGCGATGCTTCGTCGGAGAGAATGTCTCCGAACATATTTGACGTAACTATAACGTCGAACTGTTTAGGGTCGCGGACCAGCTGCATTGCGGCATTGTCCACGAACATATCCGAATATTCGACTTCGGGGTATTCCTCGGCGAGTTTGTGCATAGTACTGCGCCAAAGACGTGACGATTCGAGGACATTTGCCTTGTCGATACTGCAAACACGCTTCGAGCGCTTCATTGCGGTGTCGAATGCAACTTTGCCGATACGTTCGATTTCTGTTACACTGTAAGCCTCGGTGTCGAAGGCTTCCTGTCCGTATTTTCCCTCGCGGTAGCCGCGGTCACCGAAGTAGATGCCGCCGGTGAGTTCGCGGACTATCATGATGTCAAAGCCTTTGCCGACTATCTCGTCTTTCAGCGGAGACGCTGAACGAAGTGCCGGATAGAGCTTTGCAGGCCGCAGATTCGTGAAAAGACCGAGAGCTGAGCGTATGCCGAGGAGTGCCTTTTCGGGGCGCTTGTCACCTGAAAGACCGTCCCATTCCGGACCGCCTACTGCTCCAAGCAGAACGCTGTCGCTTGCGAGACAGCCGTCAATAGTTTCCTGCGGGAGAGGAGTTCCCGTCGCGTTATATGCACAGCCGCCGATGAGATACGGTTTGAAGCTGAAAGTATGTCCGAACCTTGCTGCTGTCTTTTCGAGTACGGCAACAGCGCTGTCCACGATTTCGGGACCTATGCCGTCGCCTTTAAGAAGAGCGATATCGAATACCATATATTATTCCTCATTTCTGTGGAAAGGACGGTATAATCACCAGTCCCTTATAGCTTACGAGTGTTGCAGTAAGAACGATAACTGAGGTCAGAGCCATTACTGAATTTACGATGATAGAGAGTATTATCCGGTGTTCTTTTCTGTTGCGGACACTCATTATGATTCCGGCAGCCGAGAATAGCAGAGCCATTGCCCAGCCGAGTGCGAGCATAAAAGGTTTTTCACAAAGTCCTTCAGCCAGTGTGGAAACCATGTAGTTTACAGCTATAGCGGCAAAGGCTGCCATATCAAGCTTCCACGCGTTTTTGAAGAAGAATCCGGCAGCAAAAATGAGCAACGCAGAAACTGAAAAGAGTATGCCTGCGATAATTGCCGATACACCGCCGCCGAAAGGTACTCCTTTCAGGAATACGATGGCAAATATAGCTGCTGCTCCCATTAGTATTGCCGGATTGAAACCTTTTCTGTTCATTTTATAGCTCCTTTTGCAACGGACTGCATAAGTCCGCCGTTTTCGATTATTTTCTGCACAAATTCAGGGAATGGAGCAGTTTTGTATTCTCTGCCTGTAGTTATGTCACGTATAATGCCGTTATCGAGGTCTGCTTCGACCTTGTCTCCCTCGCTTATCTCTGCCGCGGCTTCGGGACATTCAACGATAGCGAGTCCGATATTGATAGCATTGCGGTAGAAGATACGTGCAAAGCTTTTTGCGATAACAAGCGAAACTCCGCTTGCTTTTATGGCTATGGGAGCGTGTTCACGCGATGAGCCGCATCCGAAATTAGCTCCGGCGGTGATGATATCTCCGCTCTGTACACGGCTGACGAAAGAAGGGTCGAGGTCTTCCATGCAGTGTGCGGCAAGCTCGGAAGGCTCACTTGTGTTGAGATAACGTGCGGGGATTATAACGTCTGTATCGACGTTATCGCCGTATTTTATGCAGTTTCCGGTATATTTCATTTGCTCATTACCTCCCATGGACTTGTTATCCTGCCTGTGAGAGCACTTGCGGCGGCAGTTGCCGGACTTGCGAGGTATACCTCCGATTCGGGGTGACCCATGCGTCCGACGAAGTTGCGGTTAGTTGTTGTTATAGCCTTTTCACCGGCGGCAAGGATTCCCATGTGTCCTCCGAGACATGGTCCGCAGGTAGGTGTTGACACTACTGCGCCGCTCTCAATGAATATTTTCAGAAGTCCCTGCTCCATAGCTTCGAGGTAGATTTGCTGAGTTGCGGGAATGATTATCACTCGCACTCCCTTTGCAACTTTGCGTCCTTTGAGTATTTCGGCGGCGGACTGAAGGTCTTCGAGTCTTCCGTTAGTACATGAGCCGATGACTATCTGGTCGATTTTAACATCGCCGATTTCACCGAATGTACGCGCATTTTCGGGAAGGTGAGGGAATGCGACGGTAGGCTCTATCTGTGAAAGGTCGATGTCGAGGACATCGTCGTATTCGGCATCGGGGTCAGCGGAGTATATTACAGGCTCAGCCGCTCCGTGACTGCGGATATAGCCGAGAGTAGTGTCGTCTACCTCGAAAATGCCGTTTTTTGCTCCGGCTTCTATAGCCATATTCGCGATGCAGAGGCGGTCAGCCATACTTAGTGAAGAGAGACCCTCACCGGTGAACTCCATCGACTTGTAAAGTGCTCCGTCAACACCGGTCCTGCCGATGATATGGAGGATAACGTCCTTGCCGGAGACGTATTTTCTGAGACTGCCGCGGAGGATTATCTTCATCGCTGACGGTACCTTAAACCATGCCTTGCCTATAGCCATTCCGCAAGCCATATCGGTCGAGCCGACACCTGTCGAGAAGGCACCGAGTGCGCCGTAGGTGCAGGTGTGAGAGTCAGCGCCAATGACTAAATTGCCGGCAGTTACGAGTCCTTTTTCGGGTATGAGTGCGTGCTCGATACCCATTTCGCCGACGTCGTAGAAGTGGGTAATTTCCATGTCTCCGCAGAATTCACGGCACATTTTACACTGCTCCGCCGCTTTTATGTCTTTATTCGGAGCGAAGTGGTCCATAATCATAGTGACTTTGTTTTTGTCGAATACACTGTTTTTACCGAGCTTGCCGAATTCTCTGATAGCTACCGGAGAGGTAATATCATTTCCGAGGACGAGGTCGAGGTCAGCGAGGATAAGCTCTCCTGCTGTGACCGCGCTCTTACCGGAGTGAGCGGCAAGTATCTTCTGAGTCATTGTCATACCCATAGTATCAACTTCTTTCACTATTTAGTTTTGAGGCAGTTAATTCCGCGCTCTATCGCGACTATACCTGTACGGCACATCTCCATTATGCCGAATGGCTTCATAAGCTCGATAAACGCGTCTATTTTTGAAGTTTCTCCCGTAAGCTCGCAGATTAGCGCAGTAGGGGAGTAATCAACTATTTTTGAGCGGAATATTTCGACCGCAGTCATGATGTCCTGACGGGTCTGCGGAGTATTCCTGATTTTTATAAGAAGTAGCTCGCGGATAACTGTGTCGCTCGGGTCGAGGACTTCAACTTCCTTAACATCGTGAAGTTTTTCGAGTTGTTTGAGTATCTTGTCCCTGATGTCATCATCGCCGCGGAATGCAACTGTTATACGCGAGAATTCAGCAGATTCCGTCTCACCAACGGTAAGACAGTCGATGTTGAATCCGCGCCTTGTGAACATTCCTGAAACCCTTGAGAGAACACCCGAAACGTTCGATACGATAACGCCTATTACGTACTGATTTGTTACCATTGTTCTCACCTCATTCTATTCCGGTAATGATATCGTCGATAGTACCATTCGGCGGAAATGCCGGAAGTACGACCTCATCGCTGTCAACAGCACAGTCAATGACGAAGGTGCCGTCGTATGCGAAAGCTTCTGCCGCGAGTTTTTCAAGTTCGTCGGGTGAAGAGGCTCTGCCGCCTTTTGCACCGAAAGCCTCTGCGATTTTTGCGAAGTCGGTCTTGCGGTTGAGAGTGGTACCCGAGTAACGCTTGCCGTACAGTGCAGTCTGCCACTGCCGCACCATGCCGAGTACACCGTTGTTCATGATGACCACGACGAGCGGCACTCCCTGTGAAACCGCTGTTGCGAGTTCGTTCATGTCCATGCCGAAGCTTCCGTCACCTGTGAAAAGCACCGCACGTCTGCCTGTGGCTTTTGCCGCGCCGATAGCCGCTCCCATGCCGAATCCCATGGTACCCAGTCCGCCGCTTGAAATGAACGTGCGCGGCTTTATGAGCGGATAGCGCTGAGCAGTCCACATCTGATGCTGTCCTACGTCGGTTGCGATTATGTCGCCCTCAGAAGCGTATCTGCTTATTGTATCTATGATAGTATACGGAGCAATTTTGCCGGTATGGAGCTTATTTGCCGCATTGAGTGCAGAGTCGGTGCGAGCTTTTTCGTCAGCACGAATCTCCTCGATACGTGCCGCCCATTCGGGGTGTCTGACCTCGTCAAGCATGGGTAAAAGTCTGAAAAGAGCATCTTTGATATCACCTTGAATAGTGAGGTCTGACGCGACATTCTTGTTAAGCTCTGCATTGTCTATATCAATATGGATAATGCTGAAATTGCGGTTGAAACGGTTACCGCTTCCGGTCGCACGGTCTGAGAATCGTACTCCGAGTGCAATAACGAGGTCTGCTTCGTCTTCAGCCTTAGTAGCGGCATAGTGACCGTGCATACCGCTCATGCCGAGAAAACGCGGATAGTCAGCAGGCAGTGCCGAAAGTCCCATAAGCGAACAGCCGAGCGGAGAATCAGTCTTTTCCGCAAGCTTTTTCAGTTCCTTTGAAGCTTTGCCTGCGATAATTCCGCCGCCGAAATATATATACGGTCGCTTTGCCGCTGATATCATTTCCGCCGCTTTACGGAGTTTGCTTTCCGACGCAAAACTCAGCGGATACGGACGTACCGGCTCCGGTTTGGGTTCAAAGTCCCATATACCGGTTTGTACGTCTTTGGGTATGTCTACGAGAACAGGTCCGGGACGTCCTGATTTGGCTATTTTGAATGCCGAGCGGAGAGTGTCAGCGAGTTCACGAATGTCCTTGACGATGAAATTATGCTTGGTGACAGGCATAGTAACACCGACGATATCGACCTCCTGAAAGCTGTCTCTTCCGATGAGACTGCATGAGACGTTGCCTGTGATAGCAACTAACGGTACAGAGTCGAGAAAAGCATTTGCGATACCGGTCACGAGATTGGTCGCACCGGGACCCGATGTTGCAATACAGACTCCTACTTTGCCGGTGGCGCGTGCATAACCGTCCGCCGCATGAGCGGCTCCCTGTTCGTGAGCGGTGAGTATATGAGTTATTCTTTCGCGGCTGAGGTAAAGCTCGTCGAAAAGGTCGATGACCTGATTGCCGGGATAGCCGAAAACAGTGTCTATGCCTTGTTCGATAAGAACTTCAACGGCGATTTTAGCTCCTGATATTTTCATAATGTGTAAACCTCTGTCAACTTATATATGACTATTATACCATTATGCAGGCAGAAAAGCAATAAAAACGTTTAGAATTGAGAATTATTGTATCACCTGCGGCGATGATTTGAATTTGTAGGGGGAGAACAGTGTTCGCCCGAATAAAACCAAGTCTAAGAAAGGTTCATCGGGCGCACAATGTGCGCCCCTACTGTTGCTGATGTTGAGCGAAAGCAGACTTTGCCTTTTGTACAGGGTAACCCCGTGGATTGGGTTGCAAGGGACAATGTCCCTTGGCGCGGAGTCCGCGCAGCCAATCTCGAGTTGAATAAAAAAGCTGCGGAAAAATTTTTCGCACAATGTGCCAATGAGCGAAAGCAGACTTTGCCTTTTGTATAGGGTAACTCCGTGGGTTGGGTTGCAAGGGACAATGTCCCTTGCCGGGAGTCCGAGGGCAGAGCCCTCGGCAGGGTCTGGGACAGAGTCCCAGCGGGGTGCAGGGGCAGAGCCCATGCTCAGGAAAGCATATTGTTTACGGCGCTGACGAGTGCCTTTATTGAAGACGTGATGATATCGTTGTCGATACCCGTTCCCCAGTAGCTTTTGCCGCTGCCGGTCACTATCTCCACGTAAGATACAGCCTTAGATGCCGAACCGACTTCAAGTGCGTGCTCGGTGTAGGCATTGATATTGAAATCTGCCCCTGTATAAGAACGGAGTGCATTGCTGACCGCGTCAAGACGTCCGTTACCAGTGTTAGTGGCAGTTACGCTCTTTCCATTGTATCTGAACGATACCGTCGCTTCTATTCCGTCACGCTGTACGAAATGGGTAGAGGTCACTTCTATCGGCGAGACGATATCGACGAAGTTCTTTTTGAATATATCGTATACCTCATCGGGGAGGAGTTCCTTGTGTTTCTTGTCGGATACGTCCTTGACGAGGTAACCAACTGTTTCACGCATCTTCTTAGGAAGGTCATAGCCGAAGCGTGTTTCAAGAATATAGCCTATGCCGCCCTTGCCGGACTGGCTGTTGATGCGTATTACATCTGCGGAGTACTCGCGTCCGATGTCGGCGGGGTCGATAGTGAGGTATGGGACGTTCCAGTATTTGCTGTGTCCTTCTTCACGCCACTTCATTCCCTTTGCAATAGCGTCCTGATGTGAACCGCTGAATGCCGCAAATACAAGCTTTCCAGAGTATGGCTGACGCTCATATACGTTCATTCGTGTAACTCGTGTATAGAGTTCGTTCAGCGACGGTATATCGCTGAAATCGAGTTCGGGGTCTACTCCCTGTGAGTACATATTCATCGCGAGAGTGATGATATCAACATTTCCCGTACGTTCGCCGTTGCCGAAGAGAGTTCCCTCTACACGGTCTGCGCCGGCGAGAAGTCCCATTTCGGTATCTGCAACTGCACAGCCGCGGTCGTTGTGTGGGTGGAGCGAGATTATGAGGTTTTCGCGGTTGTGGAGATTCTCGCACATATACTCTATCTGCGCCGCGTAGATGTGCGGCATAGAGAGCTGTACTGTTACCGGCAGATTGATTATGACCTTGTCGTCGGGAGAAGGCTTCCACACGTCGAGTACAGCGTTGCATACCTCGACCGCAAATTCGGGCTCGGTGCCTGTGAAACTCTCAGGGGAGTACTCAAACCGGAAATTGCCCTCGTACTTTTCACGGTACTCTTTGCAGAGCTTTGCTCCTGTTACGGCGATTTCCTTTATTTCTTCCCTGCTCTTGCGGAAAACCTGCTCACGCTGTGCGACTGATGTTGAATTATAGAGGTGGACTATAGCATTTTTACAGCCTTTGAGTGCCTCAAATGTCTTTTCGATAATGTGTTCGCGCGACTGCGTGAGTACCTGTATCGTAACGTCGTCGGGAATGAGGTTTTCCTCAATGAGAGTGCGGCAGAAGTCGTATTCAGTCTCTGAGGCGGCAGGGAAGCCTATTTCTATTTCCTTGAAGCCGATATCGACGAGTTTCTGGAAAAATTCGAGCTTTTCACCGAGACTCATCGGTATTACGAGTGCCTGATTACCGTCGCGCAGGTCTACACTGCACCATACCGGCGCTTTGTCAATGTACGAGCGCTTTACCCAGTTCATAGCTGTTTCCGGAGCCGGAAAGAACTGACGTGTGTACTTGTTAACGTTTTTCATAGTTGCCATAAAATAACCTCCGTTCTGTCGATTGCATAGAGGCAATAAAAAAGTCTCCTCCATGCATTGCATGGAAGAGACGAAGTTTGCATATAAATACTCCGTGGTACCACTCTTCTTGACGTAGAATTACGCCCACTCATCTGCGCCTATAAACGCATATCTCTGTAACGGGAGAATCCGTTCAAGCCTAATCGCAAAGCTTTCAGCCGACTGCTCAGGGAGGAGCTATGACCCGAATCAGTATGCCGTCTTGCACCTTCCGGCGGCTCTCTGTGAAAACATCCGCGGGTTTTATTTCCCTTCATAGCATTTATTACTGGTATTATACAATGCAAAAACAATTTTGTCAAGTGTTTTTTGAAAAAATCAGAAAGACTGCGACAGATATTATTACGTGTTTTGCTGTATTAGTATACCTGCTCCAGCCAGCCTATATCATCATTTATATTTTTGATAAGATATTCTTCAAACGAAGCACCGGCTTTTTTCCCGATATCGCCGTACATTGCGTAAAAAGTTCCTTCGGAATCCATAAAAATATCTGGGATAGAGGTTGAAACACCAACAGGATAGAGGCTTGCTTTATAATGAGCATTGTATTTTTCGATAAATTCATATTCGTAACCATTATCTATCGGGTTTGTTGTAATGATTATATCCGAGCAGTATTTAGCGTTTTCAGGCTGTTTTGTACGCTTCAGCCAATTTGGGAGATATACTTCAAGCGGGATTGTTATTTTCAAGCCGCCGAATTCTCTGAGAAAGCGTTTAACAGTATCGGGCGGCACATATCCTTCGCCGGCATACCATTCCATATATTCTGAAATGTCCGTATTTCGTCCCTCATACCAGCCGGAGCTGGTTAGTATTTTTTTTACGATGTATTTCATATCAGCCACTTTTCTGAGTTCTGAACAATTATTTATTCCTTATCTTCAAATTCGCTTTTCAGCAGGGCATAGATGTAGAAATCGCTGAACACCGTTTTGTCGTCTTTACGCGGGAAGAGTTCCCTGTGCAGGGCTTCGCGGCGCATACCTACTCTCTCGGCAAGGTTTACCGATTTTACGTTGCGGGTGTCGATCTCAGCGATGATACGGCGTACCTGAAGTTCGGAGAATGCGTAATTCATAAAGCCTTTTATGCTCTCACTTGCATACCCCTTGCCCTGATAAGCGGCGGCAAAGGTGTAGCCTATTTCGTAAGTGCCTGCGCCTTTCCGTGAGAAATAAATCTTGCCGATAACCTTGTTTCCGAGTACGACAGCAAAGAATTCCTCGCTCTCGGAATAGTTTATGGCTTCCTGAATACAGGCTTCACGGGTGAAAGTCGGATACGGTTCAAAATATGTTACGTCGGGGTCGGCAATGATGTCAGCGAGGTCGTTATAGTCGGCGGGGTTGAATTTCCTTACCGCAAGACGTTCTGTAGTGAAAAGTATATCCATAGTTTTTCTCCCTATATGCAAATATCCCGCTCATAAAGAACGGGATACCTGTTATGATTGTTAATTAGTCAACGAGCGGATTGCCGTCAGCATCTGTGTTGATCTTACCGATGAGGATAAGGATGCCTTCGATCTCACCCCAGAGAGCGCCGAGTCCGCAAGTACATACAGAAACGATGATCTGGATGATAGCTCTTTTGGTATTGCCGAGGTAGAAGTTGTGGATTCCGAGACCTCCGAGGAAAAGTCCGAGAAGTCCAGCTACAAGTTTCTTTTTAGGTTCCATAAGTATTTCTCCTTTCAAATCCGTGATAAATAGAATAATCAGAGCTGAAGGACTTGCCTTCACACTCTGTTAACATTCAGTATATCACAATGTTTTCACAAAATCAATATCAGTAATAACTTTTCTGCATATTTCACAATTATGTGTATAATTACGCGGCAAATTGACTGATTAATTCACAATCCGCTGTTAAAAATAGACAGAAACTATTCATAAATATGATTTTTTTGAAATAATTTTATTTTTCATATTGACGATTTATGTAAATAATGGTAAAATATTAGTATGCCGCATTTATATGCGCATAATAATTTATAAAACAGGAGGCACGAAAAATGAAATACGAAATCATCGGACAGACAGTTCCTGCTGTAGAAGTTACTCTCAGTCAGGGCGAATCAATGTTTACTCAGTCAGGCGGAATGGTATGGCAGACCAACGGTATCGCAATGTCTACTAATGCACGCGGCGGTTTAGCCAGAAGCCTTGGCAGAATGTTCTCAGGCGAATCAATATTCATGGCAAACTACACAGCAGAGATAGAAGGCGCTAAAATCGCTTTCGGTTCTACTGTTCCAGGAACAGTTGTGCCTGTAGATATATCACAGGGCGAACTCATCGTTCAGAAGGGTTCATTCCTCTGTGCACAGCAGAGTGTTGACCTCAAGGCAACATTTACAAAGAAGTTTACAGCCGGTCTTTTCGGCGGTGAGGGATTCATTCTCCAGCGTCTCTTCGGAAGCGGTATGGCATTCCTTGAAGTTGACGGCGATAAGGTCGAGCGTGTACTCGCTCCCGGTGAGGTGCTCAAAGTCGATACAGGTAACGTTGTAGCTTTCGAGACTACCGTTAACTACGATATCGAGACTGTAAAGGGTCTTGGAAATATCTTCCTCGGCGGAGAGGGTCTCTTTATCACAAAGCTCACAGGTCCCGGAAAGATAATTCTCCAGACTCAGAACTTCAACGACTTCGCCGGCAAGATTATTGCAAGAGTTCCCAAGGGCTGATATAATCAGAATAAACTAATGACGCACATGACCGCTTGTCGGCTGTGCGTCATTTTTTACGAAAAAGTACTTTTTGCCTTCGTCAAGTCTTTACAAGCGCGGGAAAATATGATAAGATATTACATATAGAAAGAGACAACCTTGAAGGGAGAATACAATAATGCCTGACTATAAAAGTCCGGACGAAAGCAGAGCTGAAATAGCTATGCTTAGTCACGAGGTCTACCGGCTGTCAAAAGAGCTTGATGAACAGCGTCAGCGGCAGATTCGTGAGTCGATGCCGGATAAATATGACCCGTTTGATAATCCGACAGAGTATAAAGGGTTCAGCGGAGATTATTCAAAGATACTTCCTCGTATAAAAGAACCGGCTTACGAAATCCCGTTAGAACCTGATTACCACGAACGCAAGGGTCTGCGCAAATACTATTCCATCGGAAGCTGGTGCATGATAATACATTTCCTGATGTGTATATTCATCGGAAAATATGCTCTGCTCGGACTGCTTCAGCTTCTTGCTTCGCATAACCCCGGTGCAGACAGTTCAGCGATAATCACGTATATGCGGTCGTCTTCAATGGCGGTTTCGCTGAATATGCTGGTGTACCTCGTCTTTAACGTTGTTGTTGCATTTATAGGTATGAAGCTTGTCGGAATCAAACATACTTCACTCATCAGAACTAAAGACTTCGGCTTGGGCAAAGCTGTTCAGTATTGTCTTATAGCGATGCTGCTGTGGGGAACCGCTTTCTACCTCATAAATGGTCTGACAGATGTGTTCGACAAGTACGGCATAGATATTCGGAATAGTACGAGCGGCTTGGCAACTTCAACCCTCGGAATCGTGATATCGACCATCTACAGCTGTATCATTGCTCCGATAACGGAGGAACTGCTTTTCAGAGGTGTTCTTCTGCGGTCTTTCTCAAAGGCGAATCAGCGGTTCGCTATATTTGCAACTGCGTTTTTCTTCGGTATTTCCCACGGAAATATCGTTCAGTTCATATCAGCTACACTGTTGGGCATTTTCCTCGCACATATCACCCTTAAACATGGTTCAATAATACCGTCGATAATAGTTCATATATTCATCAATTCGTTTGTTTCGGTTTTGAGCGCGATTTCACAGCTCGGAAAAGAAGCTTCCGTTATCGCGTATTTAGTGACTATCGCACTGATGCTCATGGGATTTGTAATGCTTCTTGTGTTTCATGGGTCGGATAGTTTACCTGCTACGACTCCTAAACAGTCTAAGCGCGGAATCTACGTTGCGATAAGTTCGTTTCCGTTTGTTATTGCGGTAACTATGAATGTATTCTATATTGTGTATGCGTTAATGCAGAAAATGAAATAACAGAAAACGGCGGATAAGGTGATTGCCTTATCCGCCGTTAATTATTTACCTATTTTCTCTTTAACTATCTTAGTCACCTTCGGGATGACTGTTTTTGCAATAACAACAGTTCCTACTATCGGGATAGCACAGCTTCCGACTTTTGCACCCGTTTTAAGCATTTTCCTGTTATTGCTGTTTTTCGTATCATTTCTTGCTCTTCTGCTCATTATCATTCATCCTTATATTCTTGATATCGGTAGGCGGATTGAGGAAGAGTCGGAGGTTTCCGTCAATATGATACCAGAAATCGTATATCTCACCTTCGTCAGCGCATAGCGAGAGTACAAGACGGTGTACCTTTTCATCTTCGAGATATTTTATCATTTCACGGCTCGGAGCATTGAATGAACGTTCAACATTGTAGCAGAGCACGGAATTGATAGCATAGTCAAGCTCTATAGTATAGCTGAAAAGGTGCATAGCTCTTGTGAGGTGAGCGATGTTATGGTCTATTTCAGCATTGAGAGCTTTCTGCGGAAAAATCGCGTTAGGCTTGAAGTTTTCCTTATTCTGACGGAGCTGATTTACAGATGACCTTACGCGGTTATTGAGCGAGTTTATAACATTGATGAGCTTTTCGTGGGCACTGTCGAGTTTTTTCGCGAGAAGCTCCGGGTTATCGAGACCTTCGTAGTAAAGGCTTTTGGCATTGTCAATGTCGATTTTCAGTTTATCGAGTTCGTTGCTCTGTATAGCAAGGAGAGTGCTGTTGTAGGCATTGTAATCGTCGTCGAGGGTCTCTTTCAGAAATTCTATCAGCTTTGTGACGTTTTCCTCGTTGATGTACTGCTGAAGCATAGAATCGTCGTCAACGGAGTTTCTGAGAATAGTCGTGATAGCGGTAACTATGCCTGTTGCCATTAAAGGGTCCATGTTATCATCCTCCTTGTTCAGGTTTACCTATAGCAATTGTAATAATTATATCACATAAACATCAGGATTGCAAGCGGAATATATTATTATTTGTGGTATTTTCCGCCGGAAGATATCTGAAAACTGCGGTATATCTGTTCGAGGAGCATTACCCTTGCGAGCTGATGGGGGAATGTCATTTTCGACATAGAGAGTCTGAGAGTTCCCATGCTTTTAATTTCGGGGTCGAGACCGAATGAACTGCCTATTATAAATGTAACGGTACTCATTCCGCCGACTCCTGCGGAGCTTATCTTTTCCGCAAGCTCGGGACTTGTCAGCTGTTTGCCTTCGATGCACATTGGGATTATCATTCCCTTTGCAAAGCGCTTTATCTGCTCGCCTTCTTTTTTGAGAGCGGCGGCTATCTCTTTTTCTGACGGGTCGTCGCTGAGACGGCACTCGTCAAGTTCGTGAAGTTCAAATGTGCAGTATCTGCCGAGGCGCTTTATGTACTCCGCACACGCACTGCGCAGGTATTCTTCTTTGAGTTTGCCTATGACTATAAGATTCACATTCATCAGAAAATAACAGCTCCTCCCTGAGTTTCCATAGGTGCGACACCCATTATGTAGTCTCTGCCGCTTACCGCTCCGCCGAGATATGAGCGGACTGTTGAATACGCGATATCGGGGCGGTTGTTTTCGGGACTTAAATGTCCGAGCAGAATATGTGTAGTACCGCGCTCTATCATGCGTCTTACCTGTTCACCGCAGGCATTGTTCGAGAGATGCCCGACGGGGGAGAGTATGCGTTCTTTTAGGTATATCGGGTAATTTCCGTGACGGAGCATACCCTCGTCGTAGTTCGACTCTATCAGTACGAAACGGCATCCGCTTAGTGCTGAATCAACTTCAGGGGTTATGTGACCTACATCGGTGCATACGGCACATACCTTTCCGTCTTCGGTGGTTATCCTGTAGCCGCAGCTCTGTATAGCATCATGCGGAGTGCTGAAACAGGTAAGCTCGTGACCGGCACATGAAATAGCCTTGCCGATCATATCTATTACCGGAGAATTCGGCGAAATCTTATCTGTATCGCAAAGCCGCTGAAGAGTACGTTTCGTGCCGTAAACAGGTATACCGGTGTGCTTTGTGAGCATTTTCAGACCGCTTATGTGGTCACTGTGCTCATGAGTTATGAATACTGCCTGAACAGCCGAAAGCGGTATATTATTTACTTCGAGGGCGGCGGAAAGCCGTTTGAAGCTGACTCCGCAGTCGATGAGAAATCCGCCTTTTTCCGTTCCTATGAATGAAGAATTTCCCTTGCTCGAACTGAAAAGAGGGTATATTCTTGCCATTTTATCACCTATAAAGAAAATATTCTTCTAAAATTATATAATATCGTCATATAAATGTCAAGCGTGCAGTAAAGAGGAATACAAAGGAAAACGCTCCCTGCGTCAACAGGGAGCGTACCTTAGAGAGATATATTACGTGGTAATTTCTTTTATAAATGTGCCGTCAGTCCTTGAAACGATCATTATACTCGTTATAAGCCTTGACTATAAGCTCGGCACAGAGGTCGTCTCCGAGCTCTGCACTGTTGAGACACAGCGAATACATATCCTTATCCTGCCAACTTCTGCCGGTATTGACATTGAAGAAGGTCTCGCGGCGCTTATCGGCTTTTTTCATAATATTTTCAGCCTTGCCTGCGGGAATGCCGTATTCGTTTATGGCTCTCTTTATCCTGTCTTCCTGCGGCGCGTAGATGTAAACGCTGAAACAGCCCTTATCTTCAAGGATATAGCTTCCGCATCTGCCGACGAGTACAAAGCTTTTCTCACGCTCAGCTATCTCGCTGATTATGCGGCTTTCCATGAGAAAGACTTTGTCCGAGAGGGGAAGATTCTCCTCAACTGCTCTTGCGGGATTCGCGGAGAGAAGCAGAGAATAGAGGAAACTTGTAGGAACACTCTCCTCGGCTGATTCGAGGTATTCGGCGGAGATACCGCATTTATCCGCGGTCATCTCAAGTATCTGACGGTTGTAGTAGCTGACGCCGAGCTTTTCTGCGGCAAGCTTGCCGATTATACTTCCGCCGCTTCCGTACTGACGTTCTATTGTGATAATTGTCTTCTTCAATCCATATCTCCTCCGATCATGTGATTATAGCTTTCTCTATATTATATTATACCATAAAAACAAGAAAATTCAACAATACGGTTCCAAATATTATCCTCAGAGAACATTTTTCTACGTTTTATACAACGAAATGTTGAAATGATTGTGCATATATGCCTAACGCAATTCATCACACGGGTATTTGCCTGAAAATGACGATATATAAAACTATGTCAGAAAAATATCATTCTCGCTATTGACAGTAAGCCAAAAATTGTATATAATAAAAATAAGGATTTTTTCGCATTCCGCGGAGTTCCCGACGGCTTCACCGCCGTATTGTACTGATTATTTTTTAGGAGGTAGATTTCAATGTCACTGACAAAGAACCCCAATGTATTAAAGTGGGTCGACGAGATGATCGCTCTCTGCAAGCCTGATAACGTTGTATGGATCGACGGCTCAAAGGAACAGCTTGATGCTCTTACAGAAGAGGTTACTTCTCTCCCCGATGACAGCTGGGACAAAATGTACAAGCTCAATCAGGAAAAGTACCCCAATTGTCTCTACCACAGAACTCGTGAGAACGACGTTGCTCGTGTTGAGGACAGAACTTTCATCTGCTCTAAGGAAAAGGCTGGCGCTGGTCCTACAAATAACTGGATGGATCCCAACGAGATGAAGGCTCTCCTTACACCTATGTACGACGGCGTTATGAAGGGCAGAACGATGTATGTTATCCCTTATTCAATGGGTCCCATCGGTTCTCCTCTCGCTAAGGTAGGTGTTGAGGTTACTGACTCTATCTACGTTGTTCTTAACATGAACATCATGACTCGTATGGGTAAGCAGGCTTTCGAGAACCTCGGCGATACTTCTGACGATTTCGTAAGAGGTCTCCACTCAAAGGCTGACGTTGACCCTGAGAAGAGATATATCGTTCAGTTCCCTGAAGAGAATACTATCTGGTCTATCAACTCTGCTTACGGCGGAAACGTTCTCCTCGGCAAGAAGTGCTTCGCACTCCGTATCGCTTCATTCCAGGGTAAGAACGAGGCTTGG